>DASQMC010000027.1:0-235399 GCA_035645695.1 Pyrinomonadaceae bacterium
GGCGGCGCGCGCACGCCCGTGCGCGGCCGTGTGCTCGAAGTCTCCCCGGCGAACGGCAAAGTTAAAGTGGAAGGCGCCGGGATCGTCAAAAAGCACCAGAAGGCCAACCCGGCCAACAATCGCGGCGGCGGCATCATCGACCAGGAATCGTGGATCGATATCTCGAACGTACAGTTGATCGACCCGGAATCGGGCAAGCCGACGCGCGTGCGCGCGGGCGAGTCGAGCGAGGGCGCACGTCAGCGCATCGCGACGAAGAGCGGGCGCGTCATAGAGAAGTAGATTTCGGATGTAGAAAGAGATCGTCTGAGTCTGGAAACGCCGGTCACGCGGGCGAGACCCAGACGCGAGAGGTTTAAGAGACAATGGCTGCAAGACTGAAAGAGCGTTACCGTAAAGAGATCGCGCCCGCGCTCGCCAAGGAGTTCAACATCACGAACCCGATGGCGACGCCGCGACTCGAAAAGATCGTCATCAACATGGGACTCGGGGAGGCCATCGGCAACTCCAAGATCATCGACACGGCGGCCGACGAACTCTCGTCCATCGCGGGACAGAAACCCGTCACGACGAAGGCCAAAAAGTCCATCGCGTCGTTCAAACTGCGCGAGGGCATGCCCATCGGCTCGATGGTTACTTTGCGCGGCGACCGCATGTACGAGTTTCTCGACCGCTTCGTCTCGGTCGCCCTGCCGCGCGTGCGCGACTTTCGCGGCGTCAGCCCCAAGGCGTTCGACGGGCGCGGCAACTACACGCTCGGCATCCGCGACCAGTTGATCTTCCCCGAAATTGATTTCAACAAAGTGGACAAGACGCGCGGGATGAACATCTCAATCGTCACCACCGCGAAAAACGACGAGCAGGCGCGCGCGCTCCTCAAGGCGCTCGGCATGCCGTTCAGACAATAGAGCCGTCAGCGGTCAGCCGTCAGCCGTCAGCCACATGGGTTGAATTTGCTGATAGCTGATAGCTGATAGCTGATAGCTTCTCAGGAAAGATTCATGGCAAAGAAATCTCTTATCGCGAAGGCGAACCGGACACCGAAATTTTCCTCGCGCGCTTACACGCGTTGCAAGCGTTGCGGCAGGCCGCGCGGTTATCTGCGCAAGTTCCAACTGTGCCGCATCTGCTTCCGCGAACTCGCGCTACAGGGTCAGATTCCCGGCGTCATCAAATCGAGTTGGTAATTATTAGAAATTGACCGTCAGCAGTCAGCCCGCCGCTCGAAGTGGAGCGGGGCGCGTTGAAACCTGACGGCGTAAACTGGAGCTTTGTAGAGTAATGACTGATCCTATTGCCGACATGCTGGCGCGGATGCGCAACGCCATTTCAGCGAAGCACTCGCGCGTGGACATCCCGGTGTCGAAATTGAAACTGGAGATCGCTCGCATTCTCAAAGAAGAGGGCTACATCAACAATTTCGTCGTGAAGGGCGAGGGCGTCAAGCGTTCGATCCGCATTTTCCTGCGCTACGATGCGCGCGGCACTTCGTCCATCTCGCACCTCTCGCGTGTGTCGCGCCCCGGTCGCCGCGTCTACATGGGGTCGGGCGAAATCCCGAAGGTGCTCGGCGGATACGGCGTCAACATCGTTTCGACTTCGCGCGGCCTGATGAGCGGAAAGCGCGCCCGCCGCGAAAACGTCGGCGGCGAAGTCCTGGCACAAATCTATTAGTAAGCAGTAAGCAGTGAGCAGTGAGCAGTCAAATGCTTACTGCTTACTGCTTACTGCTCACCGCTTACTGAGGTTGAGTTATGTCACGTATTGGAAAGAAAGTTATCACCGTGCCCGCGGGCGTGACCGTCACTGTCGGCGCGCGCGAGTTGACGGTCAAAGGGCCGAAGGGAACTCTGACCACGCCCGTCCCGGAAGGCATCACCTTCGAGTTGGAAGGCGACCAGTTGCAGGCAATACGCGCCTCCGACGACCTCGCGGCGCGGCACGGGCTGGCGCGCGCGCTGGCTAACAATGCCATCGTCGGCGTAACCGAAGGCTTCTCGAAGCAGATGGATGTGGTCGGCGTCGGCTACAAGGCCGACGTGCAGGCGAAGAAGATCGTCTTCTCGCTCGGCTATTCGCACCCGATTGAGTTTCCGTTGCCCGAGGGCATCGAAGCTCGCGGCGAGCGCGTCCCGGCGAAAACTTCGATTCAGCAGTACCAGTTGACGCTGACGCTCTCCGGGATCGACAAGCAGAAACTCGGGCAGGTGGCCGCCGAGATGCATTCCCTGCGCAAACCCGACCCCTACAAAGGCAAGGGCGTGCGCTACGCCGATGTGGTGCTGAAACTGCGCCCCGGCAAGACCGGTAAATAAGTATGAAGTAGGAACGATGAACGATGAAGGCGAAACCCTTTTTTCCATTCATCGTTCCGCGTTCATGGTTCATCGTTGGAGTTTACAATGGCACAGAAAGATAGAGCAGAAGTTCGCAGGGCAGTGCATAAGCGCATTCGTCGCAAGGTGTCGGGAAGCTCAGTGCGACCGCGCCTGACGATCTACCGCAGCCTGAACCACATCTACGCGCAGATCATCGACGACGAGCAGGGGCGCACCATCGCCGCCGCTTCGACGACCGAGAAAGACTTGCGCGGCGCAACGGGCGGAAACATTGATGCCGCCGTGCGCGTCGGCCGTGCGATTGCCGAGCGCGCTCTGTCGAGCGGCATCGAGAGCGTCGTCTTCGACCGCGGCGGCTATCGTTACCACGGGCGCGTGAAGGCACTGGCCGACGCCGCGCGTGAGGCCGGGTTGAATAAGAATGAGACGGCGGCACGGCAAGAAGCGCAGGCCGCCGAAGCAGCAGCAGCAGGACAGGAACAGTAATGCGACAACCCACACATAGAATTTCAGCGCAGGGGCTTGACCTCAAAGATCAGGTCATCTCGATCAACCGCGTGACCAAAGTGGTTAAGGGCGGTAAGAACATGAGTTTCGCCGCGCTCGTCGTCATCGGCGACGAGTCGGGGCACGTCGGCTTCGGCAGCGGCAAGGCGCGCGAAGTGCCGCTCGCAATCAAGAAGGCCATCGAATCGGCGAAGAAAAACCTGATCCGCGTGCCGCTCATCAACAACACGCTGCCGCACCAGTTGATCGGCAAGTATGGCGCCGGGCGCGTCATGATGAAGCCGGCGTCGGAAGGCACGGGCGTCATCGCCGGCGGCGCGGTGCGCGCCATCATGCAGGCCGTGGGCGTCCACGACGTGCGCACCAAAATCCTCGGCTCGACAAACCCGCACAACGTCGTGCGCGCGACCTTCGACGGGCTGCTGAACATGAAAGACCCGATGGAACTGGCGCGCCTGCGCGGCAAGCAGGTGGAAGAATTATAAGTTTCAGGTTTCAGGTTTCAAGTTAAAGACCGTAAGAACTTCAGTCTTGAAACTTGAAACCTGAAACTCGAAACCCTTTGAGAGGATTTATGGCAGAGCAGAATCAAGAGCAGGCGGGCGGCGGCGGCAAACTCCGCATCCAGTATTACCGGAGTTTCATCGCCTTTCCGAAGACGCAGAAACAGATCGTGCGCAGCATCGGGCTGACGAAGATCAACCAGATCGTCGAGCGGCCGGACACGCCCTCCATGCGCGGCGTTGTCGCCAAAGTGCCGCACTTGTTGCGTATTGTTGAGTAGGAAGAATGGTGAGTCGTGAATCGTAAATCGTGAATAGAAGAAACCTGCTTTAGTCTATTCGCGATTCACGATTCACGATTCACGAGGAATTGATCATGGCTATCGGTCTTAATAATTTACACGCCACCGCCGGTTCGACGCATAAGAAGAAGCGCGTCGGGCGCGGTCCCGGTTCGGGTCTCGGCAAGACGGCGGGGCGCGGCAATAAAGGTCAGAAATCACGTTCGGGCTATTCGGCCAAGATCGGTTTTGAAGGCGGCCAGATGCCCTTGCAGCGTCGCCTGCCGAAGCGCGGTTTCACCAACATTTTCAAGAAGCAGTGGATCGAGGTCAGCCTCGAATCGCTGGAACGCAGCTTCGAGGCGAACGAGGAAGTGACGCCGGAGTTGATGCACGAGCGCGGCGTGATTGCTAAAGGCAAACGCGATGTGGTGGTGCTCGGCACGGGCGAAATATCGAAAGCCCTGCGCGTTTCCGCTCACCGCTTCACGAAGAGCGCGCGCGAGAAGATCGAGAGCGCGGGCGGCGCGGTCACCGTGATCGATAAACACGCGGCCGCAGACGCCGCGCCGCAGCAATAGTAGTAATAGTAGTAGTGGCAGCCGCAATCGCAGACGCCCGGTTGCCGCCGTCACGAGCAGATGACAAAAGCCCGAAGACGCAGAGAGCGTGTGCGCTGAAAGATTTTAGCGTCAGCCCTGCGTCTTTAGCATTCCCGAGAAAGCATTTCGGGTGTCTCTCGCAAACCACGGGCGCAGGGGCGAATCGAAATTCGCCGGGCGCATTATAGGGCGAGTGGGGTTGGTCGCCGCGTCGGTTCTGTTTTAAGCTAAGGGCAGATCGTCGTCAGTTCAAGTCTCTGGAAAGAAACACTCTTATGGAAAAGTTTTTCGCCGCCATCCGCAACATGTTTCAGGTGCCCGATCTGCGCAGGCGCATCGGCTTCACGCTCGGGTTGCTTGCGATCTACCGCCTCGGCGCGCACGTCACCGCGCCCGGCATCAATAAAGATCAACTCGCTCGCGTCTGGGGCGATGTGGGCAACACCCTGCTCGGCGTGCTCGATCTCTTTTCCGGCGGAAACTTCCAGACCATCTCGGTCTTCGCGCTCGGCGTCACGCCCTACATCACCGCCTCGATCATCCTGCAACTGATGACCACGGTCTTCTCGCAGTTGAAGAAATTGCAGGAGGAAGGCGAGGCCGGGCGGCAGAAGATCAACCAGTACACGCGCTACCTGACCGTGATACTGGCGGGCTTCCAGACCTCCATCGTCGCGCGCTGGCTGCAAGCCAACGGCGTCGGCGACCCCGGCTGGGGGTTCCTGCTCACCACCATCATTACGCTCACCACGGGCACGGTCTTCGTGATGTGGCTCGGCGAACAGATCACCGAGCGCGGCATCGGCAACGGCATCTCGCTCCTCATCTTCGCAGGCATCGTCATCGGGCTGCCGAGCGGTCTGGCGCAGGTGGCAACGCGCCTGCGCGGCGGCGTGGCGATGGAAGTGATCGGCGTGTTGGCTCTATGCGTCATGCTCGTGTTGCTGATCGCCTTTATCGTCTTCGTCGAACAGGCGCGGCGAAAAGTTCCCATCAGCTATGCCAAGCGCCACGTCGGGCGTCAGCTCGTCGGCGGGCAGCAGACGGTGATGCCGCTCAAGATCAACATGGCGGGCGTCATCCCGGTCATCTTCGCGTCTTCGATGCTGGCCTTTCCGCAGACGATTTTGCAGTTCATCCAGTACGACCCGGCCGCGCCCGAATCATGGCGCAGCCGCGTTCACCTGTTCTTCCAGTCGTTCCACGGCGGCGACCCCTATTACGAACTGTTCTTCCTGTCGCTCATCGTCATCTTCACCTTCTTCTACATCACGATCATCTTCAACGTGGAAGAGGTGGCCGACAATTTGCGCAAGCACGGCGGCTTTATCCCCGGCATCCGGCCGGGCAGAAACACCGCGGAATTCCTGAACACGATCCTGACGCGCCTGACGACTGTCGGCGCGATCTACCTCGCGCTCGTCGCGTTCGTGCCGCAGGTCATGTTGAGCGGTTTCAACGTCGGGCGTCTGCCGTTCGTCGGCGGGCGAATGGAAGACTTTTTCAGCACCACGCCGGGCCTGGGCTGGATTCCGAGCGGCATGGGTTACAAATTTTACTTCGGCGGCACGAGCCTGCTGATTCTCGTCGGCGTCGCGATGGACACCGTCGCGCAGATCGAAGCCCAACTCGTCATGCGCAACTACGAAGGCTTCCTCGGATCGGGCAGCCGCCTGCGCGGGCGCAGAACTTGAAAAGAATTGACTCATTGATTCATTTGTTCATTGAATCAATGAATTAATAGGCAAATGAATCGATGAGCAAGATCGCCGTCTTAATGGGTGCGCCGGGCGCGGGCAAGGGGACGCAGGCGCGTCTGCTGCAAGAGCGTCTCGGCTTGCCGCAGATTTCGACGGGCGACATGTTTCGCGAGCTTGCCAAAGCAGAAACGACGCTGGCCGCCGAAGTGCGCGCCGTGCAGGCTTCGGGCAAACTCGTCTCAGACGATCTGGTCATACGCATCGTCCACGAGCGCACCGGGCGCGAAGACTGCAAGCGCGGCTATATCCTCGACGGCTTTCCGCGCACGACGGCACAGGCGGCGATGCTGGAAAATCTGGCGGTCGAGCAGGGCAACAAGATTTCGGCCGTCCTCGTCGATGTGCCTTTTGAACTTTTAGAACAACGCGCGACGGGGCGTCGCAGTTGTCCCGTGTGCGGTGAGATTTATAACGTCTACTTCAAGCAGCCGAAAGTTGAAGGCTTCTGCGACCTGCACCCCGAAACGCCTTTGACGCACCGCGCCGACGACACGGCGGAAAAAATTCGCGTCCGTTTGGCGACCTACGAGGAGCAGACGCGCCCGCTCGTTCAATACTACGAGGCGTCGCATCGCCTCCAACGCGTGGACGGCACGCGCGAGCCGGAAGCGATTTACGCGGACATTGAGAAGGTGGTAACAGGTGACAAGTGACAGGTAACAAGCTAAGACTCGGAATTTGTCTTAATCCTGTCACCTGTTACCTGTCACTCGTCACTGTTTTATGATTATCGGTAAGTCGAAAAAAGAGTTGGAGAAGATGCGCGCGTCAGGGCGGCTGGCAGGACTGGTGCGCGAGGAGTTGCGACGCATGTCGCGCCCCGGCGTCACCACGCTTGACCTCGACCGCGCGGCCGAGCGGATGATTCTGGATGCGGGCGCGACGCCCACGTTCAAGGGCTATCACGGCTATCCCTATTCCATCTGCGCATCGGTTAACGAACAGGTCGTGCACGGCTTCCCGTCAGATTACGTGCTTGAGGATGGCGACATCATTTCGATTGACGTGGGCGCCACTCTGGACGGCTTCGTCGGCGACACGGCGACGACCGTCCCCGTCGGCAACGTCAGTGATGAGAAACTCCGGCTGATTCGTGTGGCGGAAGAAAGTCTGGAACGCGCTATCGAGCAGTGCCGCCACGGCAGGCATCTAGGCGACATCGGCTGGGCGGTGCAGGAATACGCCGAAGCCGAAGGCTACTCTCTCGTGCGGGATTACGGCGGCCACGGCATCGGCCGAAAGATGCACGAAGACCCGCATATTCCGAATTACGGGCGTCCGGGAACAGGCGCGAAGATCAAAAACGGCTATGTTTTCGCCGTCGAGCCGATGCTCAACATCGGCACGCATCACACGAAGACTCTGGCCGACGGTTGGACTGTGGTGACGGTTGACGGGCAGCCGAGCGCGCACGTCGAACATACCATCGCGATTACGGAAGAGGGGCCGCAGGTGTTGACGCGCGTGCCGGAAGAGATTGAGAGGCTGCAAGTTGCCGATGCAGCAGCCCCTGCAATAACGGCCTGACGCGGGCGGATGAGCGTCTCCGGCTTGGCATCAGGTCGATGCCGTGTTAATATCCGCAGTTTGCCGAGACCTGTGATTTTAAATCTATCGGAAAGCGGGTCGGGTGGCGAGCGAATTGCGCGGCCGCGTGCCGGTCGGGTTGCTCGCCGCCGGGTTTAATTCGAGGCCGGAAATTCCGGTGGAAAAGGTGGACGGGTTATGAAAGTAAGAGCTTCAGTTAAAAAGATGTGCGATAACTGCAAGGTCATCCACCGCAAAGGCGTGGTGCGCGTGATCTGCACGAATCCGAAGCACAAACAGCGACAGGGTTAATAAAGTAAATTACAGATTTGAGATTTCATATCTCAAATTTTAAAAGTTGGAGAGAAGAAATGGCTCGTGTAGTTGGCGTCGATCTTCCGGTGAACAAACGCGTCGAAGTCGGCCTTACATATATCTACGGCATCGGGCGTTCGCGCTCGAAGTCCATCCTGCAAGAGGCGGGCATCAATCTCGATACGCACGTGCGCGATCTGGACGAGGAGCAACTCGGCCGCATCCGCTCGATCATCGAGGGACAGGGCGAGGTCGAAGGCGACTTGCGCAAGCGCGTGCAAATGGACATCAAGCGTCTGATGGACATCGGCGCGTATCGCGGGTTGCGTCATCGCCGCGGGCTTCCCGTCCGCGGACAGCGCACGCACACCAACGCGCGCACGCGCAAGGGGCCGCGCCGCGCAACCATCGCCAAGAAGAAGGCGCCCGGCAAGAAGTAATCGAAGTTTTCAGTTTTCAGTTTTTAGCTTACGGCATGCGCTGGAGGCTGGCGGCTGAAAACTGGCAACTGAAAACTGGCAACTGAAAACTGAGTACTGAGTTATGGCAAAAGGAACAGCATCGGCGGGCGGGAAGAAGAAAACTTTCCGCAAGAAAGAGAAGAAGAACATTCCGAACGGGATCGCCTTCATCGCGGCGTCTTTCAACAACACGATGATCTCGATCACGGACTTGGAAGGCAACCTCGTCGCGCAGTCGTCTTCGGGAGCGCGTGGCTTCCGCGGTTCGCGTAAAGGCACGCCGTTCGCCGCGCAGCAGGCAGCTTACGAGGCGGCGCAGAAGGCGAAGGAAGCCGGGATGCAGCAATGCGAAGTGCGCGTTAAGGGGCCGGGCGGCGGGCGAGAGTCGGCCATCCGCGCGATCAACAACGCGGGCATCCGCGTCACGATTATTCGCGACACGACGCCGATCCCGCACAACGGTTGCCGTCCGCCGAAGCGGCGCAGAGTTTAACGCAGTCATCAGCCGTCAGCTCTCAGCCTTCAGCTTTTAATGCTTGATTTTGCTGAAAGCTGAATGCTAATGGCTGACGGCTAATTAACCTAAAGGATGAAGGGTCGCCATCGCCGAGCGGGCGCATGCGATCTGTAAACTTTTCCGTCTTATTAGACTGGAGGCAGAAAGAAGTGGCTAGGTATAGAGCAGCGGTGTGCCGTTTGTGCCGCCGTGAAGGTGCGAAATTATTTTTGAAGGGCGACAAGTGCTACAAGCCTTCGTGCCCGATTGAAGCGCGCGGCACGCAGCCGCCCGGACAACACGGAAACTCGCCGCGCCGCGGCAAAGCGCTCGTCGGCTACGGCCAGCAGTTGCGCGAGAAGCAGAAGGTCAAACGCATCTATTTCATTCTCGAAGGTCAGTTTCGCAACTACTTTGAGAAAGCCGCCCGCCAGAAGGGCATCACGGGCGAAAATCTGCTCGTCCTCTTGGAGCGCAGGCTCGATAACGCCGTGTACCGCGCGGGCTTCTCCACTTCGCGGCGACAGGCGCGCCAGCTCGTCAACCACGGTCACATCGAAGTGAACGGGCGCAAAGTTGACATCCCCTCTTTTCAGGTGAAAGCCGGAGACGTGGTGACCGTGCGCGAGACGAGCCGCAAGAATGCGCACGTCGAAGGCGCGTGGCAGACGGCCGCCGGTCGCGGTCGCCCCTCGTGGCTCGCTCCTACCGAGGGAGCGGAGATGGGGGCGCGCGTGGCGAGTTTGCCGACGCGCGACGACATCGACCGTTCGATCAACGAGCAACTCATCGTCGAACTTTACAGCAAGTAACACCCGCGCGGCAGGCAGCGGCCGACTGTTTTCGCGCATGTCAACGAAAGACATGCCGGGGCGGTGGCCGCCGCACCCGCGCACACAGGCTTTCAATAACAGCCAGAGGGTTAAAGAAAAGTATGGCTATGGATCAAAATAATCTCTGGACAGGATTTCAGATGCCGCGTCGTCTGGCAGTCGAGAACGAGACGCTGACCGACCGTTACGGGCGATTCTCCGCGCAGCCCTTCGAGCGCGGCTTCGGCACGACTATCGGCAACTCTCTGCGCCGTGCGTTGCTCTCGTCAATCGAAGGCGCGGCCATCACGGCGGTCAAGATCGAGGGCGTCGAGCACGAATTTTCGAGCATCAGCGGCGTCGTGGAAGATGCGACGGACGTGATCTTGAACCTCAAGCAGATTCCGATCAAACTGCATGGCGGCGAGGCCAAGACGCTGACGATCAGCAAGACGGGCGCGGGCGAAGTTTTGTCCGGCGACATCGAGACCGACGCCGACGTGGAGGTGCTCGACCCGAACGTCTACATTGCGACCGTCTCCGAGGGCGGTTCGCTCAACATCGAGATGCGCCTCAAGCGCGGGCGCGGCTACGTCCCCGCCGACCGCAACTTCGACGAAGACCTCTCGCTCGGCTACATTCCGGTGGACTCGGTTCACACGCCCGTCAAGAAGGTCAACTACACGGTCGAGGCCGCGCGACTCGGTCAGAACACGGAGTTCGATAAGTTGACCATCGACGTGTGGACGGACGGTTCGGTGAAGCCTGATGATGCCGTCGGCCTCGCGGCCAAGTTGATCAAGGATCACATGGCGATCTTCATCAACTTCGAGGAGGACACGGACGAGTTCGCCTACACAGGGATAGAGCGTCCGCCCCTGCCGCGTAACGATCAACTCGACCGCTCGGTTGACGAACTCGAACTGTCGGTGCGCTCCTACAACTGCCTGAAGAACGCCAACATCAAGAGCATCCGCGACCTCGTCCAGCGGTCGGAGCGCGAGATGCTGGCGACGAAGAATTTCGGCAAGAAATCGCTGAACGAAATCAAGGACATCCTGCACGGGATGGGGCTGGATTTCGGCATGGAGTTTGACGAACAGGGCAACCCGATTCCGGGCACCGGCGGGCGCGACTCCGACATCAGCGACTTCGCAGACGAAGACGACGACCTATAAGGAAGGATGAAGTATGAACGCAGAACGATGAATTGAAGACACCCCGCTTTTCCTTCATGGTTCATCGTTCATACTTCATAGTTTAATGAAATGCGACATCTGAAAGCACATCGCAAACTGGGGCGGACGACCGAGCACCGCCTCTCGCTGTTGCGCAACCTCGCGACTTCACTGATCAACGCGCGCAACGAGCGCATCGTGACCACGCTGCCGAAGGCGAAGGAATTGCGCCCGTTCATCGAGCGCGTGATCACGCTGTCGCGCAAGGCGCAGGACTTGAGCGGAGACGACGCGGCGGTGCAGGCCGTCCATTTGCGTCGGCAGGCCGTGACGTTCTTCCACACAGGCAACCAGCAGCAGAAGAGCGAGATGGGTCGGCGAGGCGCGGTGCGCCCGGTGCGCACGGCGGGCGTGGCCGCCGTCAAGCGTCTCTTCGACGAACTCGGCGCGCGTTATAAAGATCGTCCGGGGGGCTACACGCGCATCATCAAGTTGGGGCGGCGCGACGGCGACAACGCCGAACTCGCCATCATCGAACTCGTCGGCAGCCCGCGCGAACTGGAAGCCGCGAAGCAGACCGAAAAGCGCGCCAAGTCCGTCACATCGGACAAGCGTAAATCGGCGCGCGCGTCGAAATCGGGCGAGGCCGAGGGCGGACGGCGCGGCGGCCAGAAAGCCGATAAGACTTTCGAGAAGGAAGAGACGACCGCGGCGCGCGGCCGCGGAAAGACCGGCGGCGAGGATGTGAAGGACGCGGACAAGGCGGGCAGCGGTGGTCGCCGGTCGAAGAAGACCGAATCAACGGCCGCCGAGCAGGATACGGATAATTAGAGTTGATGCGGGGCGGGGCGGGCTTGCCTGAAAGATTGCGAGCGCGCCCCTAAGCGTCCCGACCACCGCCAGCCCCAGTCCCCGCGTGCGCAGGTTAAACTGAGCCGGAACGGGGCGGGGCTTTGATTTTGCTCTATCAACGCCGAGCAGGAGAGACCGCTTGGAAACTCAGGCAGCGCGGAGGTGTAACCGAATATGAGCGACGAAAAGAGACCCGAAGAACCCGCAGGCGGAGGCGGCGGCCAGCAGGCACACGACGGCGGCGAGGGTGGCGGCACGCGCCAGCAGCAGCAGCAGCAGCAACAGACGGCCGATGCGCGCCGTTCGGGCGGCAATACAGGCGCGGCGAGTGGGAGCACTGGCGGCGGTTTCGGCGGTGGTGGCGGTCGTAACAGTTCGCGACGGCGTCATCGCGGCGAGCGTGAGGGTCAACCGTCGCCGCGTCGCAGCGAATCTTCGATCAACATGGACGAGCTGCGCGAACTGGCCGACCTGATCGCCGCTCAGGGCTTCACCGAATTTGAGATAGAGAAGGAAGGCTTTCGCCTGCGTCTGAGCCGCAACACTTACCCGCAAAATCCGCAGCCGACGAGCAATGTGACGGGTTCGGTTATACCGTTCCCCGCGCCGCCCGTCGCTTCCGGGTCGCCTGCGGGCACGCAGGCCACGCCGACGGCCGCGACGACCGCGCCGTCTCCGGCCGATGCGCCGAGCGCGGTCGAAGACCTGTTCAAGATCACCTCGCCCATCGTCGGGACGTTCTACCGGTCGCCTTCGCCCACTTCGGACGTGTTCGTTAACCAGGGAAGCCGCGTCGAACCGGAGACGGTGGTCTGCATCATCGAGGCGATGAAATTGATGAACGAGATACAGGCCGAAGTCAGCGGTACGATTGAAAAGATTTACGTCGAGAACGGCCAACCCGTCGAATACGGGCAGGCATTGTTCGGAATCAGGAAGTAGACGGTTTTCAGTCGCCGGTTTTCAGTAATACGCTTGAACTGTTATAGAAAACTGAAAACCGCCAACTGAAAACTGAGAACTGTTTATGGCAATCGCACCGCGCAAATTTCGGAAGATTCTGATCGCGAACCGCGGCGAGATCGCGTGCCGGATTATCTGGGCGTGCAAGGAGATGGGTATCCAGACCGTCACCGTGCATTCGGAGGCGGACCGCGATTCGCTGCACGTGCGCTTTGCGGATCAGTCTATCTGCATCGGCGCGGCTCCTTCGGCGCAGAGTTATTTGAACATCCCCGCCGTCATCAGCGCGGCCGAGATCACGAACGTCGATGCGATCCATCCCGGTTACGGCTTCCTCGCGGAGTCGTCTTACTTTGCGGAGATTTGCGAGGCGTGCAACATCAAGTTTATCGGGCCGCGCTCGTCCGTGATCAAGCTGATGGGCGATAAGGTGGAGGCGCGGCGCGCGATGAAGGCAGCGGGTGTGCCGATCCTGCCCGGCAGCCCCGAACCGCTGGAGACAGAGGAAGAGGCCATCAGACTCGCACGCGAGATCGGCTTCCCGGTCATCATCAAGGCGTCGGCCGGCGGCGGGGGACGCGGCATGCGCATCGTGCGCACTGAGGCGGAACTCGGCCAGGCGTTGGAGACGGCATCGAACGAAGCCCTCTCCGCGTTCAAGAACGGCGACGTGTACATCGAACGCTACATCGAGCGGCCGCGGCACGTCGAGATTCAGGTGATGGCTGACGAGTTCGGCAACTGCGTGCATCTCGGCGAGCGCGACTGTTCGGTGCAGCGTCGTCACCAGAAACTTATCGAGGAAGCGCCTTCGCCCGCGCTCTCGCGCGAGTTGCGCGAGCGGATGGGCGCGGTCGCCGTCGATGCCTGCAAGCGCGTCGGTTACTCGAACGCGGGCACGGTCGAGTTTTTGCTCGACGAAGACGGCAGTTTCTACTTCATGGAGATGAACACGCGCGTGCAGGTCGAGCATCCCGTGACGGAGATGATCACGCTGGCCGACATCGTGCGAAATCAGATTCGCGTCGCGGAGGGCGAGGAGTTGGCCTTCAAACAAGAGGACGTGATCTTCGCCGGGCACGCCATCGAGTGCCGCATCAACGCGGAAGACTCGGAGAAATTCACCCCTTCGCCGGGATTGATCACGGCCTGCAACATACCGGGCGGCCCCGGCGTGCGCGTGGACACGGCCATCTATCCCGGCTACTTCGTGCCGCCCTACTATGATTCGCTGATCGCGAAATTGATCGTCCACGCGCGCACGCGCGAGTTGGCGGTTGCGCGCATGCGCCGCGCGCTCGAATCGATGGTCATCGAGGGGATCAAGACGACGATCCCGCTGCACCTGAAGATCATGGACGACCCGCAGTTCCAGTCGGGCCACTTTTCGACCAAGTTTCTGGAAGAATTTTTTGAGCGAAACAGCAGCACGGGCGGCGCGAAGATCGCGAGCGCCTGAAAGTGCTGCGAAAGAGGGCTTTCGGCGCGTTGACCGGCCGGAAAACAGCCTTTATAATGAACGACTTTCCCGCGGGGGATTTTCGCGTCTGAGGAGAGTAGAGAGATGTCTTACGCAATTATCAGATCGGGCGGCAAGCAATTCCGCGTCGCGGAAGGCGAGACGGTGCGCCTGCCTTCGTTGAACGAAGAGGCGGGCAAAACCGTCGAGTTCGACGTGCTCGTCCTCGGCGGCGACAATGAAACGCGCGTCGGGTCGCCCATCGTCGATGGCGCGCGCGTGGCGGGCACGATTGTCGAGCACGGGCGCGGCGACAAGATCATCGTCTTCAAGATGAAACGCCGCAAACAGTACAAGCGCACGCAAGGCCACCGGCAAAATTACACGGCGGTGAAAATTGATTCGATTGGGTAAAGCTGTCCGTTGTCAGTAGTCAGTTGTCCGTTGCCTGTGGCTTTCTAAACGAGTCGCTAAAGACGGAATTGAGCAACTGACGATGGACAAAGAACAACGGACAACTGACTACTGACAAATTTTCGAGGTTTGAGTTATGGCACATAAAAAGGGAGTCGGCAGTTCGCGCAACGGCCGCGATTCGCATTCGCAACGGCTGGGGCTGAAAAAGTTCGGCGGCGAGCGGGTGCTCGGCGGCAACATTCTGGCGCGCCAGCGCGGCACGAAATGGAAACCGGGCAAGAACGTCGGGCGCGGCAAAGACGACACGTTGTTTGCTTTGATCGACGGCATCGTCAAGTTTGAAGACAAGGGGCGGCAGGGCAAGTTCATCAGCGTCTACGCCGCAGAGGTTGCGAGTTCGGCAGCCCTCGCGCCGGAGGCTGTTGCCGCTTAAGCCAAAGGGTCATTCAACAGTCACTTTGCGACGCCCGCGCCTGCTCGAACGAACAAGCGTAGGGCGTCCTTTCCATTTAACGATGAACGCGGAACGATGAAGGATGAAGTAGCAGTTATTAGCTTTGCTTTCATTCATCGTTCATCGTTCCGCATTCATCGTTTATCGTTAAATGTTTATTGATCGAGTCAAAATTCGGGTGGCGGGCGGGCACGGCGGCAACGGCGTGACGGCTTTCCGGCGCGAGAAGTTCGTGCCGCGCGGCGGGCCTTCGGGTGGCGAGGGCGGCAAGGGCGGCGACGTGTGGCTTGTGGCCGACACGGGCGTCAACACGCTCCTGCACCTGCGCTACAACCCCGAACACAGCGCGGATCGCGGGCGGCACGGCGAAGGCTCGAACCGTTCGGGGCGCGAGGGCGAGGACGTATTGGTGCGCGTGCCCGTCGGCACGCAGGTCTACAACGCGGAGACGGGCGATCTCATGTGCGATCTGGCCGAAGAGGGACAGCGTTGGCTGGCGGCCAAGGGCGGGCGCGGCGGCTTCGGCAATTCACACTTCGCCACTTCGACCAACCGCGCGCCGCGCTATCATCAGGAGGGCAGCCCCGGCGAAGAGTGCGAGCTGCAACTCGAACTGAAACTCCTGGCCGATGTCGGCCTCGTCGGCTTCCCGAACGCGGGCAAGTCAACTTTGATATCGACCGTCTCGGCCGCGAAACCGAAGATCGCGGACTACCCTTTCACTACGCTCGAACCGCATCTCGGCGTCGTTGACCTCGGCGACTTTCGCACGTTCGTCATCGCCGACATCCCCGGTTTGATCGAGGGCGCGCACGAAGGCGCGGGGCTCGGCGACCGCTTCCTGCGCCATATCGAGCGAACGAAACTGTTGCTGCACCTCGTTGATGTTTCTTCCGCTTCGGGGCGCGACGCCGTGAGCGATTACGAGACGATCAACCGCGAGTTGCGCGCCTACGACCCGCAACTCGCCGAACGCCCGCAGATCGTCGTCGCGACGAAACTCGACGCGCTCGACGAGCCGGAGCGGCTGGCACTCTTGCGCGAGCGCGCGAGAGCCGACGGACGAGAGTTCTACGAGATTTCTTCGGTGACGAATACGGGCGTGCGCGAACTCGTCTATGCCGTCTCTCAGGCGTTGGATGCCTTGAACGCGGGCGACGCGGCGACGAGAGCAGAGATGAGGGCTGAGACGCGAGAGCGTGCGGACACGGTGGTCATGCCGGAAACGGGCGAGATCAACGGGGCGACATCTTTCGAATGAGGTATGGACGCGAAGCGTAGCAGCAGCGGCGACGCCCGCAACGCGCGCATCGCCCTCTATGGCGGCACGTTCGATCCCGTGCATGACGGTCACGTCGCGGTAGCGCGCGAGTTGTTGAAATTGTTCGCGCTCGACGAAGTTCTTTTCATCCCGGCGCACATCGCGCCGCACAAACGCCGGAGCGTGCCGCCCGCGTCGCCCCTGCACCGTTACGCGATGCTCGCGCTGGCGACGCAGAGCGAGACGCGCTTTCGCGTCTCGACCGTAGAACTCGACGAACCGGAGAGGCCGTACACGGTGGAGACGATTTCGCGCCTGAGAGATGCGATGCCGGGCGCGTACTTCCTGTTCGTGATGGGCGCGGACTCCTGGGAGGAGATCGCGACGTGGCGCGAGTGGGAACACCTGCTTTCGCTCGTCGCGCACGTCGTCGTCACACGGCCGGGCTATGAACTTCCGACGGAGCATGTGACGGCGGAGGCGCGCGCGCGGATAGTTGACCTGAGGCGAAGCGGAGAGTCCGGTTCGGGGGACGCGCGGGCGATTCAAATAACCGGAGAGTCGAAGATTTTTTTCACCGACGCGGTACAAATGAAGATCGCGTCAACGGACATCCGTCGCGCCGTGCGTGAGGCGGGCGATGAACAACAAGAGGGAAGCATTAGAGTGCCGCAGCCTGTGGCGGATTACATCAAAAAATACAGGCTCTACAGAGAAGCGCATGAAACAGAACGACACGACGCCGGAAGACGACGCGCTCACGACTAAAAAGCGCGCGGCATTGAAGCAAGAGACCGCCGACGCGGCGGCGGAGACGCAGGATGAGGGCGCATCGTCCGCAGCCGCCGACGCCACGACGACCACAACGGCGACGGCGGCGAGCGACAAAGCCCTCGACGCGCGCATCGAGAGCACTCTCCGCGCGGCGAGCGATAAGAAGGCGCACGATCTCGTAGTGCTCGACCTGCGCCCCGTCGCCACCTTCACGGATTATTTCCTGATCGCGAGCGGCACGAACGCGCGTCAGGTGCAGGCGATTTCCGACGAGATCACGGAACGCCTGAGACGCGAGGGCACGCGCGCCGAACGCATCGAAGGCTACAAGACGGCCGAGTGGGTGCTGGTTGATTACGGCGATTTCATCGTCCACATATTTGAAGACAAAGCGCGGCGCTTCTACGACCTCGAAAGGTTGTGGCGCGAAGGCGTGCGCGTTCCGCTGCCCGCCGACTTGCAGGCGGACGCGGGCGGCACGGCGGGCGGTTCTTTGAGAAATGAATCGTGATCGAACTCGTGGCGCACTCGGAGGCGATGCGCGAGGCCGTGCGTCTCGCGGGTCGCGTCGCCAAGACGGACGCCAACGTCCTCATCACGGGTGAATCGGGCGCGGGTAAGGACGCGCTCGCGCTCTACGTCCACCGCGAGTCGAAGCGCGCCGCCGCGCCGTTCGTGAAGATCGATTGCGCGGCTTTGCCCGCGGAGTTGTTGGAGGCGGAGTTGTTCGGCTATGAGCGCGGGGCGTTCACGGGCGCGAACGAATCGAAGCCCGGCCGCCTCGAAGCGGCGCACAAGGGGACGCTCGTCCTGGACGAAATCGCGCACCTCTCGACGGACGCGCAGGCGAAACTGTTGCGCGTTATCGAACGACGCGAGTTTGAGCGCCTCGGGGGCAGGCGCACGGTGCGCGTGGACGCGCGACTCGTCGCGCTGACGAACGTCGATCTGGACGAGGCGGTCAGGCGGCGGGAGTTTCGCCCTGATTTGTTCTACAGGCTGAACGTCGTGCGCATTCACGTGCCCCCCTTGCGCGAACGCCGCGAGGACGTGCGGAGGCTGGCGCGCGGGTTTTTGAAGACTTACGCCGGGATGCACGGGCGGCGCGCCCTGCGGATAGAACCGGATGCGCTGGGGTTGCTGGAAACTTATGACTTCCCCGGCAACGTCCGGGAACTGGCGCACGTCTTAGAGCGTGCCGTTATCGTGGCCGACGGCGAGCGCATCGGCGTCGAGCACCTGCCGGAGGCGGTGCGCGCCGCCGCATCGCTGCAAAGAAGGCGCGAGGCGCGCATGACGCTCGCCGAACTCGAAGCCGCGTACATCGTCGAGACGCTCGCCGCCGTGCGCGGCAATAAATCGGAGGCCGCGCGCCTGCTCGGCATCAGCCGTAAGAATCTCTACGAGAAACTGGCGCGGCAGAAGGGAAACGATAAGGGAAACGAGGAACGCGGAACGATGAATGATGAATGAAAGACAATTTGCTTTTACTTCATCGTTCCGCGTTCCTCCTTCATCGTTTCAATCATGCGCATTCGTCTCATCTGGGTAGGCAAGACGAAAAACGAGCATGTGCGTGCGCTCGTCGGCGATTACCTGCAACGGTTGGGGCGGTTCGTTCGCTGTGAGGTGACGGAACTCCGTGAGAGCGCGAGCGGAGACGAGCGCGGCGTCGTCGAGGAAGAGAGCAAGCGGATCGCTGCGGCGATTGCGGCGCGCGCGGACGGCGTGACGGTGTTGTTGGATGTAGAGGGGCGGCGCGAGTGGAGTTCTACGGAGTTGGCGGCGCAAGTGGAGCGTTGGCAGTTGGAAGGGAAGAAGGAGATCGCGTTCGTTATCGGCGGGCATCTCGGAGTGGGCGCGGAGTTGAAGGCGAAAGCGGACGTGCGCTGGTCTCTGTCGCGGCTCACTCTCACGCATGAAATGGCTCGCGTCGTGCTGGTCGAACAGCTTTATCGCGCATACACGATCATGCACGGGTTGCCGTACCAGAAGTAGAGCGCGCCGGCTGAAATTTTTGTCGGGCATTCGCGTTTTATTTGAAATCAAGACGAGAACAAGTAGGGTTTAAGAGAGGGGCATAAAAATGGATAAGCGTAAATTGAAATCATACCGTGATCGTTTACTGGAGCGGCGCGAGGGTTTGTTCCGGCAGGTGACGGAGGCGGAGATGTCGAGCCGCGAGCGCGACCTCGAAGCCACGCAAGACCCCGCCGACATGGCCGCCAACGCCTACACGAAGGAACTGCTGATCTCGATGTCGGCCAACGACCGCCGCCTGCTCGCCTTGATTGACGAGGCGTTGCAGCGCATCGAAGCGAGCGGTTTCGGCGAATGCGTCAACTGCGCCGAGCCGGTGCAGGAGAAGCGTCTGGAAGCCGTGCCGTGGGCGCGTTTCTGTCTCAAGTGTCAGGATTTACAGGAGCGCGGGTTGCTGAACCCGGAAGAAGAATAGACGCGCCGCCACCACGTTAGTTTAGGCCATAGCCCTCCGGCTCGGAAAAGTCCGAATCGGGGGGCTGTAGTCGTTTAGCCACTGCGCGACGGTAAAGAAAAGCCTTCATCACAGGCACGGCGCGCGGGTTCACTACACACGATCTCGACCGGCTATAGTAAAATCCCGCGTATGCGGACGGCACGACATTTCGATGCGCTCTACGATGCCGCGCTCGCGCTCGTCTATCCCATGCGTTGCGCGGCGTGCGGAGCGGCGGACGTGGAGAGGCGCGCGGATGCGCCCGCGTGCGCGGCGTGCTGGCGTGCGACGACTGTTTTTACGGGCGATGAGATTTGCTGCTGGAAGTGCGGCGCGCAGGCCGCGGCGGGCGGCGGGCGGCCGGAGAATCGCGCGGACGTGCGCTGTCGCCGTTGCGACGCGGCCGGGTTCACCGCGGCACGCGCGCTCGGTAAATACGAGGGAGCTTTGCGCGCGTCGATTCTGACTTTGAAACACGAACCGCATGTCTCGGCGCATCTGGCACGCTTGCTTTTCGACGCGCAAAGGCGGCCGCCGCTCGATGCGGCCACGCGGATCGTGCCCGTTCCGCTCCACCGCGAGCGCGAACGCGAGCGCGGCTTCAATCAGGCGGCGCTGCTCGCACGCGCCATAGCGAAGCGTTCCAAACTGCCGCTCGACGAATGGAGCATCGTGCGCACAAAGCACGCGACGCGCCACCGCGCCGGGATGGACGCGCGGGCGCGGCATGAAACGGTCGAGAGCGCATTCCGAGTCGAACGCCCCCGTCTTATCGAAGGCCAACGCATCCTGCTCATCGACGACGTGTTTACCACGGGCGCAACCGTCTCGGCCTGCGCGCAAGCCCTGAAAGACGCGGGCGCGGAAGACGTGTTCGTCCTCACAGTGGCGCAAGCTTGAAAGCCGACACCGGAGGTAAAACACTACGGCCGGTTAAGTATCGCTCCCTGCTTTTAGCTGATCTCTCACTTCAGTACTGTCCCGATTTGTTTTGAACTCTGTGACCCCCTCTGTGCCCTCTGTGTCTCTGTGGTGAGTGCTTATCAACATCATTCACCACAGAGACACAGAGAACACCGCAGGGGGCACAGAGGAAAGCTGAAACTAAGGCACTTCTGATCTCTGGCCTCTCGCCTCCGACCTCTGTATGATGTCTCCATGAGAGACCTCTATCCCGCGATTGAACCCTACGATCAGGGCATGTTGCCGGTGTCGCCGGTACACACGCTCTACTACGAGCAGAGCGGCAACCCGGAAGGCTTGCCCGTAGTCTTCCTGCACGGCGGCCCCGGCGGCGGAACCGTCCCCGACTACCGCCGCTTCTTCGACCCGGCGGCCTATCGCATCGTGCTTTTCGACCAGCGCGGCTCCGGCAAGAGCACGCCCCACGCGAACCTCGAAGACAATACGACGTGGCATCTCGTCGCCGACATCGAGCGGATTCGCGAGCATTTGGGGATCGACCGTTGGCTCGTGTTCGGCGGCTCATGGGGGAGCACTCTGGCTCTGGCCTACGCGCAGACGCACCCCGAGCGTGCACGCGCGCTCGTGCTGCGCGGCATTTTCCTCTGTCGCCCGAAAGAGATTCGCTGGTTCTATCAGGAAGGCGCGAGCGCGATCTACCCGGACGCGTGGGAGCACTACGTCAAAGTCATCCCCGAGGCGGAGCGCGACGACCTGCTCGGCGCGTTTCATCGCCGCCTGACGAGCGACGACGAGGCCGTGCGGCTCGAAGCGGCGCGCGCGTGGAGCGTCTGGGAAGGCAGCACGTCGAAACTCTACCCGGACGAAGATTTCATCGCCCACTTCGGCGACCCGCAATTCGCGCTCGCCTTCGCGCGCATCGAGTGCCACTATTTCATGAACAACGCTTTCTTCGAGACCGACAACTACCTGATCGAAAACGTCGGCAAAATTCGGCACATCCCGGCGGTCATCGTGCAGGGGCGTTACGACGTGGTGTGCCCGCTGATGAGCGCGTGGGAACTGCACCGCGCGTGGCCGGAGGCCGAGTTGAGGATCATCCCCGACGCCGGACACTCCGCCCTCGAACCCGGCACGCGCAGCGCGCTCGTCGAAGCCACAGACCGGTTCAGAACAGTGACAAGTGACAAGTGACAAGTGACAGGATAATCAAAACTAAAAGCTGACTTTCTTATCCTCTCACCTGTCACTTGTCACCTGTCACCTGCTTCTGTACTATCTTTAAGCAATATGAATGGACGGGTTTTAGTCCTGAACGCTTCATTCGAGCCGATTAACGTTTGTACGGAACGGCGCGCGGTGGTGATGATCTTTAAAGGCGTGGCGCGCGTCGAAGAGCACAACGGGCACATGCTCCACTCGGCGCGCGTGACCATGCACGCGCCCTCAGTCATCCGCCTGACCGAATACATCCACATTCCCTTCAAAAATCGCTCGCTGTCGCGCAAAAACATTTTGCTGCGCGACCATTCGACGTGCCAGTATTGTGCCAAGCAACTGCCGCCCTCCGATCTTACGCTCGACCACGTTTACCCGCGCTCGCGCGGCGGCGAATCGACGTGGGATAATCTCGTTGCCTGCTGCAAACGCTGCAACCATCGCAAGGGCAGCCGCACGCCGGATGAAGCAGGGATGCACCTCATCCGGCATCCGCGCGGCTTCTCGCTGCACGTCAGCCGCCAGATCATGCGCTACCTCGGGCGCGCGGATCAGACGTGGCGCAAGTATCTTTTTTATGAGTCGGACGGCGAAGATTCAGACGAGTAGCGACCGAGCGCGCCGGAAAAGTTTTACCGACATTGCCAGTTCACATGTAAAGGATTCGAGCCTATGAATGAAACAACATTAGCCATCGGCGGTTTTGGGACACAGGAACTTCTCATCATTCTCCTGATCGTTTTCGTGCTTTTCGGTGCGAGCCGCCTGCCCCAACTCGCCAAGGCTCTCGGGCAAAGCAAACGCGCCTTCAAAGACGGGTTGGACGAAGCCGACGAGGAAGCGCAGATCGCGGCGGCGCGCCGTCGCGAACGCCTCAACACCGCCGGGTCAACTCTCAGAGAAGACGAACTCTCATCGGATAAGTACACCGCCGACAAGCCGCGCTGATCCGGCTGCGGTTCGACCGTGACATGAAAAGAGCCGGTCGCTCTCGTCCCTCGACGAGAGCGACCGGCTCTTTATTCATGCCGGGTCATGCCGGGAATTTGTTATTCCGTCTTTTGCCCGACGATAATCGTGGCCTTGACGGTGAGCGAGAATGCGGCCTCGTTGCGCTCCTCGTCTATGATTCGCTCGACCTCGGAGAGCAGACGCGCGCGCGCCTCTTCATCCTCGCCGAGCGGTTCGAGCCAGTTCCGCAAGAGGAAATCCCTGACGAGCGGCGAGTTGAGAAATTCTTCGCCCGACTCGTAGTTGAACTCTTCGATGTTCGTCCACGATTTAACCAGATCGAGACCTTCGCGCGCGGCAAGCGTTTCCATTTCGGAGACCGTCGGGAGTTCGCCGATCAATCGTTCCACGACCGGCGACTCGTCGAGCATCCCGGCGTTCAACAACGCTTCCCAGTAAACCGAATAGAACTCGCCGAAACTCGAAGTGGTCGGCAGCGTCACGGCCACCGTTGCGCCCGGAGCGGCGACGCGCACCATCTCGGCCAACATCTCCGGCAGGCGCTCGACCGCGACGAGCGAAGCGTCGCCGAGCACGATGTCAAACTGCTCGTCCTCGAACGCAAGGGCTTCGAGTTGCGCGGGGCGAAACTCAGTCACCTCATCCAACTTCGTGGCAGCTGCCTTCGCCCGCGCCAGCGCGAGCCGCGCTTCGCTCTCGTCCACGCCGATCAAAGTCATGTCACGTCCCGTGCGCTCTTTGATCGCCAGCGCGTGGCCTCCCGTGCCCGCCGCAACGTAGAGCGCGTGGCCTGCTTTCGGCACCTGCACATACTCGTCCATCAACCCCGCGAAACGCTCGCCCCAGTCGGTGGCGATGTAGAGGTCGTGCAGGAAAGCCAGTTCTTTGTCCGTCTTGTTCTCACTCATGTTCGTAAGTATGAACGCGGAACGATGAACAATGAATGAAAAGCAGCTTGCTTTCAGTTCATCGTTCCGCGTTCATACTTCATCCTTTTCTTTATAGTATTCGTGCCCGCGCAACTGTTCCGGCAGACAGGGCATCTCGTCTCTGGCGTGCGGGTCGTCGTGGACATAACGGTAGCCGCTGCCGTAGCCGGAGCGTTTCATCAGAGGCGTGACGGCGTTGCGCAGGTGCAGCGGCACGGGTTCGCGCGCCGTCTCCTGTGCGTCCTCGGCGGCGGCGAAATAGGCGCGTTTGATGGAGTTTGATTTGGGCGCGCGCGCCAGATAGATCGTCGCCTGAGAAAGCGGGTAGAGCGCTTCGGGCAGGCCGATGAGTGCCGTGATCTGCGCGGCGGCGGCGGCCTGCACCATCGCCTGCGGGTCGGCCAGCCCGACATCTTCCGAGGCCAGAATGCAGAGTCGACGCGCGATGAAAAGCGGATCGGCGCCGCCCTCTATGAGTCGCGCGAGCCAGTAGAGCGCGGCGTTCGCATCCGAGTTGCGCAAACTTTTGATGAGCGCGGAGGCGAGATTGTAATGCTCCTCGCCTCCCTTGTCGTAGGCGTAGCGGGCGCGCCCCAATGCCTCGACCGCGATCTCGTCGGTGATGCGTCGCGCGCCGCTTTCATCGGGCGCGGTCGATTCGACGGCGGCTTCAAGTCCGGCCAGAGCCACGCGCGCGTCGCCGCCCGCCGCGCGCGCGAAACGTGCGAGCACTTCATCCGAGACTTGCGGGCGTAAGTTTGCAAGGCCGCGCTCTTTGTCCGTCAGGGCGCGACGAATGAGCGCGGAGATGTCCGCCTCGGCCAGAGGTTCGAGCGAGAGCACGCGCGAGCGCGAGAGCAGCGCGCTGATAACTTCAAACGAAGGATTCTCGGTCGTCGCGCCGATGAGCGTCACCGTGCCTTCTTCGACGGCGGGCAGCAACGCATCCTGTTGCGCTTTGTTGAAGCGGTGAATTTCATCTACGAAAAGGACGGTGCGGCGTCCCGTGCGTTTGGTCTCGCGCGCCTCGGCGATAGCCGCGCGCAAATCTTTGACGCCGGAGAAAACGGCCGAGAGCGCGATGAACTCGGCTTCGCTGTGGCGAGCGAGCAGGCGCGCGAGCGTCGTCTTGCCCGTGCCGGGCGCGCCCCACAGAATCAGCGACGGCAACGCGCCCTCGCCTTCGATCAATCGGCGCAGGATGCGACCCTCGCCGATCAGGTGTCGCTGCCCGACGAACTCTTCGAGCGTGCGCGGTCGCATACGTTCGGCGAGCGGCGCGTCGGCGGCGATTGTAGCGACCGCCCCGGCGAAGGCATCCGGTTCGGGTTCGTCAAACAAGCTATCGGTTTTACGTCGCGGCATCCATACACCATTCCATGTTGAATTTCGGCCGGTGAAACTAACGCCCGCGCGGGCTGATTCCGACCCCAAAATTCTTTCGCTTAACGGGAGATTTGCTATCATAGCTTAACACAATTTTTGCAGGTGTTGAGGGAGCGAACAGCGCGTGAATTCATCCGAAGTCTTGGATGGAACGTTGGTCGCGCGTTGTTCGTATAGGAGGTCGAGCGCGCTGACGGGGCATCATATTTCCGGCGGGCGCACAGGAAGTTTAAGTTACGGAAGTTGAGGTGGATGAGATGAATGATATGTGGAGAGTTATCGGAATAATCGCACTCGCTCTGGTGGTCTTGGTAATAGGCGTGCCTCTGCTGCTCGCGGCGGCGGGCATCGTTTTGAGCGGCATCGGCATGATCATCGGTTTGGCCGTCGCCGTCATCAAAATCGCCGTCGTGGTCGCCATCGGCTATCTGGCGCTCGCCGCCATCCGCGCCCTGATGCGCTAAAAATCACGATTGGAAACCGCAACGCGTCCGCTCTTATACTCCACCTTCGAGCGGGCGCGTTGCTTTATCATGAACCTCGAATATCGAACACACAGCGCGTACCTTTCATCCCGTCTTCAAAAAGCCGCACGTTAAAAGCTAGCCCGCGTGTGGGTCAAAGTTAATTCCTCCACGCCCCCGCCGAAATCGTCGGAGCCGAAATATGGCGATTCCTTCAAGGCGTGCGCGTTCGCGCGTCCGTCGCTTCCACGGCGAGGCGCAACTCGCGGAACATGCGCGCTAAATCTTTAGGCTGGTAATGCGCGTTCAGGCCGCTCGGATTCGGCAGCACCCAGACGGACGTTTCGCCGATGGTTTCGGGTTGCAGACCGAGCGCGGCCTTGGGGCGGCCGAACGCCGTCCGGTACGCGCCGACGCCGAGCACGGCGAGAAATCTCGGACGGTAGCGGCCTACCGTCGCCTCCAGCTTTCGACCCCCTTCGACGTACTCTTCGGGCGACAATTCGGCGGCCGTGGCGGTCGCGCGCTCGACGACGTTTGTGATCCCGTAGCCATGCGCGAGGAGTTCGTGTTCCTCAAAGGGCGAGAGCAGCCTCCCGGTGAAGCCGGAGGCGTAGAGCGCAGGCCAGAAGCGATTTCCGGGGCGTGCGAAGTGGTGGCCGACGGCCGCCGTGTACAGGCCGGGATTGATGCCGCAGAACAGCACGCGCAGGCCGGGCGCGATCACGGGCGGCACGACCTTTCCCGCGGCGGCCAGAAGTTCTTCCTTCGAGGGCTTATGAATGTGCGGCCTCTCCACCATCGACACGCTCGCGATCCTTACACGTTGAAGCGAAAGTTAACGATGTCGCCTTCCTGCATGACGTACTCTTTGCCTTCGAGGCGGAGCAAGCCCTGTTCGCGGGCGGCCGCGTAAGAGCCAACACGCGTAAGGTCTGCGTAGCTGACGATCTCCGCGCGAATGAAGCCGCGTTCGATGTCGGAGTGGATCGTGCCTGCGGCCTGCGGGGCGCGCGTGCCGCGCGGGATCGTCCACGCGCGCACCTCTTTTTCGCCCGCCGTCAAAAACGACATCAGACCGAGCAAGCGATACGCGCTTTTAATCAGGTCGTCCACGCCGCTGCCTTCGACGCCGAGCGACTGCAAATAACCCTGCCGATCTTCGGGCGAGAGTTCGACGAGTTCGGCCTCGATCTGCGCGCAGATAATTACCGACTCCGCCGCCTCGCTCGCGGCCAAAGCGCGCACCGTTTTGACGTGCGCGTTCTCTTCGGGCGCGGCGAGCGTGGCCTCGTCCACGTTGGCCGCATAGATGGTCGGTTTCATCGTGAGGAGAAACAGAGTGCGCGCCGTGGCGCGTTCTTCGTCTGTGAGAGGCACGAGGCGCGCGGGTTGGCCTTCGGAGAGCACGGGGAGAAGTTTATCGATCAGCGCGATTTCGGCCAGCGCGGTTTTGTCGCCGCCCTTGGCGGTTTTTTGCGCGCGTTCGCGGCGGCGTTCGACCGAGGCGAGATCGGCCAGCGCGAGTTCGATCTGAATGGTCTCGATGTCGCGTTCCGGGTTGACAGAGCCTTCGACGTGGACGATGTTCTCGTCCTCGAAGCAGCGCACGACCTGGATCACGGCGTCCGTCTCGCGGATGTTGGCGAGAAACTGGTTGCCGAGTCCTTCGCCTTTGGACGCGCCGCGCACCAGCCCCGCGATGTCCACGAACTCGACGGTCGCCGGAACAATCGTATTGGTTTTGACTATCGCGGCGAGCGGCGCGAGACGTTCGTCCGGGACGGCGACGACGCCGACGTTCGGGTCGATGGTGGCGAAAGGATAATTAGCGGCGAGCGCGGAAATCTGCGCCGTGAGCGCGTTGAAAAGCGTGGACTTGCCGACGTTCGGCAGCCCGACAATACCTGCGCGGAGCATGGATGAACCTCTCTAAATTAGACACACGCGATTGATTGCGGATGAGTTCTTTTACACCGTGGGGCGCGGAAAGGCAAAAGCAGATGTAGGTGTTCCGGCTCCAGCTTTTCTCTGTGTCTCCTGCGGTGTTCCCTGTGTCTGCGGTGGTGAGTGCCTATCATCAGCATTCACCACCGCAGACACAGGGAACACAGCAGGGGGCACAGAGGACAAATTATTTCGAGACTCAAACAAACGGAAAGAGCGTTGCGGACTTCGGATGTGGGTTCGCGTATAATCTCGCGCCGGTGGCCGAACGCGCCTCGCTATCAGCCGCCGCGCCGAAATTTCAAATTCATCGACACGCGTTTCGCATCAGACGCACTTTAAAATGGCACTCTTACTCGCGCTCGTCGCCATCGCGAGCGGCACGCTCGTCACATACCTCTACGACCGCGACGCGCATTTCCTCGCGCGGCTCTCGGCCGGTGCATGTACGGGACTGGCCGCGCTCGGCCTCGTAGGCTTTCTCGTCGCATCGTTGACGGGGCTGACGCCCGCGTCGCTCCTTATCTCGGCGGCCGTCGTCGCCGCGCCGCTCGCCCTGTTGGCGAAAAGCGAATGGCGCGAGCGCGTGCGATTCGACGCGGGCGCGGCATGGCGCGACGTGACGAGCGCGTTCACGCGGCCGCAGGCGGCAACGACCGGCGTGCTCGCGCTCTCGGTCGCGTCGGCGATCCTGTTCTGGAATGTTTTCAGGCGCGCGATGTTCGTGCGCGGCGGCGAGATTTTCACGGGCGTCGATAACAACCTCGGCGATTTGCCGTTTCACCTGAGCATCATCACGGGTTTCGTCTACGGTGAGAATTTCCCGCCGACGCACCCCGAGTACGCGGGCGCGCGTTTGACCTACCCGTTCATCGTGGACTTCGTGGCGGCGATGTTCGTGCGCGCGGGGGCGACGCTGGAAGGCGCGCTCTTTCTGGAAAATTTCGTGCTCGCGCTGGCGCTCGTCGGGTTGCTCTATCGCTTCGCGCTGAAGTTGACGCGCGACCACCTGGCCGCGCTCGTCACGCCCGTGCTGGCGTTGCTCAGCGGTGGCCTGGGCTGGTGGGTGTTCGCGCGCGAGTGGGGCAACGGCAGTCTCGGACTCTTCGAGTCGCTCGGTCGCCTGACGCGTGATTACACGATCACCTCGGACGGCGTGTTTCGCTGGGGCAACGCGATCACGACGCTGCTCGTGCCTCAACGCGGCCTGTTGCTCGGGTTGCCGCTCGCGCTCGTCGTCGTCACGCAATGGTGGCTGGCGACGAGCGAAGATGAAGAAGGGGGAAGGGGTAAAGGGGAAGGGGTAAAGGAAGAAGAAAGGGCGAGGGGAAAGGGTGAAGGGGGAAGGGAGAAATCGCGTAAGAAAGAGAAGCGCGTTTCGACGATGCGAGCGGAACCGCCGCCGATTCCCGCGATTAACCTTTTCCCCTTACCCTTTACCCTCTCCCCTTCCGCCGTGCGGATGCTCGGCGCGGGCGTGGTCGCCGGTTTGCTGCCGCTCGGGCACGCGCACAGTTTCGTCGTGTTGATGTTGATGGGCGGCTGTCTCGCGTTGCTGTTTCCGCGTTGGCGCGCATGGTTCATCTTTTTCGCGGTCGCGCTCGTCATCGCCGCGCCGCAGATGTGGTGGGCGACGCGCGGCAGCGCGGCGCGGGCGGAGAGTTTCTTCGGGTGGCAATTCGGATGGGATCGCGGCGAGCAGGATGTGTTGTGGTTCTGGTTCATGAACACGGGGCTGTTCATCCCGTTGCTCGTCGCGGCGGTCGCGTGGTTGGCGTGGCGGGGCGGCAGGCACGGGTTCGCGCCGAAGCGACTGCTGCTTTTTTACCTGCCCTTCACGCTGCTGTTCGTCATCTCGAACGCGGGGAAAATCTCGCCGTGGGTGTGGGACAACATCAAGGTGCTGTATTACTGGTATATCGCCTCCGTGCCGCTCGTCGCGTTGCTGCTTGCGCGACTGTGGCGTCTGCACGTCGCGACGCGGGCGGCGGCCGTCGTCCTGTTGCTCGCGCTCGCGCTCTCCGGCGCGCTCGACGTGTGGCGCGTCGTGTCGGAGGCGTCGGAGCAGCGGGAGTTCGACCGCAGCGGCGTGGCGTTCGCCGAGATCGTCAAGGCCGAGACCGCTCCGCGCTCACTGATTCTTCATGCGCCGATTTATAATCATCCCGTTTATTTAACGGGGCGACGCGCCTTGATGGGCTACGCCGGGCATCTCTGGTCGCAGGGCATCGACTACAAGGCGCGCGAAGTTGAACTCATGCGTATGTATGCGGGCGCGCCGGATGCGGAGAGCCTGTTGGCGAAACACGGCGTCGAGTACGTCGTCGTCAGCCCGCTTGAGCGCAGCGCGGTTCCGGTCAACGAAGGGTTCTTCAGACGCTTCACGAAAGTTGGAGAGACAGGTGGATACAGCCTCTACAAAATCGCGCGGCAATAAAAAGAAGCGGCGGGCGGCGAAGACCTCGCAGGCCGACGAGACGCAAAGCGGACTCGACGGCTCGACGACGGCGGCCGACGCGGGCGGCGAACTTTCCCCCGCCGCATGGTGGATCGGCTGCGCGACCGTGATGCTCGTGGCCGCGCTCGTGCGCCTCTACCAACTCGAACTCCGGCCGATGCACCACGACGAAGGCGTCAACGGTTTCTTTCTCAACAACCTGATCAACACGGGCGTCTTTCGTTACGACCCCACTAACTATCACGGCCCGACGCTCTACTATTTCACGCTGCCGTTAGCCCTCGCCGCCGAGCGCCTGCAAATGTACGGCACCTGGACGGTGCGGCTCCTGCCGCTCATCTTCGGGCTGGCGACCGTGTGGCTCGCGCTCGGGCTGCGCCGCTACATCGGGCGCGTCGGCGCGCTCTCGGCCGGGGCTTTGCTCGCGCTGTCGCCCGGCGTCGTCTTCTTCTCGCGCTATTACATACACGAGATGATGTTCGTGTTCTTCACGTTCGGAATCGTCGTGGCCGCGCTGCGTTTTTACGAATACGATGCGCCGCCGGATGCGACGGACGCGCCCGACGCGCCGCCACAGAGTCAACTTCCGGGTTTTGGGATCGCCGCCGCTTCGCTCGCGCTTGTCGTCGCGTCGCTCGGCGCGGTCTACAAGCCGGATTATTACGGGGTTGCGCTGGCGTCGATCTTGTTGAGCGTCGGCGCGCTGTTCGTGTTGCTCGGGCGATATGACGGCGCGCGTTCGATCTACCTGATTCTGGCCGCCGTCTCGGCCGCGCTTTTGTTCGCGACGAAGGAGACCGCTTTCATTTCCGTGGGCGTGCTCTTGATCGCGTGGGCGATGTCGTGGGGCTATACCTGGTACGCGGCGCAGCAGGGATGGTTTGGGGCGCGCGAAGCCGCGTGGGGGGCGCGTGCGCGTGGCAGACATAGTGGACGGGGCGGGCGTGCGAGCGGCGGGGACGGCATCGAGACGAGCGGACTGCTGACACGGCTCGGCGGCTGGCCGCGCATCCTGACCCTACTCGCCGCCGCGCTCGGCATCTTCCTGTTCGTCAACATCCTGTTCTACTCGTCCTTTTTTACGAATCAGAAGGGCGTGTGGGATGCCGTCGAGGCGTATAAGGTTTGGAAGAAGACGGGCGAGAGCGGCTTTCACGGTTACGGCTGGCACAAATATCTTCAGTGGCTCTTGATTGACAGGACGAACACGCCGGATGGCGGGAAGTGGGAGTTGGGAGAGGAGCCTGCGCTGTTCCTGCTGGCGACGGCAGGCGCGCTGCTCGCCCTGTGCGATAGTCGCCGCCGTTTCCCCCTCTTCGCCGCGCTCTGGGGCTTTGGCCTGCTCGCCGCCTATTCGCTCATCAAATACAAGACGCCGTGGCTCGTGTTGAGCATGCTCGTGCCGTTCGCCATCACGGGCGGCTACGTTATCGATTGGCTCTACCGGCGTCTCGGCGGGCGCATGGTCGCATTCGTCGTGCTCGGCGTCGCTCTCATCATCGCGGCTGTCCAGACCGTCCAACTCAACTACGTACATTACGACAACGACCGGTACGTCTACGTCTACGCGCACACGAACCGCGAATATCTTGACATGCTACGGGAGATCGACCGCATCGCCGAGCGCACGGGAAAGAAATACGAAACGCAGATCAACGTGGCCGCGCCCGAATACTGGCCGATGCCGTGGTATTTGCGCGAATACAAGCATGTCGGCTATAGATCGAGCGTCACCCCGACGCCGACCGAAGCCCTCATCATCGCCAGTTCGACACAGGGCGCGGAGATGCAGGCGAGGAACGGCGCGTCTTACCGACTCGTCGGAACCTACCGGCTGCGCCCCGGCGTTACGCTCCAACTTTACGCGCGGCGCGACCTAGCGGGGCAATAGTCTGTGCCGCACCCGCCGCGGGCCTGCTCGCCGACCGCGAACGGCGGCGAGAACCAAGCCATCATCCGGCGCGCGTTCGCCAGCCACGGCGTCGGGTTGAACTCGACCGTGCGATTGAGCCGGATCACGTTGGGGACGCCGCTCTCGCCGGGAGCGGCCGTCAATCTCCGGTTCCGCCTCGGCGTCATGATGGACGGCTCATTCCGCTTCCTCGTCAACGTCGAAGCCTTGCCGTAAACAGGTAACTAGCGCCTCGCGGCGCTAGTTACAAACCACCTTGCCCGCGCCGCCGCCGTCTCGCTTGAGCCGGCGGCGGCTCGGTTTTACGTACCGGCTCAAGTTGCAGCCAGACGGGTGGCGGCGAAAATTAACCCGACTCGTATCAGCAGTAAAGGCGTTTGACCTGAGAGTGTGGTTGACACGCGTCCCTCTCCAACATATAGTGTGCCTCTCCCGCACCGCGCCTAGCGGCTGTGCTTTCAGAGAAACGGTTTGCATCCCCTATCAAGCGTCTCACGCAGACGAAAGTTGCACGAATGTTCAGATTACAACGACTGGAAATAACCGGCTTCAAATCATTCGCCGACTATACCGACCTCGTTTTCACGGGCGAGGGCATTACGGGAGTGGTCGGCCCGAACGGCTGCGGCAAGTCGAACGTCGCCGACGCCATTGCGTGGGTTCTCGGCGAGCAGCGCGTCAAGCACCTGCGCGGCGCGGAGATGAAAGACGTTATCTTTCAAGGCTCGCGCAATCGCCAGCCGAGCGGCATGGCCGAAGTCGTCCTGCATCTCGTGCGCGACGAGGCGATGGACGAAGAACCGGATATTGACGATATAGATTCCACGCTCGAAGAGATCGACGAGCGCAGCGAACTCGTCGAAGAGAAATTTCTGCCGGAAGCGACGGCGACAGGGAGCGTTCCGGCGGTTGATGTATCCGCCGTCGCTCAAGGAGTTTCCAGCGAGGCGTCTGTTTCGGGTGAGACGGTTGATGAGATCGCCGCGAAGGGAAATGAGAGTGCGCTGGCGGTCGTCGCCGCCGGTAATGAAACGCCCGAAGCGTTGACGGCGAAAGTTCAGGTGCATCACAAACGTCACTGGCGTCCGCGTCGCCTCGCGCTCGGTTTCGCTCCGGGCGAGACGGTGACCGTGACGCGTCGCCTCTACCGCGACGGCGAGAGCGAGTATCTTTTGAACGGGCGCACCTGCCGCCTGCGCGACATACAGGATTTGTTTTCCGGCACGGGACTGGCGGGCGCGCACTACGCGATCATCGAGCAGGGGCGCATCGGGCAGATTCTCTCGGCCAAGCCGATGGACAGGCGTTCGCTCATCGAAGAGGCCGCCGGCATCACTAAGTTTCGCGTGCGGCAGCGCGCCGCCGAAGCGCGTCTCGAAGGCGCGCGCTCCAACCTGCGCCGCGTCTCGGACATCGTCTCGGAGATCGAGCGGCAGGTGGGCAGCCTGCGCCGTCAGGCGGCGAAGGCGCGTCGCTACCGGACGCTGCGCGAAGAATTGCGCGAACTCCTGCGCCACGTCTACGCCGCGGACGAACGTGCTCTCGCAGCCTCGCTGGAAGAATTGCAGGTGCATCTCGCCGCCTCGGGCGAAGAAGTGACCGCGCTCGCCGCGAAGCTGGAAGAGCACGAAGAGGAGGCGCGCAGGGCGACGGCCGTAGCGCGCGAGTGTGAAGAGGAACTCGCGGCGGCGCGGGGTGCGGTTGCCGACGCCGCGCTCAGGCGCGACCGGCGCGAGCGCGAGCGGGCTTATCAATTCGAGCAGGCCACGTCTTTAGAGCGGCGCGTGTCCGACATCACGGGGCAGATGGAGATGGTGCGCGAGCGCCTTTCGACGGTCGAGGCGGAGCGCGAGAACTTGCGCGAGGGCGACGCGCAGTTGCGCCTGGAAGCCGAGACGACGGCGCGCGACTTGCAGGCGGCCGAGGCCGTCTATGCGCGTCGCGTGGCCGAAGTTTCCGATGCCGAGACGCGCATCGAGGCGGCGCGCGCCGAATTGCTGACGCGCACGGCCGTTGCCGAACGCCTCTCGGAAATCAACCGGCAGTTGGAATCGACGCTCGAACGGCTCGCCTTACAAGCCGAGGGGCTTGAGCGCGAAGGCGAACGCGCGCGCACGGCGCACGCCGAGTTTACCGCGCAGGCCGAAACGCTGGCGGAAGAGATCAGGGATGCGCGCGCGCGTCTCGACGTGTTGAATGTCGAACGCGGCGCGGCGTCGGAAGGCGTGGCCGCGGCGCGGAGCCTCGTGTCCGCGACGCTGACGGAGTACGCGCGGATGCGCGAGGAGGCGGCGCGCGTGCGCAACCGCCTCGACACGCTGGCCGAACTCGACGAGAAGCGCGCCCTCTATTCGCAGGCCGTGCAGCGCATCTTTTCCGCGGAACATGCGGACGAGGCCGAGGACGATCCGTCGAAAGATTTTCACACCATCGGCACGCTAGCGGACATGCTGCAAGTCGCGCCGCAGTGGGAGCACGCCGTCGAGAGCATCTTCGGGTCGTACCTGCAAACCGTGATCGTGCCGACGCCGGACGACGCCTTCCGTGCCGCCGCGTGGCTCGAAGCCAACAATGCCGGTCGCGCCACCTTCCTCGTCGCCGGTCTTCACGGCGCGAGCGCGGAAACCGACAATGACTACCTCGCGCGCGGCACGTTCGCGGACGACGTGATGACCGGCCTGCGCCTCGGCGATTTGCTCGGCGCGCCGCGCGAGATCGCTTCCGTGCTGGCGCGCACGCTCCCGCGCGAAATGAGCGCGCGTTTGAGCGACGATCTGGAGGGCGCGATGTCGCTGTCGTTCTCGACGGGCGACATGTGCGTGACGCCGCGCGGCGAATGGGTGGCGGGCGGTCAACTCGTCGGCGCGGGCAACCCCCACGCGGTCGAGGAAGGCACGGGGCTACTGGCCTTCAAGCGCGAGATGCGCGAACTAGAATCGCGCGCCGCAGACCTCGCCTCGGAAGTCGTCTCGGCGGAAGATTCCGTCAGCGCGGCGCGCGCGCGCCTCGTCGAACTGGAAGACGCGCTCGTCCTCGTCGCCGAGCAGATCGGGCGAGAGGAGCGCGAACAGGTGGGGCGCGAACTCACCGCCGCGCAACTCGCGCAGGAGATCGAACGCGCCGCGCGGCACTTGCGCGTCGTGGCCGACGACACGGCGCGGCTAGCCGAAGAGCGGCGCGAGTTGGAAGCGCGTCGCACGCAGGGGATAGCGGAAGCCGGGGCGGCAGAGGCCGCGCGTCTCGCCGCCAGGCAGTCGGTCGCGGAGGCGGCGGAACTCCTGGCCGCCGAACGCCGCGCCGCCGAAGTGGAGGGCGAGCAGTTGAATCGCCAGCGCATGGCATCGGCCGCAGCCGCCGAGCGACGCCGTGCGACGACCGCCGAACTCCGCCGCATGGAGACCGAGAACGCCGACCTCGAAGCGAGACTCGAACGCCACGCCGCCGAGATCGAAGAGATGCGCGCGCGGCTCGAAGAATTGCGGCGCGCGATGGCCGAGATGGACGAGTCGAGCGGTTCGGTCGAGAGCGAGCGCGCCGCGCGTGAAGCCGAAGTGGCTACGGCGTCGGAGCGTCTGGCGGAAGCGCGCGCACGCGCCGATGCGCTCTCCGACGAGTTGACGGAGTTGAATCATCGCGCCGCCGCCGCGCGCGACGCACGCGCGACGCTCGAAGTGAATCGCGCCGAAACGGCGGCGCGCCTTAATTACCTGCACGAGGCGTGCATGGCCGAACTCGCGCAGTCGCTCGAAGAGATCGCGGCGGCGTATGAAGCGGACGCGGAGTTTGATCTGGAAGCGGGAAGGGCGCGGGTCGAAGAATTGCGCGCGCGGGTCGAGAGTTTCGGCGCGGTCAACATGATGGCGCTCGAAGAACTGGCCGAATCGGAGGAACGGCTCTCGTTCCTCACCACGCAGCGGCAGGACATCATCGACGGTATCGGCTCGACCGAAGAAGCACTGCGCGAGATCAAGCGGCGTTCGCGCGAGCGTTTCCGGCAGGCGTTTGAAGAGATCAACCGTAACTTCGGGCAACTGTTCCTTGAACTCTTCGGCGGCGGGCGCGGCGAGATGAGCATGATCGACGCCGACGACGTGTTGGAGTCGGGCATCGACATCGTGGCGCAACCGCCGGGCAAGCGCCTGCAAAACGTTTTGCTGCTCTCCGGCGGTGAGAAGGCGATGGCAGCCCTCTCGCTCGTGCTCGCCATATTCCGCTACCGGCCGTCGCCCTTCTGCCTGCTCGACGAAGTTGACGCGCCGCTCGACGAGGCCAACATCGGCCGTTTCACCGCGAAGATCGCGGAGATGGCAACGAACACCCAGTTTATCGTCATCACACACAACAAGCGCACGATGGAGATCGCTCGCGCCCTCTACGGCGTGACGATGGAAGAACCGGGCGTGTCGAAACTCGTCTCGGTCAAGTTTGAATAAACGTGAAGCAGAAAAAACTTTATCAGGTAGTGTTCGTCGCCGCGCTTCTCATCCAGAGCGCGGCGATTGACGCTACGGCAGCGGCGGCGCAAAGCAGGAAGAATCGCAAGCGGACGGGCGGAGCAGCGACCACCGCTGCCGTCGCCGGGCGAGTCAAATCATCGCCCGAACAGGCGACGGAAACGTTGCCCGTATCCGCGCCGACGCCCGCCGCCGACAAAGCGAATAGCCGGGAATCCGGCTCCGTGCCCGCACAACAACAGCAGCAGTCGCCCGCCGAAAGCGCGGGCGCGACGAGCAGGAAGGCCGACGAACCCACGGCCAACGCGCTGCGCTACGCCTACGAATTCAAGCAACCGGATTTCAACATCCGCCGCATCCTGATCGAACACGATGCGGAGGGGCGCGGCCACGTTTCTTTCGTGCGCAAGGACAGCGAGGAACTTTTCACCGACCCGCTCCAAATCCCGCCCGCCGCGCTCGCGCGCCTGCTCGCCGCGTGGGACGCTTTGAAGTTTCTCGACTCGGAGGCGAACTATCAATCCGAGAGGCAGTTCCCGCATCTCGGCGAGATGACTTTGCGTATGAAGCACGGCGCGCGCGAACGCAAAGCGGAGTTCAACTGGACGAACGACGCGGGGGTGGCCGCGCTCGTCAAGGAATATCGCGGGATCGGCGAGCAGCAACTCTTCATCTTCGACGTGAATTTGGCGCGGCAGTATCAGCCGTCCGACACGGTGAAAATTTTCATGCGGCTGGAAAGCCTCCTCAAACGCGGCGAGCTATCGGACACCGCGCCGCTCGTCCCCGTCCTGCGCGACCTCACCACGGACGAACGCATCCCGCTCATGGCGCGCAATCACGCCGCGCGACTGCTCAAGAAAATAGAAAAGTAAACTCAGGCAGGCCGCGACGTGGCCGCGCCGTCTTCCAACTCTTCACCGGCGGGCGGCGGGGCGGGGGTGAATCGCACGCGGCGGATGCGGTGGCGGTCAACGCGCTCGATGGTGAAAGTCGCGCCGTCGTGATCGATTGTTTCGCCCTGTTTGAGGATGTGGCCGGCGCGCGCAAGGAGGAATCCGGCGAGCGTCGTGTAGCCCGCATCTTCCGGCAGTTTCAATTTGAACTTTCGATTGGCGTCGCGTACGGCCAGCATTCCGTCAAGGATGAAGTGGCCGTCTTCCTCGATGATCTGCGCGCGCACTTCCTCGTCATACTCGTCGTCTATCTCGCCCACGATCTCTTCGAGCAAATCTTCGAGCGTGAGAATGCCCTCGATGCCGCCGTGTTCGTCTATGGCGAAGGCTAGGTGCGTGCGCGCCGCCTGCATCTGCGCGAGCACGTTGCCGAGCCGCGCGGTGGCGGGCACGAACATCGGCGGGTGCAGCATCGCCTCAAGGTCGAACTCTTTGCGCCCGGATGTTTTCAAACACGGCATGATGTCTTTCATGAAGAGAACGCCGACGATGTCGTCGAGTTGGTCGCGATAGACGGGCAGGCGCGAATAACCCGTCTCGCAAAAGGTTTCTTCAACCTCCGCGAGCGTTGACGTGATGGGGATGGCGGCCACGGTCGTGCGCGGGATCATCGCCTCGCGCACCTCCGCCTCGGAGAAGTCGAACACGCGGTTAATCAACTGCTGCTCTTCTTCCTCTAAGTGCCCGCCCTTGTGCGAGGCGTTGATGAGTTGGCGTATCTCCTCTTCGGTGTAGATCGAGGCGTGCCCGCTCGACGCTCCCATGCCGAAGGGGCGGACGACGCGCACGCTCGCCCAATCGAGCGCGCGGATCGGCCAACTGAACAGCTTGTAGAAAATCTCCATCGGCAGCGCCGACCACATCGCCACCCGCTCGGCGCGTTCGAGCCCGACGAGTTTCGGCGCTTGCTCGCCCAGGACGATGTGCAGCGAGGTCAACAGCGAGTAGGCGATGATGAAGGCGATGATGTGCAGGGCGGTTTCCGGGACGTGCAGGCGATGAAGCGGCGCTTCGAGCAGGGCGGCGATGGTCGGTTCGCCGATGATTGCGAGCGCGAGCGAGGCGAGGGTGATGCCGAGTTGCGAAGCGGAGAGATAAGCGTTGAGGTTGTCGAGTATGCCGAGCAGACGGCGCGCGCGCCGGTCGCCGCCTTCGGCCAGAGTTTCGATGCGGGCACGCCGCACGCCGACGAGCGCGAACTCCGCCGCGACAAAGAAACCGTTGATGAACACGATCACTGCGATGGAAACTAATTTGAGAGCCGTAATCATTATCTTCGCGGCGAGACGGCCGGATTCATGTTACCTCGCACCGGTTTCGAGTCGTGATGTCTGAAAAATCGCTTTCAAGATTATTGCCATGCACGGCAACACGTCAACAGGAAACGGAGAAGAATTGAATCATTGAATCATTGATTCATTGATTCAATTGAAACAATGATTCAATGGCTCAATGATCCGATGGGTCAATGATTCAATTCTTCCCGCATCTTTTCGCAAAACTCGATGAGCCGGTTCTCCGCCCAGAAGCGATCTTCGCCGGGGGTGTTCCCGTCGGAGACGAAGCCGACGTGGCCGCCGTGGCGGGGCGCGAGCAGGATCAGGTTGGGGTTCGCGCCGACGGAGGGGTGCCGGAGCGAGTCGAAGGGGATAAAGGGATCGTCCTCGGCGTGGATGATGAGCGTCGGGACGCGTATGCGCGGGATGAGGGGGAGCGAACTTGAGCGCGCGTAATAGTCGGCCGCGTCGCAAAAGCCGCCGTGCGGAGCGGTGTAGCGTTCGTCGAAATCGCGCAGCGTGCGAACGCGCGCCAGTTCGCCCGCGTCGTAGCGGTCGGGATAGAGCCTTGCGGCCGCGCGCATGCGCCGCTTGAGACTGCGGATGAACTTGCGTTGGTAAATCCAGTTTGAACGCCGGTCGATCTCGGTGGCCGAGGCGGCCAGTTCGACCGAGGGCGAGACGGCGCAGACGCCTTTCAGTTCGGCGGGTAAGTCCGCGCCGTATTCGCCCGCCAGTTTGAGACTCATGTTGCCGCCGAGCGAAAAGCCCGCGAGGAACAGTTCGGTCAATTCGTCGCGTTCGACGAGTTCGGCGAGCAGGGCGCGGAGGTCTTGCGACATGCCGCTGTTGTAGAGCGTCTGTGTGAGGTGGAGCGTGTCGCCGCAGGTGCGCATGTTCAGGCGGAGCACGTTGAAGCCCGCCCGGTGCGCCTTGAGCGCGGTGCTCAGCATGTAGATCGACTCACTCGATCCTTCGAGGCCGTGGACGAGCAGCAGCGTCGGGTGCGCGCGCCGCTCCGGTTGCCAGCGGCAATGGACGAGCACGCGCACGCCCGGCTCAACTTCAAACAGCCGCGCTTCGTCAACGCGCAGAGCGCGCAGGCTGCGGCGACGCGGCCAGGCGAAGGCGACGAGCGTCTGGGCGTGGCCGCTCTTGAACAGCGGGTGCGGCGTGAAGGGTTTCGCCGCGAGCGCACGCCCGATCTCCCTGATCCCAACGCGCCGCGCGGCGGTTGCCGAATCCGCACCCGCCACATTACACGCGGGATTCGCGCCGTCTGCTTCCGCTCGCACAGTTTCCATGTCGGTGTGCAGTTACACGAGGCGCGGCGATTCCGTGACGGGAGGGTCGCCCACGGCGGGCGGCGTATCCGGTTCCTGAACCGGAGATTTCGGCTCTGCGTCCGGGGGCAGGGGCAGCGGTTCGGGTTGCGACGAATCGGGGCTGAGCGGATCGTGCGGCTCGCGCGCCGGGGGCATCTCGGGTTGTTGTTCCGGTTGCGGCGGATCGGTGTTCGTGTTGCGGCTCATGTGCTTATCCTGTGGTTGAATTTATAGGACGGATGATGAGGGCGCACCGGGCGACACGTCAAGGGCGCGCCGGGGCGCGGGTGAATATTAACGTACGACTTCCGAAGGCCGCCTGTGCTCCGCGTCAACACTCGTCGTGGCGACTGAGGCGGCGGCGCGCTGCATGTGGGCGACGACGAAACGGATCATGCGATAACTGATATCGCGGGGCAGCGCATCGCGCAGGGGCTTGAGGCGTTCGCCGCCGAGACGGCGCACGGCCTCTTCGATGAGCGCGCGGTCGAGAGCGTTGACGTGCTGCGAGATGTCGAAGGGACGGCCTTCGAGGATACAGTCGGCGAGATGCTTTTCGACCGTCATTTCCGCGATGCCGCGCTCGTGGCTGATCTCTTCGATGGTCATGCCCGCTTCGTAGAAGGCATATGTCTCGTCAATCGTGCTGACGCGCGGCGCGTTGACTTCCGCCCTCGCTCCCGCACCGGAAACGGGTCGCGGGGCGCGCGAACCGGAGGGCGACGGTTGAGCGGCGGCCGCGACGGACGGCAGCGCGAGTTCGACGGAGGCGCGTTCGTGCATCACGTCGTTGCCGAGAGCGGTGATGGAGATGGTCGGATAATTGCCGCCCGTGACGCTGAGCGCGCCCGCGGCGACGAGCGCGTCGATGTAGAGCAGTATCTCGTCCTGCGTCATATTGGAGAGGATGCCGTAGGTCGAGAGGCGTTCAAGGCCGAACTGTGAGATTTTGGCCGAGCGGGAACCGCGCAACGTGGCGGCCAGAATAGCCTTGCCGTAGCGTCCGCCCATGCGCGCCGCGCACGCGAGGATTTTGCGCACGCACAACGTTTCGTCCTGCCCGAGCGGGCGCGCCTCCCTGATCCGCACGAGGTTGTTAGACTCCGCGCCGCCGAAACTCTCCGCCTCGCGTCGCCTGTGCTCGGCGAGCGATTGCCGGTCGAGCTCGTTATCCAGATCGCTCGCAAAGGGCGTGTTTTCGATGACGAACTTGTCGAGCCGCGTTCGCGGAGACGCGGGGGTCGTCGCCCGGTCGCGCGACGCGGCGAAGGGCGATTCCTCGTCGTGGAAGCCGCTCCCCGGCTCCTCGACGTAGTGTTCGATGTCGCGCTCGGTGGCGGCGGGGGGGGCGGGCTGCACGGCCTCCTTCGTGCAGACGCCGCAGGAGCCGCAGGCCGGTTTGTGCGAGCGGTCGCCGAAGTAGTCGAGTATAAATGCGCGATAGCAGTGGTCTGCATAGCAGAAGCTGATCATCTCGCGGAGTTTGCGTTGTTCGAGCGCGGCGCGGCGGGCGAGGTCTTGCGGGCGGATGCGCAGTTGCGAGACGGGTCGCTCGTCGAGCATTTGGAGCCCGCGAGTGCGCCGCGCCGACTTGTAGGAGATGACGCCCGCCGCCGTCAGAGACGAAAGCGAGCGGCGCACCGAGGCGAGGTCGAGCCCGACGGTTTCGGCAAATTCGCTCGTATCAATTTCGATGTCGGCGCGTTCGTTTAGATCGTAGCCGCCGATCAAAGCGAACAACACCTGCTTGTCGCGCCCGCTGCGTTTCGCGCCCACGGTTTCGCGCGCGAGGTGCGGCGGCATCAGCAGGCGGGTCGCGGCGCGATTCTCGGCGGCCGCGCCGCGCTCGATGTGTCCGGCCTTTTCCAGAATGATCAGCGCGGACTGCACGGCCATCTCGTTACGCACGCTGGCGCGCGCGGCGATCTCGCGCGTCGAGAGTTCGATGTGCTGCTGGCGGGTTGCGACGAGCGTCTCGTAAACCTTCGCGATGAGTTCGGGCGGCGGATACGACCCTTCGATGAAAAAATCCTGCGTGCGCTTGTCGGCGTAGTTGAACAGGAGGACGCATTCGGAGGGCAGCCCGTCGCGGCCGGCGCGGCCGATCTCCTGATAGTAGGCTTCGATGGAACCGGGCAGGTGATAGTGAATGACGAAGCGTATGTCGGCCTTGTCGATGCCCATGCCGAAGGCGTTCGTGGCGACGATCATCTGGACGCGCCCGGACATGAAATCGTCCTGCGCGCGCGTGCGCTCCGCCTCTTCCATCCCGGCGTGATAGGCGACGACGCTCAAACCAGCATCCTTTAAACGCCGCGCCACCTGTTCGACCGACTTGCGCGTCGAAGAGTAGATGATGCCCGAACCGCCGTCGGCCTTAGCGGCGAGCGATTTGACGTGGGCAATCTTCTCGCGCTCCTTCTGAGTGTGGACGACGCGGATCGAGAGGTTGGGGCGGTCGAAGCCGGAGACAAAGGCGCGCGGCTCTCTGAGGCCGAGTTGTTCGATGATGTCTGCGCGGACGTGCGGCGTGGCGGTCGCGGTCAGAGCGACGACCTGCGGCCGCCCGATCTCTTCGACGGCCGCCTTGAGCCGGAGGAAGTCGGGGCGAAAATCGTGTCCCCACGTCGAGACGCAATGCGCTTCGTCCACGGCGAAGAGCGAGACGTTGACGCTCTTCAACGCCTCGACGAAATGCGCGCTGCGAAAGCGTTCCGGCGCGACGTAGACGAGTTTATATTTGCCCTGCCGGATGCCTGCGATGCGCGCCTTCTGTTCCTCGAAATCCACGGAACTGTTGATGAAGGTGGCGGGGAGATTGCGCGCGTGCAGCGCATCGACCTGATCCTTCATCAAGGCGATGAGGGGCGAGACGACGATGGTCGCCCCCACGTTCATCAGCGCGGGGAGTTGGAAACAGAGCGACTTGCCGCCGCCCGTCGGCATGACGACGACGGTGTCGTGACCGGCGAGGACGGCTTCGACGACTTCGCGTTGGCCTTCGCGGAAAGTCTCAAAACCGAAATGTTCGCGCAGGGCGGCGAGGGCTGAATCGAGATTTGGCATCACGGGTAAATTCTTGCGGGCTTTAACAGCCGGAGACACCCTTGATTTTACCGCAAAGGCGAGGCGGAGGGTTAATCGCGAACGGTTAACCGCCAAGGGTGGAAAGCGTTGACGAACGACCGGCGACGGCTAGAAATTGCTTTCGTCTATTTACGATTTACGATTCACGATTTACGATTACTTTCAGATGGCTAAAAGCGAATGGAAAGCGCGGACGAAGCACGATCTGATGATCGAGGTGTGGGAGCATCTGGATTGCGAGACCGTGGGCGCAAGCGAGTTGGAGGCGATCTTGGCGGCGGTGCGCGAGCGTTTCGGCGAGGGCGCAGAGGAGAGCCCGGCGAGTGTGGCGCGCCTGCTCGCCGACGAGGGCGCGGAGTTGCGCCACGCCGAGGTGTTGGAGATGGACGCGCGCTGGCGCAGCGCCGACCCTCACGACGCGATGTTTCGCAACGTCCTGAAGTTCTCAAACTTCGAGGAGGCAGCCGCTTCGATCAAGCGGCTGGATAATTTGCGCCGCCAGTTCAAGCGCAAGAAGGACGCGGAAGGATTGCGCCGCGTGCAGGAGACGGTCTTGAAGGGCAAGCAGCGCGCGCAGATGATCGCGCGCAACCCTTCGGTCAACGAGCGCAAGCGCGCCGAGAAAGAAGAGATCGCCGAATGGTTCACGGTCTGGCTCCGGCAGCCGGAGATATTCGAGGATTGGCTGCACCTGCGCAGGCGCGCGAAAGACTACCGCGAACGCTTCGGCGATTAGTGTCGCGGTGGCAGCAGGCCGCGTGTCTCTGACGCGTTATGAGTGCGGTCGGGATCGGCGTTAAGATAGTTCAGGCAACTCTCCCTTAAATTTCAACAGTCGAACAGCAAATTGGATAGCCCAACTTTGGAGGAAGTGTATGAAACTGTCTTACAGGTCGGCGCGGCGGTCGGGCAGCGTCGCCGTACTGTTATCGTTAATTTTATTATGTCACGGCGCGACGCTCGCGCAGACGCCTCGGGCGGGGAATAGACAGGGCAAGACGCGACAGACGACCCCCGGCAAGGCGACGGTGGCTGAGGCCGGGCAGTTCGTCGCACACGCCGAGCAGCGGCTCATGGAACTCGGCCTCAAAGTCAGCCGCGCAGGTTGGATACAGGCGAACTTCATCACGGACGACACCGAAGCGCTCGCCGCCGACGCGGACAACGAATTTACCGCCGCCGTCACGCAGTTGGCCGAACAGGCGACGCGCTTCGACGGGCTCAAACTTCCCTACGACACGGCGCGCAAGCTGCAACTATTGAAACTCGCATTGACCGTGCCCGCGCCGTCGAACCCGGCCGAGCGCACCGAGTTGACGAAGATCACCGCCTCCCTGTCGAGCGATTACGGGAAGGGGAAGTATTGCCCTGACGGTGCGGGCGGAAAATGCCTGACGCTTCAAGAGATGGAGCCGATCATGGCGAACAGCCGCGACCCGGAAGAATTGAAACGCATCTGGCTCGGGTGGCACGCTATCTCGCCGCCCTTCAAACAGAAATACGCGCGCTTCGTCGTGCTCGGCAACAAGGGCGCGCGCGAGATGGGCTTCAAGGACTTGGGGGCGTTGTGGCGTTCCAACTACGATATGAGTCCAGACGAGTTTGCCGCGGAGATGGAGCGGCTCTGGTTGCAAGTCAAACCGCTCTACGACTCGCTCCACACCTACACGCGCTGGAAGCTCGCGGAGAAATACGGCAAGCAACTCGTCCCTGAAAATGCCCCCATCCCTGCGCACCTGCTCGGTAACATGTGGAGCCAGACGTGGGGCAACATCTACCCGCTGCTCAAACCCGAAAAGGGCGACCCCGGTTACGACCTGACCAGGATACTCGTCGAGCGGAAAACCGACGCCCGCCAGATGGTGCGTTACGGCGAAGGTTTCTTCACCTCGCTCGGGCTTGAGCCGCTGCCGAAAACTTTCTGGGAGCGTTCGCTGTTCGTCAAACCGCAGGACAGGGAAGTGGTCTGTCATGCGAGCGCATGGAGCCTCGACGCGCAGAAGGACGTGCGCCTCAAGATGTGCATCAAGATCACTGCGGAAGATTTCTCGGTCGTCCACCACGAACTCGGCCACAACTATTACCAGATGGCCTATGCGCCGCAAACGACGCTTTACCAGAACAGCGCGAACGACGGTTTTCACGAGGCCATCGGCGACGCCGTCGCGCTCTCGGTCACGCCGGAATATCTGAAGCAGATCAACCTGATCGACAAAGTGCCGGACGAGAGCGCCGACACGGGGCTGTTGTTGCGTCTCGCGCTCGACAAGGTGGCGTTCCTGCCCTTCGGCTACCTCGTCGATCAGTGGCGTTGGAAGGTGTTTTCGGGCGAGGTGACGCCGGAGAACTACAACCGCGCGTGGTGGGAGTTGCGCACGAAGTATCAGGGCATTGCGCCGCCCTCCGCGCGCAGCGAAGCCGACTTCGACGCGGGCGCGAAGTATCACGTCCCGGCCAACACGCCTTACGCGCGCTACTTCCTCGCGGCCATACTCCAATTCCAGTTTCACCGCGCGCTCTGCCGCGAGGCGGGCTTCAAGGGGCCGCTCAACCGCTGCTCGATCTACGGCAACAAGGCTGCGGGCGCGAAACTCAAACAGATGCTCGCGATGGGGCAGAGCCGCCCGTGGCCGGAAGCCCTCAAAGCCCTCACCGGTGAAGACAAGATGGACGCCACCGCCATCATCGACTACTTCGCCCCGCTCAAACGCTGGCTCGACGAACAGAACGCGCGCCATGCGCGACAGACGGCCACGACGAAGTAAATAAACGCGGGTTCGGGATAAGCGACAGGGGCGGCAGTACGCTTTTGCATACTGCCGCCCCTGTTATTTTTCCCGGCTTCATTCAGCGGATCGCAAGCCGCTATGGATGTAGTCGCATAAGATAGAGATGAGCCTGAACCACGAAGCGACACGGCACGATCCGTAAGGTAAGTTTCGGGTGCGGCCATAATTAGCGAGGTGTAGCGTTGAACGATTGTCCGCGTGCGCGAGCTTAGGGAATCGCGGGCCTGCCCGGGCGAAGATCACTCGTCCGGGTATTCGTCCGAGCCTTGCACCCACATGAAGGATTGGAGGTCGATCATGTCGCGGGGTTGCAGATCGCTCTGGTCGCGCCGGATGGTTTCGGCGAATTCGAGAAACCCGGCGTAAGTCTCCCATGAGGGGCGCGACTTGTAACGGAAGTCGAAGCCGTAGGCGCGCGCCGCGATGCGCGTGACGTTCGGCTTGAGGAAGATGTGCTTGTCGGGTTGTGCGATGAAGCCGAAGACCGTGACGAGCGGCCACGTCAGCACGCGCGTCTGTTTGCGCGGCAGCGCGTCCACCGTCTCGACCCAGCGCTCGAACTTTCGCGCCTCGCCCCCCGCGCCGTGAAGAAATTCGTAGAGACCCTCCGCGAAAAGGCGCGCGCCCTCATCCGACTTGATCGCATCGCGCAGAGCCATCTTCTCGAACGAGAAGATCATGCTGTGGCGACTGCGCTGCTCGACGCGAACGGCGCGCGCGGCCACCTCCGCGAACGCGCCCTCGCGCAGGAGACGGCGAAACTCTGTCTGCCCGAGCGACTCCGCCCAACGCTCGTGCGACTCCCACTTATAATCGCGCTCCCAGTTCAGGTAGGTCGCATCGGAGAAACCGCGCGGGAAGTATTTGAGGAACTTGCGGCGGCACGCGGCCGCGCCGGGATTGTGCGTGGACACTGTTCTGATACTCCCTGTCGCGTCGGCCGTCCGTTGCATCGTGTGAACGTGTGAAGCCTGTTAGTCGCATCCCTGATGCCGCCAAATATCCCGCGCGCGCTAACAGCGCGCAGCCCGTTTCCGATAGGCTCACTTCCGAGTCATGCGTCTATCCCAGCACGTCCGCCACGCCGACCGCCAGCCCGGCGATGGTGTGAGAGCGCGCTTCATCGCCACGCCCGAAGTTTACGATTGTTTGATACGCGCCATCGGCCAGTCCCGAATATATCTCGATCCGCTCTTCCGTCAGATTAACTACCCACGTCTCTCCGATTCCCGCCCTCGCATAGAGCGGCACTTTAACCTGCCGGTCGTAGGCCAATGTTGTGTCGGCGACTTCGATGATGAGAAGCACATCCGCCGGGGTCGGGTGAGCGTCCCGGTAAAAATCATCGCGCAGGCGGAGCAGGGCAAGATCGGGTTCAGGCTCGGAGAAATCGTTGAGCCGGATCGGGTCTTGGGTGCTGACGAGCGCGATGTCGCCGACGGTTCGATTTAAAAACCTGCCGAGGAATTTAACGCAAGCGGCATGACGGCTACCTATCGGCGACATTTCAATGATCTCTCCCTCGATCAACTCAAGGCGAGCGTCTTTCGTAAAGACGCCCGCCTCGCCCATGCGCTCAAACTCCGCCGCGCTGAAGTAATATTTGCTGATCGGGAGCGACATGGTTCAGTCCTCCTCTTCGCCTCTGATCCGGCCTTCGGCGCGCGCCTGTTCGACGATCTTGTGCGTGAGTTGGCCGGGAACCGGATCGTAGTGGGAGAACTCCATGTGGTAAGAGCCGCGCGCGGCCGTGATGGAGTTGAGTTTGGATTGGTAGTCGAGCATCTCGGCCATCGGAACCTGCGCTTTGATGACCTGATTCTTGCCGCGCATCTCCATGCCCTGCACGCGCCCGCGGCGCGCATTGAGATCGCCCATGATGTCGCCGCTCGCCTCGACCGGCGCGACCACTTCAACGTCCATGACGGGTTCGAGCAGCGAGGGCTTCACCTTCTCAATCGCCGCGCGGAACGCCTTGCGACCGGCGGCGCGAAAACTGTGTTCGTCCGAATCGACGTTGTGGTATGAGCCGTCTATGAGCGTGACTTTGAAATCCACGAGCGGGTAGCCCGCGATTGCGCCGCCGGCCGCCGCCTCGATGATGCCTTTCTCGATGGCGGGGCGGAACTGCTGCGGCACGCTTCCGCCGAAAATCTTGTCAACGAACTCGAAGCCCGCGCCGCGCTCCAGCGGCTCGAAGACGACTTTGCAGTCGCCGAACTGGCCGCGCCCGCCGGTCTGCTTCTTGTGCCTGCCCTGCACCTCCGCGCGCTGTGTGATCGTCTCTTTGTAGGGGACTTTCGGCGGGTGGAGCGCAACTTCGACGTGATAACGATCCTTCAACTTCTGCACGACCGTCTCGACGTGCAACTGGCCTGAGCCGGAGAGGATGAACTCTTTCGTCTGCGCGTCGCGCGTGAAGTGGAGGCCGGGGTCTTCTTCCAGAATCTTGTGCAACGCGACGCTGATCTTCTCCTCGTCCTGACGGGATTTCGGTTCGATGGCGAAGGCGATGGCGGCTTCCGGGTATTGAAGCGCGTCGTAGACGATGGGTGCGGAGCGCTCTGCGAGCGTGTCGCCCGTCTGCGTCTCCCTGAGTTTGACGCAGGCGATGATGTCGCCCGCGCCCGCTTCTTCCACCTTGTCGAGTTGCTTGCCCTGCATCGAGTGGAGCATGCCGAGCCGTTCGGTCGTGCCGCGCGTCGTGTTCAGGACGGTGGCATCGTGTTTGATGTGGCCGCTGATGACTTTCATGATCGTGATGCGGCCGGCAAAAGGGTCTGCGACGGTGCGGAAGACGTAGGCCGAGAAGGGTTCACTCTCGTTGTACCTGCGCGCGAGCGTTTCGGCTCCGGCGTCCGTGCTGGCGTGTCCGTGCTCGGCTTCGTGCGCGTCGGGCGCGGGCGCGTAGTCGATGATGCCTTCGAGCAAACTTTGCAGGCCGACGAGCGTCAGGCTCGAACAGGCGAAGACCGGACACAATTTGCTCGCGGCGATGGCCTTCGAGATGTTGGGGATGATGTCGGCCTCTTCTAGCGTGCCGTTCTCGAAATACTTCTCCATCAGCGCGTCGTCCGATTCGGCGATGACTTCGATGAGGCGTTCGCGTTCGCGTTCCGCCACGTCGCGTCCGTCTTCCGGTATCTCGCGCTCGGTTGCCTTGCCCGCCTCGTCGAACTCGTAAGCCTTCATGTGGACGATGTCCACCACGCCTTTGAAACCCGCCTCTTTGCCGATAGGGAGTGTGAAGGGAACGATGGCGCGGCTGAAGGTGTGGCGCGCGCTGTCTAATGCCGCTCCGAAATCGGCGCGCTCCTTGTCGAGTTTGTTGATGACCATGATGCGCGGCACGATGAACTCGTTGGCGTAGGCCCAGGTCTTCTCCGTCTGCACTTCGACGCCGTTCACGCCATCGACGACGACGAGCGCGCAATCGGCGACGCGAAGCGCGGGGCGTGCGTGCGCGACGAAGGCGGCGTAGCCGGGCGTGTCTATGAAGTTGATCTTGTGATCGCGGAATTCGAGGTGCGCGAGCGAGGTGTTCAAGGTGATCTGGCGCGCGATGGCGTCCTCCTCATAGTCGGTGACGGTGGTGCCTTCGGCGACTTTGCCCCAGCGCGGGGTCGCGCCGGTCACGTAGAGGAGGGAACTGACGAGTTGGGTTTTGCCCGCGTCGCCGTGGCCGATGACGGCGAGGTTGCGAATCTGGTTGGTCGGATAAACTTTCATAGGCGGAAGAAAAGCATCCTTTCAGAGGGATTGAAGTGCGCCGAGAAGATGCGAGCCGCTGTTGGGCTGACAGAACCAGCGTAAAAGAGTGGCGGCATCGCGCTCCGGGTGTAGGGGGAATTTATCCGAGCAAAGGGGGGAAAGCAAGCGGGCGCGGGAGGGCGAGAGCGACGCGGAAAAGGTAAAAGGTAAAAATTTTAAGTAAAGATAAAGGGAGAAGAATTTCCCTGTCTAAAACCCTATCTCACCTGATGCTGAGGCTCCCCAAGTGTCCACGGATAGCATATACTTTTATTGGGGTGAATTTTCGCAAAGGAGGTTGAAGCTTATGACTGACGAAGAGAGGCAACGGCAAATGGATTTCATCTTACAGCAACAGGCGCAACTCACTGTCTCCATGAGTCAATTGACGGAGAAGGTTGATCGGCTATCTGACAAAGTTGATCGGACGGCCGACAGCGTTAACGCGCTTCTCGCCATCGCGGAGATTCATGATCAAGAGATCAAGGCAACCGACGAAAAGCTGAAGGCGACCGACGAAAGGCTGAACGCTCTGGTGAACGTAGTAGAGCGTTACATCACGGGGCGCAACGGGCAGGAAGGCGGAGCGAGATGAGCGTTCAAGCAGCTGGGCTTTGCCAGTGGGATATTCCTGAGTGTCATAATGCTGCAACGTTGCACGTACTCTGGCGACCTAACGGCGTAGATCGAGAGAAGCACTTATGCGAAGCACACGCGGCGGAACTGCGCGAGAGGTCATGCGTGAAGTGGGAGAGGCCAATAACCCTCTGCAACGCGACCTGCCGGATTTTAGTTGATGCGGCGTTAAGGCGTACTTAAAGCCGTTCTGCCGTCTAACCATCCGGCTCCGCATATCCGGCCAACTCGGAGTCGCGCTTCGGACGCCTCCTGTCCTACCCGGATAATATTTTAAATTCTGTCGAGCATACCTCAAACAGCCGCGCGGGCGATGAACGTAACACGGTAGTAACAACTTTCGGCCGCGAGATTCGTATTAAGCAAGCAATGAAAAAGAACAAGAACATCTGGCCGGAAATCGTGGACATCGACAAAGGAGATTCAATGACGAGCAGCAAATACCTGATCTCGGGGATTGTGCTACTGATTATCGTGGTTCTGGTTGGAATGATGACCGCCTACGCCAATATCGACTACGCGCAGGAGGGAACGGTCAAGGTCGTCACTTACTTCGGCCGCATCGAGCGCGTCTACACGCCTTCGGACGGCTGGTTCACGACGCTCGCGCCGGGGCGGGAGAGCCACGAGGTCAACATCCGGTCGTTCACCGAGAGCGCGCCCGTGCGCGTTACGAGCAGGGACAACGCGGCCTTGAACGTCAGTATCGACGTGACCGCCTACACGAATCCGGCCAAGGAACGGATCGAGGAATATGTGCGCAAGTATAGTTTCAACACCGAGGAGCGCCACCGTCGGCGCGGCGAGATACTCAAAGGCTTGTTGCAGACCGAAGCGCGTAACGCTTTCTCGGAGTTCAACGCCTACGATATTTACGCCAACCAGGAACAGATTCAGAAGCGCATCATCGACTCGCTGACGCCGCAACTCGCCAGCCAACTGCTGCTCGTCGTCGAGAGCGTGCAGATCGGCAACCCGGATTTCCTCGACGACCGCATCGAAGCCGCCGCCTCCGAAGTGGTCGCCAACGAGAAACAGAAGCAGGCCGAACAGGCCAAACTCGAAGCCGCCAGAATCTCCGCCCAGACCAAGCAGATCGAGGCGCAGACCTACGCCAACCCCGCCCTGCTCGACATCAAGCGGCTCGAACTCCAACTCGAAATCGAGCGCGCCCGCGCCGATGGCGTCAAGAATCATCAGGGCGCGCTGACGATCATGTACGGCACGCCTAACGCGAGCATCCAGATTCCGTCGGGGAGGTGAAGAAGCGGATGAGGTTTCTGGTCATGTTGTGGGCGGGCGTCGAGGTGTTGCAACTCTTCGTCATCGGGATGCTGCTCGTCAACCAGCGAAAATTGCAGAAGCGGCTTGCGGAGGGGCAGTACTTCGCCTCGCGCCCGCCGCGCTCGATTACGGAGGAAAACAGTTGAACGGGTCGGAGGCGGAGTTGGAAGTTTACACGGACGGGCAGTGCCCGCTCTGCCTGTGGATGCGCGCGCGCGTCGAACCGTTCGACCGCGAACGGCGGCTCGAATGGCTCGACCTCAACTCGCCCGAAGCCCTCGCCCGCGCCGCGCCCTACACACACGCGCAGCTGGCCGAGGAGATGTACACGCGACGCAAACGGGACGGCGCGTGGTCGAAAGGGTTCTTCTCGTGGATCGAAGTCCTGCGTCGGCTGCCGCAGTTTCGCTGGCTGGCGTGGCTGTTCGCCCTTTGGCCTTTCAACGCGCTAGGCCCGGTCTTCTACCGCCAACTCGCGCGTCGCCGCTATCAACTCTTCGGCATCCCTCCCCCCTGCGACGCCACGGGCGTCTGCCAGATACACAAGAAATAACGATGAACGCGGAACGCGGAACGATGAAGTAAAAGGCGAAATGCTTTTACTTCATCGTTCATCGTTCCGCGTTCATCGTTCCTCACAAGCCATCCCGCGCGTGTCGCCGCGCATCTTAATACTGCCAAAATGATTCGCGTGTTATTGACGCGAAAGGTAAATATCGGCGCGCGGCGAGTGGTGTTCAGCCGGCGCGTTTTCTTTCGAGCAGAGGGTGTGATTTGACGGGTTTGTGCCCGGATTTTTTACAGAGAGATTCGGGGTTCAGGGGAAACATTATGTTTAATAAGAGAAAAATCTTTTCGGCCTTTGCGGCTCTCGCGCTGTTGGTTGCCACCGTTCCGGCCTTCGCCGTCGATGGCGGCGCGGATAAGAAGTCGAAGCATGCGCGCCGTAGTATCGGCGGCGCGCCGCTCAACCTGGCTATTCTCGTGCAGGACGATCTAGTGCCGCGCGTGGGCAATGAGATCGACGTGACGCGTGAGTTCATTCACGCGCTGCCCGCGGGTTCGCGCGTGATGGTCGGCTATCTGACGAGCGGCTCGTTACAGGTGCGACAGGAGTTTACGGAGGATTTGGAGCAGGCCGGACGCGCTCTACGCATCCCGGCCGGGAACGAGATGTCCGCGCCTTACAATCCTTACGTGGAAGTGATCGAAGCCCTGCGCCGCTTCGAGGCGGATGGTAAGAATCGCAACGCCGTGCTGCTGATTTCCGACGGTCTCGACGTGTCGCGCGGTTTCGACTCGTTCAGTTCCATCAACAGCATCGACATGGAACGCGCCGTGCGCGAAGCGCGACGCCGCAACGTCGCGGTCTACTCTTTCTACGCGCCTTCGGTCGGTCTCACGAGCTACAATCGCCAAGCGGTCAGCTTCGGCCAGAGCGCGCTCAACCGCATCTCGAACGAGACGGGCGGCCGCGCCTTCTTTCAAGGCACGAGTTACGTCGCCTTCAACTCCTACTTCGAGCGGCTGAGCCGCACGCTGAACGGCGCGGATATCGCTCACTAACTTTTCACCTGCGCGCGCGCATTCACGAGCGCGCGCAAGCGAGAATTTTTCAGACGCCGCCGGAAGTTAATAATTTCCGGCGGCGTCTCTTTGTTTTGCCGTTCGATTTTACCGGCCGGTTTTGCCGCCCGCCGCCCGCGAAAAAGTTTTGCCGCCCGCCGCCGACAGGTGTTAAAGTTAGCCATGCTATAGCGCAATCCGCTACGATTCGCGCGCGACTATCGGAACACCCCAAAGAGAACAGTGGCAGAAGATGAAGACTAAGAGCGTCCGCGAATACTGCCTGATCGTGGAAGGCCCGTACCTGACCGAGGCCGAGGCCGAGCACGCGCTGCGCGATCCGTTTCTGGAAGACTGGGTCGAGCAGACGGGGAAATTTCGCATCCACAATCTGAAAGAGATCGAGGTTGTGCCGGGCGTCTCTCTCGGCATGCTCGGCGTGCGCCTGCTGGACGATGAATTGTTCGAGATCGCGAGCCTCGACCCCGAACACCCGCTCACGGAGCACAAGTCGAAGGGCGTCGCCAAAGCTCTCGTGCGCCACGGCATGTTCGACGAAGTAAACGTCGAACCGCGCGATGAAGAAGCGAGCGTCGAGCCGGGCGGTGAAGAATAGGGCGAGGATTAAACTGGTTGAGTCCCGGCTTTAGGATCGTGGTCGCCGCGCTCAAAAGGGGTTGCAGGCGCAGAGGCGCACTTATTCCGCCCGCGCACGTTAAGGTTGTCGGATGAGCGGGCTTCGCACGCCCCGTCCTACTCGCCTTCAATCCTCCCGGCCGCAAGCCCTCTAAAGGCGCTTTCCCGCAACTAAAGACACCCTCTCGCAAACTGATTTTCCGGTCGAACGGTGATACACTTCGTCGTCCGATCAAACAATGAATAGTTTCCTGAACAAGCGCGTGAACGTCATCGTCGGCGACATCACGCGGCAGGCGACCGATGCCGTGGTCAACGCCGCGAACGCGACGTTGCTCGGCGGCGGCGGCGTTGACGGCGCGATACATCGCGCGGGCGGCGCGCGGATTCTCGAAGAGTGTCGCGTGATCCGAAACACGCGCCACCCGACGGGGCTGCCGACCGGCGAGGCCGTCATCACGACGGGCGGTTTGCTTCCGGCGCGCTACGTGATTCACACGGTCGGCCCCGTGTGGGGACAGCACGAGGGGCGCGAGGCCGCGCTGCTCGCCGCCTGCTACCTGAACTCGCTCGCGCTGGCCGCGGCGCACAAACTCGCCTCGGTCTCCTTCCCGGCGATCTCGACCGGGGCTTATCATTACCCGCCGGACAAGGCGGCGCAGGTGGCGTCTGAGGCGATTCGAGAATTTTTAACGGTAGAGACCGACGGCGGGGAGTACGAAACGGGGGGCGCGGGTCTTGAAGAAGTTCGCCTCGTCTTTTTTTCCGAGCCGGATGCGAGGATGTTCCTGCGTCATCACAAATTTGAATAGTCTTTCATGAGGGTGATCGAACAAGTGGAAAAAAAGCTGGGGCGCGCGCTGCCCGAAACATTAAGCGCGTTGGAGGATTTGTCCTGGAATTACTGGTGGAGTTGGGCCGCGGACGGCGCATCGGTCTTCCGCGATCTCGATCCGCAGGTGTGGGAGGATTGCGAGATGAACCCGCGCTGCCTGCTCCTCGACGTGTCGGAGTATCGCTTGATGCAGATGGCGACCGATCCGCTCTACATCGAGCGCGTGCGCGTGCTCGGCGAGCGATACGCGCGCTACATGAACCCGCAGGCGAAGACGTGGGCGCGTGAGAACGCAACGGCGCTCACCGTCGAAAATCCGGTCGCATATTTTTGCGCCGAGTTCGGCATACACACTTCGCTGCCGCTCTATTCCGGCGGCCTCGGTATGCTCGCGGGCGATCATCTCAAATCCGCCAGCGACCTCGGGCTGCCGCTCGTCGCCGTCGGGCTGCTCTATCATCACGGCTACTTTCGCCAGCGCCTGCGCCGCGACGGCTGGCAGGAAGAGCACTACGGCACGATCAACCCGGCCAAACTTCCCATCCAACTCCTGAACGACCCGGAGACCGGCCAACCCTTGCGCGTCAAACTGGAAATACGCGGGCGGCTCGTGCGCTTTCAGGCGTGGCAGGTCGAAGTCGGGCGCGTGAAGTTATACCTGCTCGACTCCAATCTCGAAGATAACAATCACATCGACCGTCTGATCACTGGTCATCTCTACGGCGGCGACCGCGAAACGCGTTGCGTGCAGGAGATGGTCTTGGGCATCGCGGGCGTCAGGTTACTGCGCAAACTCGGCATCGAGCCGCACGTCTTCCATCTCAACGAAGGCCACTCCGCCTTTCTCACGCTCGAACTCACGCGCGAATTGGTTGAGCGGGGTAAGACTTTCGCGGACGCCGCCGCCGAGGTACGCAGTCGTTGCGTCTTCACGACGCACACGCCGGTGGCCGCCGGTCACGACGAATTTTTGCCGTCGCTCGTCGAATATTGTTTCGGGCGCGGCTACACCGAATCGCTCACGCTCACGCACGAACAATTTCTCGATCTCGGGCGCGTACAGGCGGGCGACGAGGAAGAGCTCTTCGGCTTGACGCCGCTCGCCTTGAAGATGTGCCGCGCGACGAACGGCGTGAGCCGCATCCACGGCGAGGTGTCGCGCGAATTGTGGCAGAAGATGTTTCCCGGTCGCGGCGTGGACGAAGTGCCGATCACCTCGGTGACGAACGGCGTCCACGCGCCGACGTGGGTCTCGCCGCTGCTGCGCAAGTTGTACGAAAAACACGTCGCGCCCGACTGGGAAGAACACGAGTGCGATGTCGAGACATGGCGGCGCGGCGTGGCGAACATCCCGGACGAAGAACTGTGGCGGGCGCACCAACTGATGAAGCAAAAGCTCATCGCCTTCATACGCGAGCGGCAATACTTCGCGCGTCTCCGGCGCGGCGAGGGCATGGAGTTCGTCGAGGCGGCGCGCAGGACGTTTGACCCCGATGCCCTGACCATCGGCTTCGCCCGCAGAGTCGCGGCCTACAAGCGTTGGAGTTTGATCCTGACCGACCCCGACCGCCTGTTGAAGTTGATCAACGACGCGGCGCGCCCGGTGCAGTTCGTCTTCGCGGGCAAGGCGCACCCGCAGGATCAGGGCGCGAAGCAAATCCTGCAACAACTCGCGCTCTGGAAACTCGACCCGCAAGTCATCAATCGCACGGTCTTCTTGCAGGACTACGATCAGGAAGTTGCGCGCAGGCTCGTGCAGGGCGTTGACGTTTGGTTGAACGTGCCGCGTCGCCCGCTGGAAGCCTCGGGCACGAGCGGCGAGAAGGTGGCGATGAACGGCGGGCTGAATTTCTCCATCCTCGACGGTTGGTGGCCGGAAGGTTATGACGGCACGAACGGTTGGGCTATCGCCGACATGCAGGCCGGGGGCGGACTCGAAAACGGTGTCGAAAGCCACAGCCGCGAGGATGACATGCGCGACGCCGAATCGCTCTATCAATTGCTCGAAGAACAGGTCGTTCCTGCTTACTACGAGCGCGACGCGAGCGGCGTCCCGCGCCGCTGGGTAGGGATGATGAAGCGCGCCATCGAGACGCTCGTGCCCGCCTTCAACAGCGACCGCATGGTGCAGGAATACGCGCGCAGGATTTACACCGGCGCGGCGGAGAGCGAAGCCGCGAAAACTACGCCCGTCCCGGTCGGGGTATGAAGCAAACACGAAGGAGGCCGGACGGATGCCGGAAGCTGACGACAGGAAGAACACGACCACACAAACCGACGCGACCCACGGCGATGTCGGCGACCTGGAGACCGCGGGCGAAACGACCGCCGCCGAGATGATCGGCGGCCCACCCGACACGCGGCCCGTCGGCGCGGGCACGATAGCCGACATCAAAATTTCCGACGAGCGCGAGTAAGAAAAAGCGCCCGCCGCCGTCGGAGATACAGAGAGCGCCGCAGGAGCGCGGGGGAAAGACAAGTTGAATTGAAATCACACGGGCGAAGGCAAGTTGAATTTGAGATCACAAATTTGAAATCTCGAATTTGAGATCACAAATTTGAAATCTCGAATTTGAAATCTCAAATATGAAGTCTCGAATTTGAGATCGCCGCTTGCTTTCCTTTGCGCGCGCTCTGTCTCTCTTTGATGATGCGTCCTCCGCGCGTGCGGTGGTGAATGCGTTAATCCCTTAGCCGCACCTGATTGCGACCCGCTATCGACAGTCGGATTCACTCAAACGAAGACCATTTTCACGCCCGCGACGAGGAGCACGACGGCGAGCAGCCGCCGGATCGTGACGTTCGCCAGGCGTCGAGTGCCGAACTCGGAGCCGACGATGCCGCCCGCGACGGCGGCGAGCGCGAAGTAGGGCAGCGCGGGCGGGAGCGCCTGCAAGTTGGTCAGGTTTCCGAGCAGCCCGGCGATTGAGTTGACGAGGATGAACGCGGCGGAAACGCCCGCCGTGCGCCGCGCGTCAGCCCAGCCCATCAGCAGCAACAGCGGACTCAAAAAGATTCCGCCGCCCACCCCCGTCAGCCCCGACAACAATCCGATCAGCCCGCCTGAGAGCATCGCCGCCACGAACGGCGCGCCGCTCTGTGTCTCCTCCGCCCCGGCCTTCGCCCGCGTGAACAGAAAGAGGCGGACGGCCGCGTAGAGCAGCGTCAGCCCGACGATCTGTTTGTAGATCGTGGTCGGCAAAGTGAGCGCGCCGCCGATGAAGGCCAGCGGGATCGAGGCTATGGCGAAAGGCCAGAAGAGCGGCCAGTGGAAACAGCCCGCGCGCCAAAAACGAAAAGTGGCAATCGTGGCGACGAGGACGTTCAGGCAGAGCGCGGTCGGTTTCATCGTGGCGGGCGCGAGTCCGAAGAGTGCCATCGCGGCCAGATAGCCGGACGCCCCCGCGTGGCCGACGGAAGAATAGAGCGCGGCGGCGAGGAGGATTAGCAGCGAGAGGATGATAACGTCGTTCGTGTTCATCAGGGGAGAGACAGCGTAGTGTGGCGTGTGTTCCGAAGGGCGCGAAACTTAAGCCGGAGGGCGCGAACCTTAGGCGGCCGCCACGGGTTCGCCTGACAGTTTCAGGTGCGTGACGCGGTTCTTGCCGCCGTTTTTAACTTCGTACATGGCCTCGTCCGCCTGCTTGATCATGATATCGACGGTGCGCGGCGGCGTCGTCCATGTCACCACGCCGACGCTGAGCGTGATCGGCCAGCCGTAGCCGCGCATCGTCTCCAGGATGTTTTGATGGACGCGCGCGACGACGGCCTGCGCCGCCTCCGCGCTCGTCTCCGGCATCAGGATGACGAACTCGTCGCCGCCGAGTCGTGCCACCACGTCGATCTCGCGGATGTTGTTTTTGATCGTCTGCGACACGCTCCGCAGCACCGTGTCGCCGATGCTGTGGCCGTAGTTGTCGTTGACGAGCTTGAAGTCGTCAACGTCCATGTAGGCGACGGTGAAGGGGTGGCGATGCCTGCGCGCGCGGTTGATCTCTTGCTGCGATGCTTCAAAGAAAGAGCGGCGATTGATGATGCCCGTCAGGTCGTCGGTGCGCGCGAGTTCGCGCTGGTGGTTGTGCGAGCGGCGGAGCGCGGAAACAAAGTAGGTGACGAAGAGGAACGCGGCCAGTTGCGCAAGCGTGTTGAAGTAGGGGATGAGGGGGCGCGTGTCGAAATGGCCGGTGGTCTGTTCGGTCAAAAAGTAGCCGGCCGCGCTGGCGAGCGAGACGAAGACGGCGGCGCGACGCCCGACGAGCCACGCGACGAGCGAGATGGGCAACAGGTAGAAAATGTAGAAGGCGATGTCCGGCCCGCTCAGGTAGTTGATGACGCTTTGCAGGACGACGAGGAGGACGCCGAGAATGATCAAGAACGATTTTGAACGCTGGCCGAGACGTTCCAGGATTGTCATAAAAAAACCGGTTCTCCAAGCGGTCTGGGGGTAAACGCTGAGAGCACGTTTATATAACGCGCCAGAGTTTAACCTTTTGCTTCGATGTGCGCATCATGTTTTTGGGTTGTCGGCGAGTTGCGCCCGCGGGTTTCATGCGGGGCGGACGTATGCTCTGGCGCTCGCCGCCGGACGCCCGCCGCGAATGATTCACGCGCTCCGGCGCGACCGTGTTAGACTTTTAAGCCTGGTCAAGCTGTCGCCACCGCGCATACGGCGTTCGCGCGAGTGTTTTCCCGAGCCATCGTCCAAACCTCTACGATGAAAACCTGCCCACAATGCGGAACGAGTTATGAGAGCGCGGCGACGTTTTGCCCGCGCGACGGCGAGGTGCTGGAAGAATCCGGGGCAGCCGATGAGATGATCGGGCGAGTGCTCGACGGGCAGTATGAGATCGAGTCGTTCATCGCGCGCGGCGGCATGGGCACGCTCTATCGCGCGCGTCACATGCTGCTCGGCGACCGCGTCGCGATCAAAACTCTCAAGCCGGAGATGCGCGGCAACGCCGAATGGCTGCGCCGCTTTCAGCGCGAGGGACGAGCCGCGCGTCGCTTCCGCCACCCGAACGCCGTCACGGTCTACGACCTGCGCACGGGCGCGGACGGCCTCACCTACATGGTGATGGAATACGTCGAAGGCCACTCGCTCGACAAGGAATTGAAGCAGCGCGGCCGAATGACACCGGCCGAGGCGTGGGCGATCCTCGAACCCATCGTGAGCGCGCTCGAAGCCGCGCACGAGCAGGGCGTCGTCCACCGCGATCTCAAACCTGAGAACGTGATGATCAACCGCATGCCTGATGGCGAGTTGGCGGTGAAACTGCTCGACCTCGGCATCGCCAAATTGCGCGACGTGGCTGAGACGCACGCGGGCGACGGCGGCGCGCTCACGCTGGCCGGGCAAATTCTCGGAACGCCTTATTACATGTCGCCCGAACAATGGGGCGAGCCGTCGCGCGACGGCAGCCGGGAGATCGACGGGCGCGCGGATATCTACAGCCTCGGCGTCATCCTCTACGAGTTGGTCGCGGGCGCAAAACCTTTCGTCGGCCAAACGCTCGGCGAATTGCGGCAGGGACACGTCAGCCGTCAACCGCCGCTTTTGCACACGGTCGTCGCAGGCGTGACGGAGGAGGTGGCGCGCGCGGTCGAACGCGCGATGGCAAAAGATCGCGCGGATCGCCCGGCGACGGCAAGCGTATTCGCGTCGGAGATGTCCGCCGCGCTCGGCCTCGCGTCCGAAATTCAACTGACGCCGGACGCGAACAAAGGCCACGAGTCGGTCGCCGTGGTGCACGACTTTGAATTGTCGCAGACGCTCATACGCGATAACGTCACGGCGGCGACGACCGCCGCACCGCGCGCGCGCGTCGAGACTGCGCCTCAAGCTACTCCCGCACCGCAAGCCGCTCCTGCGCCGCAAGCCGCTCCTGCGCCGCAACTTACTCCCGCGCCGCAAACCTCTCCCGCGTCGCAAGCCGCCGTGACCGGCGTCGATGAAGAGACGCTCGCGCGAATGCCGTATGTGCCGACGACGACGCCTGCGACCCGCGAGCCGGGCGTCGCGCCGCAGGCGAGGCGAGGCTCGCCCTTCAAGTTGATCGTCGCGGGCGCGCTCGCGTTGTTGCTGGCAGGGAGCATCGTCGCGGGCGGTTGGCTCGCATGGAACGGTTGGCAGGCGCGACAGGCGGCGGGTAATGATGAGAGCGGTTTCGGTGCGACGGGCGGCGCGGCGGTCGATCCGCCCGCGCGCTTCGAGTTGATGAATTACTGGATCGAAGCCTTTGACGACGCGGGGCAAGGCGAGGGGCGACGCATCGCGGCCAAAACGTTATCGCTGGAATCGGGGCAACAGTTTAAGTTTCATTTCGTGGCGCGCGAGCGCGGCTATCTCTACATCGTCGGCCCCGGCGCGGGGAACGCGCCGACGACTTTTTTGACCGCGCGCCCCGCAGGCATCATGAAGACCAATCTCGCCCCGGCAGGCGCGGATTTCACTTTCCCTTACGGTGAAGGGCAGGCGCTCGAACTCGATAAAAATCCCGGCTCGGAAGAGTACGTCGTCATATTTTCGCGGACGCCGTTGCTCGCTCCCGCTTTTCTCGCGCGCGAATCCGGGCATGAACTGACGCCCGCGGAGTTGAAGGAGTTGGAAGACCTGCGGGCGCGCTCTAAAACCGCGCTGCCGGTTGCGGCCGTAAAAGAAGAATCGGATGCGAAGGGTGGCGCGGCGTCGGTCGCCGTCGCCGTTGAGTCGGCGGGCGCGCCGGATGAACCGGTCATCTTCGATATTCGTATCGAGCATCGTTAGACGCGAATGAGCGGCGCGGCCTGCTGGCGTTGCGCGTCCTCAAACGATCAACACACGCGCCTTTTACTTTGGCGGTGGAAGGAGTGATTCCAAAAATGCGCTTCAAACTTTTCTCACAACTTCTCCTCGCCACGCTCGTCGTCGTATTTCCCGCCCGCGCGCAGCAGGAAGGACAACAGCCGCCGCAGGACGAAGAGACCACGACGCGCGGCGCGTTTCTCACGACGCGCCCGAAAGCGTCGAACAGGGAGGGCGCTCGGGTCAGCGGGGGCGTTGGCGTGGCCGTGACGACGCCGGAGAAGGCATCCGCCCCGGCTGTAGCCGCCGCGAACGCTTCGCCGGGGAACTCGAAAAAGAGCGTCGTGAAATCTCCCGGCAAAGCGGCGGCGAAGAAGAACGACGGTAAAGGCATGCGCGCCGTTAAAGCCGATACGGCCGCGGCGGATGTAAAAACACCCGGCCACGCCGAAACAGGCGTGGCGGCGGTTGCGCCCGCCGCAGCGAACGGGCGGCCGATTGGCCTGGGTTACACCTTCTTCACGCTCGGCGACAACGGCCTCGCCGTGCGCACCGATTCCGCGCGGCAGTTTCGCACGGGCGAAGCCATACGCATCGCCCTCGAAGCCAATACAGACGGCTATCTCTACATCTTCCACACGGAGAACGACGGCGAGCCTTCGATGATCTTTCCCGACATGCGCCTGAACGGCGGCAACAATCTCGTCCGCGCGCACGTGCCCTATGAAATCCCTTCGAGCGAAGAGGCCACGGAAGAGATGCGCTGGTTCGTCTTCAAAGACCCGCCCGCCGTCGAACGCCTCTACATCGTGCTCTCGCGCCAGCCGCTCGCGGGCGTGCCGACGGGCGCGACGCTCGCCGGCTATTGCTTCGATGCGCGGCACACCTGCCCCTGGCGTCCGGCCGCCGCCGTGTGGACGGAACTCAAGTCGGCGCAGGAGCGCGAGCAGGTGGCCGTGAGTAAAGTTAAAGATCAGGGACGCGCGCAAACCGCGGACGAGCGAGTGGCGACGACGCGCGGCCTCGGCCTGGCGGCGGGCGCGCCCACGCCTTCCGTCATCCGCATGACTGCCTCTCCGAATTCAAAAATGCTCGTCACGGCCATTGACCTGATTCATAAGTAAGCAGCACGGAGATCGACATGAAATCCCGGAACATTATCCTGTCGTGCCTTATGGTTTGCGCGGTCGCCGCCTCGCCGCTCATTCCCGTCATTGCTTCTGCGGCGGCGGCGGGCGCTTCGATGCCTCCGGCTCAGGGCGTCGAGCAGCCGGGCGCGGGCATGGATGCGTTGCGGCAGGGGCGCAGGCTGTTGAAACAGGGCAGGGCGGATCAGGCTCTCCCGCTGTTGGAATCCGCGTTGAGGAGTTTCAACGCGTCGGGCGCGACACGCGGCCAAGCCGCGACGCACGACGCGCTCGGCGATCTCTATGCGCGGCAGGGACAGCACCGCACCGCCCTGACGAACTACCAGAAGGCTCACGAGTTGTTTCAAGCGGCGGGCAACAGGCCGGGGTCGATCATCGCCAAACGCATCGTCGGCATCGGCGACGAGGACTTCAACGCCAACCTGATGCTCGCCAAGATCGGCGAGGCTCATTACCGCGCGGGCAACATCGCGGAGTCCGGCGCGGCATACGGACGTATGCGCGTGACGAAGCCGGATACGGGCGCGCTCAGCGTGGCGAAGAAGGGGGGCGGCCTGTTCGGCGGCCTCACCGGACTCGGCCGCAGCGTCGCGCGCGGCGAGGTGTCCGTCTCCACGGGCGCGAGCGCGGTCGGCACGATCAGCCAGGTGCAGCAGACCTTTGAACTCTACCGCCAGAGCATCCTCTACGCCACCAACGAACTCGGACTCGGCCGCGTCAACTACTACAACGACGAGTTGGCCGACGCGCGCAAACATTTCGCCAACGCGCTCGATGCGACGAGCAGCGCCATCCCTCTCATCGGCAAGATCGGGCAGATGCGCCGGTTCCGCGTGGCCGCCAACACGAGTCTCGGCGACGTTGCGCTCCGGCAGGGCAACATCAAAGACGCGCTCAAGTTTTACACCGATGCGACCAAAGGCGCGCAGGCCGACCGGCGTCCAGACCTCCAGTGGCCTGCGCAGCGCGGCGTCGGAAAAGCCAACCTCACGCTCGCCGCGCAAGCCGGAGACGCGGCGAAGCGCGCCAAAGCTTTGCAGGATGCCTTCACGGCCTATCGCGCGGCGTTGCAAACCATCGAGACCATCCGGCAAGGCTCGCTGCGCGCCGACGAAGCGCGCACGACTTTTCTCGCCTCCACCCGCGACGTGTTCGACGAGGCCTCGGGCGCGCTTGCGGCGGCCGCGCTCAATGCGGCCACGGACAAAAACGCTCCGCTCGCGGGCGACGCGCTCACTTACGCGGCCGAGTCTTTCCGCATCGTCGAGCAGGGGCGCGCCCGCTCGCTCCTCGACATGCTGAGCGAAACCGGCGCGACCATCACCTCGGGCATCCCCGCCGAACTCCTCCGGCGCAAGCAGGAAAACCTCGAACGCCAGCAGGAGATCGCGCAGCAGATCACGGGCGTCAGCCTGACGGGCGAGCCGCCGAAGGAGGGCATCGAGAAACTGGAAGAACAACTGGAAGCGCTCTCCACCGAATACGACAGCCTCGAAAATCAGATCAGGGCGGCCAGCCCGCGCTACGGCGCGCTCACTTCCGCGCAACCCCTGACGCTCGCAGAGGTGCAGCAGAAGGTCTTGGACGCCGACACGGTGCTGCTCGAATACAGTCTCGGCCGCGAGCAGTCGTACCTGTGGGCGGTGACGACGAGGAGCGTCTCCCTGCACGGGTTGCCCGCGCGCGACAAACTCGACGCGCTCGCCATGAACCTGCGCGACCGGATCGTGCCGCAGAGTTTGCGCCGCGCGCTGCTCGACGCGGGCGGCCAGACGCGCGGCCTGTTAGAGGAGCGCGGGCTGGCCTTATCCAACAACGCGACGACCGCCAACGTCGCCGCCTTCGCCGAAACTTCCAACGCGCTTTACCAGAGCGCGGTCGCGCCCGCCGCCTCGCTCGTCGCGGGCAAGCGCCTGCTCGTCGTCGCCGACGGCGCGCTCAACTACGTCCCGTTCGAGTCGCTCGTAACGGCCACGGGCGGCGGGGGCGACTATTCCACGCTGCCTTACCTCGTCAAAACCAACGAAGTGGCTTACGCGCCGTCGGCGTCGGTCGTGGCAGGGATCAGGCAACAGGCGGCGGGCGCGCTCGCAGCCGGGGCGGACTCGCGCGGCCTGCTTCTCGTCGCCGATCCGATTTTCGACGCGGCAGACCCGCGCGCGAAAATCTTGCAGGGCGTCGGTGCTAACGCTTCCGTGGAACAGTCGGGCGAGATGCTGGCCGTGAGCAGCGCGGTCGCGGACTTGTCGGGCACGTCGAACTCGGCCGCCGTCGGCAGCAGCGGCAGCAGCGGCGGCGGCAACGTCAAACTCGCGCGCCTGAACGGTACGCGCGCTGAGGCGCAACAGATCGCCGCCTTCGCACGCGCGTCCGGCCTCGCGCCCGACATCTGGCTCGACCTCGACGCCAGCGAAAGCAAAGTGAAGACGACTGATGTGAGCAAGTACCGCATCGTGCACGTCGCCACGCACGGCATCTTGAACACGGAACGCCCACAGTTCACGGGCGTCGTCCTCTCGCTCGTCGGCAACCGCTCCGGCGACGGCTTCCTGCGCACCGACGAAATCTTCAACCTGCGGCTCGGCTCGCCGCTCGTGATGCTGTCGGCCTGCGAGACGGGACTCGGGCGCGAGCGCAGGGGCGAGGGCGTCATCGGTTTAACGCGCGCCTTCATGTACGCGGGCGCTCCCACCGTCGGCGTCAGTTTGTGGTCGGTCTCGGACAAATCGACGGCCGATCTGATGACCGACTTTTACAAGCGTCTGCTGACCAGGCAGTCGCCCGCGCCCTCATCCTCGATGCGCGCGGCGCAACTCGCCATGATCGAGGGAAAGAAATACAGCGCGCCGTTCTACTGGGCGCCCTTCATCCTCGTCGGCGATTGGCGTTGAGATAGAGGCTGGTAGGCGTAAAAGTGACATGAGAAGGCCGCGTGCGGGAATTCCCGCACGCGGCTTTCTCATGTCACAAGGCGGTCGGCGGTCGGGTTGTTGTACGTGCGGCGCAGGTGCGTTAATATCAAGCGCGTTCCCCACGAGAGCAAAGCTAAATATCTTTATGTGGAAAAAGGTGCGCCGATTTCTGACTGGCGGAGGCTATTTTAAAATGTCGGAGACTTCAGAAACACAGACGAACTTCACACCCGTGACGGACGCGGGGGCGTTGGACGAACTCGTGGCGCGCTCGCACGATGCGCCCGTCGTCCTCTTTAAACACAGCACGACGTGCCCCATCAGCGCACGCGCGCACGGCCAGATGTCGAAGTTGGCCGCCGACATGCCGGATCAGATTTCGCTCGTCGTCGTGCAAAGCGCGCGCGAACTTTCGCGCCGCGTGGCCGAGCAGACGGGCGTCCGCCACGAATCGCCGCAGGCGATTATCCTGCGCAACGGTCAGGCCGTCTGGACGGCCTCCCACTTCGACATCACGGCCGAGGCCGTGGCACAGGCCGTGCGCGACAACAAGTAGAGTGATGTGTGACGGGTCTAAAATTCCTCTCACTCGTCACGCGTTACTCATCAATTGCTTATGAACGAGATGATGCGAAGGCGCGGGCCTGCCATTGAGCCGCACGAGATCGTACAGGAGGGCAAGGCGGGGCTGCGCTTGAAGTGGGGCGATGGCCGCGTGTGCGTTTACGGTGCGGCGGCGCTCAGGCGCGTCTGCCCTTGTGCGCGATGCGTGAACGAAATGACGGGGCAACGGATGCTCGACCCGGGCACCGTCCCTGACGATCTCGCTATCGAGAGCCTTGAAATTGTCGGCCGCTACGCGCTCACCTTTCGCTGGAGCGACGGCCACCAGACGGGCATCTACAGCTTTCGCCTTCTGCGCGAACTGTGCGAACAGAACGAGGAAGGTAAATCGTGAATCGTGAATCGTGAATAGAAGCAGACAGTTTTTCTATTCACGATTTACGATTCACGATTCACGATTTATGACTGAAGCGAAGAAAATTCTGGTGGCGGAAGACGACGAGGTTGCGCGGCAGTTGTTGTGCATGACGTTGGAGCGGCAGGGCTTTGAGGTGTTGACCGCCGAAGACGGGTTGAAGGCTTACGAACTGGCCTTGAGTTTGCGCCCCGATCTGATCATTACGGACGTTTCGATGCCGGGGGCGGACGGCGCGCATCTCGTCCGGCGCGTGCGCGATACGGGCGAGATCGCATCGACGCCCATCATCGTCACGACCGGGTTTGGCACGGGCAGCGCGACGTTTACGCTCACCCTCGGCGCGGACGCTTATGAGCCGAAGCCCGTTAACCCTGGGAGTCTGGTGGAGACGGTGCGGCGGTTGCTGTCGGAGGGGCGCGGCAATTCGGCGACGGATGTTTAGAACCGGGGGGCAAGATGCAGGAAGCAATCGGATGGATCAGTTCGTTGATACTCGTATTAACCATCGGCAAGCAGGTTTTCAAACAGTGGAAGGAAGGATCGAGCGAAAACGTCTCGAAGTGGCTCTTCATCGGGCAACTGGCCGCATCAATCGGCTTCACGATTTACAGTTGGATGGTCGGCAACTGGGTCTTCGTCGTCACGAACGCGATCATGCTGGTGAACGCGCTGGCCGGTCTCTTCATCGTGCTGCATCACCGGCGGCGCGAACGGCGCGAGCAGGGAACGAAGCGGCCGGGCGAGTCGGCCGGGGAACTCACGGCTGAGCGCACTTGAGTTAGCTTCGACGTTAGCGGTATTTTTAACTTATGAACGAAAGAGATTTTTTTAACGAGCAGCAAGAGGCGAAACGCGCCACCTACAGTTGCCCGCATTGCCGCGAGCGCGCCGACTACGAGGTGCGCTGGCTCAGGCGCACGAAGAAGAAGGACTTGCCGCGCGGCGCGAGCGAACAGGATCGCGCGCGGTTTCGCAATTCGCGCGACTACATGGTGCGCGTGGACGACGTGCTCGATTGCCCGCGCTGCCGCCGTCGTTTCGACATCCCGAACGCGCAGTCGGTCGTGTTCATCTAGCGCGCCGGACGCGAGCGGCAGTCGCTCCCGGCTCCATCCCTGCACGAGGAGAGAAGAAAATGGAAGAGTTGATCAAGCAAGTAACGGAGAGAAGCGGCATCACCGAAGCACAGGCGCGCACGGCGATAGACACCGTGATGGGCTACATGCGCGACAAACTGCCCGCCTCGATCTCAGGCACGATTGACGGCGCGCTCGGAGGCGGCGCGAACGTCGCGGGCGGCGTCGCCGACACGGCGCAGAACGTGCTCGGCGGCATCGGCGGCATGTTCGGTAAGAAAGACTAGCAAGCGCGGCGGGCTGCATGTGCGCCATGCCGCCTTGCCGCCCGCCTTCGAGCCGGCGGTGTAACTCTAAGGCCGCCCACCCCGTTGCGCCCGAAGTTCAAGGCCGCGAAGGCCGCGAAAGGTGATAACTCCCTTCGCGGCCTTCGCGGTTTCATTTTTAGTCTGTTTGAAAACGTATCAGAAAAAGGCGCAGATGGTGTGAGAGTGAACGATTGGGAAACTATGCCGCGCGCGGCCGGCATGATTGTCGAATTGTCACGGCAAAGTTGCGCGCGTGTGAATAGCATTTGAAAGGCGGCAAAAACGCGTTCGCCCTTTCGCTCGCATCATGGATTTGAAGGCTTAAGGCAAACTCTGAAACTTGTGGCCTTCGATTTGCTATATCTGTTAACGAGTTCCACGACGGCGCACTAACGTGAACTAATTGGAACTTTTTCGACGCCTCCAGCGTCTAAAGTGACGAAAGAAAAAACAAGACAAGGCGGGTTAGGCAATCATGACGACGACTAATAAATCCATCAAGATCATCAAACGCGGGGAACGCGCCGCTCTGGAAGCGGCAGCGGCCGACATCGCGAACGCCGAACAAAAGAAGACGACCCACGAAGCCGCGCGCGACGTGGTGGCGACCGTGACCGAATGGGTCAACGAGTTCCAGCAGAAGCGCCGCACCGAAACTTCGCAGGCGTTGAAGACCCTCTTCGGCGAGACGACGCCGCAGCCCAGCAAAGCGTAACTTTCCGACAAACGAAGCAATTCTCTTGCGCCTTATCGTTCTACTCAGGGACGATAAGGCGCAACCTCTTTTCCGTCTCCCGCGCCCGCCGCGACGCCACCAAACGCCAACTCTCCAACCGCGCTCAAGTAAAGACAAAGACAGACAAACCCGCGCGGGTGTTGACACGGAAGGCGAGCGCGCACAGCATCGCGCCACCTCCGAAAAAGAGGCTTGCCAAACAGTATGTCTTCAAACGCCAGGAAGCCGTCGAAGAGGCGGGGCGAACGCCCTCACGTCGCCGCGCCGCGCACGCTAGGCACGATGCTGGGTCACCCGCTCACACGCGCCAAACCGGAGGAACGCGCACACCCGGCCGGGCGCAAAGCCAAACACAAACGGCGTGCGGGACAGGACGGTTGACGGACGCTTCTGCCCCGCAAAAATTTTGCTTTTCAATCTCGCCGGTTCGTGCTTAATATAGCGCGCTCGTAGATTTTCCGTGTTTTTGTCGCCGCGTACCCGGCGCGCGTTTGCTCTCGCCGGGATGAGGCTAATTTTCGCGCGGCGGCCGTTATACATTTTTTTGAGGAGGCTGATTTTAATGACTTACGTTGTGTGCGAACCCTGCTTCGGTTGCCGTTATACGGACTGCGCGCTGGTCTGTCCCGTCGAGGCTTTTCATCTGGACGACGAGATGGCCGCGCTCGTGATCAACCCGGAGACCTGTATTGATTGCGATGCGTGCGTGCCGGAATGCCCCGTCGAAGCCATCTTCGCCGAAGACAAAGTCCCTGCGGAGTGGGCGCACTATACCGAGATCAACGCCGACCGCTCGCTCAGAGCCGGTCTGCCCATCCAGAGCGAAAAACTCGACGCCCTGTGCTGATAAAAAAAAGCCCCGGCGGGATACGACGGCGGCCACCCGCTAAGGCGGCGCGTATGAGGCAGGAAAAACAGCGCGCAAGTCTCTCAACTCGCGGAGAGGCTTGCGCTTCGCCGTCTCTGCTTCTTCGCCTTTGCGGCGGGCGAGGCGCGCGGACAGCGGGCGACGAGGGATTATTAGGATGAGAAGAACCGTGAAGGGTTTGTTAGGCGGCCTGGCGCTGGCAGTCGGCGGAGCGGGCGCGGTGGCGTTGCTGCGGCGGCGCGAGGGTACGCGGCGGGGAGCGAAAGGTCAGGAGCGCGGGCGTGGCCTCGACCGCTGGGCGCGGCCGGGCATGAGCGTCACCTTTCGCGGCGAATTGATGCCGGGTCGCCAGCGCGCCGAGCGTACGTTTTGCGTCGCGGAATTGTTGCCGAGCGGGCGCGTCCGGCTCGACGGCGTGGCGGGCGAACATACGGAAAGCGAATTCGAGGTCGCGCGCTAGAGGCAAGAAAAACGGCGCGGCTTCTGGTTGAAGCGGGAAGGATTGAACGAAAGTGTCACAGGATAGAATCGAAGCGTTCAAGGCGATGGTTGCGGCGCAGCCGGAACAGGAAATGGTCTGGTACGGGCTAGCGAACGAGTACTCGAAACTGGAGCGTTGGGATGAGGCAGCGGACGCGCTCAGGCAAGTTCTGAAATTGAATGGCGAGTTTACGGCGGCGTATCAGTTGCTCGGCACGGCGTTGATTAATCAGGGTCTGCGCGAAGAGGCACGGCGCGCATGGACGGACGGCATCGAGGTGGCGAACCGCACGGGCGCGTGGAAAGCGCGGCAGCACATGGAAGGTTTGTTGGCTAACTCGGAAGCGAAGGCGGGAGACGGGAAATTCTGCGAGTGACAGTAAATTCTGCGAGTGACAGGATGAAGGATTACATTTCAACCCGCCGCGCGGGCGAGCCGCTTCTGAATCAGAGGCGGCTTTTGATTTTTCGAAGCGCGGTTAATTCACCACTCGTAGGCGCGTCCGGCTTCCATCGCGGAGAGGCCGCGGATGCCGAGCGCGTCGAGTTCGCGGACGAGCGTTTCGCGGTAGGAGGGTTTGAGGTGAACGGCCAGCACGTCGAGATGATTGTGCGAGAGCTTGCGCAATTCGGCGGCGACGCCTTCGGGCGTGAGGTGGCCGGAGACTTCGGCGAGCTTGCTCATCGAGTTGGGGAACGACGCCTCGATGAAGAGCGCGGAGATGTCCTGCCGCCCGTTGACGACTTCCCAGAAATCTTCGGTGGCCGCCGTATCCGAACTGAACGCGACGGTGGTCGTCCCGTCGGAGACTACCAGGCCGACGGTCGGGACGATGTGATTGACGGGTACGGCCGTGACCGTCAGGTGCGCCACCCGAAACTCTTCGTGCGGGCGAAACGGGATGTATTCCATCACGAAGCAGTTATCGTTTCTCAATTGAGAGAAACGCGGGTAGACCGTCCAGTTGAACACGTCGCGTTCGAGCAGGGCGATGACTTCGTCGGTCGCGTGGACGCGTACGGGTTCGGTCAGGAGCGCGAAGTGATCGTCTATGAAGATGGGGAGCGTCGCCATGTGATCCATGTGCGGGTGCGTGACGATGATGTCGCGCACGCTCGCGTGCTGCTCGTCGGAGAGACCGAGGGCGATGCTTCCCGCATCCACGGTGACGCGGTCGTCGATGACGAAACAGGTGAGCCGCTGTTCCTGGCTGGCGCAGCCGTTTTTGTCGAAGGTGCTGGGAAGAAGTTGGATTTTCACCGGGAAATTCCGTTTAAAGTTTCGCTCCGCTATCAAGAGATGTCGAACCGCCCGCGCAACTCCGCGAGTTGCCGGACGTAGAGTTCCTCGACGATTGCGCCGTCCTTAACGGCCTGCCCCTGCGCCATGCGGTTGCGGTGGAAGGCCAGTTCGCTCGCCACGCGGTTGAACTCGCGCCGCGTGCGCCATGAACTATACCCGCCCTTTCTCAAAGCCCTGTAAGACGCGCCCATGCGCCCGCGCACGCTCGACAACAGTTCGAGTTCGGAGAGCGACAAACGGCCGCGCTCCATGTCGTGCCCGAGGTGCTCGCGCACGATGCGCCCCTCGCGACGCAGCGCGAAATAGATCGAGACGAGCACCGCGACGAACATCGGAACCATGATCAGGAAGTAGACGACGAAGTAGAGCGCGGCGTTGATCGAAGCCGAAAGGTTCCAGAGGGCGTGCAGGAACATCGCGAGGACGAGGCCGCAGGCGGGCGCGAAAAATTTGACGGCGCCGTGCTTCGTCTGGCTCGCCAGTCCCAGCCCGATGCCGGTCATGCTCGTAAACAGCGGGTGCGAGAAGGGAGCCATCATGCCGCGCAGGATGAAAAGCACGACGCCGCCGCCGATTCCCCCTTCCAGCGCCGCGCTGCCGTAATACTGGATGTTTTCCGTCATGGCGAAACCGAGTCCGACCATCGAAGCATAGACGATGCCGTCGATCACCCCGTCGAATTCGTCGTGCTTCCAGAAGTAGAGGGCGAAGAGCACCGCCGCCTTCATGCTCTCCTCGACGATGGGAGCGGAGATGACCGCGCCGTAGAAACTGCCAGCCTCGTCGCTGATGAGCGAAGCGACGATGAGGCTGCCGATACTATTGACGAAGGCTGCGACGAACACGGACACGACCGCGCCCCAGATAAACGCAGTTACGAGCGTCCACGTAGGTTCGGATTCGTAGCGGTCGATCCAGAGCGCAAGCGCGATGTAGACGGGCGCGGGCAAAGTTGCGAGCACGAAGCCTATGAGGAGCGCGACGGGGCCGGTCTCCAACCCGGTCATCAACAGCAGTAGCAGCGCGAGCAGGAGGACGACGAGCGAGACGAAGGCGATGACCGCCGCGCGCAGGAGGTTGCGCCGTGGCCGCGCCGGAAGAGCGGGCGTCGCGTCGAGCGCCGCCTGCGGGATGTGTGCGAATTCATTCATTCATCTGAAAGGTCGAGGGATTCTTTTCAAAAGTTCACTTGCGCGCCGTGTTCAGTCGATCAGGATAGCCAGCGCGAACACCAGAAACATCAGGAAAAGCAAAAGCAGGAGGAAGCGGAAGCCGATCTTCCATGAGGGTTTGCGCTTGGCGGCGGGCGGCGCGCCCGGAGGCGTGGGGATGGCGACGGCCGCGTGCGCGGGCGAAACAGGCGCGGTCGCCCTGCCGGGCGGTTGAACTTCCGTAATGACCGGGGGCGCGAGAGGTTGCTGCTGCGGCGACGACGGCGACGTGACTCGCGGCGGTACGATAACGGTCGCGCCGAAGTCCGGCAGGGGCAAATCGCGCTCGGCCTTCGCGGCGTTCATTGGCGCGCCGCAGTTATGGCAGAACGCCTTTTCCTCTCTGACGGACGTGCCGCACCTTGAGCAATTGACCATTGACTTGATAGCGCCCGCCGTTCCGGCTTGAACCACTTCACGCCGACTGCCGTTGCGACGGAGAATTTGATAACTGAGCGATGTAGAAGAATCGGGGACGATTGAACGATTGGCATTCAATCAAAGGGCGCGCTCGTATCTCAGGCGCGCGCCAGTATAAACAGATTTGCCCCTCACTGCCAGCAGAATTTCGACCGTGCGCGTCCTTGTCGAGAGCGCCGCGGCGGCCTTGTTCACTGTTGACAGACTCGGTTGAAAAGGTGACTATAATTTCTCGTCTCGGCTTGATCGTTTTTCGCGCCCGGCGCTGTTACTTCAAAGGTCAAGCACATGCGAGACGTTCGGATTAGAGCGGTGCGAGTTGCCCCGTCCCTCGTTCCCGGAGAGAACGCTTGCCCAGCGAATCGGCAAACTATACAGACGCAAATCGCCAGCACCGTGCGGCCACCACGGGACAGCCGCGCAGGCGTCCGTCCGCGCGCCCGCGCAGGCCATCGTCGGCCGGCTTTATGCTGACGGGGATCGTCATCTCGATAGCGGTCTTTTTCGGGTTGTGGTGGCTGTTCGCCGCGAGCGGCGACGAAGCGCCTCTTCTGCCCGCCGGGCTGGTCGCAAGCGTCGTGCTGTTCATCGCCATAGCGGCGCGCGAGGTGGTGATGAGGCGCGCGTGGGCGCGCTACACGCACGAACTCGAAATACGGATGGGCAGCGAGAGCATGCAACCGGCTCAGGCCGGGTTACAACGACCCGCGGGGCGCAAAGCGAGCGTGCATGAATCCGCCACCTCGCTCCGCTCCTTGCAGCAGCGACTCGCGCAGGCCGACGAGTCCGGCGCACAACAACCCGCCGCGCACCTCGAAGCCTTCCGCCTGTGCGAACAATATCTGTCGAGCACCGAAGATACGATCCGCGCTTCGGGAACGGCGGCGGATGTTCGCGTCGCCCTGCGGGCGGGGCAGGAGCGCGTGCGCGGTCTGCAAAGGCATCATCTCCTGTCGTGGGTGCGCGGCGAGGCGCGGCGGCTCACGCAGGAGGCGCAACGCCGCGTCAGCGTCTCCGACAAGATCGAGACGGCGCTGCGCGCCCTCGACGTGATCGACGAGGCGTTGCAGGTCTACCCGGCCGAGCCGGAACTGCGCGATTCCGCGCTCGCCGTTCACAACTTCATCGCTTCCGTGAAAGTAGCGCACTGGGTGGAACTCGCCGAGCGCGCCGCCTTTCGCGGGCGTTACACGCGCGCCGTCGCTCGCTACCGCGACGCGCTTTTTTACCTCTCCCGCGCCGAGATGAGCGAAGACGCGCGCGATGAAGCCGCCGACCGCATCAACCGCGAGATCGAGATGCTGCGCGCGCGCCTCGCGGTGGGCGATTTGGAGGAAGAAGAACCGCCGCTCCGGCGTCGCGCGAAGAAAAGGAACGACGCCCGCACGAACACCGCCAACTCTTGATAATCGACCCGCAAACCGCCCGCTCGGGCGCAAATTCCGCCCCGAAACCGGCTTGGGGGGCGAATTGGCGTTTGGCCTGTTGTGTGCGACAATTGCCGCGTGACCGGCGACTTAAACGGTTGACGGCGAATTGAACGGCGGCGCGACGTTAAACCTCCAATCCCCGGCAAATAAGAGTTTACGGCAAGGCAGCCCTTTAACATCTTTCGGACATCTATACACTTCCCCGCCAGGCGCCTGGGAACATACGCCGGAGTCAACCGCGCTGACATACACGAGACGGGAAATAAAATCATGAGAGTAATCAGAGCCACACTTCTGTCCGCCGCTATCTGTTCGACGTTCATCCTGCCGCTACGCGCACAGCAGCCGCCGCAGCCGCAGCAAACTCCGATTCGTGAGGCGGCCGTGCAACCGCCGAACGACATCGCCAACAGCGCGATGACCGCGCGGCCGGAATACCTGCTCGGGCCGAACGACGTGGTCGAACTCAGGGTGTTCGGCGAGCCGCAGTTTGACGGCGCGTTCATCGTGGACAACGACGGCAACCTCCCCGTGCCGTTTGTCGATGAGCCGATCTACGCGCAGTGTCGCAGCGTCAAGGATGTGCGCAAAGACGTGGAGGGCGCTCTGTCGAAGTTCCTCAAAAATCCGCGCGTTTACATGAGCGTCAAGGACGAGAGGAGCCGCACGCCGGCCATCATCTACGGCGCGGTGCGCTCGCCCGCGCCCTACGAGATGCGCCGCCCCGCGCGCCTGCTCGAACTTATCTCTAAAAGCGGCGGCGTCACCGAGCAGCAGAGCGGCACGATCCAGATCATCCACACACAGCCTTTACTCTGTCCCGAACCGGGGGAACTGGCGGCTGCCGCCCCCGTCGAAACCGGCGAGGACTCGCTCGGCGTGCCGTTCACCATCTACAAAGTTGAAGACTTGAAAAGGGGGAAGAGCGAAGCCAACCCCTACATCCGTCCCGGCGACGTTATTTACGTAGCCGAGGCTTCGCCGATTTACGTCACGGGCAGCGTCGTTCAGCCGTCAAATCTCTACCTGAGGGACGGCATGACCCTGTCGCGCGCGATCAGCATCGTCGGCGGCCCGAGGAACGCCAAAGAGAGTCAGGTGCGAATTTACCGGCAGAAGCCGGGCGGGTTAAAGTCCGAGACCTTGACGATTGATTACAGAGCCATCAAGCAGGGCAAGAAAGAAGATATCGCGCTTCAGCCTTACGACATCATCGAGGTGCCCGAAAACGGCGTCTGGTCGCCCAAGGGTATCGCGAGATTGCTGACAGGTTTCGCCACGACCGGCGCGACCTCTCTCGTCTCGCAAGGCGGGGCACGCATACTTTACTAAGCGCGCGAGTCGCTACATTGAGAGGTTGGCTGTGAGATTAACAGCCGACCTTTCGTTTTGTCGGCGAGCGCGCGGGGCGCGGGGCGTCATTCGTCAAGCCCTCCGCCATTATGTTAGATTGTCTTTTCAAATTCTTACTCAATTTCCTAACTTAGACAGGCAGGAGAATCAAGATGGCTGGGAGAACTGCAACGGCGGCGGCGGCGGGCGGGCGCAAAAGCAAACGCCGGACGACATTTATCTGGATCGCGTCGGCGACGGTGATCATCGTCGCCCTCATCTGGACGGAACAGGTGGCGCTGCTCTATGTGCTAGCGACGCTCAGTGTGACGGCGCTATTGTTGATCGTGGCGATGGCCGATCTCGGCGGCGCACGCCGTCCCGTCACGGAGCCTGCGCCTAATGACGACTCGGCCGCCGCGGCGGACGGCGCGGGCGTTTTAAGAGGCTCGTCGAATCGGCGTTGATTTTGTTCCCGTCGAACGCGAGTGCGACCGGAAGCGCGTCTGAAACTAAGAGCGCAGCCCGTTCAACTTGAAGTTGAACGGGCTGCGCTCTTAACTTGTGCGCTCGCCGCCCGCACGCGTTGTACGAATAAGGGCTGGAAAAGCCGGTTGACGGCCGTGAAGGTATGAGGCATCGTCGTCGCCGCGGAATTTCACACTCCGCCCGGTGTTTTCATCTTGACCTCTTCCTTGACCTCCTTCACGTCTCTCGCAACGCGCTTGACCGTTTCGTCCATGTCCTGAATGTCGCCGCGCACGGCGTCAACCTCACCCGTCACGTCCCTGACCGCTTGCCTGAACTCGCCCGTGATCTCTTCTTTGACCTCTTCCTTGATGGTGCGCGCAACGTCCAGTGCCTCCGTCTTAACCGCGTCTTCCATCACTTGCAGCACCTCGTGCGGCTCGGGCGAAACTTTAAGCGCCTGAATTTCGGGGTCGGTCTTGTAGTTGAAACGGTCGTAGACCGTGTCGAGTTGCTGTGCGATGTGTTCTAACAGTTCGAGCGTCTTGGCGGCCTTCTGTTCGGCCAGCATGTTGACCTGTAGATCGAGTTCGGCGCGCTTCTCGCTCAAGGCCGACATGCGATTTTGCGAGATGAGCACGAAAGTCGAAAGGAAGATCGCTTCGAGCGAGACGACCATCGTGAGCAGGCCGAAGGGAAAAGGGTCGAACTCGGTGATGAGCGGAATGCGGATGAGGTTGACGTTGAGCAGTATCCACAGGCCGAACCAGACGACGTGAAGGTATACGAAGATCGTCGAGCCGGAAAAACGCGTGATGGAATCCGAGACGCGTTCCTGCGGCTTGCGCGTGGCTACGTCTTTGCGCTGCATTTCGGAGATGGCGGCTATGTTCTTGCGTATGATTTCGTTCTGCGAAATGGTTCGACTGCTCATAATAGCTTTCGACGGCCTCCTCGGCGATGTAATGAGGGAGAATAACCTGCGGGTTTGAGCACGCCGGAACATGCTTCCTCGTTCCGTTAAAACAAACATCGTGCCAGCAAGCAAGGCGCGGATATTTCAAAGAAAAACCGCGCTTAACCGCACTTTCGCCTCATGTGTCCCGTACTTGTTTGATGCACGCGCGGAAGACTCAAAGTCACTTCGAGGGCGTTAAACGTCGGGCGAGTTTTGCCGGTCTCTCTGCGCGGATCGAGGTTTAAGACTTCGAAGGGTCGAGAGAAAAGTCTTGTCTCGGTCGGAGTATTACTGCTATAAATTTAAGTGCCCCCGGCGCGATTTCTCCTCCAGGTGTTTTATCTGCCAACGAAGCGCGCGCGGTTCGCATCCTAATTTCTCCCCTCATAATTTAATCAACCCACAGGGAGTTTTCATGGCTCGAATTATCACTTCGCTCGTCTTATCGGCGGTACTGTTGTGGGCAGCCTTGCCCGCACAGGGCTACATCTACCAGTACAACACGAGTGGCCGGCAACTCCGGTGGCAGGGAACCACGATCACGGTTGCCTTATCGCCCACGCTCCTTTCCGCCAACGTCGCCGGCGGCGACGCGGCGGGCGCGGCGCGTCGCGCGCTCGCTCGTTGGTCTTCGGCCACCAACATTCAGTTCGTCGAAACTTCTTCGAGCGCGACCACCATCGCCCGTGACAACGTGAACCTGATAACTTTCACGCCGCTCAATGATACGCGTCCCGGCACGGTGCAGGTCACGTCCGACTCCGCCACGGGCACGATCCTCGAAGCCGATGTCGCAGTCAATTCCAACGCGCTTCGCCCGTTCTCTACGAACGGCACGGCCAACACATACGATCTGGAATCCACAATCGTCCACGAAATCGGGCACTTGCTCGGCCTCGACCACTCGGGCGTCGTCGGCGCGACCATGCAGCCGCGTCAAGGTCTGAACTTCACAGACCCGGCCTTCTCCATGCGCACGCTCTCTGACGACGATCTCGCGGGCATCCGCTCTATTTACGGGCAGCGTACCGCCACGGCCGTCGGTTCGATTGCGGGTCAGGTGAACTACGGCGCGGGCGCGCATGTGTGGGCTGAGAACCTCTACACGGGGCGCGTGACGGGCAGCAGCATCACGAGGTCGGACGGCTCCTACCGTATCGATCAACTGCCGGCGAGCGACTACCGCGTGTTCGTCGAATACCTCGACGAGCCGGTCCTGGTGAAGGAGATTGCGTTCCCGCTAAACTCGTCGAACCCTTATTTCGGTATCGGCAGCCAGCCCGCGTTTCGCGCCACCGAGACGCAAACACCCGTCAACGTCTCGGCCGGAAACACCGCGTTCCTGAACCCGATCATCACGCTCGGCGCACCTTCTTTCAACCCGCGCATTTTGGGCGTCAACGGGGTGTTGCAAGGCTCGCCCGCGACACTCTCGGCCGGGCGCGTCTATCGTTTCTCAGTCGGCGGCGACAACCTCGCGGCCATCCCACTGACAACGTCGGGCTTCAGCGTAACCTCGCCTTTCATGACGATTGACGCCGGGAGTTTTGCGCGCGAGAACCCGGCCAACTACGGCTTCACCGATCCGAATTTCGGCATCGTCAGTTTCAATTTGACCGTCGCCGACAGCGCGAAGGTCGGCGACTACACGCTGCGCCTGCGCTCCACGACGGGCGAGACGGCTTACCTGTCAGGCGCGCTTGCTCTCGACCCTTACACCAACTACGTCGAGTCGAACCCGCTTGGGAACAACGGCTTCTTCGTGCGCCAGCAATATCTGGATTTCCTCTTCCGCGAGCCTGAGCCGGAAGGCTACAACGCGTGGCTCAACGTGCTTAATCGCTGCGACGCCGCGCCTTCGCCCGATTGCGACCGCGTCACGGTCTCGTCGTCATTTTTCCGCGCGCCGGAGTTTCAAATCAAGGGCTTCTTCATCTACCGCTTCTACGCGGTGGCCTTCGGCAGGCGGCCTAATTACGCGGAGATGATGCCCGATCTGCAATTCGTTACCGGGCAGACGGCCGATGAGGTCAACGCTAAGCGCGAAGCCTTCGTCAACGCGTTCATACAGCGTCCGGCCTTCCGCAGCACCTATGGCTCTTTGTCTAACGCCGACTATGTTGACACCCTTCTGCGCACGGCGGGTGTAACTCTCTCGAATCGTGATCAACTCGTCCGCGATCTCGATAGCGGGGCGCAGACGCGTGCGCAGGTGTTGCGCGCGATAGTCGAGAGCCAGCCGGTTCAGAACAAGGAATTCAATCCGGCCTTCGTCGCCATGCAGTACTTCGGGTATCTCAAGCGCGACCCGGAGACGGAAGGCTTCAATGCCTGGCTCAATTATCTCAACACGCACTCGAACGACTTCCGCACGATGGTCAACGGCTTCGTCAACTCGCTGGAGTACCGCACCCGTTTCGGCCAGCCGTAAGCAAGCCGGCGCGAATCGAAAATTGAAACGGAGCAGGGGAGCATTCAAGCCCCTGCTCCGTTTTCAATTTTCATCAATGGTGAAGCCTGTTAAAGCGATTTCGTCGCCCTTAACTGCTGAGCGCGCCCGAACGTCCGGTCGGTTGGCGTTTAGGCGCTGGCGGCGCTGAGCGAGTAGCGTTGGAGTTTGAGGTAGAGGCCGCGTCGCGTGAGTCCGAGTTCGCGTGCGGCGCGGGAGATGTTGCCTTTGTGACGGCGCAGGGCATCGGCGATCATGCGGCGTTCGAGTTCGGCCATGGCGTCGGCGAGGGTGGTGTGCGGGCCGGAGAGCGTGATGGGGTTCGCGCCGAAGGGGCTGACTTCGGCGGGCAGCGAGATGGGAGCGGAGATGCGTTTGAGTTCGGGCGAGAGATGATCCGGAGTGATCAGCGTGCCGTCTTCGGCGCGGGCGACGATGCGCTGGATTTCGTTGCACAACTGGCGGACGTTGCCCGGCCAGTCGCAAACCATCAGGAGATCAATCGTCTGCGGCGTGATCTGTATGTCGCGGCGGTTGAACTTCGCGGAGTAGTGGTTGATGTAATAGTTGACGATGGTCGGAATCTCGGAGCGGCGTTCGCACAGCGGCGGGACGCGCAGGCGAATGACGTTGAGACGATAATACAAATCCTCTCGGAAGCGACCTTCGGCGACCATCTTTTCGAGGTCGCTGTTGGTGGCGGCGATGATGCGCACGTCAACCTTCGCCGGTCGCTGCTCGCCGAGCGGTTGTATCTCTCCCTCTTGCAGAAATCGCAATAGTTTCGGCTGCACTTCGAGCGGGAGGTCGCCTATCTCGTCGAGAAAGAGCGTGCCGCCCGCCGCCGAACGTATGACGCCCGGCGAATCCGACACCGCTCCCGTAAATGCCCCGCGCCGGTAGCCGAACAGGTAAGCGTCCGACAACTCTTTGGGAACGGCCGTGCAGTTGAAGGGGACGAAGACTTTCGTGCGGCGCGATGAGAGCGCGTGGATGGCGCGCGCGACGAGTTCTTTGCCCGTGCCCGACTCGCCCGTTACCAGCACGGTCACGTCCGAGGAGCGTATCTTATGCACTTCTTCTACCAGGCGCGTCATCGCCGGTGACGAATGGATGAAGCCCGGCATGAGACCTGTGCCGGTGTAAGTGTTTTGTTCCTGCACGCCGCGACCGGAACTGACGCGCGCGCGCAGAGCGCAGACGTTCATGCCGAGTTCGACGACGCGTAGCAGGGAATCGATGGGCAGCCCGCCGGAGAGCGAGGCCGCCGAACGCGGCTCGATATAGAGCACGGCCGGCGTGGCGTTCGTCGGGCGCAGCATGATGACGGTCGAGTCGTGTTCGAGCGCAAACTTCTCTCGCTCGGCGTCGTTCTTCGCCATGCACAGAGAGTTTGCCAACTCGGCGTCCGCTTCGCTCTCCCCACCGTGCGAGACGACGACCTTGACGTTGCCCTCCTCGTCGAGTTCGGTGAGCAGCACGCGCCGCGCCTTCGTCTCCTGATCGAGCACCGCGGCCAGTTCGCGCAGCAGCAATTCGCGCGAGGCGACGGCTTCGGCGAGGCGAAGCGTCAGCAGTTGCGCGAAGGCGGAAGTCTCGTGCCGCTGTTCGGTCGTGTTGACTTCGATGGAGTCGAGCGCGTCTTGCGTGCGCGCGATGTCGAGTTGCGCGCCGAGTTCGCTGAAGGTTTGCAGGGCGCGGGAGAAGTGTTCGGCGGAGCGTTCCGGTTGAACGCTCTCGTAGGCGCGGCCGAGTCCGTAGAGCGCGAGCGCGGTGCGGTAGCGGTCGCCGAGGATCGAGTAGATCGAGACGCTGCGGCCGAAGTGATGTATGGCGAGCGTGGAGTCGGATTGGGCGAGGGCGAGCAGACCGTGGATACGCTGCGCCTCGCCGGCGACGGCCATGTCGGCGGCCGAGTCGCTCGTTTGCTCCGTGACTTTTTGCAGCTCGGAAGCGCACTCGCGCGGGTCGTCGCAGCGCAGGTAGACCTCCGCGAGCAGCAGGCGCGAATCGCAGACGGCCTGTCGATCACCGATGCGCTCGGCGAGCGAGAGCGCCTGCGTGCTTTCGTCCAGCGCGCGCGCGGATTCCTCCATCGCCAGATGACAGCGCGCCAGCGTGCGCAACGCCTGACACTCGTACCATTTGCTGCCGTAGTCTTGAGAGAGCCGGACGGCGCGTTGCAGATGCTCCCGCGCTTTAAACAAATTACCGCGCAGCATCTGCAACTCGCCGAGCGAGTCGAGCACCATCGGAAAGACCCTGCTCTTCGCGCCCTGCTCGTCGAACTCCGTAGCATACGCCAGAGCGCGCTCCAACGCCGTTTCGGCGCGCACCCAGTCGCCGACGAGCATGAGGTTGATGCCGAGATTGTTGTAGCCGAGGACGGCGTTGGCCTTGTGCTCGGTGCGTTCGTAGTAGTCGATAGCCTTTTCGAGATAGCGGATGCCGTCGTGCGGGCGTTTGAGAAACCAGCACGCGCCCGCCATGTTGGCGTAAGTCTTGCCGAGCATAAAGGGCGCGGGGCGGTCGCCGACGAGTTTCAAAGCCTGCTCGTAATATTCCAGCGATTGCTCGTAAGCGCCCTCGAAAATACATTCGAGTCCGAGACCGCGGTAGGCTTCGGCCATTCCGCGCCAGTCGCCGGTGTTGCGGAAATGGCTGAGGGCGAGTTGCGAGTTGTCGCGCGCGATGGGATATTCGTTGATGTGCCGGTAGACGCGCGAGAGGGCGATATAGATCGCGCCGAGTTGCGCGCTCGAAGCCGTCTCCGTCGCTTCGCGCAGCGTGGCGTTCAAGAGAGCGATGGCCTTCGGATGATCGCCCGTGTAGTTGTAAGCGATGCCGAGTTGGACGCGCAGGAAGACGGAGGTTTCCGGGGCGAGACCGGCGCGCGACTGCGGCTCCTCGTACATCTGCACGGCCGCGAGCGAATCGTTGTAGCGTTCCTGAGTTTCCAGAGAGACGGAAAGCATGCAGCGCGCCCGCGCGAGCAATTCTTCGTCGTCGCGCGTGGCTTTGATGATCTGCGTCAGGCGCGTCTCGGCTGCGGCGGTCTGGCCGCGGTCGATGAGTTCGAGCGTGGCCTCGATCTCGGCCGCCAGCGCGGCGTGCGCGGCATCGACGCGCTGGCGCACGCGTTGCCGCGCGTCCGACAAATTGACGACGCCAGCGGCTTTCGAAGGCTTCTCTGGTGCGCTGCCGTCTCCGGGGAGAATGGTGTTCATGCGTTCAGGCGCAACTAATGCGAGGAAAAAAAGTCAGGTATTAGAATTTTGCTGTCAGTTAAAACGGTGATCGGGTGGAAAGGAATCCGTTCGGGCTTCGAGCTTTACTACTCGAAAACAGTCCTAAAGGCTTGTACATTCCAGAATTTAGCAGACAAAGGTGAATGTGACAAGCCTAAAGGGTGAACGCCGTGCGGTCAAAGTCGATTGTCGAAATCCTGTTCTGCACCATTCACGTTTGACCGCGCGGCGTTCGTCTTCCGCGCCCTTTGCGAGCCGCTTTTTTTGTGGCGACGGCTTTGATGTTTAAGTTAAAGTAGCGTATAGAACAATTTAATTTGAAGCGCGCTTGAGCGGGCGAAGTGTGAGCGTTGGTGGATGACGAAGGGTGCGTAGGATGTTGTTGTCCAGTGATGTTTCGGGCGCGCCCCTGTGAGAGTTATGAATGCTCGATTGATTTCCAGAGGTCGCGAAGAGGTCGCCCGCGTCTCTCCGCATGGGAGTTTCCGATGGCAACTGTGACAGCCCCCCCGAAGCGAAAGTTAGGGCCTTTCAAAAGCTGGTTATTCAAAGGCGTCGAAGAGATAGAAGGGCCGCACGAGCGGGAAGGCCAGCATCAGACGCACCCCTGGTGGAAGGTGATGTGTTTGACGGGCGTCGACTACTTTTCCACGCTCGGCTACCAACCCGGCATCGCCTTCGTCGCCGCCGGCGCGCTCGCTCCCATCGCCACGCTCGTGCTCGTCGTGCTGACGCTCTTCGGCGCGCTGCCGATGTATAACCGGGTCGCAGCCGAAAGCCCGCACGGCGACGGCTCGATCTCGATGCTTGAGAATCTGCTCTCGCGCTGGAAGGGCAAACTTTTCGTCCTCTGCCTGCTCGGGTTCGCCGCCACGAGTTTTATCATCACGATCACGCTCTCGGCCGCCGACGCCGCCGTTCACATCATAGACAATCCCTTCACGCCACAATTTTTTCACCACCACCAGATCGCCGTCACGATCTTTTTGATCGCCGCGCTCGGCGGGGTTTTCCTCAAAGGATTCAAGGAGGCCATCGGGATCGCGGTCGTGATCGTCGTCGTTTACATACTGCTCAACATGATCGTGCTGGGGGTCGGGTTTTACAAACTCGCGACGCAGCCGCAGTTGATAGTCAACTGGAAAGACGCTCTGTTCACCGGCCACGGCAATCCCTTGATGATGCTCGCCGCCGCGCTCATCTTATTCCCGAAACTCGCGCTCGGGCTCTCCGGCTTCGAGACCGGCGTGGTCGTGATGCCGCTCGTCAAGGGCGAACCCGGCGACAACCCGAAGAAACCGATGGGGCGCATCAACAACACGCGGAAACTGTTGAAGGCCGCCGCGCTGATCATGAGCGTGCTGCTGCTTGCAAGCAGCATCGTGACCACGATGCTGATACCCGCCGAAGCGTTCCGGCCGGAGACGAGCACACAACCGGCGGGCGAGGCGAGCGGGCGCGCGCTGGCATATCTCGCGCACACCTTCCTCGGCGACATCTTCGGCACGGTCTACGACGTGAGCACGATCATGATCCTGTGGTTCGCCGGATCGTCGGCTCTGGCCGGGCTGCTGAACATCGTGCCGCGCTACCTGCCGCGCTACGGCATGGCGCCGAACTGGGCGAAGGCGACGCGCCCGCTCGTCCTCGTCTTCACGATCATCTGCTTCGCCGTGACGGTGCTTTTCAAGGCGAACGTGGAGGCGCAGGGCGGCGCTTACGCGACGGGCGTGCTTGCCCTGATGACTTCGGCGGCAATCGCGGTCGCGCTCTCCATCTGGCGCGAGGGGAGCAGTTGGCGCTGGGCGTTCCTGCTGATCGCGCTGGTCTTCGGCTACACCACGGTCGTCAACATCATCGAGCAGCCGGAAGGACTCAAGATCGCATCGGCCTTTATCGGCTTCATCATCATCATCTCGCTCATTTCGCGCGTCTCGCGCACGACCGAGTTGCGCGTCGAGCGCGTGGAACTGGACGACAACGCGCGTGCGTTCGTCGAAGAAGCAAACCGGCGCGGCGAGATACGCATCGTCACGAACCGCTGCGACCGCGGCGACGTGAGAGAGTACGAATTCAAGGAACGCGAGAAGCGCGCGGACAACCACATCCCGACGCGCGACCCCATACTCTTCTTCGAGGTGAAGCCCGGCGACGCTTCAGAGTTCGCGGGCGTGCTCAGAGTGACGGGCGCGGATGTCGAGGGCTACCACGTGCTGCGCGCGGAAAGCCCGGCCGTGCCCAATGCCATCGCCGCTTTCCTCCTGCACCTGCGCGACACGACGGGCAAGGTTCCGCACGTCTACTTCGGTTGGAGCGAGGGCAACCCGCTCGCTTACCTGTTCAAATACGTGGCATTCGGCGAAGGCGACACCGCCCCCGTCACACACGAAGTCCTGCGGCAGGCGGAGGATGATCCGGAGAAGCGCCCGGTAGTCCATGTGGGCGGGTGAGAGAAGTTGTTCGTGGGCGACTCGGCGCGCGCCGAGTCGCCCGTGCGCGCTACAGCGTTCAGCGGCAACACCGGCCGCGCGAACGGGTTTTCGGTCGTTGAAGGGTGTGCCGGCTCGAAGAGTGCAGCCGCCAGCGTCAACAGCATGCCTTCCGGTCTCGGCGTTTGCGCCGGACACACTTCGAGAAGGTCGCTGATGCTCGACTCGGCGCGTGGCATATGCCGCGCGTTCAGTTTGTCGGGAATGAACTTCTGCGGAACCGGGGCGGTTACCCGTCGGGCGTCTCTGCGCCGCGGCCTGCGAGAAAGCAAGAACGGCAAAAGACCGGGCGACCCTGCGAGGGATAAAAGGGAACGGTCGTTTGTTGACCACACTGCGCGCAGTTGACGGAAACCTCTATGCGCTGACGGACGCCGGAAGCCTGCGCGGCGGCGATGGCGGCCAGACGCTCGTTTTTGGCTTGCTTGCAGGGCTTGCAGCGTTTCGGTTCGTTCTTCAGACCTTTATCGTGAAAGAACACCTGCTCGCCGCCCGTCCAGATAAAGTCTTCGTTACAGTCTACGCAGTGGATGTTGCGGTCTTGGAATTCGGTCTCGGTGTGTGCCCACTCGCCGTTTGCCTGGCCGGTTGCTTGAACCTGTGACATGTAAGTAATCCCCCACGGATAAGCTCCCCGGAGCCGAACGTTCGGTGAGAGAAGTCGCTCGAAGGAAGATAAGTTTTTTCAGTTCGGAGTCTCGCGTTAAAGACTCTTACTTAATCTATGCGTTTAGAGGTCGCGCGAATCGCCCATCTCAAACTCTACAGAGCCGCCCGCCGCTGACCCGATTACTATGCAAAGTATAACTATCACGAAACTGTGTCAAGGTTTTGCGGGTACGGTCGGCTCGAAACTATGGCGGGTTCTCTTGACACCGTTTACGCGTCATGCCAGCATCCGCGCGTTCAGGCGTCAATTCAATTGTCGAAGATCGAAGCTGAACTCCCGTCTATGAAGATTCTCGTCATCGGTTCCGGCGGGCGCGAACACGCGCTCTGCGCGGCGCTCGGAAGAACCTCAGAGCGCCGCATCGAACTCTACTGCGCGCCCGGCAGCGACGCCATTGCCGGGATCGCGCGCACCATCCCGGCCTCCGCGACCGACGTTGCCGCGCTCGCCGCCTTCGCCGAGTCGGAAGGAATCGCGCTCACGATTGTCGGCGGCGAAGCCCCGCTCGCCGCCGGGCTGGCGGACGAGTTTGAACGGCGCGGCCTCGCCGTCGCAGGCCCGCGCGCCGAAGCCGCTCGGCTGGAATCGAGCAAGGCGTTCGCCAAGGAGTTCATGGCGCGGCACAAAATACCGACGGCGCGTTTTCGCGTCGCGTCGAGCGCGGGCGAGGCGCGCGAAATTCTGCTCGGCGGCGAGTTCGGAGCGGTCGGGTCGCCGGTCGTCATCAAGGCCGACGGACTTGCGGCGGGCAAAGGCGTGGTCGTGGCCGCGACGCGCGCGGAGGCTTTGCAGGCCGTCTCCGAGTTGATGGAGGGAGGCCGCGTCGGGAGCGAGGCCGCGCGCCGCATCGTCATCGAAGAAGCCCTCGAAGGCCCCGAAGCCTCCCTACTGTTTTGGACGGACGGCGAGCATTACGCCCTGATGCCGCCCGCGCGCGATCACAAACGCATCGGTGAAGGCGACACAGGCCCCAACACCGGCGGAATGGGCGCGATCACCGCGGCCGGCGTGTTGGACGCAGAGACGCTGGAGAGTGCAGTCCGCGATATCGTCGAACCCACGCTCGATGGTCTTCGCGCCGACGGCCTTGAGTTTCGCGGCGTAATCTTCATCGGCCTGATGCTGACGAAAGACGGCGCGCGCGTCCTTGAATACAACGTGCGTTTCGGCGACCCGGAGGCGCAGGCCATACTCGTGCGCCTCGAAAGCGACCTCGGCGAAATCTTCGAGGCCGTCGCGACGAAGAATCTCAAAGGTGCGCGGGTTGAGTGGTCTGAAGACGCGTCGGCCTGCGTCGTTCTCGCAGCGCGCGGCTACCCGGAGCGACCCGAAACGGGCGCGCGCATCGAAGGTCTGGACGGCGGAGATGCGCCTTCTTCCGTTCAGATTTTTCACGCCGGAACGAAACTGTCGGGCGACGGTTCGTGGCACACGGCGGGCGGGCGCGTCCTCGGCGTCACGGCGCGCGCCCCGACGCTCGCCCTCGCGCTCGCGGACTGCTACGAAGCGGTCGGTCGCATCCGTTGGGACGGCATGCAATATCGTCGCGACATAGGTAAATTCAGTAAGTAGTGAGCAGTGAGCAGTGAGCAGTGAGCAGTCAGAACGAAGTGAACAGCGCTCTTTGACTTGTTTACTGCTTACTGCTCACTGCTCACTGCTTACTTTCTGCCCGCTCTGGTATGGCAAGCGCGACTCCTGCTATACTCGACGCTAAGTAGAGCGTATCGCCGCTGAAAATGAACCGCGGGGGACGCGCTTACGTATCTATCTGGGGCGCGCGATAAATTCAGGCGCGGCAAGTTTGGCAGCATCGCGACGGTCGAAGGCGGTGCGCCGGTGGTTTTGTCGGAGGAGCAGAAGAGATGTCATCGTGGAGCAGGTTGAAGCGTACTTTGCGCGCGTTGTTCGGCGGTCTGATCGAGAAGACCGAAGACCCCGAGATGATTCTTAATCAGACCATCCGCGAGATGCGCGACCGCGTGCCGGAACTAAACAACTCCGTCGCGCAGGTGATGGCGACCGAGCGCCTGCTTGCCAAGAGCAAAGAGCGGCTCGAAGGGCAGGTCGTTGACCTCGACTCGAAGATTAAAGCGTCCATCAAACTTGGGCGCGACGACATCGCCACCGCCTACATCGGGCAACTCCAGCAGGCTCAACTCGACCTCAACAAAACCGGCCAGCAACTTCAACATGCCGAGATGGCATCCAAGCAAGCGCTCAAGGCGCGCGATAATTACATGCTGCAAATGCAGCAGCGCACGGCCGAGGCGATGCAGTTGATCAACCAGTCGAAGCAGGCGAAGTTGCAGGAGCAGCTTGCGCAGACTATGCAGACGTTCCAACTCGGCGACGACGCTTCGACCTTCGGCGAGATGCGCGAGAAGATCGACCGTCGTTCGGCCACCGCCGAGGCCAAGATGCAACTCGGCGCGGCCTCCGTCGATTCGCAGATGCAGGACATCGAACGCGAGGCGTTGGACATGCAGTTGCAGGATAAATTGCTCTCCTACAAACAGGACATGGGTCTGTTGCCGGGTTCGACGACCAAGCAGCAGGGCGCGCTTCCGGCGGCGGGCGAAGATCAGGGACGGGCATCCTAATGAACGGCATGGCCGGGTCGTGTGGAGTGGCGAGTGACTTTTAGAGAGTTGCCTCGCCCGAACCGGGTGAACGGTCGGCGCTGAAATTTAACGGCAAGTCATTTGTTATGGCGGACATCAAAAAGGTAGACCTCCAATACTTGAAAGAAGCGGTTAAGGAGCCGGTCAATTTTTGGGGCATGGCGGGCTTCGCCGTGGCCGCGGCCTACACCGGCTCGATCATCCCGCTCGGCGCGGCGCTTGTCGCCGAAGGGTTGTATCTCGCAACCGTTCCGGCCAACGCGCTCTACCGCCGTCTGGTCGACACGCGCGCCAAAAAACAGCTTTTCGAGATGCGCGGCCGCCAGCGCGAGAAATTGATCGAAACTTTCGACCCGCGCGAGCGCGAAGCCGTGCTCTATCTCAAGTGGTTGAAGAAGCAGATTTTCGACAATTACATGAAGTTCACGGGCGCGAAGGAAGTGCCGATGAACATCCGCAGCCTCGAACAACGCTGGGAAGATTTCGTTGACCTTCTGGACGTTTACCGTCGCCGTAAGAACCACCTGCGCTCGATTAACCGGCAGGCCGTACAGAACCAGTTGACGCAGGCCGAACGCTCCGTCGAAAGCGCGCCCGACGAACGCGCCCGGCGCATCCAGCAGGCCAACGTCGAAATCCTGAAACGACGCCTCGCGGCTTTCGGCGACCTCGAACGCTCCGTGAAGTTGGTCGAAGGCCAGTTGCAGTCCATCGAAAACTTCTTCGGCCTCGTCAACGATCAAGTCGTGACGCTCCCGACGCCCGAACGCGTCTCCGCGCTCGACTTCGAGCAACTCAGCGATTCCATCGCCATGACCAAGCAGATGCTCGAAGAGACCTCCGACGTGCTCGGCACGCTCGACGACCACAATCGCCAGACGGGGAACTACGACATGCTCGTCTCGAAACAGTGAGCAGTAAGCAGTAAGCAGTGAGCAGTGAGCAGTGAGCAGTAAGCAGTAAGCAGAAAAGGCAGTCGAAGATGTTTCCTTCGACTGCCTTTTGTTTGTTTCTCTTCACTGCTCACTGCTTACTGCTTACTGCTCACTTCTTATTGCCAGAATGTTTTCCAAAGCGGCTTCGTCCAGCCGGTAGGTCTCGCTACAGAAGTGGCAGGTCATCGCCGCGCCTTTGTCCTCGCGCAGGATCGACTCCAGCTCCGTGCGGTCGATAGAAGAGATCAACGAGACGGCGCGCTCGTGCGAGCACGTACAGGCGAAACTGACGTGCTTCTCCTCCGACACCTCGAAGGGAATGTCGCCCAGCGCGGCGCGCAGCATGTCGCCGGGGCGCGCACCCTCGCGGATCAGTGTCGTGGTGTGTGGGCCGCGCCCGATTGCATTCTCGACGGCTGCGATGATTCTGTCGTCCGCCCCCGGCATCACCTGAATCATCAGGCCGCCCGCCGCCTCCACAAACGTCTCGCCCGTCGAGCGCGCTCGCATGTAGACGCCGAGCGTCACCGCCGAGGGAATCTGTTCCGACTTGGCGAGGTAATAAGCGAAGTCCTCGCCGATCTCGCCCGATACGATGGGGACTGATCCGCGATACGGGTCCGTGTACAAACCGATCTCATAGCCCGATTCGTGCGTGACGTAAAACATCCCGTTGCCGACGACTGAACTTACGTCGAACTTGCCGTTACCGTTCAGGCCGGGATTCGCCTCCGGGTTGCGCACGTAGCCGCGCACCTGCCCGCGCGCGTTCGCCTCGGCCGTGATGCCGCCGACCGGCCCGTCGCAAACGATCTGCACCGTCAGGCGATCCAGTTCCTTGAGTCCCGCGCCGAGCAGGAGCGCACCCGTCAACGTGCGGCCGAGCGCGGCCGCCACGGTCGGCGAAGTCTGGTGGCGCGAGACCGCTTCCGCCACGAGGTTTGTCGTCACCGCCGCCATGCAGCGCACGCCCCCGTCCGCGGCGGTCGCGCGCACGAGAGAGTCTTTATTCTGTTCTTCGCTCAATTTTCTTCCCCTCGCTGTTATAATTACTTCACCCCGCGGGCAGTCCAAACAAAGTCCGGCTACATCTTGTGTTCGATAAAATTTTCCGGCGGCGAAACTGTTTTTTTACCCGCGCCGAAACCTTCGAGCCGCCCGCCAAAAAGGGGTGAAAAGAACTGTTTTGATGCTATAAAACGGGCTGAAGTTGGGTTAATGTAAACTCTTAAAGTGTCCACGATATTCCGCTGAAAAGAAAAGTTGATACAATATGTTGGGGCTAGGGTATTGACAGCCACAGGCGTGCTATGTATACTCCGCTCCGCTTGATGACGAGAACGTCTAAGGCCGACACGCCGCCGACTCCCGTAGGCGCGTTCGGCGCGGAAATCCATCGCTTAACGTCCAAGCCAACCGCAGTTTCCGTTAACACAATTTGTCCACGGCGCGCGTGCGCGTGCTGCCCGCGCCGGATTGAATAAAGCACAGACAAGGACTCGCGCGCCCAAAAATGCAGCGCGGGAAAGGCGAATTTGAAGATGAGCACAGTAGTCGAGCCGAACGCCCCGCAAGGTAATCCGATTCCCAGCGCCGCCGCCCGCCGCGCCTCAAAGCAGAGCCTCGAACTCGGCCTGAACGCGCGCAAGGTGATTAGCAAACGCTATTCGCTCAAGGACGCGAAAGGGAATCCGATTGAAGAGTGGCCGGACGTGGTGCGCCGCGTCGTCGGCCATGTGAGCCTTGCGGAGACCGACTCTGAGAAGCGCGACGAATTCTACAGCCGCATGTCCGAGATCATGCTGCGGCGCGAGTTCGTCCCGAACACGCCCTGTCTCGTCAACGCCGGGAAGCCCAACGGCCAACTCGCCGCCTGCTTCGTCCTCGACGTGCCCGATTCGATTGCCGGTATCATGAAGACCGCCACCGACGCCGCCATCATTCACCAGACGGGCGGCGGCACCGGTTTCACGTTCGAGAAATTGCGACCCGTCGGCGCGATGGTGCGCTCGACGCACGGCGTGGCTTCGGGGCCGGTCTCGTTCATGAACATCTTCAACACGACGACCGACACGGTGAAGCAGGGCGGCGTGCGGCGCGGCGCTAACATGGGGATCATGCGCGTCGATCATCCGGACCTCCTCCGCTTCATCCACGCGAAGAACGACCAGACCAGCCTGACCAACTTCAACATCTCCGTCACCGTCACGGACGAGTTCTTCGACGCGGTGGAGCGGAAGGAATGGTATCAACTCAGTTTCGACGGCGAGGCGTGGACTGAGCCTGTTCACGACCCGGTCGCCAACGGCGACTACGCCGTCTATCGTCGCCCCGATGGTTCGACCGTCACCTTCCGCGACAAGGCCGCGTTCACGTCGGCCGATCTTTCGGACGCGTCGCGCGAAGAGCCGCCCAGCCCCGGTATGGTCTACGCGCCGGACATCTGGAATCGTATCGTCGCCTCCGCGCACCGCTACGCCGAGCCGGGCGTCATCTTCATCGACGAAGTGAATCGCCATAACCACATGATCAAAAGCATGGGGCCGATCTATGCGACGAACCCGTGCGCGGAGCAAGCGTTGCACTTCAACAACTCGTGCAATCTCGGGTCGGTTGACGTGGCAAAGTTCTACGACGCCGTGGAGCGCGTCGATTGGGAAGCCCTCGGTGAGACGATTCGCTGGAGCACGCGCTTTCTCGACAACGTGATCGACGTGTGCTCGTGGCCGCTGCCGGAAATCGACGACGTAGTAAAGCGCACACGCCCCGTCGGCCTCGGCGTGATGGGCTTCGCAGACCTCTGCCTCCAACTCGAAATCCCTTACGGCTCGCCGGAGTCGATAGATTTCATGGACGAGTTGATGAGCTTCGTGCGCCGCGAGGCGTGGCTTGAGTCGTGTCGTCTCGGCGCTGAGCGCGGCGTGTTTCCCGAATATCATCCGAACAAGGACGCCTACGACAAGTTCCTCGGCGAAGACATCGGCATTCCCGCCGACATGCTCACGCCGCGCAACTACGAGACGACCACCATCGCGCCGACGGGCACGATCTCGCTCGTCGCCGAAACTTCCTCCGGCATCGAGCCGAACTTCTCCTGGGCTTATGTCCGGCAGGACACGCTCGGCAAACGCACATACGTCCACACGGTCGCCGCGCGTGCCCTCGGCATCGACGTTGACCAGACCGATCAGGCTTCGATTGATTACGCCTCCGAGTATGTCGTCGCGCACGAGCACGAACTGCCCGGCTATTTCATTTCGGCGATGTCCATCAGCGCGGAGCAACACATACACGTGCTCGCCGCCGCGCAGCGTCACGTCGATAACGGCGTCTCGAAAACCTGCAACGGCGCGGCCGACGACACACTCGAATCGGTTGACCGCCTCTATCGTCTGGGGCGTGAACTCGGTTGCAAGGCCGTCAGTTATTATCGCGACGGCTCGCGCGATTCGCAGGTGCTTTCCAGCATGAAGGGCGCGGAGCCGAAGGGCGAAGTGGCCTGCGACCCGGTCATCGTTACCGAAGCCGCTCAAGCTGAAACGCTCCTGGATGAGACGACGACGGGCGAGATCAACTACCCCTCCACGCAGACGCCGCGAGTTTCGACTTCCGCGGTCGCAGCCTCGCAGCCGATCCAGATCGAACGCCCGCGCGAATTGCAGGGCGCGACGTGGCGCATCCCGTTCGATGGTCAGAACCTTTATGTCACGGTCAATCACGATGGGAGCATGATCCTCGAAGTCTTCGCGACCGGCCCCATTTCCGGCGGCGTCGGTTTGCTCGCCTCGAAGATGCTGCGCGGGGGATTCGAGGCGCGTGAGGTCGCGCGCAGTCTCAACAAAGTCATCGGCACGCACTCCGTCTGGTTCAACGAGCGCCTGCTGACCAGCCCCGAACAGGCCGTCGCCGAGTGCCTCCTGCTGACGAGCCGTCGTTTGCAGAATCAACCCGATTCGGCGCGCTCCGTCGCCTACGCGCAAACGGCCGCCGGTCAGGAAGTCACGGTCGCACAGGCGAAGCCCGCGAACAACAACTACTCGCTCATCAGCGAATGCCCGGAATGTCGCGGCCAGCTCGAACATGCATCGGGTTGCGACTTCTGCCGCGACTGCGGTTACTCCAAGTGTAAGTAGAGGCTTCAGGATTTTGTCTTGCGTATGGCCTATACGCGCCTGAGCGGGCTGGCCGGTCAACGACGGGATATACATTCGGCTTCCGGGACATCGGCGTCCCGGAAGCCGAAATTTTTTTCGCTCCCCGGCGCATGCCTCTACAGACGGCTAACGTCCCCCATCAGTATTCCGGTCTTGTCGGACGCTGCCGCCGGTAGCATGGTAAGCAGCGCGGCATTTTGAGTTTCATAGTCTCTGCCTGCACCGGCCTGCGGCTGGCATGGAAGCGCGGGGCGTGTATTATGTGTATCGAATAAATGAGAAACTCGGGGTTTAAGTAAGCGGGCGCGGGTAGAAAGCACAGGTAAGAAAACTTGCGCGCCTCCTTCGCCAAACTCGCGCGGCCTGTCAAGGTGGCAGGCAACGGGGTAGGCGCGGAAAATTTTAATGGAGAGATGAGAGATGACAAGTATTCATCACCCGGACGTGCGGCGAATGTGGCTCGGGATAGTGCTGGTATCGTTGGCCTGTTCTCTCACGATTTTTGCACAGGCGACCGCTCCCGCACCGCAACAGCGGGCGGACAATGAATATCAGGAAGGCGCGATTCTCTGGACGCAAACATCGGGCGAGGCGCGCGCGCTCGCTTATCAGGCTTTCACCCTTGCACGTATGATGCTGGATCGTGATCTGGTGTCGAATCGCCGGAGCAGGATGAGAAGGGCGGTTGTGGTCGATGCAGACGAGACGGTGCTGGATAACAGTCGCTACCAGGCCACGCTTCTGAAAAACCGGCAGAACTACGACGCGCGGACGTGGTCGGAATGGGTCAAGCGCGGCGAGGCCGAGGCCATACCCGGCGCGGTAGAGTTCCTACGCTACGCGGCGGCACGGGGCGTGCGCGTCTTCTACATAACTAATCGCAATTTGTCGGAGAAAGAAGCCACGGCCGCTAACTTGAAGAAGCTCGGTTTCCCCGACGTGAGCGGCGAGACCTTGCTCGTCAGAACCGACGCCAGGACTTCCAGTAAAGAGACGAGACGCAAGACTGTCGAGGCGAAGTTTCGCATCGTGCTGCTGATGGGCGATAACCTCAACGACTTCGCGGAAGTTTTCCAGCAGAGCAAGACGGTCGCGGATAGGCTGGCGGCGGTCGAGCGAAATAAGTCTCAGTTCGGCAAGCGGTTTATTGTTTTGCCCAACGTCATGTACGGAGACTGGGAAAGCGCCGTCTACGACTATAATTTCAAACTCACGGAAGAAGAGAAAGCCGCGAAGAGGAAGAGCCTCTTAAGAACTTATTAAGAGTCCAGACCTGTACTGGCAGGCTCGACGAATAACGCGCATGTGCCGCCGTGCATGATGACCCTTACGGCCTGTTCATCCCTGGCGTGTTGCTTGCCCGGTAAGGACGGCTTCGAGGTTTGCAGGGTGCTCGCGCGCATCATTTACGGTAGGATTCGAGAGCGCGCTTCTCAACAATTGATTACAGGAGATTCTACAAATTATGGAATGGCTGGCTGACCCGCAACTGTGGATTGCGTTTTTGACTTTAACGGTTTTGGAACTCGTCCTCGGTATCGACAACATCGTCTTTATCTCGATTCTGGCGGGCAAACTGCCGTCCGAACAACAATCAAGAGCGCGTTATATCGGGTTGGCGCTGGCGCTGGCGATGCGCGTGATTTTGCTGTTTTCCCTGTCGTGGGTGATCGGTTTGACCGCGCCTTTATTTACCGTTTTCGGGCAGGAAATATCCGGGCGCGATCTGGTCTTGCTCATCGGCGGCCTGTTCCTGCTGGCGAAAAGCACGCACGAAATCCACGGCTCACTCGAAGGCGATGAAGGTCATAAGTCGGCGAAAATCTACCCGTCGTTTGCAGGCGTTCTCGTACAGATCGCGCTGCTCGACATCGTCTTCTCGCTCGATTCGGTGATCACGGCGGTCGGCATGGTTGATAATCTCTGGGTCATGATCGCGGCGGTGGTTGTGTCCATCGTTTTTATGATGGCTTTCGCGGGCAGCATCGGCTCATTCGTCCAAAAACATCCGACCATCAAGATGCTCGCCCTGTCGTTCTTAATACTCATCGGCGTCACGCTGATCGCCGAAGGTTTAGACCAGCACATCCCGAAGGGTTATATCTATTTTGCGATGGCGTTTTCGGTGCTCGTCGAAATCTTGAATCTGCGCCTGCGCAAAGCGAAGGCCGCGCCCGTGCATCTGCACAACCCTTACGACGACAAAGACGAAGCGAGGGCGTTGCAGATGGAATGATTTGCCGCTTATTAAAGAGATGGTAAAAAGTTTCGCGGTACGGCCGTCTGTATCAGTGATGAAATGTGATGGGAGCAACGTGATAGCGAACGCCGCGCAGGATGCTCGTGAAAGTTGTTGGGGAACCCGCACGCCTCAAGACGATTCCTGCCGTCCGGCGAAAGCAACATGCAAAAACCAGATGTAGAAAATAGTGCCGATCTGAAGTCGAACTTCGAACTGCTGCATCGGAAGTGGTGGCCTTCGATCAAGAGCCTGATGTATGAAGTCGTGCGCGAGTCTTCTTCGGAAGGCACGCTGTTGCGAGAGATGTCGAATTATCATCTGGAGACGGGAGGCAAGCGCCTGCGCGCAATACTCCCCTTGTTGATTGCCGAGGCTCTGGGAGAAGACCCGCGCCGTGTGGTTCCTTTCGGAGCCGCGTGTGAGATGCTCCACAATGCCTCTCTGATCCACGACGATCTACAGGACGGCGATGAATTTCGACGCGGGCAACCCGCGGTGTGGAAGAAATACGGGACGGCTCAGGCCATCAACCTCGGCGACGCCATGATCGCCCACACGATCCTGCTCATGCAACGGCTGGACGTTCCGGCAGCGTTGCGTGAGCGGGCGACGAGCCGGGTGCTGCTGGAAATGTTGCGAGTCATCGAAGGGCAAGTTCAGGAGTTGGATTTAAAGAGCCGCGCCGACGTAACACTCGCGGACTACATGCGGATTGTTGAGGACAAGACCGCGCGCCTGTTCTCGCTTCCGATGAGCGGCGCGGCGTTGTTGTGCGGCGTCTCCGAAGCGGTGCAGGAGGGTCTCATCGAGGCGGCGCGGCACATCGGCGTTCTCTTTCAGATTCAGGACGACATCCTCGACATCTACGGGGCGAAAGGTCGCAACATCCCGGGCGGCGACATAGGCGAAGGCAAGCGGAGCGTGCTGGTGGTGCATTGTCTGGAGCGCATCGACGCCGGGGAGGCGACATGGCTCAAGGGCGTGCTCGATAAACCCCGCGACCGCACCGGCGCGGAAGACATAGCCGGGGTCATGGCTATGTTTGAACGCGCAGGCTCTCTAACGTTTGCGTCCAAAGAGATCGCGCGACGCCGAACCGCCGCTCTCGAAGTGGCCGCGCTGGCCGATTATCCGGTCTTGCTGAAAGTGCTCGGCGAAGCCTGCGACCTCTTCCTCAAACCGATGGCTTCAATTGCTCGAACCTAGGTTCGCTATGCCGCGCGGCTGCGCCTTCGGCGTGTGCGTTGAGTTATACTGTCACGCAAATTCTATGACAATCGAATGGGCGGCAGGGCAGACGGGAACGCATCAGGATCACGTCATCGCGCATGTGATCGGCGCGACCGTGCTCGGTTATTTCGAGGCCGGCGACGCGCTGCACCTCTCGCTCGACATCAATTTCATCTGGACGATCTTCCCCGACGCCGAGATGGGACTCCTGCCGCAATCGCTTGCGTTGAAGGAGTTAGAAGTGGACGACACGGAACGCGCGCGACTCGTCGACGAATTGCGGCGTCTTCACGACGGAGACACGGACGCCGAAACTTTCGCGCGCATCACGCCCGCCCCGCCGGGCTGCCTGATCGAAGAGGTGCGCTTGCTGTCGCGGGATGAAATGCGCAGGCTGGAAATTCAGGGCGAATCCGCCGGACTCGTCTTCGAGGCTTCGACGCTGACGGGCGAGATGAGCGTCGGCCGATTGCAGGTATGAGGGTGAAGCAAATCAGGGAGGAGCGATAAATGGTTTCTACGCAAACGGGCAACGGCCGGGATGAGAGTCAACGGTTGGAGTTTGACGCCGCGACGGAAGGGAATTCGGAGACCGCTAATGTAGGCGAGGGCGACACCTCGCTCGAAGAGACCGCCGCGCGCGAGCGCGATTACCTGCGCGGCCGGCTCCGCGACGAGTTGCGACGCGAGCCGACCGATGAAGAACTCGACGAATGGCTACGCGAGCACACGGAAGGATACTGAATGGAAACGATGAAGGCGGAACGCTGAACGCGGAAGTAAAAGCACATAGTCTTTACTTCCGCGTTCAGCGTTCCGCCTTCATGGTTTTCACTTATGGCGCGGGTTCGACCGTCAATTTGTTGTCGATATTGCGGACGCCGCGCACTGCGTTGGCGAGGCGCGCGGCGCGATCTTTGGCCGCTTGAGATTTGACCGAGCCGATGAGCGTCGCCTTGCCGCCGACTACGGTGACGGTGATGCCGACGAGTTCGGGGTCTTCGGTGTAGCTCTTGTTGATGCGGGATTCAAGCGTGGCGTCGTCCGTGCCTGCGTTGGCCGGGGGCGCGGTCGTGGTGACGACCGGCGCGGACGTGGCGGGCGCGGGTTGTTCGATGATGACGGGCGCGGGCTGCGTCTGCGCGGGCTGTTGCACGATGATGGGCGGCTGCTGCACGGGCTGTTGTTGCGGCATGACGAGCGGCGTCGGCGCGGTCGGGAGCGGCGTCGGCGGCGCGGTGGCGATGTTGACGTTGGTGTTCGTCGCGTCCGTCCCGCTGTTCATCCAGAAGAATAGAATGAGCGCCGTGGCCGCGATGGCGACCAGCGCGACGATGGCGACGGTGGCCGTGGAGAATCCGCCCCGATCAGGATCGTGGCCGCGCGTCGTGCGCGTGTAAACTTCCTCGCGTCGCGCGGTCGGCGTCTCTACCACCACGCGGCTGCGGCGTTGCTGCTCTTCGTCGTGTGACATAAGGGTTCGTCTCCTGATAAATGGTTTGGTCGGAATTTAATGCGCGCGAGGTTGGAATAAAATTGCCGACCTTTGTTACGAGGTCGATTATAGCAGGGAGACGCGAAAGAGAGTGGCCGTTGGAATGAACGGCCACTCTCTCGCGTGTTTGTCTGTTTAGTAACGACGACGACTTTGGCTGCGCCTGTAGAGCCCGCCGCCCGCCGCGCCCGCAGCCGCGCCGCCGATGGCGGCCTTCTTGCCGCCGACCGCGCTGCCGAGTCCGCCGCCGAGCGCCGCGCCGCTGGCGACCGTGCCGATGGTGCGCGTGCGGCCTTTGAATCGACGCCGCGCCGCCTTGCGATTGAAGGCGTAGAGTCCCGCGCCGCCGCCGCCGATGGCCGCGCCCTTTTTGCCGCCGATGAGGCCGCCCGCGAGCGCGCCGCCGCCGATGATGGCCGCCGTGCGCGCCTTACGACCGAAACGCGAACGACGCCTGCGCTCCTGCGCGGAAGCGTCGACCGGGATGATCATGGTTGCCAACAGTGTGAGGCACGCCAGAGTTGCAAGTAATCTTTTCATGTCAGATGTCTCCAGATAATTAATCCTGCCTGAAATTTTCGACGGGAGAGACGCATAACGGCTTTATCCAGTGCAAATCTTATTCCGCAAAGCGACGGGCGGCAAGGCTCGAAGATAACGCGGATTTTCCGCCACTTTAACTCCTTCGTGGTTTCGCCCGGAAAGAGTTTTACTACAGCCGCGCATGGTAGCCGTACAGATAGGAAAACGCGGAAGGAGGAACGATGAAGGATGAAGTAAGAGCATCTGCCTTCAGTTCATCGTTCATCGTTCCTCCTTCATCGTTTCTTCCTTCATTTGACCTCGCCCGTGCGCTCTCGCATAATCCGAATTTATGAAGACGGCCATCATTCACCACCCCGTTTACGAGCAGCACGACACGGGCGACAACCATCCCGAAAGCCCCGCGCGCTACGTCGCCGTGATGGAGGCTTTGCGAGGCGACGCGGATTTGTGGACGGAGTTGCTGGAACTCGAAGCGCCGCCCGCGCCGCGCGGCGATGTGCAGGCCGCGCATACGCCGCAGCACTTCAAACGCGTCGAACGAGCGGTGAGCGAAGGACGCGGCTTCCTCGACGCGGACACCATCGTCTCGATGCATTCGCTCGAAGCGGCGCTGCGCGCGGCCGGTGGGGCTTGCCGCGCCGTCGATGCGATCATGGCGGGCGAAGCGCGCAACGCTTTTCTGCCGGTGCGTCCGCCCGGCCACCACGCGACGAACGAGAATGCGATGGGCTTCTGTCTCTTCAACACGGTCGCCATCGCCGCGCGCTACGCGCAGTCGCGCTATCAGGAGATCGAGCGCGTCGCCATCATCGACTGGGACGTGCATCACGGCAACGGCACGCAGGGAATTTTTTACGACGACCCGAAAGTCTTCTTCTTCTCCGCGCATCAGTACCCGTGGTATCCGGGCACGGGCACGCGCGGCGAGACGGGGCAGGGGCGCGGGCGCGGCTACACGCTCAACGTCCCGCTGAAAGCCGGCACCTCGGCGCGCGTCCACCGCAACACTTTTGACGCCGCGCTCGAAGAGATCGCGGATAAATTCACTCCCGACCTCGTCATCATCTCCGCGGGCTTCGACGCTCATGCGGGCGACCCGCTCGGCCAGTTGTTGCTGGAAGACGAAGACTTCGCCGCGATGACGCACACGGTGAAACAATGGGCCGGGAGCGCGTGCGCGGGGCGCGTCATCTCCTGCCTCGAAGGCGGGTACAATCTCGCGACGCTCGGCGCAACGGCGCGCGCACACGTCCGCGCGCTCAACGAACCGGCAAGTTGAAATCCGGCCGAATTCCGGAATTTGCCGAAACACGCTGAATCGTCGCGCACGTCTCGACCGGGTGAAACACCTCCAGCGATGGACACGTACATAGTGGGAAGCTGTTTGGAAAGTCCCGTCAGGGACGATTGGTAATAGCCCGGCACTTGAGTGCCGGGAATGGGTTGAAGAATAATGAGTGAGTCCCGTAGGGACGATTGAATGTTCATCACGATTCAATCGTCCTTACGGGACTCATGATTCAATCGTCCCTACGGGACTCAAGTATAAAGACACATCCACTCTCCCCGGCCATGAATGGCCGGGCTATTATCAATTGTCCCTTCGGGACAACGGCAACGTTTCTTTTCAAACAGCTTCCGAGAACTTTCGAGACGGCGTGGATTTGAAGCATTGATGGACGACCGAAAGCAAACAATCGAAGGGGTGCGCGCGTGGCTGCGGCGGGTGATGCCGCGCGCGGCCGTCGCGGCGGCGGCGTTGTTCGTCGTGTGGCTGTTGATTCACAACAGCCGCTTTTATCGTGAAGGCGTCACGGGGCGCGTGTTCGCGTTCGCGCTCATCTTCATCTATTTCACGGCGGCGTATTACGCTCTCATCGGCCTACACTGGTTGAAGCGTCGCTTGATGTGGCGCGTGCGCAGGCGTCTCGTAATCACCTACCTGTTCGTCGGGCTGACGCCCATCGTGCTGCTCATCACGCTCGCCGCGATGGTCAACTTCGTGGGCTTGAGTCAGGTGATGACGCGCATCGTCCGCGTGCAACTCGTAGACAAAGAGACGCAGGCGCATGCCAACGCGCGCACGCTCGCGGAGGCTTTCCTGCGTCTCCCGCAGAACGGCGAAGGCGGCCGCGCGGCGCAACAGGCGTGGCTCGACGAGCGCGTCGCGCTGCTTCAGCCGTCGCTGCCGGGGGCGCGCGTGGCCGTGTGGAGCAGCGGCGGCGGGGCGGCGGGCAGACCGGACGAAAGCAAGTTCGCACAGTTCACGAGCGAACCGCGCGACGAGCGCGTGCGCGGAGTGGGCGACGACCAAACGCCGGTCGGCTCGCCGTTGCCCGAGTGGCTGCGAGCGCGGGACGAGTGGCGCGGTTTCGCGTATCTGCCGCCGCCCGCTTCTTCCACGGAAGCCTTCGGCACGCCCTCGATGCGTGCGTTCGTGCGCGCCCGCGCAGACAACCGCGAAGTGTCGCTGTTGTTCGTCGTGCCCGTGAGCCGCGTTCTCGTCGAGCAACTGCGCCTCAATACAGACCTACAAGTGCAGCCTTTTTTCCTCGGCGCGGACATCACCGCCATCCGGTTCAATCAAGGCTGGTGGGGCAGTTCCATCTCGATTGGCCCGCCGGGGGTGAAGCAAATCGACCGCGAGGAGGAGCGGCGGATTGAGCTTGCCGCGGGCGCGCGCCGCGTGGTCATAGACTTCCGCAGGGATCAGTTGGGCGACGAGGTCAACACGAGTTCGATGATCGTGCTCCCGGCGACGAGTTGGGCGGACGGCGCGGTGTCGCAGCGCGGCGCTTTCCTCTGCAAGTTTTCCGCCGTCGCGATGGCTAATCAACTCTTCGGCGAGAACGATCTCGGAAAGTTCTTTCAAGGGACGTTCGTGCTCGTCGCGGTGGTCTTCCTCCTGCTCGAACTGCTCGCGCTGCTGTCCGCCGCGTGGCTGACGCGCGCCGTGACGGGCACGGTTCATAAGCTCCACCGCGCGACCGGGTTCATCAAACGCGGCGACTTCTCGCACCGCGTCCGCGTTCGCTCGCGCGACCAACTCGGCGAACTGGCCGAAGCCTTCAACGACATGTCGGCCAACATCGAGTCGCTCTTGCAGGAGCGCGTCAAGCACGAGCGGCTGGAACGCGAGGTGGAGATCGCGGCCGAGGTGCAGGCGCAACTCTTCCCGCGCAAAGTGCCGCGCCTGCTCGGAGCGGAGATCGTGGGCGAGTGCCGCGCGGCGCGCGGCGTGGCGGGCGACTATTACGACTACGTGGAGATCGCGCCCGGCCTCGTCGCCTTCGCGCTCGGCGACGTGGCGGGCAAAGGCATCTCAGCCGCGCTCGTCATGTCCAACCTGCAAGCCTCGCTGCGCGCGCAGGCGACGATTCTCGCCGAGCGCATGCGCGCCGCCTCGCGCACCGCCGCTGCCACCAATGCCGCGTCGCTCGGCGTCGGGAGCGGGCAGAACAGCAGCGGCGCGGAGATGCCCTGCGGCGTAACGGGCGTGGACATCTCATGCGCCGTCGAACAGATGGCCGCGAGCATCAACGAGCAACTCTGTCACAGCACCGACTCGAACCGCTTCGCCACACTCTTCATCGCGCTCTACGACGACAACACGCGCCGTCTTCGCTACACGAACGCCGGGCATAACGATGCCCTGCTCATCCGCGCGGGCGGCGCAATCGAGCACCTCACCGAAGGCGGGACGGTGCTCGGCGCGTTCGAGTGGGCGCGCTATACGGAAGCGAGCGCCACGCTCGAACGCGGCGACGTGCTCGTCATTTATTCCGACGGCATCAGCGAGGCCGACAACCCGCGCGGCGCGGAATACACGGAACATCGCCTCGCGCATCTCGTCCGCAAAAACCGCGACAAGACGGCCGACGAACTGCGCCGATTGATCTTTACGGAAGTTGACGACTGGACGGGCGGGCAGGAGCGCGACGACGATCAGACGGTCGTCATCATCAAGAGCTATTGAAGGCGGTGACAGGTGACGGGTGACAGGTGACAAGTTAAAGAGCTCGCTGCTTTAACTTGTCACCTGTCACCCGTCACCTGTCACCGCTTTATGCCGTGATGATCGCGGCGCGCGCGCCGTGGAGTTCGGAGAAGTCCTTGGTGTAGACGGTTTCGACTTTGCGGACGCGGCGGATGGTTTCGACGAGTTCTTCCGTCGTCGTGTAGCCGCTCTCCGTATGCGCGATAGCCCACGATTTGAGGTGCGCGGCGGCTTCGAGCAGTTCCTCGACGAGGCGCAGGTATTGCTGCTTGGTCTCGACGCGGCCGCCGAGTTGCCCTGCGCGCGACGCCTCGAACTCATCCCAAAATTCAGCCCCGCCCCGCACCCATTCCTCGCGCCAGGCGTGCAGGGAATTGCGATTCGCCGCCGCCGCGCCGCCGCTCCCGCGCGAGGGCGCGGACAGGCGCAGGAAGAAAAGGTCGGCGCGCTGTTCGGCGACGAACCGGCGCGCGTCTTTGTTCGCGCTCGTGTTGGGTTGCCCGTTGTCGAAAGGCGGGGCTTGCGTCTCGTGCAGGCGGCGCAGCACGCGCGAGAGGGGCTGGCGCAGTTCGCGCGTATCGTCGTCGAACGAGAGCGCGTAGTCGCCGGTCAACATGCCTAGGTTGAGCGCGAGCGATTGCTTGATCTCGCCTTCGAGTTTCTCCGCCCCCTCGCGCAGGTTGTCGAACCACCACGCATCGGTCTCGCCGAACCAGCGGCGCAGCGCGGGGTTGCGCAACTTATGGCGCGGCACGTAAACGTCTTCGAGCAGGATGTCGAGATCGTCCCCGGTCAATCGCTCGCCGTTGTTTTCGACCCGCGCCACCGACTTGACCCAACTCCAGCGAGCCGCGTCGTTGGCGGCGACGCGCACGCCCCAACGCTTGATGTGCGTTTCCAGATCAGGCTCACCCGCGAAAGGATTGACGAGCGAGCGAAAGCGTAGACGGCGCAGGACGCTCAACTCGAAAGCGAGCCAGCCGCGCGGAGTCGGATCGGAATAATCAGGCATGTCGGTCTGTGTCGGCCTTCGTGAAATCGGCTGAGCCGGAATGATTTTCGAGGCTCTGATCGGTGGCGAAGTTTTGCGCCCGGTCGAGGGATGCACCCGGCAGGCTCTCCTCCACGCGCCCGGCGTAGGGACTCTCGCCCTTCTCAGGGCTATGACCGCCGTTGTTCCATTCGCCAGCATTGTCGCCGGAGACCGTTGCCGGTTCGGCCTGCGTCAACAGGGTTGCCTGCGGCGCATCATCCGCGCGGCGCGCGTAGGAGCGCAGGGCGGGCAGTTTGTTCAAGGTGAGAAAGGCGCGCACGACCTGCGGGTCAAACTCCAGCCCGGCCCATTCCGTGAGATGCTGCCGCGCGGCGGATTCCGTGAGCGCGGGGCGGTATGGGCGCGCGTCGGTGAGCGCGGCGTAGGCGTCGGCGACGCGCAGTATGCGGGCGGCGAGCGGGATGTTTTCACGCGACAGCGCGTCCGGGTAGCCCGTGCCGTTCCACCATTCATGATGCCAGCGCACGAGCAGTTGCGCGCCACGGTCTGCGCCCGCGCGCGCGGCCTCCTGTTCGCCGATAACGGGGTGACGCGCCAAGTCCAGCCTTTCCTCAAGGGTGAGCGGCGCGGCGCGGCGTATGTAGTCGCGCCGCATCGTCATCTCGCCGAGATCATGTGCGAGCGCGGCCAGCCGCAACGACGCGCGATCCGCACTGCCCAGCCCGAACATCTTCGCCAGTTCACTACTCAAAGCGGCGATCCGTTCGGCGTGAGGGTTAGCGTAGCCTTCAAATTCGTCCGCCGCCGCAGCCAGACGCCCGAACGCCTCGCGCGCGATCACATCTTCGTCAGAACCCCTGGTTTGAATGGAAGCCATAGTTTTTTAGTGACAAGCGACGAATCAGTATGTGGTGAATAGTAAATCGTAAACCGCGAATAGAAAAGCCGCCGCACCCGCCGCGTCGCTTAACTTTTGAAGCCGCACGCTTCCCAACCCCGGCGCTTGTCAGGCGTCGCCCGCCGCTATCGGCCGTCGCCGCGTTTCATGTTTCTGAGATTGTTGAGTTGGCGGCGCGCGACTTCGTGTTTGGGGTCGAGGGCGAGGGCGCGTTCGAGTTCGCGTTCGGCGCGGAGCGTCTGCCCGAGCGCGCGTAGGAGTTCGGCGAGCATGACGTGGTAGTCGGGGTCTGTGTCGTCGAGTTTGATGGCGGTCTGCAAGGCGGCCTCGGCCTGATGCCGCGTGCGCACGTCGCGCGCCAGCGCGCTGCCGTAGAAAGCCTGATAGCGCGGCTGCTGCGGGGCGAGCCGCGCGGCCTCGCCGAGAAGCGTGAGCGCCGCCGACAGGTTGCCCTGTTTGAGCGCGGCGAGTCCCTGCGCGAAATTCTCGGCGGCGCGCTGTTCTCGCGAGAGGTTCGGGGTTGCGGCGGCGGTGTCGTCGGCGCGGCCGGAAGACTGGGAGGAGTCGGCCGCGCTCATCTGCACGCCGAGTTTGAGGTCGTAAGCAGTGCGGGCGGTCGGGTTGCCGAGCGTCTCGTAGGCTTGTGTGATCTTCGTGAATGCCGTCTCGATCTGCGAGCGGAGCGCGGCGTCGGCGTTGCGCTGGAAACGGTCCGGGTGAAAGCGTTTGGCGAGCGCGTAATAGGCTCGTTTGATGTCCGCGACGGGGGCATCGCGCTCGATTCCCAGAATGCGATAGTGGTTGGCATCGTAGACGAGGGCGAACAGGGCGTCTATTTCGACGCGCGGATCGGGCGGCGCGTCCGCCTTCGCCGCGGGAACCTCCGCCTCGACCTTCCCGCTAACGCCAGCGCGCTTGTCGCTTGCCGTCGCGCCCTCAGCCGAGCCGCTTTGCGGGCGGGCAGACGAGGTCAACAACGCATCAGGCCAACCGGCGCGCGCGAGAAAACCGGCGAGCGCGAGCGCGTAGACGCACTGGCGCGTCGTCTCTTCGGGCAGACCGCTGACGGCGAGCAAGTCGGCGAGCGCGACCGGCGCTTCGACGCGCGACAGGATGAAGCCTTCGAGCGGTTGCAGTTGAATTTGCGCCGGATGCTCCGTGACGGGCGAGATGATCTCGGCGTCGGCGTCGATCCGCGCGGCGACATACTCGGCGGGAAGCCCGCGCGCGGCTTCGAGCAGCAGTTGCCGCACTTCGATCTTGCAGCGCATGTCTTCGCCGAGGCGGGCGCGCGGGTCGAAATTCCATTCGCCTTCCGTCCACAACAAAAACGGGCGCAGCACGTCCGCCGCCTGCCGCGCGTGGAGTTTGGCGAGCGTTTCCGCGTTAAGCGCGCCCGCCTCGATGAGCGACGCGCTCGCCTCCGCGTCCGACATGAACTCCGTTACGTGCGCCGACAGTTTATCCTCCGACAGCACGCCCCAGCGGCGCAGGCAGACGGCGAGGCGATGCACGCGTAAATTGGAACGCGCAAAGATGATCTCGCCCGCCTCGGCGTAGACGACGGCCTGCACGCGTTCGCGCGCGAGGCGCAGTGCGCCTGATAGTTTGGCGGCGTTGATTTCCCGGATGAGTTCGGCGAGTGGGCGCTCGCGTATGTGACCATTCATCGAGCAGGTAAGGCTGAACTAACCTCCGCCGTCATGATAGCAGAGGAAGCGTTGAACGCGGAACGATGAAGGCGGAACGAAGCATTGCGAGCGCGGAACGAAAAATTGTTCGGGCTGTTGAGGAGTTTTCCCGCGCGGCGTTTCGCGCACACGGTTCATCCTGTCCCTTCGTTGACACTCGTGCGATCGAGGCTCTATAGTGCGGGCAACAACAGTTGCTCCCGACAATTTAAGTGATTTCGATTGTCCCTCGAAGGCGGGACGTTTGGGTTGTGCCGCATGAACGCAAGGGCCGAGAAGAGTTTGGACAAGTCCTCTTGTGAAGAGGGCGCGGAGACGGCGGATGAATTGACCGCGCTCGGCGCGGAGGTCGTGGACATCTTCTACACGCAGAACTTCGTGCCGGGCGAATATGCGACCGAGGCGGCCGTGTGCGCGGCGTTCTCCGAAATCCTGCTGCGCCACTGGAACCTCTGCTGTCTCATCACCTACCTGCGAGGCGAAGACGGGCGGCTGCATGAGAGCGCGATTCACGCACACCCGCACATGGACGAAGCGGCGGGGCGGCGCGTCGGCCAAAGTCTCGCGGGCTTCGTGGAGGAGAGCGGGCGCGAGTATCGCGTGGGGCTGGACGAAGAGATGCCGGATGCGGCGCCCGTCGAAGTTCGCGCTCTTTTCGCCGAGACGGGCATTAAGGCAGGCATCGGCCTGCCGATCACGGCGCGCGGTTCGGTCATCGGCGCAATCGTCGCCATCTCGTCGCACCCGGAACGCCTGCGCGCCGCCGACCGTGGACTGCGTTTCATCGCCGCGCCCATCGTCATCGCGCTCGGCAACGCGCGCCGCGCCGCCGCGATGAAGGAGCAGCGAGAGCAGATCGAAAAACTCGTGGAGGAATTGCGCGAGCGCGGCAGCGCGCTCGAAGAGGCCAACGAGGAGTTGCAGCGCGTGGCGCGCTATCGCTCGCTGTTCCTCGCGCGCATGTCGCACGAATTGCGCACGCCGCTCACGGCCATCCTCGGCTTCTCGGAAATCCTTCTCGAACACGAAAACCTGACCGAGTCGCAGCTACGCTATTGCGAAAAAATTCAGGCCTCCGGCTTGAAACTACAATCGAGCCTGAAGCAACTCGTCGATCTCTCGCGCCTCGAAGCCGGGCAGACGGAACTGTTCCTCCACGAGTTTTCCGTGCGCGAAACGCTGCGCGAGACGTGCGGCGCGGTCGCGCGGCTGGCCGAGAAAAAGAGCGTCAAACTGGACTGCACGACCGCATCCGAATGCAGCACTATCGTCTCGGACGAGGGCAAACTCAGGCAGGTGCTCTACAACTTCTTCGCGCACGCCATCGGGCGCAGTCCCGAAGGCGCGACTGTCCATGTCAACGCATTCAAGCCCACGTCGGCGGAGTTCTGCGTCGAGATACGCGACGAGGGCGAGGCGCCCGCCAACGCCGGGCACATCTTCAACGCCATCGAGATAGACGCGCCGAACGAAAACGGCACGAACATGAACGAACTCGGCCTCCTCGTCGCGCAACGCCTCGTCGCCGTGCTCAAAGGCTCCATCGCGCTCGACACGCCCGCGCCGCGCGGTCTCGCCGTCCGCCTCGAACTTCCGGCCTACCCGACGAAGGAATGAAAAGTTTCAAGTTTCAGGTTTCAGGTTTCAAGACTGAAAAGGTTTCAAGTTTCAGGTTTCAGGTTTCAAGTCTGAATGTCGCTCATTCTTTAACTTGAAACTTGAAACCTGAAACTTGAAACTCTCAGACTTGAAACCTGAAACTTGAAACCTATCTTATGATCTACGACTTCGAGTTGGCGGGGCGGCGCGTGCGTCTGTGGCAGCGGACGGGAGAGAGTTATGAGCACGTGTTGATGAAGGCGCTCGGATACGCGATGTTCGTCGGAGACTTCCCCAAGTTGGAGATCGAGCAGCGCGTCGGCTTGCGCTACAAACCCGACCTGGTTGCTCGCGGCGAGACTGAGTTTGCGCTCCCGTTCGCTTTCTGGGGCGAGTGCGGGCAGACGAGCGTGCGCAAGACGGCGTGGCTCTTGAAACATGCGGGGGTGGCGCGTCTCGTCCTCTTCAAAATTCGCCCCTCCACGGCGCTCCCGAAAGAATTGCGCGAGGCGATTGACGAACGCTATCGCGCGCCCGGACGCCTAGTCGTCGTCAGCTTCGCGCCCGACATCGTGACGCTCACGCGCGAGCGTCGCATCGGGCACGTGCCGGAAAGTTGGTACACGAGCGCGGCCGTTTGAATTATTATCATCCCGGAGTTCCACCCGACACGCGCGTTACGGAAAGGTTCTGATTTCGATGTCACGGCAGAGGGAAACAGTTGAGCACGCCGACGACGGCGACGAAGTTTCGATCCGCGAATGCACTACCATCGAGGAGTTTGACGCGTGCGTGCGCTTGCAGCGCGAGGCGTTCGGCTTGCCCGATCTCGAACTATCGCCGCGCCGCCACCTGATCGTCTCGCGCCGGGCGGGCGGCTGGATACTCGGCGCGTATCGTTCGAGCGGCGAACTCGTCGGGTTCGTGCATCATCTCGCCGCCGTGCGGGGCGCGGAGATTAGCGGTTACTCGCACATGATGGCCGTCTCGTCGGCTTACCAGAATCGTGGCCTGGGCGCGCGGCTCAAATGGGCGCAGCGCGCACGCGCCCTCGAAGAGGGGCGCAACCTCATTCACTGGACTTTCGAGCCGATGCAGGCGCGCAACGCGCATTTCAACCTCAACCGGCTCGGCGTGGTCGTGCGCTCCTACGGCGTCAACTTCTACGGCTGGGACGGCGCACCGGAAACCGCGGCCGACGGCGAACAATTCCACCTCGACAGCGACCGTCTGTTGGTCGAGTGGGAACTGCGCACGCCGCGCGTCGAAGCCTGCGCGCGGGGCGAGCATCCGTCGCACGCATCCGCTCCCGTCGCCACCGTCGAGATTTCGCCCAGTTGGAAAACTCTCCGGCGCGAGGACGCGCGGGCGGCGCAAAGCGAACTCCTGCGCGTGCGCGCGGAGTTTCAAAGACACTTCGCCGCCGGGTTGGTCTGCGCCGGTTTCGAGCGCGACGCAGCGCGCCCGTGCTATCTTTTCTACAGTGATGAGTGATGAGTGATGAGTGATGAGTTAAACCGGAACTCGTCTTTCACTCATCACCCATCACTCATTACTCATCACTTTTGATCTATGCCCTTTACACGCTTCGACCGCTACGTTGAACGTCACGCGACCTCTTATGTCGAGCGGTTGCAGGCGTTGTGCCGCATGCCCTCGGTGGCGGCGCGCGGGACGGGCATGCGCGCCATGGCCGAGACGGTCGAACAGTCCATGCAGCGCATCGGCGGCGGCACGCGCTCGTTTAAAAAGGGAAGCGGCTACCCGGTCGTCTACGGCGAGTTCGGCGCGGGGTCGCATTGTTACCTCGTCTACAGCCATTATGACGTGCAGCCCGTAGGGCAACTGACGGCGTGGTCTTCGGGGCCGTTCGCGGCCGTCGTGCGCGACGGCAAGTTGTACGCGCGCGGCGCGGCGAACAGCAAGGGCGATCTCGTCGCGCGGCTCTCGGCGGTCGAGGCTTATCAGAAGACCTTCGGGAAGTTGCCGCTGTGCCTGCGTTTCATCGTGGAAGGCGAGGACGGCCTGGGCAGCCCGAGCCTCTACCGCCTCGCGTCGGAGAATCCGGAGATGCTGCGCGCCGACGGCTGCATCTGGGACGACGGTTATAAGGACACTAAAGAGCGTCTCCTGCTCAGCCTCGGCTTCAAAGGCATCACGTTTCTGGAACTGCGCGCTTACGGCGCGCGCACGGATTTGCATTCAAAGTGGGGCGGCGTCGTGCCGAACCCGGCGTGGAACCTCGTGCAGGCTCTCTCCACCATCGTCTCGCCGAAAGGCGTCATCACGATTGACGGCTTTTCGACGCACGTCGCGCCTATCGGCGACGAGGATGCGAAATCGCTCAAGCAACTCGAAATCGACGAGGCCGGACTCAAGCGCGAATTCAAGATCAATCAATGGGTGCGCGGCATGACCGGGCGCGCGCTGACCAAAGAACTGATCTTCGGGCCGACCTGTACGATCTGCGGCATCCAGACCGGCCACACCGAAGCGGGCGCAAAAACCGTGCTGCCCGGCATGGCCGTGGCGCGGCTCGACTTCCGGCTCGTGCCCGATCTTTCGCCCGCACTCGTCATCGCGCTCCTGCGCGCGCACCTCGACACGCGAGGCTTCGAGGACATCGAGGTCAACGAGATCGCAAGCGCGCCTTTCGTCAAATCTTCGACCCAGTCTACGGTCGCGCGCGCGGCGATTGACTGCGCGACGGAAGTTTACGGCTCGCCCCCCATTGTTTATCCGCTCGATCCGGCGAGCGGCCCCATCGGCGCGGTTTGCGGCGCGAACCTGCCGCCGACGCCGCTCGTCTCCTTCGGCGTCAGCTACGCCGGGTCGAACCCGCACGCGCCCGACGAAAACATACGCCTCGAAGATTTCGTGCAGGGCATCAAATACTTCGGGCGTCTCATACACCGCCTCGCGCAGATCGCGAAAGAGGATCGCCGCGAGATGACGACGTTGGAATCGCTCGTTCAATTCAAAATCGAGAAGTCTTAAGTCGCGTCTAAGATCATGGCTAAAACGTCAACCCGCGGCGCGGGCACACCGGCACAGGAGATCGACGAACTGCGCAACGAACTGCGCCGTCATGAAGAGCTTTACTACGTTTACGACCGCCCGGAAATCTCCGACGCCGACTACGACGCCCTGCTGGCGCGGCTCCAGCAACTCGAAGCCGAACACCCCGAACTCGCGACGGCCGACAGCCCCACGCAGCGCGTCGGCGGTCGCCCCCTCGAAGGCTTCGAGCAATACGAGCACCGCCGCCCGATGCTCTCGCTCGACAACAGCTACAACATCGAAGATTTGCGCGCCTTCGACGAACGCATCAAGCGTCTCGCCGACGGTCGCCGCGTCGAATACGTCGCCGAGTTGAAGATCGACGGCCTCTCGATCTCCCTGCACTACGAGCGCGGCGTGCTCGTGCGCGGCGTTACGCGCGGCGACGGGCGGCGCGGCGAAGACGTGACGCAGAACGTCCGCACGATTCGCAGCATCCCGCTTCGCCTCAAAGAGGACACGGGCGCAACCAACCTCGAAGTGCGCGGCGAAGCCTACCTCTCACGCAAAACTTTCGAGCGCATCAACGCCGAGCGTGAAGAGGCGGAAGAGCCGCGCTTCGCCAACCCGCGCAACGCCGCTGCCGGGACTATTCGCCAACTCGACCCGAACATCGTACGCGCCCGCCGCCTCGACCTCTTCGCCTACGACGTGATCGGCGACGGCGACCGCAAAGCCTTCGCCGCGCACGATGAAGGTCTTGAGTGGTTGAAGCGCGCGGGCTTTCAGGTCAGTCATAAAAGGCTCTGTCCTTCCATCGAAGAGGTGATCGCGTTTTGCAACGAGATGGAGGCGCGGCGCGACGAGTTGGAATATGAAATTGACGGTGTGGTCGTCAAAGTCAACTCCGCCGCGTTGCAGGAAGAGTTCGGCGCGACCACCAAGTCGCCGCGTTGGGCTATCGCCTACAAGTATCCGGCGCGGCAGGCGACGACGCGTGTCCTGGACATCATCGTGCAGGTGGGACGCACGGGCGCGCTCACGCCGGTCGCCGTGCTCGAACCCGTGCTCGTTGCGGGCAGCACCGTGGCGCGCGCAACCCTGCACAACGAGGACGAGATCAAGCGGCTCGGTCTGCTGAAAGGCGACTCGGTGCTCATCGAAAAGAGCGGCGACGTGATCCCGAAAGTGATCAGCGTGATCGAATCGCGGAGGACGGGGGAGGAGAAGCGTTTCAGGATGCCGAAGGCGTGTCCGGTGTGCGGCGGCGTCGTGTCGCGCCCCGAGGGCGAGGTGGTGTCGCGTTGTGTGGCCGCGGATTGCCCGGCGCAACTCAAGGCGCGGCTGCTCCATTTCGCTTCCCGCCGCGCGATGCGGATCGAGGGTTTGGGCGACGCGCTCGCCGATCAGTTCGTGCAGAAAGGCATGGTGCGGGATGTCGCGGGGCTTTACGATCTGACGCACGAAGCGGTGGCCAGGCTCGAAAGGATGGCGGAGAAGTCCGCCGCGAACCTGCTGGCGCAGATCGAGGCGAGCAAGACGCGCGACTTGCCGCAACTCGTCTTCGGCCTGGGGCTGCGCCACGTCGGCGAGCGCACGGCCGCCATCCTCGCGCGCAGTTTCCGTTCGCTCGAAAGACTCGGCGCGGCGACCGTCGAAGAACTCGACGCCGTGCCCGAGATCGGATTGACGGTCGCGGAGAGCGTCCACGATTGGTTCGCGGACGCGGGCAACCAGGCGCTCTGCGAACGCCTGCGCGAAAGGGGCGTGCGCACGGAAATGCAGGCGGGCACGGGCGGGAGCGGCGCGCTGACGGAAGCGTTCGCGGGCTTGCTATTCGTCCTGACCGGCAAACTTGAGACGCTCGCGCGCGACGAAGCCGCCGCGCTCATCGAGGCGCGCGGCGGGCGCGTCACTTCTTCGGTCAGCAAGAAGACAAACTATGTCGTCGCGGGCGAAGAGGCCGGGTCGAAACTCGACAAGGCGCAATCGCTCGGCGTGCGCGTGATCGGCGAGGCGGAATTCAAAGAGTTGTTGGCCGGAAGCGTCTAGCCACCGGCACGATAAATTTAATCGGAATCGGAGAAGGAATGAGCACAGCGAACCTAAAAAATAAACTCGAACTCGCTTACACGATCTTTTGCGACGACGTGCGCCTGGAGGTCGGCAACAAGTTATCCCTGATCGGCGTCTTTCAAAACATGCTGGTACAACAGATGCCCGTCTCGTTGATCAAATTCGCCATCGTCAATCACTGGCGCGGCGAAGGGCAGTATCTCTCGGAGGTGCGCATTCTATCGCCCGACCGCAAGCAGCCCGTCGTCGTCTCGGAACCCGCGCCCTTCGAGATCACGCAGGGCGGCCACACCGACAACGTTAGTTTCTTCGTCAACGTCACCTTCTCCACGCCGGGCGAGTACTGGGTGCAGACGCTCATCAACTCGACGCTCTTCGACGAACAACCGCTCCTCATCATGGACGCCCGCGCGGCGTCGCAACCGGCGGAGGCCGCTTCAGAGGCGATAAACTAAAATCACGAAGGTCAGAGACCAAAAGTTAGAGGCCAGCGAAAGCGAACTGCTTTCCACTGGCCTCCGGCTTTTGGTCTCTGACCTTCGTCGTAATGCGGATGAGAGGGATCGAACCTCCACGATGTCACCATCACAGGCTTCTGAGACCTGCGCGTCTGCCAATTCCGCCACATCCGCGTGAACGTGGAAGAATCATACGGAGCGGGGCGCAGAGGTGTCAAGCAGGCGACCTTCCGCGTGTTTTTCGATCCCCATCCGCGTTAATTAAGGGCGATTGATGATGTCGCCTAAAATGCCGCCGATACCGCCGCGCCGCGTGTTCGGGTCGCGGTTGCGATAACCGTCCTCGTACCCTCTGGCGAAGGCGGCGCGAAATTGCTGGCGATAATAGTTCAACATGCCGTGCTGCGATTGGTGACCGGCGGTCGCTTCCTGATAGACGTTCTCGTCGCGGAAGTCTGCGCGCTCGCCGTTGGCGCGATCCGTCTGACCGGCACGATAGCCTTCGTCGTAGCCGATGCGCTGCGCGCGGTCTCGCACCTCGTTGCGGTCGTTTATGTTGTCGTCATCGCGATCACGGTCGTAGCGATCATCGTAACGATCATCATCGTCGCGGCTATCGCGCGTCGGGCCGCGCCCGTCGCGTCGCCCATCGCGGGCGTCGTGGCCGTTATTGAATTTCTCGTCCTTCTTGTTCTGCTTGTTCCGGTGCTTGTCCTGCTGCTTAATCTTCTTATCCTGCTTGTGGCCGCGTCCCTGTCCGGCGACGGTCATAGTAGGCAGCATGAGTGCGGCGATGACGGCGAAAACAGCCAGGCCGAGCGTCGGTAGTTTGTGTCTGACAGTCATTTTTAATCTCTCCTGTTTGCGGCGGTGCGGCGTTGATTGCTCCGGCCGCGCTGCCGTCTCATAAATTGGCGTCGAGAAAAATTATCTCCGGCAACAACTATTGCAAGCACCGTGCCCGTCAGGATGCGGGCGTTAAATCGTTGACCCTAAAGGGCGGCGTGCGGCGCGCCGTATTATTCCTACACGATACCGTGTCATGAATAACTGTATAGTGTTAAATGAGAGGGCGGGACGAGCGGCGCAACCCGGCGTGCAACGGAATGTGGTGCGATCATTGGACGAGGCGGCACATAACCCTGAGCGTTGCGAGTCGGAACGGGGGCTTGGTATAGTTCAGCCACCGGACAAGAATTGTGAATTCATCAACGACAGAAGCGGCGGGGGCGAACGATGCGCTCGACGCGCGACTAAACGAGATACGGGAGCGGATCGCCCGTTCCGCCCGTCGCGCGGGGCGCACGCCCGAAGAGTTGACTTTGATCGCCGTCAGCAAGACGCACACGGCGGAGTCGGTGCAGAGCGCGCTCGCGGCGGGCGTCGCCGACTTCGGCGAGAACCGCGTGCAAGAAGCGGAAGAAAAAATCTTGACGGTCGGCCGCGCGGTTCCGGGCGGCGCGAGTCGTCCGCGCTGGCATCTCATCGGACACCTGCAATCGAACAAGGCACGGCGCGCGGTCAAACTCTTCGACATGATCCACACGATCGATTCGTCCGAGTTGATCGAACGTCTGGAACGGATGTGCATGGAGGAAGGGCGCGCGGAGTTGCCCCTGCTCTTGCAGGTAGACCTCGCGGGCGAAGAGACGAAGGCGGGCGCGAGGCCGGAGATGCTGCCGGAGTTGATCGCGCAGGCCGCATCCTGCAAACACGTCCGGCTGGCGGGTTTGATGACGCTCCCGCCGTTCTACGAAGAGACGGAGCGGGTGCGCCCTTTCTTCCGACGCCTGCGCGAGCTTCGCGACGAGTTGCGCGGGAGCGGCGCGTTCGGCGAGGGGCGCGGCGAACTTTCGATGGGCATGAGCCACGACTTCGAGGTGGCGATTGAAGAGGGCGCGACGATGGTGCGCATCGGCACGGCGATCTTCGGCGCGCGTCCCGCACGGTAGTCAATCATCTGCCCGTTAATCATTTGCTCGTCAATCAAGTGCTCCGGGCGCGACGCGCCCCGGCCGTTAACGCTTATTTGAAATACCGATATGGACATCTTCTTTCAAACTCTCATTTATTTCGTGAACGTCGGGATCATCGGCTTGCTCGTCGCGGCCATCGTGCTGATGTTGCTGCGGCTGGCGTTGAATTACGCGGACTTGAATCCGTTTAGCCGACCCGTGCTGCTCGTCCGCAACCTGACCGATCCGTTCGTCAATCCCGTGCGGCGGTCGCTCGTCGGCTTCGGGTTTTCGCCGAACATGGCTCCGCTCGTGACGATCCTGATCGTCATACTGGTCGGCTGGCTGGCCTTGACCTTAGCGAACGACGTGATCGGGACGTTTTACGGCATGTACCTGCGCGGGCGCGAAGGGCGCATCATCGCGCTCGTCGGCACGCTGCTATACGGCTTCCTGAGCGTCTATTCGATGTTGATTTTAATTCGCATCATCTTCTCGTGGGGCATGGTGGGACAGTCGAATTCGGTGATGCGTTTCCTCAACAGAGCGAGCGACCCGCTGCTCGTGCCTTTGCGCCGCATAATCCCGCCGCTCGGCTTCTTCGACATCTCGCCGCTCGTTGCCTTCATGCTCATCTGGCTGTTTCAGGCGGCCATCGCCGGGACGCTTATGAAGTTCTAACGCGACGCGGCCTGACCGGAAAAAACTTATGTTGCGATGCACGGAGACCGGCGGCGCGATCACGTTTGCCGTCCGCGTAGTGCCGCGCGCTTCGCACAGCGGGGTCGCGGGCGAGCATGACGGCGCATTGCGCGTGCGCGTTGCCGCCCCGCCGGTCGAAGGCGCGGCCAACGAAGAACTGTCGCGCACGCTCGCGCACGCGCTCGGCGTGCCCACGCGCGCCGTCGAGATCAGGAGAGGCCACTCGTCGAAGACGAAACTCGTGCGCGTCGCGGGAGCGTCGCGGGCGCGGCTCTTGAGTCTGGTTGCCGGAAAATAAACGCCTGCGGCGGGTTTTGTCGGCGGCCTCCGAACTCCGGTCGCCGACACGTGGAGGCACGGTTGCGGCGCGCAAAAAACGCGTGATATAGTCGCGTCCCGCTTCACGGATTAAACACGCGTACAAGGAAAACTCTGTAAAAATGTCTGGACATTCCAAGTGGCATACCATCAAACACAAGAAGGGCGCGCTCGATGCCAAGCGCGGCAAACTTTTCACCAAACTCATTAAAGAACTCACGGTCGCGGCGCGCACGGGCGGAGGCGACCCGGAAGCTAACGCGCGCCTTCGCAAAGCCGTCTCCGACGCCAAGGCAGGCAACATGCCCAACGATACCATTGCCCGCGCCATCCGCCGCGGCACGGGCGAGGAAGAGGGCGTCAACTACGACGAGATCACTTACGAAGGCACCGGCCCCGGCGGCGTCGCCTTGATCGTCGAGGCGATGACGGACAATCGCAATCGCACCGTGGCCGAGATACGCCATGCCTTCTCGAAGTACGGCGGCAACCTCGGCGTTTCGGGTTCGCAGTCGTGGAACTTCGAGAAGAAGGGTTACATCGTCGTCGAGAAGGCCGCCAAGAGCGAGGACGAGTTGTTCGAGATCGTGACCGAGGCGGGCGCGGAGGATTTGCGCGACGACGAAGACAACTTCGAGATCATCACCTCGCCGGAGGATTTCGAGGCCGTCCACGAGGCCGTGAAAAAGGCGGGCGTCGAGCCGCAGATCGCCGAGGTCGAGATGGTGCCGAAGTCCTACGTCAAACTCGAAGGCGCGGACGCGCGCCAGATGCTCAAGCTCTTGGAAATTCTCGAAGACCACGACGACGTGCAAAAAGTCTCGGCCAACTTCGACATCGACGAAGCGGACATGGCTTCAGCATAACAAAGTGATGAGTGATGGGTGATGAGTAATGAGTTAACAAACTCTTCGTACTCATCACTCATCACTCATCACTCATTACTTCATCGAATGCGTGTGCTTGGCATTGATCCGGGAAGCGAGACGACGGGTTGGGGCGTCGTGGAGGGCGATGCGCGGCGGTATCGCGCCGTCGATTTCGGGACGGTAAAGGCCAGCCCGCGCGAGCGTTTCGCGGCGCGACTGTTGAAGATCAGCGACGGGGTTGAGGAGTTGCTGGCGCGCTTCCAGCCGGATGTCTGCGTGGTGGAGGAGATGTTCTTCGCCGCGAATGTGAAGACGGCTTTAAAACTCGGACAGGTGCGCGGCGTGATTCTGGTGGCGGCCGAGCGCGCACGGATAGAGATCGCGGAATATGCGCCGCGCCTCGTCAAGCAGACGGTGGTGGGCTACGGCGCCGCCGAAAAACACCAGGTGCAGGAGATGGTGCGCGTGCTGCTCTCGCTCAAGGAGATACCGCAGCCTCACGACGCGGGCGACGCCCTCGCGCTCGCCATCTGCCATTTCCATCACGCGGGACTCGCCGCACGCACGAAGAACGCCGCCCCGGCGCGCACCGCGCTCGACGCACTGTTGGCCGCGAACCCACGCCGCCGCGCACCTCGCTAGAACTTCACACGCGCGCGACGGCAGACGGTTTGCACGTTTCCTCAAACCTCATACAGCGAAAGGAGACCGATCCTCATGTCTCGACGCTTGCCGGATTTCAAGCGAGTTTTCTCTTCACGACTCGCCGTCGCTTATCTTTCAACGCACGCCGCGCGCTCATCGTTCGGCGCGCTGTTACCGGCCTCATGCGCCTGCCTACTGCTGCTGCTGCTGTCGTTCACGGACGCGCATTCCCAACGAAAGCGGCGCGCGCCCGCCGTTGCGGGCGGCCAACCTGCCATCGTGGTTGACGAGCGGCTGGCCGCTTTGAGAGACGCTCCGCAGTTGACGGCGAGACTCGTCCAGCGTCTCGGGCGCGGTCGCGCGGTCGCAATCACCGGCGCGCGGCGCGGCGGCGACGGGTTGAACTTTTACCGCGTGGCTGTGACGCGGCGTTCGCACGGCTGGTTGCAGGCGGAGGCGGTCGCCTCGCCGATGCGCGCGGGCGACGACGAGAAGTTATTGCGCCTGATTCGCGGCTCGGAGGAATTTGACCGCATCGCGCGGGCGCGCATCTTTCTGGACAACTTCCCGCGCTCGGCTCTGCGCCCCGTCGTGCTGCTGTTGTTAGGGAACGAGGCCGAAGAGGCGGCGGCGAAACTCTCGCGCGACGCCCTGCGCCGCCTCGACGAGCGCGAGATGCAGGCGGGGGGCGCGCCTCTCGAAAGTTACTTCCTCAATTTCAACGAACTGGATCGCTATAACAGGCAGGGCATCACCTTCGTCTTCGAGCGCGCGGCCAAGCGTTTCCGCTACGACGGCGAGAGTTGGCGCGAAATCCTGCGGCGTTACCCGCGCAGCCCCGAAGCCGCGCAGGCGCGCCTGCGGCTCGACGCGCTCGCGCCCCGCGCCGCGCGCTCGATTGGTCGCGGCCATTGAAGCGAAACGCGGAACGATGAACGCGGAACGATGAACTGAAAGCAACTTGTCTTTCAGTTCATCGTTCCGCGTTCCTACTTCATCGTTCCTCTGGGGAGCTTCTCGCTATGGTTGCGCCGGCCTGCCGAACCTGAGGCGATACTCGACGGAGTTGACGAACCCGTTGACCATCGTGCGGAAGTCGTTAGGATTGGCGTTCAGGTAGGCGAGCCACATGTCGTAGCCGGGACTTTCCGGGTCGCGCCTGAGATAGCCGAAGTATTGCGTCGTGACAAAGGCAGGGTTGTAGAAGATGGACGCCACCTCGCGGCTCTCGACGATCTCGCGCAGGATGTCGGGGCGCGTGCGGCTGCCTTCGGCCAACTGCGTGCGCGTCAACGTCGTCCCATCCTGTCGTGTGATGGACTGGCGGTCGCCGATGTTACCGGTGTTGAAGAGGGCATCGACGTATGCGGCGAGGGTCATGTTGGCCGGATAAGCGTCGCGGAACGCCTGCCGTTCGGTGAACTCGACGGTAAAGGCCGCCATCCGCGCCAGCGTTTCCTGCTGCGTCGAGCCGGTCAGGCGTTGCAGGTCGCGCGCGAACTCCAGATAGGTCGGGCGGCGGTTGAATGCCACTTCGTAAAAGCGATAGGCGAAGTAGCCTTTGACCTGTAGAAACTCGTCCGAGCGGAAGAAGCCTGACGAAACCATCACGCGGTCGCAGGCGGGGTTGCGCCCTCGGTCGCCGTTGCCCGCGCCGCAGGAGTTGAGCGCGCCTACCCAGTTGGCGAAGCCCATAGGCTCCGGCGCGCGCGTCAGAAAATCAATGTAGTGCTGGCGGATGAAAAACTCCGAAGCGTCAATCGGGTTGGCGACCGCCGCCTGCGTGTCGTTGTCCTGAATCGTCACGGTCGTCGTGCCCTGCGCGCCGAGAGTCGCGCCGGATGCGTTGGCGAGCGCGATCTGAAAAGTCTCGTTGCCCTCGACGTGAGCGTCGTCCGTGATGAAGATGGAGAAGGTCTTCGATGTTTCGCCCGCGGCGAAGGTGAGCGTGCCGAGCGTGGTCGCGTAGTCGCATCGGTGGTAGGCCGTTCCGTTCGCCGTGTCGCAGCGCACGGCGTCAGGCAGATCGACTGTGCGGTATTCAACCGTGGCTGTGATGGCCGTGTTGCCGCTGCGTGTGACGGTGATGACGAGCGAGGCCGGGTCTGTGTTGCGCTCCGCGCCCTCCGCGACGGAGTAAGCGGCCTGCGCGAATTGAACGACGGCCGGGGTGGGCGTCGGCGTCGGGGTAGGCGTCGGCGTCGGCGTAGGCGTCGGCGTAGGCGTCGGCGTCGGCGTTGGAGTCGGCGTGGGCGTCGGCGTCGGGGTTGGCGTGGGCGTGGGCGTGGGGTCGAGAGACAGCTTCGTGACGAAACCGTCCTGCCCGCCGCCGTTCGCACTCTGGACGGCGCTGAGAGTGGGGAAGTTGGTGGACGTGGTGCGCCCCGTGACATACATAGAGAGGGCGGAGTCGAGGGCAATAGCCAACGCCGCCTCGCCGCCGCTGCCGCCGAGGTAGGTGGAGTAGATGAGCGCGCTGCCCCCGGCGTTGAAACGCGTGACGAAGGCTTCGACGCCGCCGCCGCTCGCCGCCTGCGTGGCGTTGGCTATGGGGAGGTCGGTGGAAACTGTACCGCCGGCGACGTAAGGCTCGTTGGCGGGGTTGACGGCGATGCCGTTGCCGGAGTCTTCGCCGGAGCCGCCGAAGTAGGTCGAGTAGATGTAGGACGTGCCGTCCGGGTGGAACTTGGTCAGGAAGGCGTCGGACGCGCCGTTGAGCGCGTCCTGGAAGGCGTTGGCCGTGGGGAAGTTGGTCGAGCGGACAACCCCCGTGACGTAAGCGGAGTTGGCGGAGTCCACCGTGATTTCAAACGGGATGTCGTTAGCGTTTCCGCCGAGGTAGGTGGAGTAGACGAAGTCGGTGCCCGCCGCGTTGATTTTCGTGACGAATCCGTCGCCGTCGGGCGAGCCGCCGCCGAAGGTGGTCTGGACGGCGTTGAACGTGGGGAAATTGGTCGAGGTGGTCTGGCCTGTGACGTAAGCCGCCCCGGCGGAATCCACGGCGATGCTGAAACCGGCGTCGAAAGCCTCGCCGCCGCTACCGCCGAGGTAGGTGGAATAGACGAGCGCGTCGCCCTCCGGGTCGAGCTTCGTCACGTAGGCGTCGGCGAATTGGCTGGCCTGCGTCTCCTGAATAGCGTTGGCCGTGGGGAAGTCTGCGGAGGTGGTGCGGCCTGTGATGTAAGCGTTGTTGGAAGAGTCCAAGGCGATGCCGTTGCCCGAATCGAAAATGCTGCCGCCGAGGTAGGTGGAGTAGACGAGCGCGTCGCCCTCGGGATCGAGCTTCGCGACGAAGGCGTCCGAGAGTCCGCCCCCGAAGGTGTTCTGGAAGGCGTTGGCGCGGGGGAAGTCGGTCGAGGAAGTGGTCTCCCCTGCGACGTAGGCGTTGCCTGCGGAATCCACGGCGATCTTATTGCAACGGTCGTCGCCGCTGCCGCCGAGGTAGGTGGAATAGACGTAGACCGAACCCGTCGGGTCGAGCTTCGTGATGAAGCCGTCGCGCCCGCCTTCGAAGTTCGCGCCGCCGAAATTGGCCTGGAAGGCATTGGCGGTAGGGAAGTTGGTCGAAGAGGTGTTGCCGCAGATGTAAGCGTTGCCGGCGGAGTCAACTTTGATGTCGTTGCCGTCCTCTGTGCCGCCGCCTCCCAGATAAGTTGAATAAACTAAGATCGGATCGATGACGAGCGTGCGCTCCGCGTCGTACTCGCCGATGTGGAAGCCGACGCGCCCGTCCGGCTGCAACGCGTAGCCGCTCGCGACCTCATGCCGCGCGCCGCCCGCCGCTTCCTGATAGACGACGGGCTTGAGTTGACGGACGGTCTCTCCGCCCACTGTGAGCAGCAAGTCGCCGCCCTCGTCCACTTCAACCTTGTCCGCGCCCTCAAACTTCAGGGACACGGCGCGCACGTCACGGCCGGGCGCGACGATGAAGTCGTATTCCAACTGCCGCTGGTTGCCGTAATAAACCACGTCAACGCCCGGATAAATTTCTTTGTAGCGCACGCGCCCGTAGGTCGGAACGTTCGTGCGCCACTTGGCCGGATCATTGCCGTTGAGATAATTGACCTTGCCCGCCAACTCGTCCGCTCCAACGGCCACCGCGTCCGCCCGCGCGCCCACGAGTTTCATGCGCAAAGCCGTCTCTGTCTCCGCGCGCGCGGGGGAGCCGGGGGCGGTGGTAACCGCACTCGCCATTCGCGTGAGTTCCACGTCCTTCGCCGTCGGGTCTTTGCCGACATCTTTTCGAGCCTGCCCTTCGCCGCCCTGCCGGGACATGACGAAGACGGCTTCCGTCGGTTTCAAAAACATCGTGTAGCCCACACCGCGCGCGAGGAAATCGACCGAAGCGTCGGTCTGCCCCTGATTGGCCTCAAATTGCAACTCCAACCGCCCGTATGCCTCGCGCGCCTCCGTGCGCGAGATTTCCGCCGCCGCAGTTTCCACCTGCGAAACTACCTGCGGTTGGCGGTCGGCGTTCGGCGCCGGCGTTTTGTTCCCGGTGAAGGGCGTCGCTGGCGGGAGCAGCACGTTCAGCGAACACGATAGGACGAGCGTGATGATCAGGAAGTATTTGGCGGTTGTGATTTGAGATTTCATGGCATCTTCGGCTTTCTTTGAAATGTCGTTTGCGGATCGCGCCGCGCGCTACGATTTCGGCCTCGGGCGCGCGACGACGACAGTTTGAGATGGCAGTTGTCGCCCGGTTTTTTTCGCCGCCTTACTTCTGGGTGCGGCGAGATTGGGCGCGTGAAAATTCCTGTCAACCAGTAAGGCGCAAATCATAGTCGAAAACGGACGCCCACGGAATATTTTTTTCAGCCGCCGCTAATTTCCCCCGCGAGAGTGCGCCGGGGACGCGTGGTGCGGCCGGGACGCGCGGAGCGGTTGTTTTGCACGGGGTCGTCGAACAGCGCGCCGCTTTGCGGCGTCAAAAACAAGGGCGGGTTAATTACTTGTGAAGAGTGGAAAATGAATGTTGCAAAAAAAGGCGGGCGCGGTTAGATTGTGGCGGGTTCAAACAAATAAACTTCAAGGTGGAGGTCTCCCGGAAACATCAGGGCGCTCCTCCTGAATGCGCTGGAGGTAGACGAAGTGCCAACCGGAACGTGCCCCGAATGCGACGCAGATGTGCATGTTGATACGGACGCCGACAAGGGCGATTCTGTCGCTTGCGAAGAGTGCGGAACAGAACTCGAAATCGTCGGACTCGACCCCGTCGAACTCGACATCGTCGAAGACGACGAGTTGGATGACGACGAAGAAGAAGAGGACTTTTAAGAGTCGTGAATCGTGAATCGTAAATCGTGAATAGAAAGAAAAGGGCTTTTCTCTATTCACGATTTACGATTTACGATTCACGATTTTACGATTCACGGCTTTAGGGCTTTTCTCCGTATCCGGGGCGGCTCTGGCGGACGTTGAGGCCGGGCGGGGCTGTGATCCGCAACGGGTGAAAACGCCCGTCGCGCCGTTTCTCTTCGGGCGGGTAAAAGGCCAGTATGTAGGAGGAAGTGACTTCTTCGGCGAGCGTCTGGAAGAGGGTGCCGAAATCTCGCTCGGTCGCATAAACGTTCGAGCCGCCGGTCTTTTCAGCCAACTCGCTCACGTCGAGCGGCGTCGGCAGCGGCGCGTGGGCGTTCGCTCCTCTGGCCGTGATGCCGCGAGATGTGAAGAGGCGCGAGAAAGAGGGCAGCGTCACCGTATAGACGCTCACCTCCGCCGCATTGGCGCGCTCGATGACGGTCTTCGGCGCGACCGTGTCGCCCACCGGGAATCCATCCGTGACTACGACCACCGCGCGCTTCATCAGGCGTTTATCGCGCGTGCGCGGCGCGTGGCGCGTGAGCAGGCGAATGGCATCGTCCACGGCGTCGTAAGTGTGCGTCGAGAGTCCGTTCGCTTCGCGTGAGAGACGCTTGAAGGCGCGTTCGAGTTTCTGCTCGTCGTTCGTGAAAGGTTGCAACACGCGCGAGTTCATTCCGAAAGTCATCACGGCGAACAGAGACGTGCGATCCGATAGACGACGCGAAAACAACTGCATCGCGACTCCCAGACGCTCCATCTCCTCAGGCGACATGCTGCCCGACACGTCAACGGCGAACACGACGGCCACCGGGCGCTGCCCGCCTCGCCGCCGCTCCACGTTGAAGAAGGCGATGGGGCGTTCGACGCCCTCGTCATAGATTTTGAAATCTTCCGCCGACAAATTGCGCACGGGTCGCCCCGCCGCATCAGTCACCGTCACGTCAACGAGCACGAGGTCTGTGTCAACACGCAAAATTTCATCGTCGTCCTGCCGCGCTTCCGGCGGTGCGACGCGGCGCGGGCGTTCCCGCGGCGTCTGAGTTTCAGCTTGCGCTTGCCGAATGTGCGAGACGGGCAGGGAATTGAAGAACACGGCGAGAGAGAGACAGAGGGCGACGAACAGGACACGGGCGGCGCGGCTCACACGTGGGCGAGCGGTCGCGGGCGGCGAAATTTTGCGGGGGTAAAGCATAAACTCGAAAGCCAGTTCGTTCGGACAACTTCAACGTCCGGTCGGGCGCGGATTGTTTCCGCTGGTCGCACGAGGGAGTGCGGCCATTATACGGACTCTCTCATGCAGGTGTCATCCCGGCGTTCCCGCTCGCAAGCAACAAAGAACGGCGTGCGACGCATCAACTAGAGGCGCGCGGGCGGCATGCGTCACGAAAGGGGCAATTTGTTGGATGTATAATAAACGCCTCACGAACGATGTAGGCCGCGCCGACGATAAAACATCTCGCATCGAGGATTCGCGTCACAGCTATGATTAAATTCAGAACTATCATCACCCTCTTTTTAATGTCGCTCTTCGCCCTCGGCGTCGCGGCGCAGAAGAATAAGACGACCGGCAGCATCAAGGGCAAGGTGAAGGCCGAAAGCGGTTCGGCCGAAGGCGTCCGCGTGACGGCGCGACAGGGCGAGCGCGAAGCGGCGGCGGTCGCGACGGATCGCAAGGGTCAATTCGAGATTGCGGGACTCGCGCCGGGGCGCTACAGCATCACGTTCCGCAAGCCGGGCTTGAGCTTGGCCGAGATCAAGGACTTCGAGGTGGTCGCCGGTAAAGCGCGTTCGCTCTCTGGCGATCTCGTGTTGCCGGTTGACGAAGGCTCGCTGGTCTTCATCAAGGGGAGCGTCTTCAACGAGGAAGGATTGAGCCTGCGCGGGGCACAAATAGAGTTGGCGCGAATCGGCCCGGACGGCACGACGAAAAAAATCGACGGGCGCGTGACGACCAGATCGGGCGATTTCGCTTTTCGCCTGCCGCCGCAGGCCGCGCGCTACCGCGTCACGGCCAAAATGGACGGCATGGCCGTGGCCTCGAAAGATGTCGAAGTGGACGGCGCGGCCGTCTATCGAGTGGCGTTGACGCTCAAACCCACACCCTGACAGTCGATCCGGTAGGCTTCGATGGAAGAGTCTTCGCCACACACCGACAGGCGTGAAGAATTTCTGACCGCGCGCCAACTCGCCGTACTCTTACAGGTGAGCGAATCCACCGTGCGCCGCCTCGCACGCGAAGGCCGCATCCCCTCCATCCGGCTCACGCCGCGCCTCCTGCGCTTCCATCTCTCGTCCGTGTTGAGCGCGCTCGACGGCGCGCAAACTAAAACTCGCACCCGCCGCGCGACGCCGCAACAGGCGGCCGACGATACGCAGCTCTCCTTTGAAGACTTAATGTGAGAATGAAGATTTGACGCGACACAACCCGCGCGCCTGTCGAAGCGCGCGGGTTGTGTCGTTCCTCTCTGCCGGAATGCCTGCTATCTGGTCGCGCGGCGGCGAATGCCCACGAGTTCCTTGCTGATGTCTACCCAGCGATTGTCGCGCTTCAGATAGATGCGCGGCTGTGCGAACGGATATTTTCTGGCGAAGGCCGGGTTGGCGGCGAGAAGCGGCCGGATGGTTGCGGCGTCGCCGGTCGTCACGCGCCAGCGGCCGCCCTCGCGCACGAGGTATTGCCGCGCCACGATCTTAGCCTCGCCCGAGAACGGCGCGCGGGCGCGGCCATAAACTACCGAATCAACCATGCCGACATCGCCCGCGATGCGCACCGCTCCGATCTCCAGACGTTCCAACTCGTACATGCCGCGCGTGCGTTCGAGTGCGCCGACGAAGCGTTCGCGCGTCACGCGTCGCTGCGAAGCCGAGGGCAACACTTCGTAGAGCGAGTTGTAATCACCGCCCTTCAATTGTTGAAACGCGCGCTCGACCGTTGTGCGCGCCTCCGCTGCGTTCGGAGCGACGCTTGTCGCGGCAGCCTTCCCGAGCGAACTCGCGCCCGTTGCCAGCAAAAAGACGGCGACGATCAGCCGCCCGGTAAAAGCGAAATTTCCATGCTTCATAAATTTCTATTTTTCATCTCGATCTTCAAACTCTTCATCTTCATCCCAAATCTCGTCCTCCGCTTCGATGCCGTGCGGGCGCAGGCGGTTGCGCTCATTCCAGAACCACGCGACGATGCCGAGCGTTCCCGCAACGAAAGCCGCATCCATGCGTCGCATCAATAAGAACGTCGCCGCGATGAGCAGGCACGCGCCCGCGACGATGATCCAACGTGTGGCGAACAGGCGTGTCGAAAATTTCTCGGCACGCGCGATCTCTTGAGGCACGCGCGCATGGGGCGGGGCGGGCGATCCTGCTTCGTGCGCGCTCCGCGACTCCGCCGGTCGCCGCGCGCTCGTGCGGGTCTCGGCCGCGTCGTCTCTGTCTTCTTTGAACGACAAAACTTTTAACGGATCGTGACGGGAATGGATGTCTCGACCGTGGTCGGCGGGAAGCACTTCTCGTCGTCGCAGGGCTGGACGCGCAGGCGCGCGCCGAGCGTGTGCTGTCCGGGCGCGGCATCGCGCGGCGCGCGCACCGTCATCGTGATGCGCGTGTCGCCTTCGTAGACGGCGAGCGGCACTTCGGCGAAAGGGAACTTCTTCGTGAGCGGTTTCGGATAGACGATCTTTTCAACTGTGATGCCCGACTCTGGCTTGACTTCGAGCGATGTCGGGATCAGAAATTTCTCCGTCGCAGGGTTAGCGTTCACATGATAGCCGCTCGCGATTGCGAGACGCACGGACGCCTCCGCCGTTTCGCCCGCGCGCATCTCTACGCTCTCTCCGCTCGCCTTCACGATTCCTTCAAGCGGCGATTTCGGCGCGGACGCCGCACCGGCGTTCGCGTTTGGCGGGGCGGATGTGTTTGCGGGACTCGCGGGCGCGTTCGCCGTGGGCGAATTGTCGCCGCAGGCGGAGAGCGCGGCCGAGAGAGCGACCAGGAGAAGGCAAACGAGACGCGTGCGATGAAGTTTGAATTGTTGCATCGGGCAGAGTCTAAGGTGGTAGTCGCGAAGTCTCAAGTCCGCGGACGGGGAAGAGACGGCCGCATGAACGGCCGCCGCGGCGTCAGCTTTCCTCCTCCTCTTCTTCTTCCGCCCCGTTTTTCTTGTCGGCGCGTTTGATGCCGAACTTTTCGAGCCGGTATTGCAGCGTGCGAAAGGTAAGACCGAGCAGTTTGGCCGCCTTGGTGATGTTGTAGTCGGTGCGCTCCATCGCTTGCAGGATCAGGTTGCGCTCGAAGTCCTCGAACGAAATGCCTTCGTGCGGCAACTTGAATGCGCCTTCGGTCTGAGGGCGCACTTCCTGTCTGACTTCGAGCGGCAGGTCTTCGACCGTGATGAGGTCGGCTTCGGCCAGCAGGATGGCGCGCTCGATGGCCGATTCGAGCTGGCGAACATTACCGGGCCATGCGTATTCGAGCATCACGATGCGCGCCTCGGGCGTCAAGCCACGTATGAGGCGCGAGGTGTTGCGCGTGTGCTTCTTCAGAAAGAAGTTGATGAGCACGACGATGTCTTCGCGCCGCTCGCGCAACGGGGGAATGTCAATCGAGAGGACGTTGATGCGATAGTAGAGGTCGTCGCGGAACCTGCCGTCCTTGACCATCACGAGCAGGTCGCGGTTGGTGGCGGCGACGACGCGCACGTCGATTTTGATCGGGCGCGTGCCGCCGACGCGGCGGATTTCGCGTTCCTGCAAGGCGCGCAGAAGTTTCGCCTGCATCGAGATGTCGAGTTCGCCGATCTCGTCGAGAAAAAGCGTGCCCCGGTCGGCCACTTCAAACAGACCCTTCTTCTCCGCGTGCGCGCCCGTGAAACTGCCTTTCTCGTGGCCGAAAAGTTCCGACTCAAGCAGGTTCTCGTTGATGGCTGCGCAGTTGACGGCTTGAAACATCTCGGTTGCGCGCTGGCTCTGGTTGTGAATCGCGCGCGCGATCAACTCTTTGCCCGTGCCCGACTCGCCGCGAATCAACACGGTCGATGCCGAGCGAGCCACTTTCAAGACCATCTTCTTGACGGACTCCATCTCGGGCGAGTCGGAGATGATTTCATTGTCGAGCGATTCGAGTTTCGTGAGCGCGCGGCGGATGGTGTCGAGCAGCGTCTCACGGTCGTAAGGCTTTTCGAGATAGTCGAACGCGCCGCGCCGGAGAGCCTCTTTGGCCGAGTCGATTGAGCCGTGCGCCGTGAGCAAAATGACGATGATGGATGAATCGTAGGCGAGCAGGCGTTGGAGCAGTTCGATGCCGTCCATGCCGGTCATCTTCAAATCGGTGAGCACGAGGTCGAAGCGCTTTTCACGCGCGAACTTCAGCGCCGCCTCGCCCGATGCGGCGGTCGTCAAGTCGTAGCCCTCGCCCGACAGGATCATCTCCAGAATCTCTCTCTGCGCCCGCTCGTCGTCCACCACGAGTATGTTTTTGCGTGCCATAGTCCCTCAAATGATAAAGGATGAACGCGGAAGGATGAACGATGAATAGAAAACAAATTTTTTCTTACTCATCGTTCATCGTTCCGCGTTCATCGTTTTCCGCTGTTGGAAGTGTAACTGTAAATGTCGTGCCTTCGCCGTGTTTGCTGGTAACGGAGATCGTGCCGTTGTGGTCATCGACCGCTTTCTTGACGATGGCTAGGCCGAGTCCCGTGCCCGTCTCCTTCGTGGAGAAATAAGGCTCAAACACCTGCGAGATGTTTTCCGCTTCGATGCCGCGCCCGGTGTCCCTGATAGAGACGCACGCGCGCCCCGGATCGTTTGCCTTGAGCGTGACGGTCAGCTGCCCGCCCGCGCCGTCGCCCTCCATCGCTTGTACGGCATTGATAATAAGGTTTGTGAAGATGGAACGTAAAGATTCGGCGTCGCCCAACACGGGCGGGATGTCGCCCTCCATCTCGACGCGCATCTCGATGTTGCTCTCGGCGGCCTGCACCTCGACGATGCGCAACGCGTCTTCGAGCGACTGGCGCAAGTTGATAGGGCGCATTTCGAGTTGCGCCGGGCGCGTGTACTTGAGGAATTCGGAGATGCGCGTGTTGATGCGCGCGACTTCCGCTTTGAGTTGCGTCGTGAGGCGTTCGACCGTCTCGCGCTTCTGCGGGTCTTGCGGCGCGAGCGAGGTGCGCAGGTGGTCGAGCGTGAGGTTGATATAGTTGAGCGGATTGCGTATCTCGTGCGCGATGGCCGAGGCGAGCCGACCGACGACCGCCGAGCGTTCCGCGAGGTTGAGACGGCTTTCGAGATCGCGCATGCCGCCGAGCCGCGCGATCATTTCGTTGAAGACATTGGCAAGCGCGCCCATCTCGTCGCGCCGCGTGGCGGAAGGCACGCGGAAATTGAACTCGCCGACGGCCACGCGGCGCGCCGCGTCCGACAACTCCTGAATCGGTTGCGTGAACCGCCAGACGAGGACGGCCGCCACGAGCGTAGCGATGAGCAGGACGGCGAGCGTCGGCAGAAGCGGGCGCGCGTCCTGCCAGAGCGAGTGTGATTCATGCATCTGCGCCGAGCCGAGGACGACGATGATGTAGTTGAGTCCTCGCGAGGTGGCGGCGGAGATGGTGAACGCGCGCGGTTCGCCCGCGACGGGCTGCGTGCTCTCCAGTTGATCCGCATAGACGAGACGGGGCAGTTGCGCCTCGTCCACGGTGAAGTATTTGACCGTGCCGTCTTCGAGCGTCTTCGGAATGAATTTTGGGTCGAGGCTGTCGTCGATGATGTCTCCGTCGTCGAGACGATTGGGGCTGCGACCTTCGTCCTTGACGACGAGGACGTTCGTGATGCGCCCCGTGTGTTTCTCGCGCAGGAGAAAGCCGCGCTCGCGGTCGAGTTCTTCGAGTCGTTCCGGGGTGTTGAAACTTTGAGCGGCGAGCGAGATTCCGGCGGCGAGCGCCTGCTCCTGTTCCGCGACGGTGCGGGCAACCTGTTGCTCCGAGAGACGATTCAAATAGAACTGTACGCCGAGCGTGGCGACGAGAAGACCGGCCAGCACCAGCAGCAAGCGCACACGGAAACTGTTTAAGAGTGTGAAAATTCCCATTCGAGACGTGACGTTTTAATACATCACTCCTTCAAGTTGAACGATAGCAGGCTTCTGTTAACTAAAATTAACTAAAGGTGTTGCCCGACACTAAATCGCGATGTTATAGTCGCAAGCGTCTCCAACGCAAACCCCCCGGAGACTCTAGGGGGATTGTCTCCCCGCCACGCCAGATACGAAGAACGTAAATTTGAATCGAAGGAACTGTTTGAAAGAACGGCTCAGGAAACCTATTTCCAACCCGACGAACCGTTCGCCCAAAAGACCGTAACGGACACGCCGCGAACAAGCGCACACCCTCGCGCCAGGTAAAATCGCGCGGACGTGTTCCACCAAATCATGTGCCGACAAACCGCGCGAACTTCCAGCCCCGGAAGACCCGTGCACTCTCATAAGTAGTTTTAACCGGAGAGGATTTTTTGATGACCCGAATGCCTATTCCCCCGTCCCCCTTTATCATCTCCCTGCTCTTAACCCTCAGTTTCGCCGCCTCCGGCTTCGCCGCCAGAAAACCCAAGCCCGCCGCACCGGCCAAATCCGCACCGGCCAAATCCACGAAGGCCGATAAGAAGGCAGACAAAGGCCGCGACAAGACGGCCGCGAAAAAGCCTTCCGCGAAAGAGACGCGTGCCGAACGCGCCGCCGCGAACAAGAAGGAACGCGCCGCCGAGAAAGAGGAACGCGGCAAGGGCGGAAAACTTTCCAAGCGCGAACGCGTCTCGCAGGCACGCAGGGAAGAGGCCGCGCGGCGTGCCGAAGCGGCTCGTCGTGAGGAAGCGGCGCGACGCGCGGAGGCGGCGCGGCGCGCGGAGATCGCGCGTCAGGCTGCCATTGCCCGCCAGCGTGCGTTCGATAAGGCGATCCGCGATGAAGTTCAGGCGAACATCCTGCGCGACGACCCGACGGGCGAAGACCCGGAAGTGCGTCGCGTAGCCGTTCAGGCGCTCGGCTATCATGCTGCGTCCGTGGTCGTGATGAATCCGCGCACGGGACAGGTTTACACCATCGTCAATCAGGAATGGGGCGTGCGTCGCGGCTTCAAACCGTGTTCGACGATCAAACTCCTTTCGGGGCTGGCCGGCGTCGTCGAAGGCGTCATCGATCCCGTCATGGAGAACGTCGCCTACAACAGCAACCGCATGAATTTGACGGACGCGCTCGCCTATTCGCACAACGGCTACTTTCAACAGGTCGGCCGTCGCGTCGGCTTCGAGCGGCTGTCGAGCTATGCGCGCCAGTTCGGTTACGGCGAGCGCACCGGCATCAACCACGTCAACGAGTACGCCGGGCGCGTGCCGCTCTTCAAAAACGACGTGGGGATGCTGCGCATGAGTTCGCACGGCGACGACTTCGAGGTCACGCCGCTGCAACTCGCCACGCTCGCCGCGACCTTCGCCAACGGCGGCACGCTCGTCACGCCGCACCTGCCGCGCACGCCGCAGGAGAACGTCAGGTTCAAGACCCTCGTGCGCCGTCAGCTCAACATCCCGCAGGAATCGCTGCGACGGATGCTGCCGGGCATGATCGGCGCGGTCAACTACGGCACGGGTCGCAAGGCTCACGACTCGCAGCAGACGATTGCCGGTAAAACCGGCACGTGCATCGGCGCGCACGGCGTCTGGGACGGGTCTTTTACCTCCTACGCTCCCGTCGAAAATCCGCAACTCGCCATCGCCGTCATCGGCCGCGGGCCGGACGCGCGCAAAGGTTTCCCCGCGTCTGTTGCCGGACAAATCTACCGCGCGCTCGCCTACCGCTTCGCCAAGCACAACGGCAAATCATCGCTGCCGCTCACGCCGGAGATGCTCGCGCCGCGCCCGAAGGTTGACCCGAAGAACCTCGCCGACACGGAAGCACAGGAAGATTCCGACGCGGACGCCACGAACGCCGCGAACGATGACGCGAACGGTAATTCGCGCACGGCCGACGGCCTCAGGCGCGTGCTGATGCCCGTCGAGACTCGCCCGACCGGCGTCACAACCGTCCCGTCCGCCACGCCGTCGAGGGGCACACAACAGCCTTCGACGGACACACGCCCGCGCCGTGTGCTGACGAACACGCCGTAACGAAGTTGTAACCGGAAAAGAAGGAACATGCGCCGCGTTTTGGTGTCTAATTAATGACACAAAACGCGGCGCATTTTTTTGACGGTCGATGCGTCGGCGCGCGCTTGACACGTTTCGTCAGTTATTGCAGTATCACGGCGCTGGCGCGTTAACGCGCTGTGCCCGTTCCCCACTAATATCAGTAAGGCGGTGTCGCCCTTCCCCAGAGGTCAGCGCACCCGGCTCGCGCAGCGCGTAGATACGGCAACTAGCCGCGCTCTCTACGCATCTGATTGACGCGCGAAGCTTGAAGCCGCTCGCGGCCCCCATTTAGTAATGCTCCGAATCACGCAGACGATTTTTGTTTGGAGGACACGCCACATCATGAGAAACCTGACCAGACTATTGACCATCGCCGCGCTCGCCACCTTCTTCGCGCTGCCGACGTTCGCGCAAGAGGCCGCCGCCGCCAACCCGTGCGAGGAGGCCGCCCGCGGTGAACTCTACACGAAGTATTATGAGTTAAAAGGTAAGAAAGACGCCAAAGGGCAGCCCGACGCCGCCGCCCAGAAGGAAGCCTACGGGATCGGCCAGGAGTATCTAACGAAGTACGCCAGTTGCAACGACTCTTACTCTAAAGCCGTCCAGAAGTTCGTCGGACAGTACGGCGACGCCGTGCGCAAGGTGAGCGGCGCCGCCGAACTCAACGATGCCCTGTACGTAAAAAAGGATTACCCGAAGGCTTTCCAACTCGCCCAGCCGATGATCGCGGCCGATCCCGAAAATCTGAGCCTGCTGATCCAACTCGGCTATGCCGGTTACAACGCGCAGAGCCTGAATCCGCCTAACACCACCTTTAGCCCGGCCGCGCTCGGTTATGCCAAGAAGGCCATTCAGATGCTCGAAGCCGGTAAGACTCCCTCCGAATGGGTGCTGTTCAAGTCGAAAGACGAAGCGCTCGCATACCTCAACTTCGCCGTCGGCGAATACATGATCAAGAGCGACCCGGCCGGGGCAGTTCCGTACTACCTCAAGTCCTTTGCGCTCGAATCGCCCGTGAAGACCACGGCGCCCGCCTACGCGCGTTTGGCCGCGGCCTATCAAGTCGGCCAGTACGATCCGTTGCAGAGGGAGTTCACGGCCCGTTACGGCGGCAAACCGGAGACGGACGAGAGCAAGTTCGCTTTGAACAATTTGAATCAAGTCATGGATCGCGTTATCGACGCTTACGCCCGCGCCGTCAATTTGGCCGGAGCCGATCCGAAAATGGCGACGGACAAAAAAGTGTGGCTGGAAACCCTGACCGGTTTCTACAAGTTCCGCAACAACGATTCGACCACCGGACTCGACGCCTTCATCGCCAGCGCGACCTCTAAGCCGCTGCCCGAGCCGTTCACGCCGCAACGTTACGTGCCTACGGTTGCGCCCGACGCGCCTTCGACCGGCGGCACCGCATCCGACAGTGGCAACACGGGGTCGGGCAACGGAAACGGCTCGATGACCGCGACTACTCCGGCCGCTGCCGCGCCCGCAATGACGCCCGCGCCCGCCGTGCAGGGCACGACGGCCGCCAAGCCCAAGCCCGCGACGACGCAGAGTACGACGGCCGCCAAGCCCAGGCCGGCGACCAAAAAACCCTAACCCCGGCTCTCGACAGGAATCGTCTGTAAATGCAAACGCCGTGCGTATCGTGTAGCTCACGATACGCACGGCGTTTGCAGCAAAGCGCCTCTCTTCGGCGGCGCACGCGTACCGAATTTACCGGCGCTTGACGCGGGCGGGAAACCCTTGGCAAGCTATCCCGTAATCGCCAGCATCAGAGAAGTGGAAGCATCCAGCAGACCCGTATGATGTCGAAACAACAAACACAGACCGTCGAGCGGCCTAAGGCGCGGCGCATGCGCCCCTACGCCGCCGCCGCTCTCGCGCTGATTGGCCCCCTCGCCTTGCCGTCGGCGGCGCAACAGCCCGCCGCGCAACGCGCCATTACGGCGCGCAGGCAGCGTCAGGCGCAGGTTACGGAGACGCAGGCCGCTCTCTATGAACGCTGGCGCGCGAACATCAATATCAATCAATCGGCGGCCTTCGAGGCCGGGCGCGAGTACGTGGGGAAATACCCGGATGACGAGTACGGCGCGCGCGTGCGCGTGTGGGTCGAGGCTTACGAGCGCGCCGCGCGCAAATTACAGTTCGAGGGCTTGCTGTTCAAAGAGAAGAAGTACGCGGCGGCCTTCGGCGTAGGCAAGCAGGTTCTCGCGGTCGAGCCGGACAACTTGCGGACGATCATCAACCTCGCCTCCGCCGGTTATCTTGCGTCGAACACGGGCGACGTTTCGTTCGATGCGGAGACGCTCGAATACGCCCGACGCGCGACGACGCTGCTCGAAGGGGGGGCGACGCCTTCGGATTGGAAGCCCTTCAACGGCCGTCCCGACGCGCTCGCGTATCTGAATTTCATCACCGGCGAACTCATCCTGAAAGAGTCGCCGGCCGAGTCGGTCAATTATTTTCGCAAGGCCGTCGCGTCGGAGGGCACGTTAAAGAATACGCCGATCATCTACTCTCGCCTTGCCGCCGCCTACGTCGCCAGCCGCTACGAGCCACAGTCGAAAGAGTTCGAGGCGCGTTTCGGCGGCAAAGAGCCGACGCCCGAAAGCAAGGCCGCGCTCGAAGAGATCAACGGCACAGTTGACCGCATCATAGACGCGTATGCGCGCGCCGTCGCTCTGAGCGGAACCGAGGCGCAGTACGGGCAGGCGCGCGCGCGCTGGATGCAGGAACTCACACGCTTCTACAGATTCCGCAACAACGATTCCACGGCTGGCCTCGAAGCGTTCATCGCGGGCGTGGCCGCGAAGCCCCTGCCCTGAAAGATGGGTAAAGGGGAAGGGGTAATGGGAAAAGGGGGAAAGGGGTAAAGGGCAAAGGGTAAAGGTGAAGATCGGGCTGCCTTTCTTTACCTTTCCCCTTTCCCCTTTGCCCTTTACCCTTTATTCCCAGTCCCTTTCTCCTTTCTCCTTTCTCCTTTCCGCATCCCGTTTGCTACAATCGCGCGCACTGTGGAAGATTCCGACATGACAGAACCCGATCTCGGCGCGCTGGAAGAAAAGCTCGGTTACACTTTCAACGACCGCACGTTTTTGGAGCGCGCGCTGACGCATCGCTCGTGGGCGCACGAGCACGTCGCGCCGGGCGAAGAGATCGAGGCGCGCCGCCTGCATAACGAGGCGCTGGAATTCGTCGGCGACTCGGTGCTCGGCCTCGCCGTCGCCGACTATCTGTATCAATCCACCCTCGACGCCACCGAAGGCGATCTCTCGCGCATGAAGCACAGGCTCGTGAGCACCGTGATGCTCGCGCGCGTTGCGCGCCGCCTCGGTCTCGGCGATTACCTGCGTATCGGGCGCGGCGAAGAGAAGACCGGCGGGCGTCGCAAGCGCGCGCTTCTGGCGGATGTCGTCGAAGCGGTCATCGCCGCCGTCTATCTGGACGGCGGTTACGAAAGCGCGAGCGAGTTTGTACGCCAACTCCTCAGTACGGAGTTGACGGAGGCAAACCCTGAGCAGGCCGCCGCCGCCGATTACAAGACGATGTTGCAGGAGCGCGTGCAGGCGACTTTCCACGTGACGCCGACCTACAACGTGGTGGACACGGAAGGGCCGCCGCACCGCCGCACGTTCCACGTCGAAGTGGTTTTTACGGACAACACCATCCCCGGCCGAGGCTCGACGATCAAGGCCGCCGAAATGGACGCGGCGCGCCGTGCGCTCGAAGGGTTGAACCTTGCGCCGCAGCCGGAAGCATCTCAAGCCGAAGCGGCGCAGCCTGATGCGTCGCAACAGGAAGCGGCGGACTGAAAATTAAAGCGGTCTTGACGGTAGGCCGGGAGGCAATGCGGCTTGACCGCTCTCCGCGCGTTTATCTACGATAATTTTATGAGCAATGATTCCCGTTCGACGATCATGGAAGAGCCGCCGCTGGAGACGCCCGCGGGCAGCGCGGCGAGAAAGAGCGCTTCGCGCTCGGCTGTAGATGAAACGGCGCGAGGGGCGTCCGGCTCGTCGGACGCGAAACCGGCACATCCGGGGCCGCCGCGCAGCGTGTGGCGAGAGTATTTCGAGTCGCTCGTGGTGACGGCGATCATGGCTTTGTTCGGCATGACGTTTGTCGTGCAGGCGGTGAAAGTCCCTACGGGGTCGATGCAGAATACGATCACCATCGGCGATCACCTGCTCGTCAATAAGTTCATCTTCGCTCCCGGTTCGCAGCCGTTGCCGTTCCTGCCGCAGCGCGAGATCAGGCGCGGCGACATCGTGGTCTTCAAATATCCCGGCAACCCCATCGAGCCGTGGCGCGACACGCCGAACGATCCGGGCAACAAACAGTACATCACCAACTACGTCAAGCGTGTCATCGGCCTGCCGGGCGACCGCATCGAACTGAGCGGCACGAGCGTCATCATCAACGGCCAACCGTCGCCCGAGCGCGTGATCACGGCCGTCAATCACCCGAACGACCCGTCCACCCCCGGCAATGAGGAACTCGCGCCGCTCACGACGGAGGCCGACCCGCCGCCCGAGGGCGAAGGGTCTTACACAGTCGCCTACAGTCCTCAGTCGCGTCTCGACGACGACGATCATAGTCTGCCCATCTACAAACTCTTCAAGGGGCAGAAAACAATCGTCGTTCCGCCCGACTCGTATTTCATGATGGGCGACAACCGCGATAACAGCCTCGACAGTCGTTACTGGGGCTTCGTCCCGCGCGATCTCATCATCGGCCGCGCGCTGTTCGTCTATTGGTCTTACGATGAAAGCGCGCCTTCGGGCGGCTTTCCCTACATACAGGACTTTTTCTTCAACACGCGCTGGAGCCGTACCGGCACGATGATCAAATAAACGTCTGAACAAGGGCGCGCTAAACGGCAGCGCGCGGGAGACAAAAGGGATGTTCGGGACTTTGTGGCAATTCGGCGGTTTGGGCTGGAAGGAACTTGCGAAACGCGTCTGGGCGGAGGTTAATGAGGACGACGTTTTCGGGCGTTCCGCTCAACTCTCTTATTACTTTCTGCTCGCGCTCTTCCCGCTCCTGCTGTTCATCACGGCCGTGCTCGGCCAGTTCGCCGACGCCGGAAGCGAGTTGCGCGAAAATCTTCTGAGCCTGCTCGGCTCGGTCGTCCCACAGGAAGCGGGCGACCTCATCCACGAGACCATCGAAAAAGTTGAAGAAGGTTCGGGCGGCGGCAAAATTTCTTTCGGCATCCTCGCCACGCTCTGGGCGGCCTCGAACGGCATGACCGCCATCTGCCAGACGCTCAACATCGCCTATGAGGTGGAAGAGACGCGCCCGTGGTGGAAGGTGCGGCTCATCTCGCTCGGCCTGACCGTCGCGCTGGCCGTCCTGATCCTCTCGGCGCTCACGCTCATGCTGTTCGGCCATCACATCGCCGACTACGTCGCCGCGAGTTTCAGCTTCGGGCAGGTGTTCACGTGGGGCTGGAAGATTTTGCAGTGGCCGGTGGTGCTCGTCTTCGTGCTCGCGGCCTTCGGTCTCATCTACTATCTCGCGCCCAACGTGAAGAACCGCAGTTGGCACTGGGTCAGCCCCGGCGCGGCCACCGCCGTCGTGCTCTGGCTCGTCGTCTCCTTCGGCTTCCGCGCTTACCTCAGCTACTTCAATTCCTACAACGCCACCTATGGCTCGCTCGGCGCGGTCATCATCCTCATGCTCTGGTTCTACCTGACCGGCGCGGCCATCCTCATCGGCGGGGAAGTCAACTCCGAAATCGAACTCGCGACGACCGGAAAAGACGAGAAGGAGATTGACCCGAGCGCGGCCAAACCCTCTTCCCCGGCGACTCCGAATACACAACCTTCGGGCGCGAAAACTCCCGGCGAACTCGCCGCCGCCGCCCGCCGCCGCCAAAGAGAGAAGCGAAGAAAGTAAATCAAAAAAAGCCGTAAATCGTGAATCGTAAATCGTGAATAGATGAAAGCAGGTTTTTCTCTATTCACGATTTACGGCTTTCGCGGCTATTCGCTGATCCCCGTCAATGCGAGTCCGAGTAGTATGATCTTCTTGATGCCTTTGTAGAGCGGTTCGATCTCGCAATTTTCGGTTAAGGCGTGTGAGTCGGCGCAGGGGCCTGCTCCGGTGGAGATTGAAGAGACTCCGGCGAGCAGGGCGGCGCTGGAGTTGTTCGACCCGGTGATGGTGATCGGCGGATTCTCGAAGCCGAGCGCGAGGTGCACGGCTTCGGCCGTGCGCACGAGCGGCGAAGTGCGATGGTTGGGAATCTGCGCGGAGGGGGAAGTGGAGATCACTTCGGTCTTGACGGTCATCCCTGCGCGCTTGGCCTCTTCCTGAATAATGAGGTTAATCTTTTTTTCCAGATCGGCAATGACGGCGTTGTCGGTCGAGCGCAGGTCGACGGTGAACCAGGCGTCGGCCGCCTTCGCGTTGACGACTTCCGCGCCGCCGAGCATCCCGATGTTCAAATTCGACGACGGCGTGCGCGGCACTTCCAACTCGTAGATGCGCGTGATGGCGCGTGCGAGGGGAAGCGTGGCGGAATAGGGCGGCGTGCGCGAGCGCGTGTGCCCGCCGGGGCCGATGAAATGGTGCTTGTACCAGTTGATGCCGATGCCGCCGTAGGTGAAACCCTCGTAGCCGCCGTCGAGCGCGATGTAGTGGTCGATCTTGTCCTTGTTCTCTTTAAGGTACTCCTCGGCGCCGCGCAAGGCCGTTTCCTCTTCCACCGTAAAGACGAAGACGAGATCGCCGCGCGTCTTGATCCGTGCGGCGTCGAGCGCGCGGATCATGGCGAGCATGGCTTCGATGTTGCGCGTATCGTCGCCGACGCCGGGGGCGTAAACACGGCCGTCGCGGACGGTGGCCTTGATCTGCAAGCCCTCCTGAAAAACCGTATCGAGGTGTGCGTCGAAGACGACGCGGGGGCCGCCGCCCGTGCCCTTACGCTCCGCGATCAAGTTGCCGGTCGCGTCGTAACGGACGTTCGTCATTTTGTAGCCGCGCAGTATTTTTTCTATGTACTCGGCGCGCTTCCTCTCCTTGCCCGACGGCGCGTTGATCTCCGTGATCGCAATCCACTCGCGCAAAGTCTCGGCGCGGTCTTTGTCGACGAAGGCGAAAGCCGCCTGGACGGCGGGGCGGTTCAACAGGGTTCTGGTTTGCTCAAGGGTTTTGGTTTGCTCCACCGGCACCTGTGTTCCGCCTTCGGCGGGAAGGGCGGCGAGGTAGAGCAAAAGCGCGGAGAGCCGGAACAGGAAACGGGGCGTGCGAGTCATCAAAATCACTCCTTCAAGTGTGTTGAGCAAGTGTGTTGAGACGAAGGGAAGTTAATCAGCGTTGCCAGTAGTGCTTGATCTTCTGCGGAAGCACTGGGAAGGGGACATATTCGGCGCGACGCCCGGCACGGCGCATTTCCTCAACCATGCGCACCGCGCCGTCGGCGTTGCGCGTGTGGACGAGAATCGTGGCGGCCGGTTGTATGTGCGGGTTGGCGGCGAGCCACGCGGCGACGGCATAGCCGGTGCGCTCGTCGTCGTGCGCGGAAGATTTGTAGTGTTGGGGCAGCAGGTCGTGGTCGAGGAAGATGGCGTCGTAGAAATTCTGCGAGAGCAGTTCTATTGCGCGGCGCGGTTCGACGGTAATGTCCAGGTGATCTCCGGCGAAACGGGCATCGAACCAATCGTGCCGCTTTTCATCGTCGTCGAGGAGGAAGACGCGGATAGCGGCGCGCTGCGGCGCGGCTTCGCCCAGACCGAGCTTAGCGAGTATTCCCTTCCAGATGCTCATAAATATCGAGAGCCGATTGCCATAGCGCCCCGTCGCCGTGCGCGTGTTGCATTATCTACGTGTTGAAATTAGTATGTCGGCAGGAAATATAGCATAGTCGTTCAAGCCGTGACGACAGAGCCAAAACCCCCATAGCCGTTGTAAGTTTTATTCATCGACGCCGTTTCCGAAGCCGAATTGTTTCGGGAAACGGAATCGCTTTTATAGACGATGGCAAAATGCCCTTATTGTAAAAGACCGCTTCCCGGCCTCGGTCTCAAATGCCGCGCCTGCCGCCGCTACGTGCTCGGCTGGCCGCATGTCCTGCTGCTCTCCATCATCGTTCTCATCTCGCTCGCCGTGATCCTCGAATTAGTCCTCGTCCTGCTTTGAACGGGTCGCCGTCTCAACGCCGCCGCCGCCGCGACGCAATTCGCATTGTTGCAACCGGTCAAAAATCGAAAGTTATATGATCAAGTTCGGGCAAAATTGTTATGTTTTGCCGTGCCCGTAAGATCGTCTTGCAATCTCAGTTTCGGATGCTATAATCCGCCCCGTTCCCACAGGGATGAAAGTTTTGATGAGTTCAAAAATCAGGCCGCAGAAGATTCGAGCCATACCCCGCGCGGCTGTGTTCCAAAGTTCAATCAAGCATTAACCGCCGAGCAGGATGTCGTCCGACAACGCCAAAAAGATACCGCCTCTGCGCGCCGTGCCCGAGAAGGACGCCGCGGCGACGCCCGCGCTGCCCTTCGACGGCACGCCCGGCGCTTATGAAGACGCGGCGCAGTCCGAGGCTTCTCTCGCGGCGTGCCCCTACTGTTTCGGTGCGGGCATGGAAGTGGTGCCGGGCAAGGGCGCGCGACGCTGCCGCTGCCGCGAACAGGGCGGCCGGACGAAGATGCTCGAAGGCGCGCGCATACCGCGCCGCTACGACGCCTGCTCGCTCCACAATTATTTCCCCGCGCCCAATAACGGCACGCAACTCAAAGCTTTCAACTACGCCTTCCGTCTCGTGCGCGAATACCCGGCCGTGGATCGCGGGCTGTTATTCATGGGCACGGTCGGCGTCGGCAAGACGCACCTCTCGGTCGCCATCCTTCGCGGCCTGATGGAGAAGGGCGTGCCATGTCTCTTCTACGAATTCGGCTCGCTCCTGAAAGAGATTCAGGACTCCTACAACAAAATTTCGCACACCTCCGAACTGCGCCTGCTGGCTCCCGTCTATCAGGCCGAGGTGCTCGTGCTGGACGAACTCGGCGCGTCGAAACCGACCGATTGGGTGCGCGACACCATGATGCAGATCATCGGCACGCGCTACAACGACAAAAAACTCACCATCTTCACCACCAACTACCTCGACGCGCGCCGCGCCCCGACCGACGAGACGCTGGAAGACCGCGTCGGCGTTCGTCTGCGTAGCCGCCTCTTCGAGATGTGCAAGACCGTCCACATCGAAGGCGAAGACTACCGTCGCCGCTACGATGCGCAGCAAAACTCATAGCGCGGCAAAACTCCCGGCGCGGCATCACCCTCAACGTTTTCTCCCGGCAATCAACGCCCGACTCTTCGCTCAATACCCCGCGCTCAACCCCTTGCATCTTCGTGCGGCAACCGTTGACGCTCTTCGGAGGCGCTTGTCGAGCGTGGTTTTTGAATGCGGTGTTCGATGCGACGGCCTGCGCGAAGTCGCGCCCGCCCGGCTTTACCCCTTCAAAGGATACGACTTTCGCGGTCGGTGTAGTCTTCGGCGAATGCGTGTGAGGACGAGGTTCGTGCTGCGAAGAGCCATTATGTATAATGACCCGATACATTTGATCGAAACAATCCAAATATTAAGCTAACGCGCGACGGAATCCTAAATGCCCAAACGCACGGACATCCACAAAATCCTCGTCATCGGCTCAGGCCCGATAGTCATCGGGCAGGCCGCGGAGTTCGACTATTCGGGCACGCAGGCGTGCCGCGCGCTCAGGCAGGAGGGTTACGAGGTGGTGCTCGTCAACTCGAACCCGGCGACGATCATGACCGACCCCGATACGGCCGACCACACTTACATCGAACCGCTCACCCTCGCCTCCGTCACCGGGATCATACGCAAGGAGCGACCCGATGCGCTGCTGCCGACCGTCGGCGGGCAGACGGCGCTCAACCTCGCCGTCGCGCTCGCAGACGCGGGCGTGCTCGACGAGTTCGGAGTGGAAATGATCGGCGCGAAACGCGAGGCAGTGAAGATCGCCGAGGATCGCCGATTGTTCAAAAAGGCGATGGACGAGGAAGGCTTGCCGATGCCGCGCGGCGGCTTCGCGCGCTCGTGGAGCGAGGCCGAACAACTCGTGGAGACGACCGGGTATCCGGCGATCATTCGCCCTAGTTTCACGCTCGGCGGGTGGGGCGGCGGCGTGGCGTTCAACCCCGAAGAATACGAGGAGATCGTCAGGCACGGGCTTTCGGCGTCGCCGATTCAGGAAGTCCTGATCGAAGAATCGATTCTCGGCTGGAAGGAATATGAACTCGAAGTCATGCGCGATCTGCATGACAACGTGGTGATCATCTGCTCGATTGAAAACTTCGACCCGATGGGCGTTCACACGGGCGATTCGATCACGGTCGCGCCCGCGCAAACTCTGACGGATGTCGAATATCAACGCCTGCGCGACATGTCGATTCAGGTGATTCGCAAGGTGGGCGTCGAGACGGGCGGCTCGAACATACAGTTCGCCGTCAACCCGGAGAACGGCGACGTGCGCATCATCGAAATGAACCCGCGCGTCTCCCGCTCCAGTGCGCTGGCGTCGAAGGCCACGGGGTTTCCCATCGCGAAGATCGCGGCGAAACTCGCCGTCGGCTACACGCTCGACGAGATTCCGAACGACATCACGAAGAAGACGCCCGCATCTTTCGAGCCGACGATTGATTATGTCGTGGCGAAGATTCCGAAGTGGAACTTCGAGAAGTTTCGCGAGGCCGAAGACGTGCTCGGCACGCAGATGAAGTCGGTCGGCGAAGTGATGGCTATCGGGCGCACGTTCAAGGAAGCGCTTTTCAAGGGCTTGCGCTCGCTCGAAGCGACGAAGCCGCTGCGGCTCGCGGACGTGCCCCCGGACGAGCTACAGCGCAAACTCGCGCGCCCCAATTCGCGACGCTTCTCCTACATCACCTACGCCTTGCAGCACGGCGTCTCCATCGAAGAGGTTCACCGCCTCTCGAAGATCGACCCGTGGTTTCTCGAACAACTGCAAGACGTGATGTTGATACAGGAGCGCATCGAGGGGCGCACGCTCGAAGAGGTTTCTGCGGAAGCCCTGCGCGAAGCGAAGGAAGTGGGACTGTCGGATCGCCGCATCGCCTACCTGACGAAGCGCACGGAGGACGAGGTGCGAGCGCACCGGAAGAGTCTCGGCATTGTGCCTGTCTACAAGCGCGTCGATACGTGCGGCGCGGAGTTTGAATCCTTCACCCCTTACCTCTATTCGACCTACGAGGAAGAGGACGAATCCGCGACGACCGACCGCCGCAAGATCATGATCCTCGGATCGGGGCCGAACCGCATCGGGCAGGGCATCGAGTTCGATTATTGTTGTTGCCACGCCGCCTTCGCGCTCTCGGAGGCGGGCTTCGAGACGATCATGGTCAACTGCAACCCCGAAACCGTCTCGACCGATTACGACACTTCCGACCGCCTCTACTTCGAGCCGCTCACGTTCGAGGACGTGATGAACATCGTCGACGTGGAACGCCCCGAAGGCGTCATCGTGCAGTTCGGCGGGCAGACGCCTTTGAATCTCGCCATGAGGCTCGGCGAGGCGGGCGCGCCCATCATCGGCACGTCGCCCGATTCGATTGACCTGGCCGAAGACCGCAAACGCTTCGGCAAGCTCCTGACCAGACTCGGCATCCCGCAGCCTGAGAATGGCACGGCCACCTCTCCGGCGGAGGCGATTGAACAGGCCGCGCGGATCGGTTATCCGGTGCTCGTGCGACCGTCGTATGTTTTGGGCGGGCGGGCGATGGCGATAGTTTATGACGAGCGTAGCCTTGACGAGTACATGCGCACGGCCGTGGACGCGTCGCCGCAGAAGCCAATCCTGATCGACAAGTTTCTGGAACGCGCGGCGGAATTTGACGTTGACGCGCTGGCCGACGCGGAGACGTGCGTCGTCGCGGGGATTCAGGAGCACATCGAGGAGGCCGGGATTCATTCGGGCGACTCGTCTTGCGTGCTGCCGCCCGTGCGCATCGCGCCCGAACACGTCGAGACGATGCGCCACTACACGCGCATGCTGGCCGAGGCTCTAAAAGTGCGCGGGCTTTTGAACATCCAGTTCGCGATCAAGGACGACCGCGTTTACGTGCTCGAAGTGAACCCGCGCGCATCGCGAACGGTGCCGTTCGTGTCGAAGGCGACGGGCGTGCCGCTGGCGCGCATCGCGGCGCTCGTGATGGCGGGGCGTCCGCTCGCGTCGTTCAACCTGCCGCCGGATTTGAGCGTGCGGCGTTTCTTCATCAAGTCGCCGGTCTTTCCGTTCGTCAAGTTCGCGGGCGTCGACCCGATACTCGGCCCCGAGATGCATTCGACGGGCGAGGTGATGGGCATCGGCGACACCTTCGGCGAGGCTTACGGCAAGGCGATGATGGGCGCGGGGCTGGAACTGCCCTCATGTCAGGGCACGGCCTTCATCAGCGTCAACGACACGGACAAGGGACAGGCCGGAGTGCTCGCGCGCAAACTCGCACGGCTCGGCTTTCGTCTCACCGCGACCGTGGGCACGGCGGCTCGGCTCAGCGAGGTGGGGCTGGAGGTGGAGGCGGTCTTCAAGGTCAACGAGGGACGGCCGAATATCGTGGACATGATCAAGCAGGGCGAGATCGCGCTCGTCATCAACACGCCCCTCGGGCGCGCTTCTCATTTCGACGAGCAGGCAATTCGCCGCGCCGCGCTGCAACACAACGTGCCGTGCGTGACGACGATGACCGGCGCGCAGGCTCTCGTCGAAGCTATCAGCGCGTGCGGCGACGGCACGCGGGTCGCGCCACTCTCTTTGCAGGAGTTGCACGCGGTCGCCGCGGCCAAATAGTTTCAAGTTTCAAGTTTCAGGTTTCAGGACTGACACAGTTTCAAGTTTCGGGTTTCACGTTTCAACTCTGGATGTCGCTCGTTCTTCAACTTGAAACCTGAAACCTGAAACTTGAAACCATCTATCTTGAAACCATCTATTCGGAGGTGAGCAGGAGTGGAGATCAATTCCCAGAAGGGCATCAAGCAGATTCTCAACGAATGCAAGACGATTGCCGTGGTCGGGCTGTCGTCGAACACCTGGCGCGCGTCGAACAGCGTCTCGGCGTACATGCAAAGCAAGGGTTACCGGATCATCCCGGTCAACCCGAACGAGACCGGCGTGCTTGACGAGAAAGCCTACGCGTCGCTTGCGGAAGTGCCGGAGAAGTTTGATCTCGTCAACGTGTTCAGGCGATCCGAAGAGGCGGGCGCGGTGGTGGACGAAGCCATCCGCGTGGGTGCGAAAGCCGTCTGGCTGCAAGAGGGCGTCGTGGACACGGCGGCGGCCAAACGCGCTCTCGAAGCCGGGCTGCTTGTCGTCATGGATCGCTGCATCCTGAAGGAGCATGCGCGCATGCAGCGCGCGATGCGGAGCGTCGAGTCGGATGATGAATGATGAACGCGGAACGGCGAACGATGAAGTGTAGGCGGTCGCTTTTAGTTACAGCGAACGATGAAGTGGAGTGGTCGCTGTTCGTTCATCGTTCGTCGTTCTCGCCGGAGGCGACTTGTGGTTGAACAAATTCGAGCGGTCGTCATTACGTCGAGCGACGCGTGCGCGCGGGGCGAGCGGGTGGACGAGTCGGGCGCGGCGCTGTTGGAGTTGCTCGTCGAGATAGGCGCGGAGATCGTGGCGACGGAGGTGCTGGCGGACGACCTCGAACCGCTCAGGGATAAATTGCGCGTTTACGCCGAACGCCCGGATGTGAATTTGATCGTGACGACGGGCGGGACAGGGTTCAGCCCGCGCGACAACACGCCGGAGGCGACGCGCGCCGTCATCGAACGCGACGCGCCGGGACTCGCCGAGGCGATGCGCGCGGAGACTTTGCGACAGACGCCGACCGCAATGATCTCGCGCGGCGTGTGCGGCATCCGCGCGGGCACGCTGATCATAAATATGCCGGGTGCGCCGAAGGCCGTGCGCGAGTGTTTCGCCGTGATTCGCCCGGTGCTCGGACACGCCATCACGTTGCTGGCCGGGCGTTCGCACGAGGAGGCGAAAGAAGCATAAGACAACGGGGAAAGGGTAAAGGGGAAGGGGCAAAGGTTGAACGCAAGAGCGGGGCGCAGCATTGAACGACTGCGCCCCGCTTCCTGTTTTTACCCTTTACCCTTTACCCCTTCCCCGTTGTCTTAAAAACCGTCAGGGCTGCGGACGACCGGGATCGCCGAAGCGTTTGCGGTACTCGACGGAGTTGACGAAGCCCCTGACCATCGTGCGGTAGTCGCCCGGATGAGCGTTGAGGTAGGTGAGCCACGCGTTGAAGCCGGCCGGTTCGGGGTCGCGGCGCAGGTAGCCGAAGTACTGCATCAGCACGAAGGCGTTGTTGTACATCCGGGTTTCGACATCGTTGCTCTCCACCACTTCGCGCAGAACTTGCGCGCGGGTCTTCACCATACCGTCGAGGTCGGCGACGAGTTGCGCCTTGTTCGAGATCGGCACGCCCGCCGTCTGTTCGAGTTTATCCACGTAAGCCTGATCGGAGAGGCCGCCGTAGATGCTGCGGAAATCGGCGCGCTCGACCCACTCGTCCGTGAAGGCGTTGCGGTTGGCGAACACTTCCTCGGCCGTCTGTCCCGTGACGCGTTGCGAGTCGCGCGTGAAATCACGGTAGCCGGGATTCCGGCCGAGCGAGACGCGGTAGAAGCGGATGACGAAGCTGCCCTTGAGCATGAACTCCACCGAGCGGAAGAAGTGCGACGAGACTTCGATGCGGTCGCAGGAGGAGGGGGCGAAGGGGTCGGTGGACGCACAGGTGTCGAGCAAGTTGATCCAGCTTGCGACGCCCGACGGCTCGCCCTCGCGGTTGAGAAAGTCGACGTAATGCATCCTGACGAAGAAGGTCGTGTTGTCAATCGGGTTGGGCGCGTTCTCGACGGCGTCGTTGTCCGCGACGATCACGTTCATGCTCTTGATCCTGCCGAGCCTGGCGCCGCTCGACGGATTGCTCAAAACGATTGGGATCGTTTCGCCCGCGCCTTCGTCGTAAGCGTCGTCGGTGATGAAGACGGAGAAGGACTTGCTCGTCTCTCCGGCCGCGAAGCGAAGCGTGCCGAGAGTCGTGGTGTAGTCGCAACGTTCGAATGCCCTGTAACCTGTTCGGTCGCAGCCGATGGAGGGGGGGGCGTCGGGTTCGGTGGCGTAATCGACGGAGACGGGCACGGCCGGGTTGCCGGAACGCACGACGTTGATGAGCACGCTGCCCACGCCCTCGTTCGTCAAGTGTGCGCTCGTGTAGAACTCCACCGACGGCGGCGGGGGTGGCGTCGGGGAGGGCGTGGGCGTCGGTGTCGGGGTAGCCGTGCCGGGCGGGAACGCGCCGATGTAGCGCGCGAGGGCGAAATCGCGGCTGCCGGCCGTGTCGGCATATCCGCCCGCCACGATCTTGCCGTCGGCCTGAATAACGACGGCGTAGGCTTGGGTGTCAACGCCGAAGAAGTCGGTCGTGACTATACCGCCCGTGCCGAAGTGAGAGTCGGGCGAGCCGTTGCTTTCGTACCGCGCGAGGGCGAAGACAACGACGGGGACAGGGGCAGCGCCGTGGGTGGCGGGCTTCGCCTGACCGGCCGACATCGCTGCCCGCGACGAATAGCCCCCAAAATTCCCGGCCTCGCGGGTCGGATCATAGTCCTCGTAGTCGGTGCGAAGGGTAGACGCATCGACGCCCGCCGTCGTCCCCAAGGAGGGAGCGGCGTGCAGCCCGGCCGCGACAATACGGCCGTCGGCTTGCAGGGCGATGTCATTCGCCGTGTCAAAGCCTCCGAAGTCTGTCGTGACCTTGCCGCCCGTGCCGAAGGTGGAGTCGAGCGCACCCGTAGTGTTATAGCGCGCGAGCGCGAAGTCCCTGTTATTGTCGGCAGCATTGGTAGCCCCTCCCCCGGCGACGATCTTTCCGTCGGGTTGAAGCACGATGCTCCCGATAGTGTCCCGACCCCTGGCGAAGTCGGTCGTGACTTTGCCGCCCGTGCCGAAGTTGGAGTCGAGCGAGCCGTCCGGGTTGTAGCGCGCGAGCGCGAAGTCTTCACCCGCGAAGCCCGCGGCGACGATACGGCCGTCCGGCTGAATCAAGACCTCGTTCGCTTCCTCATTCTGTTGGCCGAAGTCGGTCGAGACTTTGCCGCCCGCGCCGAACATGTCGCCGGGCGTCGTATCGCCCGTCGCGCCGCTGTCGAGCGAGCCGTCGGGGTTGAGGCGCGCGAGTTTGAACTCGAAAAGGTTCGAGCCGGCGAGGACGATCCTGCCGTCCGTCTGCAAGGCCACGTCGAGCGCGTGGTCGGCTCCCGAGCCGAAATCCACCGCGACCTTGCCGCCCGTGCCGAAAGTCACGTCGAGCGTGCCGTTCGTGTTGTAACGCGCAACGCCGAAATTGCCATTGGTCGGGGTGCCGCGAGAGTATTTCGCTATGGTCAGCCCGGCCACGACGATCTTGCCGTCCGGCTGCAACACGATGGCGTTCGCTGAATCGTCGCTGTTGCCGCTGAAATCGGTCGAGACCAGCCCGCCGGAGCCGAACGAGGTGTCGAGCGAGCCGTCGGGGTTATAGCGGGCGAGGAGGAAGTTGAAATCCTGCGTCCCGATGAGGGTATAACGGGGCTGCATGCGCCCGACCGCGACGATCTTACCGTCCGGTTGCACGATCATGTCGGTGATGGTTTCTTCGTCGAGGGGGAAGTCTGTGATCGCTTTGCCGTCGCCGTCGAAGGTGGTGTCGGGCGTGCCCGTAGTGTTGTAGCGGACGACGCCGAAGTCGAGTTGCCCGCCGCTGTTTTCGCCGCCCGCGACGACGATGCGCCCGTCCGTGTAGAGGGCGACGCCCCGCCCGCCGAGGCTTAAAGGCCCGCCGTAAATGGGGTTGTAGCGTCCGCCGGAAACGTCGGTCAAAACTTTACCGTCGCCGTCGAAACTCGTATCGAGCGCGCCCGTAGTGTTATAGCGCGCGAGCGCGAAGAAGGTGCCGCTGGCAAAACTGCCCGCCCCGCCCGCCGCGATGATCCGTCCGTCCGGCTGGATCAAGACATCCCGCGCGCCGTCAACGAGGCCGAAGTCTGTGAGGACTTTGCCGTCGCCGTCAAAGGTGCTGTCGAGCGAGCCGTCTGTGTTGTAGCGCGCGAGCGCGAAGTTACCGTCGTCCACCAGAGAAGTGGCGACCTCTCCGGCCACGACGATCCGCCCGTCCGTTTGGATGGCGACCGCGTTGGCCTGTTCAAAAGACTCGCCGAAGTCTGTGAGGACTTGCCCGTCCGTGTCAAAGGTGGTGTCGGGGCTGCCGTTCGAGTTGACGCGGGCGACGGCGAAAGCCGAGTTGCCTTTGCCGACCACGACGATCCTCCCGTCGGCCTGCACGGCGACGCCGTTAGCCTCTTCGTTGGTGTTGCCCGCGATGTCTATCTTGGCTCTGCCGTCCCCGTCAAAGCTCGTATCGAGCGAGCCGTTCGGGTTGTAGCGCGCGAGGGCGAAGAAGACCTGAAAAGAAGACGTTCTGTCGTGCAGTCTGCCCACCGCGACGAGTTTGCCGTCGGGTTGAAGCACGAGTCCTTTGGCGAAGGCGCTCCCGCCCGGAAAAGATGTGATGACCAGTCCGTCGCCGTCGAAACTCGTGTCGAGCGAGCCGTTCGTGTTATAGCGTGCGAGCGCGAAGCCGGTGGAGAAGTCCTGAGTAGAATCGGTGGCCTCTCCGGCCGCGACGATCTTGCCGTCGGGCTGGATGACGAGTGCGAAGGCGAAGCCGCCCTGATCGAGGGGGAAGTCCGTGTGGACGCGCCCGCCTACGCCGAAAGTCTGATCAAGCGAGCCGTCCGTGTTGTAGCGCGCGAGGGCGAAGTCCGTGCCGGACGAACCGGCCACGACGACTTTGCCGTCCGCCTGCACGGCCACGTCCTGGGCGTTGTCGCGGCCGTTCGGAAACGGCGTGACGACCTTGCCGTCGGTGTCGAACGTCGGGTCGAGCGCGCCCGGCGACGTACCTTGCGCGGTGGCGACGAGGTTTCGCGTGACCGTCAGGGTCAACAGGAGCACGGGCAGCGCCACAAGCGCGATCTTGATGAGAGCACGCCGCAACGCGCGATTCCGCGCGCGCCTGTAGGACGGCAGGGCGAGACACGCCGGGCGAGACGGGCGAGTAGGGGTCGAGAATATCATTCGAGTAACGCGCTCCGGTAAAAGGGATGTGGACAGATAGTGTTTGCGTGCAACAAACGGCGCGGAGATGGCCGCATGGACGTGACCTATGCGCCGAGGGGCCGAAATGTTATTAGCTTTCTACAACATTTACCTACGTAATCCAATCGTGAAAACGGACATGAGGCGAAAAATTTCACTCCCGCCGCGCCTGAAATTTTCTCACACCCTTCATTACAGGGTAAACTTCCGCCCCTGAAATTCACGGAGGCTGACTTTTGACCAAACCCTCGCCACAGGATGTCACGCGCATTCTCAAAGACTGGAGCGACGGCGACAAGGACGCCCCGCTCAAGCTCATGCCTCTCGTCTACGAAGAACTGCGCCGCCTTGCCCGCAACTACCTGCGGCGCGAGCGCTCCGACCACACGCTGCAAGCGACCGCCCTCGTCCACGAGGCTTATGTGCGAATGGTGGGCGCGCGGCGAGTGGGCTGGCAGAACCGCGCGCACTTTTACGGAGTGGCGGCTCGCCTGATGCGCGCCATCCTCGTCGATCACGCGCGCGCGCGCGCGGCGCTCAAGCGGGGCGGGCCGGCGCAAAAATTAACTCTGGACGAAGCGCGCATCCTGCCGGGCGAGCGCGCCGCAGACCTCGTGGCGCTCGACGACGCTCTGAAATTGCTGGCTCAAATTTACCCGCGCAAGAGCGAGGTGGTGGAGTTGAAATTTTTCGGCGGGCTGGAGGCGAAGGAGATCGCGGAGGTGCTCGGCGTCGTCGAAAAAACCGTTCTTCGCGATTGGAACTTCGCCAAGCTGTGGCTTTGCCGTGAACTGAGCAAGGAGCCGGCGAGTGGAGACTGACAGGGCAGAGCGGATCGCGGAACTCGTCGAGTCGGCGCTTGAGCGTGAGCCGTCCGAGTGGGGCGCGTTCCTCTCGGAAGCCAGCGGCGGCGATGCGTCGTTGCGCGCCGAAGTCGAGTCGCTGCTCAGCCATCAGGAACGCGCGCGCGACTTTATCGAAGCGCCCGCGTTTCAAATGGCCGCCGAACTGTTCGACGACGGCGACGGCCGGTTGCAGGCCGGGCAGATGCTCGACGGCCATGAGATCGACAAGCTGCTCGGCGAAGGCGGAATGGGCGAGGTCTATCTCGCGCGCGATGTGAAACTCGGGCGCGAAGTGGCCGTCAAACTCGTGAAGCGCGGCCTCGGCACGGCCGACGTGCTGCGCCGCTTCCGCCACGAGGAGCAAATACTCGCCGGTCTGAACCACCCGCACGTCGCGCGCCTCTACGGCGGCGGCAAGACGGAAGAAGGTCTGCCCTATTTCGTCATGGAATACGTCGAAGGGCAGCCGATTGATAAGTTCTGCGAGGCGCAAAGCCTCTCCACGGCCGCACGCCTGCGGCTCTTTCGCAAGGTCTGCGGGGCGGTCGCTTACGCGCACAGTCATCTGGTCGTCCACCGCGACATCAAGCCCTCGAACATCCTCGTCACGCCCGCGGGCGAACCAAAACTACTCGACTTCGGCATCGCCAAACTGCTCGACTCGGAACGCGCGCAGCCGGGTCTCGACACCATCACGATGCTCGGCGTGATGACGCCCGAATATGCCAGCCCCGAACAGGTGCGCGGCGAACCCGTCACGACCGCCGCCGACATCTATAGCCTCGGCGTGCTGCTCTACGAACTCCTGACCGGCCACCGCCCCTATCACTTGCAGAGTCGCCGCCCAGAAGAGATCGCGCGCGTCATCTGCGAACAGGAACCCGAGCGACCGAGCAAGGCGAGTTCGGATTTCGGAATGTGGAACGCGGAATCGAAAACCGGCTCCGCCCCTCCGCGTCCCACATCACAAAATCCGAAATTGCTGCGGGGCGACCTCGACAACATCGTGCTGCTCGCGCTCAGGAAAGAACCGGCACGCAGGTACGCGACGGTCGAACAGTTTTCCGAAGACATCCGCCGCTATCTGGAAGGTCTGCCGGTCATCGCGCGCAAGGCCACCTTCGCTTATCGCGCCGCGAAGTTTATCGGGCGGCATAAGGCGGGCGCGGCTTCGGCGGCGCTCGTCGTGCTGGCGATCATCGCCGGTCTCACCGCGACCGTCTGGCAGGCGAGGATCGCGCGGCGCGAACGAACCAGAGCCGAGCGGCGTTTCAACGACGTGCGCAAGCTGGCGAACTCGAATTTGTTCGAGCTCCACGACGCCATCGCGAACCTGCCCGGTTCGACGCCCGCGCGCGAACTGCTGGTCAAAAATGCTCTGGAATATCTGGACAGTCTCGCGCAGGAAGCGCAGGGCGATGCCTCTCTGCAACGCGAGTTGGTCGCGGCCTACCTCAAGGTCGGCAACGTGCAGGGCAACCCGAACAACGCCAATCTCGGCGACACGGCGGGCGCGCTCGAAAGTTATCGCAAGGCGCTCGCAATTGCCGCGCGCCTCACGGCGTCCGACCCGGCCGACGCCCAATCGCGCCGCTTCATAGGGGTCGTCAGCGAGAAGATGTGCGACGCGCAGGCCGCCACCGGCGACATTGCGGGCGCGGTCGAGAGCCAGCGCAGATCGCTCTCGATCTTCAAGGCTATCGCGGACGCCGCGCCGTCGAACGTGGAAGCACGGCAGTCGCTCGCGATCAGTTATGTCAAACTCGGCGACGTGCTCGGCAACGCGAACTTCAACAACTCCGGCGACGCGGCCGGGGCGTTGCGGAGCTATCGTGCCTCGGCCGACATTCTCGAATCGCTCCACGCGGCCGATCCCGTCAATCCCAAGACGCGCCGCCTGCTCGGTCTCATCTACGAGCGGCTCGGCACGATGCTCGAAGCCGGGGGCAAATTGGACGAAGCCCTGGAAACCTACCTCAAGTCGCGCGCCATCCGCGAACCGCTCGCGGCCGACTTTCCCACAGACACCGATGCGGTGCGCGACGCGGCCATCGCGCATGAAAAGATCGGGCATGTGATGACGGCCAGAGGCCAACCGCGAGAGGCTTTGGAGAGCCGCCGCAAGTCGCTCGAAATCTTTCAACGTCTGGTCGATGCCGACCCGAAGAACGCGCAGGCGCGGCAATCTCTGGCGATCAGCTATCTACACCTGGGAGAAGTCTACGGAAACGCCGACGCTCCGAACCTCGGTCGCCCGGCGGAGGCTCTGAAGTATTACCGGCTGGCGCTCGACATCCTCGAATCAGGCGAAGATTCCGCCACGGCCGCCAATGTGAAGTCGCGCGAAACTCTCGAACTTATCCGGCGGCGCATCGACGCGCTCGACGCGAGCCGCTAGATCGCGTCGAGCATCCGACGCGCCGCCCGGTCTTTCGCTAAACCGCCGTGCCGCCGCAGACCGCGCAGCCAATCTGAAATGCGAGACGGCAAAAGTGATTGACTAACGGAGCGCGCCGCGCTTATATTGCGCCTGTTCACTGACCCGAAGCCTGAACGCGCCTTCCCGTCCCAACCTGTAGAGACTATGCTGAGCCTGATACTTCTCCAAGCGGCGAACGCGGCCACGGATGCGGCGACATCGGCGGCGACGAACGCGCCCGGCACGGCGACACAAGCCGGCAGCCCCGTCACGGCTTACTGGCCGGTGATGATCTTCTTCGCCTTCGCCGTCGTCTTCCCGGTGTTGCCAATCGTTCTGGGGCGGCTCGTTCGCCCGAGCATCTGGCAAAAAGACAAGATGCGCCCCTACGAGTGCGGCATCGACCCGACGACCGAGGCGCACGACCGTTTCACCGTGCGCTACTATATCGTGGCGATGCTCTTTCTCATCTTCGACGTGGAGACGATCTTCCTGCTGCCGTGGGCCATCGTCTTCATGGGCGACGACTTTTCGTTCACAAAATTCGCCCTCGTCGAGATGCTCGTCTTCATCGGCATCCTCGTCCTCGGCTACTACTACGCGTGGCGCAAAGGCGCGCTGGAATGGGCGTGAAGGAAGGGATGAGGGCGGAGGGATGAGGGATGAAGGCGGAGGGGCGGCAGGATTTACGAAATCGGACGAAAGCCTTTGCCCTACGAGTGATTAAGCTGTACGCCACGCTCCCTAAAAGCACCGAAGCGCAAGTGCTGGGAAAACAAATCCTTCGTTCGGGAACGTCAGTCGGAGCGCACTATCATGAGTCATGCCGCGCCAAGTCCGACGCCGATTTCGTCAGTAAGATCGAGGGGGCGCTACAGGAACTTGAAGAGACTGTCTACTGGCTTGAACTGATAAATGAGGCCGGCATCTTTCCCGGAGAGCGTCTTCAGCCATTACATCAAGAGGCCGAAGAGCTAATGTCAATGTTCGTAACGATGGTTAAAAATGTGAAGAACAAGAGCGGCGCAGGGAAGGGACAATAAAAGTATGCGAGACTTGTATTTCGATCATCCCTCATCCCTCAGCCCTCATCCCTTTATTTATGGCTGAGCATCCCGATGGAATCGTCTTGACGACCGTGGACGCGATCTTCAACGCGTTGCGGCGAAACGTGGCCGCGCCCGTGTTGAATGTGGGGCCGGTGAAGAATACCGTGAACTGGGCGCGCAAGTCCGCTTTGTGGCCGATGACGTTCGGGCTGGCCTGTTGCGCCATCGAGATGATCGCGACGGGCGCGGGTCGTTTCGACATCGACCGTTTCGGCGCGGGCGTCTTCCGCCCCTCGCCCCGGCAGAGCGACTTGATCATCGTCGCGGGCACTGTGACGTTGAAGATGGGGCCGGTCGTGCGCCGGGTCTACGATCAGATGCCGGAGCCGAAGTGGGTCATCGCGATGGGCGCGTGCGCCTCGACGGGCGGGCCGTTCGATTCCTACTCGACGATGCAGGGCGTTGATCGCACCATCCCCGTCGATGTCTATATCCCCGGTTGCCCGCCGCGCCCCGAAGCGCTTCTCTACGGTCTCATGCGCCTGCAAGACATCATCATGAAAGAAGCCCCCTCCGCCTACATCTTCGAATCCGACGGCACAGTCCACCGCCAACGCCAACTCGAAGGCGACCTCGAAGCCGACGCCACGGCCGCCGCTGCGGACGAGGCGGGCGAAGGCGTGAGCGCGACCCTGTAGCCGGCGGCGGACAAATAGCTCGTAGCGCGAGCCGCAGGTTGCCGCCACCTGTCCCGTATGATCGAAGCCCCCGCGGGGACGAAAGACGTTCGACGTTGAAACTCTTTCGTCCCCGCGGGGGCTTCTCGTTTATGAGTTTGATTCGCGCAGCGAGGCCAGATGCCGCGTGTCGTTGAGAGCCATGATGCGGATGAAGCCGTCGTCGCGAAGGTGTAGGCGCGCGATGCCGCAATTGGATGTGGCGAGCCAGACGGGGCGGAGCGTGGGCGAGTCGAGCGCGCCCATCAGGTGCAGCGCGAGAATGCAGATCGTGCCGGTGTGCGAAAAGACGGCAATCGTGCCGCCCCGGTTGTCGGCAACGGCGCGGTCGAGTTCGCCTGCGGCGCGATCAAGTAGTTGGCGGTAACTTTCGCCGCCGGCGAGCACATGGTCGAAGTCCCTGTGCAGCAGCGCGGCATACTCGTCCGGGAACTTTTGCGCCGCCTCCTCGAACGTCAATCCCTCCATGTGGCCGACGCTGCGTTCGCGAAAAGCGACGGTCTGCCTTATCTCCAAATCGAGCGCGCGTGCCAGTGGCGCGGCCGTCTCGACGGCGCGCGGCAAATCGCTCGAATAAATCGCCGTGACGGATTCACCGCCGAGCGCATGCGCCGTCGCCTCGGCTTGCCTGCGGCCGAGCGCGGACAAGGGCGTCGCCGTGTGCCCCCCGAAACGGCGCGCGGCGTTGCCCTCGGATTGGCCGTGGCGGATGAGCAGGATGTTTGTGTGTTCCATAATTCGTGAATCGTAAATCGTAAATCGTGAATAGAAAAAGACAGTTCTTTCTATTCACGATTTACGATTTACGATTCACTTTCTTCTAAGCTGCGACCGACTCGGCTCTCAACTTCTCTGCCTGGTAGTGTGCGACGAGGGCGTTGATGATTTCGTCGAGTTGGCCTTCCATGACGAGGTGGAGTTGGTGGACGGTGAGACCGATGCGGTGATCGGAGACGCGGTTCTCTTTGAAATTGTAGGTGCGAATCTTTTCGGAGCGGTCGCCCGAGCCGACCTGCGAGCGGCGTTCGCTGGCGAGCAGTTCGTGTTGCTTCAGTTCTTCCTGCTCCTGCAAGCGAGCGCGCAGGACGCGCATCGCCTTCTCGCGATTCTTGATCTGCGATTTCTCGTCCTGCATGGAGACGACGGTGTTGGTCGGCAGGTGCGTGATACGCACGGCCGAATAGGTCGTGTTGACGCTTTGCCCGCCCGGCCCCGACGAGCAGAAGGTGTCTATGCGCAAATCCTTCGCGTCGATCTTCACATCAACTTCTTCGGCTTCGGGAAGCACTGCGACCGTGATCGCGGAGGTGTGAATGCGCCCGCTCGTTTCAGTCTGCGGCACGCGCTGGACGCGATGCACGCCCGATTCGTGCTTCAACTTTGAATAAACCTTGTCGCCCTCGATGAGCGCGGTGGCTTCCTTATAGCCGCCGATGCCTGACTCGGAGGTGTTGAGAATTTCCATCCGCCAGCCCTGACGCTCCGCGTAACGCCCGTACATGCGCAACATCTCGGCGGCAAAGAGCGACGCCTCGTCGCCGCCCGTGCCCGCGCGAATTTCGAGAATAACGTTCTTCTCATCGTTGGGGTCGGTCGGCAGCAAGAGCACGCGCAAGTCTTCCTCGCACCGCTCCAACTGTAATTGCAGAGTTTCCACTTCGACGCGCGCGAGTTCGCGCATCTCCTCGTCGTCGGCGTTCATGTCGAACATTTCCCGCGCCCCGGCGAGTTCTTCCTTGAGCGTCTTCCATTCACGATAACGTTTGACCATGTCGCCGAGGCTGCGATGCTGCTTGGCGACTTTCCCGTAAGCAGCCTGATCCGCCAGCAACTCGGGCGAATAAAGTTCTTCCGACAACGCTTCGTAGCGCGCTTCGATCTGTTCGAGTTTCTCAAGCATAAAATAGCTCTCAGCGATCAGCCGTCAGCTATCAGCTTCCGGCTTTTGTTTTCAACTAACGGCTTTCTTTAATTTCAACAGTTCAACCGACAGCGGCGTTAAAGCTGATAGCTGACGGCTGACGGCTGACGGCTCTTAGGAGAGCGGCGTCATGGTCGCTTCCTGTGGGCGCGGTTCGAGTTTGAGCGACTCTTTGAGCGCGTAGAGAGCGACTTCGAGTTGTTTGTCGTCCGGCTCTTTCGTCGTGATGTTTTGCAGCCAGAGGCCGGGCACCGTCATCAGCTTGAACACGAGGCTGCCTTCGCGCTTGGCCGAGAGCCGGATGATCTCGTATGAGAGACCGGCAACGAGCGGCATGAGCGCGATGCGCGTGAGAAGGTTCAAAGCGAGCGAATCGAACTTGACGATGGAGAAGAGAACGATGGAGACGAGCATCACGACCATCAGGAAACTCGTCCCGCAGCGCGGGTGCTGGCGCGGCTGCACGCGCGCGTTCTCGACCGTCAGGGGCAAACCCGCTTCCCACGTGAAGACCGTCTTGTGCTCCGCGCCGTGATACTCGAAGACGCGGCGGATGTCCTTCAACAGCGAGAAGGTGCAGATCATGATCAGGAAGAACGTCATGCGCAGCACGCCGTCCACGAGGTTGAACGCCACGGAAGGCCGCACCGGATGCAGGTAGCCACGGACGCTTCCCCACGCGCGCTCGTACCATGCCCGATCACCCGTCGCCGTTTGGCTCGTCGCCGCGCCCGCTCCGGCGGCGTTAGATGTGGCCTGAGTTTGCGTCGTCGCATCTCCTGCGCGCGCCGTGGCGGGCACGGTAGCCCAACCGGCGGCGATGAAAAGCGCGTTCGTCAGGACGAGCGGCGCGACGATGAAGAGCATGACGTTGAAGAAGAGCGCGAAGATGATGGAGCCGACGACGGAGGCGTTCGCGCCGCGCTTCATCTCGTCCTCGGGGCGGCGCTCGGTCGGGATGGGAATCAGGCCGGGGACGCCGCCCGTGATTCCGGCGAAGTCGCCCTCGCCCTCCACGACGGCCGGGGTCAACGCGACCGCAACCTGTTTCTCATCGGCGTCGGCGAATGCTTCGCTCGCGGAATAGTTGAGAGCCTTGATGCCGAGCGCCATCGATTGCACGAGCACGGCCGCGCCGCGCAGGACGGGCAGGCGCAGGAACCGGTGCTTGTCGCTCCACTTCGGCAACGCCGCGCCCGTGAACACGATCTCTCCGTCCGCGCGCCTGACGGCGACGGCGTAGGCGTTCGGCGTCCGCATCATCACGCCCTCGACGACCGCCTGGCCGCCGACGATCAAATCTTTTTCGTTTGCGCTCACGTCTGTTTCGCTCTCCGGGGATTTTTATGCAGGGGGGTTGATACAACGACGCCGACGCGTCAGGTTCGGAGGTCGCTTGCGGCGGCATCGGTTTTAGCGGATGCGCGGGAACGACCGCCGCGCTTGAAAGCGTCGGCGTCAGGTTTTGGGTCGCTAGGACTGGCCGGGTGTGGCGGTGTGTTTCATCGAGACTGTTTCGCCCGCGTCGAACAAGCGCGCGGGCGGCCTCATGCGCAGATATTACTGTCCGCTCGCGGCGGTTTCCGTCTTTTTGCCGTAGCGTTTATTGAAGCGGTCGACGCGTCCGGCGGTGTCCACGAGTTTCTGTTTGCCCGTGAAGAACGGGTGGCACGCGGAACAGATTTCCACGTGCAGGTCGTCCTTACGGGTCGAGCGCGTGGTGAAATTCTCGCCACAGGCGCAGGCGACTTTGATTTCGTTGTATTTGGGATGAATTCCGTCTTTCATGTTTTCCTTCCTCGCGACAGGCGCGAATTTGGGTCGCCTGTCAATCCGACATGATACGTTTTCGAGATTCTTATCGTCAAGTTAGATGGGTATTTATGGCGCGCGGTGGCCTCGCCAGCCCGCGCGGACAAGTTTATTGACAATGCCTTAAAGCGCGTGTTAAAAATCCTTCTCGTCACCGCCTTTAGTGCTTCTTTGTCAGAGATACAAGTCGAAAGTTTGGGGCAGCAATTTCAGTTGACGCGCGACCCGTGCGCGTTCTTGCTGCCGGAGTCTAACCTCTTTAGCCGATGCACGACGAACCTGACAACACTCCATCCGAGGACTCTGCCGATAGCGCGACGGAACGATCCGCCGCGCGCACGGCCGACGACACATCGCCAAGCCCCGACAAAGAAATCTCAGGAGCGGGGACTTTGCCCGCGCCGCCACACTCCGGCGCGCCGCCCTTGCCCGAAAGTCAGGCCGCGCCGCAGGCGAAAGCTCCTTCCGGCCAGTCGCGCGACACGCTGATGGGGGCGACATCAGGCGAGCCCGAATCACTTCCCCCCGCCTCCGACACGGCCACCCCTCCCGCAGACGAAACCCCCGAACAGAAACGCGCGCGCATTATCGCCGAAGCTAAGGCGAAGGCCGCGGCGAAGATGGCTGCCGCGAAGGGCGACGCGAAAACCATCGGCGAGACGCCGGGCGCGTCTGCGCCTACGGCTGCGTCGGCGACGACGCCCGCCACGTCCGACGAAGAAAAGGCCGCGCGTATCGCGGCGGCACGCGCAAAAGCCGCCGCGTTCAAAGCCGGGGCAGGGGAGAATACAGGAGCGGCGTCGTCGGCGACACCCCCCCCGCCGCCGGTTGCGGGCGCGGCTGCGGCGGGTGCGCCGAAAGCCCCCGTCAAGAAGAAGGAAGAGGGAGCAAAGCCTGCCGACGCGTCGAATCACCCGCTCGTGCGGCGCATGCGCGAAAAACTGGACGGCGCGGTGGTCGAGGCGTCCGAGTTCCTCGGGCAGTTATCGGTGCGCGTCGCGCCGTCGCGCGTCGTGGAAGCGTGCGAGTTTTTGAAACGCGATGCGGAGACGCCGTTCGACTATCTCTCCGACCTCACCTGCGTCCACTTTCCCGAAAACGCGGATGCGCCGTTCGAGATCGTCTATAACCTCTATTCGATCAGGGCGAACGTGCGCGTGCGTTTGAAGGCGCGGACGACGGACGCGGCCGGCGTCGAGAGCGTGACGGGCGTCTGGCCTGCGGCGAACTGGATGGAGCGGGAAGTCTATGATCTGTTCGGCGTGCAGTTTTCGGGTCATCCCGACTTGCGCCGCATACTTTTGCCGCCCGATTGGGAAGGCCACCCGCTGCGCAAGGATTACCCGCTCGAACCCGTCGAGAACAACTGGACGGCGAAGCACCTGCCGGAATTTACGGACGTGCAGCGTGAGCAACTCGAACAACGCCGCGCCTACGGTCTCGAAGCCCTGTCCACGCCGAACGAACGGCGCGTCCGCGACATCTTCCGCGCGGGCAAAGAAGTAATGCCGCTCGATAGGAAATGAAAACTGTCAGTTGTCAGTCGCCAGTTGTCAGTTGTTTGTGGTCGGGCAACTCGCGCGCTGAACATTGAAGACTCAGGTCGGTTCACGCGAAAACAACTGACGACGGACAACTGACCACTGACACCTTATGCACCAGGTAGAAATCGCAACCACGAGAGAGACCCTGCTGGACAGCCCGGAGATGGTGCTGAACATGGGGCCGCAACACCCTTCGACGCACGGGGTGCTGCGCGTCGTCCTGAAACTCGACGGAGAGACGGTCATCGATCTTGACTGCGACATCGGCTACCTTCATCGCGGCATGGAGAAGATCGCCGAGAACCGGCTCTACCCGATGATCGCGCCCTACTGGGACAGGCTCGACTATATCGCCGCCGTCTCGAACGGCCTGCTCTGGGTGGAGACCGTCGAGCAGATGCTGGGGCTTGAAGTGCCGCCGCGCGCGCACTACATACGCACCGTCCTGACGGAACTCAACCGCATCTCCTCGCATCTTCTCTGGCTCGCCACGCACGGCCTCGACATCGGCTCTTTCACCGTCCTCCTGTGGGCTTTGCGAGAGCGCGAGGAGATTCTGAAAATCTTCGAGCGACAGTTCGGGGCGCGTCTCACCTGCCACGCGTGGCGCATCGGCGGGATGCCGAACGACACCTACGACGGCTTTACGGAAGACGTGACGCAGTTTGTCGATAACTTCCCGCACCGTCTGGCGGAATATGAGACGCTCCTTTCGGAGAATCGCATCTGGCTCGGCCGCACCGTCGGCATCGGCGTCATCTCGGCGGAAGACGCCATCGCCATCGGCCTCTCCGGCCCGGCGCTGCGCGGTTCGGGCGTCGCCTGGGACATACGCAAGTCGCGGCCTTACGCCGCTTACGCCGATATGGAATTTGAAGTGCCCGTCGGCGAAAACGGCGACACGTATGATCGTTACCTCGTGCGGCTCGAAGAGATGCGGCAGTCGCGTCTCATCGTGCAACAGGCTCTGGCGAAGATGCCGGACGGCCCCGTCAACGCGAAAGTGCCGAAGATCATCAAGCCGCCCGCCGGCGACTACTATCATTCGATTGAAGGGCCGAAGGGCGAGATCGGCTGTTACCTAGTCTCGGACGGATCGAGCCGCCCGGCGCGCGTGCGCGTCCGCCCGCCCTGCCTGATCAACTTGCAGGCGCTCCGGCAGATGTGCCTCGGCCACCTCGTCGCGGATGTCGTCGCCATCATCGGCACGCTCGACATCGTGCTCGGCGAAATTGACAGGTAAGGAAACGATGAACGCGGAACGATGAATGATGAAGTGAAGACAAAGGCGTTGCTTTCAGTTCATCGTTCCGCGTTCATCCTTCATCGTTTCTTATGAGAGTTGTTCGCCTCCCTGTGCAGGAGATGACCCGCGAGCGGTTCGCGCCTTACGGAATTCTGCTCGACAGCCGCGGTTCGGTGGAAATTGATCTGGGGACGGGAGCGCCGAGTTTGACCGGGGCGACGAGCGAGCGGCACCCGTTCGAGTTTCAATTCATGGCGCGCCATCGGCGCACGATACAGGTCTTTTCGCCCCTAGTCTCTTCGCGGTCGATCATCTGCGTCGCGCCGCCCTCGGAGAGAGACGCGCCCGCGGTCGAAGAGGTCGTCGCATTCTTGGTCAACGGGCATCTGCCCTACGCGTATCACAAAGGCACCTGGCACACGCCGCCCTTCGCCGTCGGCGAGTGGTCTTCCTATCTCGTCGTTGACCGCGCCGGAACGCTCGACAGCGATTATGAGTTGGTTGATTTGAAGGCCGTCCACGACTGCACTTTCGAGATCGATGTTTAGAATGATCTCCTCACAACAGGGACAAGCTATAGAGGAGCGGGGTAAATGAGCACTGACCGCACAACCGAAATACTTAATTACCTGAGCGCGATCAGTCGCGATGTCGGCGAACTGCGCACTGAAATGAATAGCCTCCGTGCGGACATGAACGTTCGCTTTGATCGCCTTGAAGCCGAGGTGAATCGCATCGGGCGCGAGCAGCGTTTACAAGGGCAAAGACTCGACCGCATTGAAGGAATGTTGTTGATCATGCGCGGCGACGTTAGTGAATTACAGGATCGCGTCGATACGCTCGAAGGTAAACAAGCCTAGTTAAAGAATCTGCTATGGACATGCTCGCATTATTCGCGCCGCCGGAATTAATCAACGGACTGCTGCTCAAGTTGAGACTGGGGCAGGAGACGATCAATTACGTCGTGTGGCCGTTCATACAGATCGGCGCGGTCGTCACGGGCGTCGCCGTCTGGGCGGCCTATGCGACGTATCTCGAACGCAAGATTTCGGCCTTCATGCAGGCGCGGCTGGGGCCGATGCGCGTCGGGCCGTGGGGACTGTTGCAGCCCATCGCCGACGCCATCAAACTCCTGACCAAAGAAGACCTCAAGCCCGACCGCGCCGACACTTACATCTTCTTTTTCGCGCCGTTCATCTCGGTGGTGGCCGCTTTCGTCGTCTTCGTCGTGATCCCGTTCGCGCCGGACTGGGGCGTTATCACGGACATCAACATCGGCTTGTTGTTCGTGCTCTCGGTCTCTTCGGTAGGCGTGCTCGCGCTCATTCTGGCGGGCTGGTCTTCCAACTCGAAATACGCGCTGCTCGGTGGCCTGCGCTCGTCGGCGCAGATGGTGTCGTACGAGGTGGCAATGGGCATGGCGCTCATCGGCGCGCTGATGTTCTCGCGCACGCTCTCTCTTTCGGGCATCGTCTCTGCGCAGGGGTTGGATTCCGTCTGGTACATCCTCTACCAGCCGCTCGGCTTCATGATCTTCCTCATCAGCGGCATCGCGGAGAACAACCGCGCGCCGTTCGACCTGCCGGAGGCGGAATCGGAACTCGTCGCGGGTTTCCACACGGAATATTCCGGGATGCGCTGGTCGCTCTTCTTCATGGCGGAGTACGCGGCCATGATCGTCGTCTCGGCCATCGCTACCTCGGTGTTCCTCGGCGGGTGGTATTTCCCCGGCGTGTGGCGGCTCGGCATAAATTACCCGAACCTGTTCGTCGCCCTGAGCCTCGTCGTCTTCCTGACGAAGATGGCCTTGCTGCTCTACGTCTATTTCTGGCTGCGCTGGACGTTCCCGCGCTATCGCTACGATCAACTGATGGACTTGGGCTGGAAGTGGATGATCCCGGCCGCGCTCCTAAACATCACGCTTACGGCCATCGCGATCTTCACCGTGCAGGCACTCGACGGCTGGCGCGGCATGAACACGGTCGAATCCATCGCGCGCGGCGTGAACCTCACGGCGCAGGGCAAACTGATCATGACGGCCTTCGGCGCGCTCGGCGTGTTCGTCGCCGCCGGGATGCTCTCATACATCAACCACGGCGCGCGCGACTTCAACCTGAAGAAGCAGCGCGTCGGCATACGGCTCGTCAGCCCGCCCAAAGGACAGACCGCTGTGGCGAGCGCGGCGGCAACGGCGGAATAGAAGTTTCAAGTTTCAGGTTTCAGGTTTCAAGTTCAAAAACCTCGAACCTCAGTCCTGAAACTTGAAACCTGAAACTTGAAACCAGAGGTTTTTATGCCTGAAGTTTATGTTCCAGAGGCGACGTGGAAAGAGAAGTTGAAGCGGTTCTTCCTCTTCGATCTGATCTCGGGGTTGAAGTTGACGCTGAAGTTCAACCTCGGCGCGTTGACGGACAAGGATTCGGTGGCGGGCAAGGGAATTTACACGGAGCAATACCCGAAGGTGCGTGCCGAAGTCGCGCCGCGCTTCCACGGCGCGCCGCGCCTCAACATGGACCCCGAAACCTACGAGACGCTCTGCATCGCCTGCAACCTCTGCGCGCTCGCCTGTCCCGAAGATTGCATCGACGTGATCGCGATGGACATCGAGATCGTGACGGCGGGCAAGGCGCGCAAGAAGAAGGTGCTCGACGAATTCATCTTCGACACCTCGCGCTGCATGTTCTGCGCGCTGTGCCAGGAGGCGTGTCCGACCGCCTGTCTCGAACTCACGCAGGAGTTTGAACTCGCCACCTACTCGCGCGCCGGGTTCGTCTGGAATCGCGAGATGCTCGAACAGGGGCGGGAAACGGTCAAGTACGAATCCTGAATAGTTTTCAGTTTTCAGCTTTCGGTATAACGAGAGCCAAAACTGAAAACTGAAAACTGAAAACTGAAAACTATGACTTTGCATGGTTGGGAAGCGGCCTTCTTCTGGGTCTTCGCGATAGCGGCGCTCGTGGCGGCGTTGTTGACCATCCTCGCGCATAATGCCGTCCACTCCGCCCTGTTCCTCATCTCGACGCTCGTGTCGGTGGCGGCGCTCTTCGTGCTGCTCGGCGCGGAGTTCATCGCGGGCGTGCAAATTCTCGTCTACGTCGGCGGCGTGATGGTGCTCTTTTTGTTCGTCATCATGCTCGTCAACGTCGGCGCGGAGGAGCGCGGGGGCGAGATGCTCTTCAACCGCCCCGCGCAGGTGGCTACGAGCACGATCTTCCTCGTGCTGCTTTCGCTCGGCTTCATCTACGCCATCCGGCAGGGTTACGAAGGTCTGCTCATTCGCGACAACCTGATCACACGGGAGCAGCGCGAAGAGGCAGCGAACCGGCGGCGCGACGCGCAACGGAATCTGCGCCCCGCCGCAACCGGCACGTCGCGCATCTCGGAAGACACGCAACTCGTCGGCGCGAGCCTCTATCGCTTCGCCGCGCTGCCGTTTGAAATCGCGAGCGTGCTTCTCTTAGTCGCAATCATCGGCTCGGTCATGCTCGCCCGCACGGGCAAGCAGGAGGCGGCCACCGACGACCTTGAATTAAAGGATGAGGGATGAAGGATGAGGGATGAAAGGAAGCACTCAACGCACGTGAATGCTTTCACTTCACCCCTCAACTCTCAACTCTCATCCCTCATCTAATTATGAACAACCTCATCGCATCCACGCTCGCGCTCGCATGGCAGGAAGCCGCGCCCGGCCGGTGGCAGATGATCAAGCAGGGCGTGTTGGAGCCCGACTTGTCGAAGTTTCTGGTGATCGCCGCGTTGCTCTTCATCATCGGCGTGGCGGGAGTACTGACGCGCCGCAATATCATCGTCATCTTCATGTCCATCGAGTTGATCCTGAACGCGGCCAATCTCAATTTCATCGCCTTCACGCGCTACCTACAGGATACGGGCAATCTCAACGCCGTCGCGGGTCAAGTCTTCACGATCTTCGTCATCGTCGTCGCCGCCGCCGAAGCCGCCATCGGTCTCGGCCTCGTCATCGCGCTCTATCGCAACAAAGAGACCATCTTTGTTGACAAGATTGATCTGCTCAAATGGTAGGAACAGTTTTCAGTTTTCAGTTTTCAGCTTTCGGTTGCCGGTTTTTAGGAGCCGGCATGGAACCGGGCACTGAAAACTGAAAACTGAAAACTGAAAACTGTTAATCATGCACAGACTCATCTGGCTCATTCCGCTTTTGCCGCTCGCGGGGGCGGCGGTCAACGGGTTGCTCGGCCGCCGCCTGCGCTTCTCGGAAACGGTGGTCGGCGCGATTGCCGTCGGTTCGGTCGCGCTGGCGTTTCTGCTGGGCGTCGCGGCCGTCTATTCATACGGCTTCGGCGGCCACGCGCAGTGGCCTGAGCCTTACGTGACGAGCCAGGACGGCGCATTCGGCTACCAGTGGATTCCCGGCGGCTCGACGGAACTCACGCAGGGCAAGCGCGAAGGCGCGGCGCTCACCGGCGGCGAGCGGGAGCCGGGGGTCTCGGGCGCGCTGTTAGACGTGGAGTGGAGTTATCAACTCGACCCGCTTTCGTCGATCTTCATCCTCGTTATTACGGGCGTCGGTCTCTGCATCTTCGTCTTCGCGACCGGGTACATGCACGGCGACGCGGGGTTCTATCGCTTCTTCGCATATCTCGGCCTCTTCATGTTCATGATGCTCATCCTCGTGATGGGGTCGAACTTCCTGATGATGTTCGTCGGCTGGGAAGGGGTGGGGCTGTGCTCCTACCTGCTCATCGGCTATTACTTCGACCGCAAGGAGGCGGGCGACGCTTCGCGCAAGGCGTTCATCACGAACCGCATCGGCGACTTCGGCTTCGCCCTCGCCGTCTTCGGCATCATCGCCACTTTCGGCTCGACGCAATATACGCAGGTGATGTCGGTGGCTTCCGGATACCCGGTCGAACCGCTGGGCACGTTCGGCCTGATGTCTTGGCTCGCGCTCGGCCTCTTCGTCGGCGCGTGCGGCAAGTCGGCGCAGATACCTCTCTATGTCTGGCTGCCGGACGCGATGGCCGGGCCGACGCCGGTCTCCGCCCTCATCCACGCGGCGACGATGGTCACGGCCGGTCTCTACATGTTGACGCGCACGAACGTTATCTTCCAGCACTCACAGACGATGATGCTCGTCGTCGCCGTCGTCGGCGCGCTGACCGCGCTCTTCGCCGCGACCATCGGCATCACGCAGAACGACATCAAGAAAGTGCTCGCCTACTCGACCGTCTCCCAACTCGGGTTCATGTTCCTCGCGTGCGGCGTGGGCGCGTTCGCCATCGGCATCTTCCATGTCATGACGCACGCCTTCTTCAAAGCCCTGATGTTCCTCGGCGCGGGCTCCGTCATCCACGGCATGCACCACGAACAGGACATGCGGCGCATGGGCGGCCTCAGGCGTTACATGCCGAAGACTTACTGGACGTTTCTCGCCGGTTGGCTCGCCATCTGCGGCATCATCCCGTTTTCGGGCTTCTGGTCGAAGGACGAAATTCTGTGGAACGCGGCTTCGACCACGCTCATCCCTTACGGCTGGCTGCTCTGGGCGGTCGGGACGTTTACCGCCGCGCTGACCGCCTTCTACATGACGCGTCTCGTCGCCATGACCTTCTGGGGCAAAGAGCGTTTCCTCGAAGTGCATGCGGGCGGGCAGGCCGACGAAGCGCACGCACATGCTTACGACGAAGATGTCAGGCAGCACCATGCACGCACGGAGTCGGCCGGAGACCGCCCGCACCACGCGCCCCAGGAGCGCGTCGGGATAGCCCATATCGAGGAGACGGGCGGAGGCCCGCACGAGGATGCGAGAGGACGCGACATACACGACCAACACGACCCGCACGACCGGAGCGCGCATGGGCATGGACACGGCTCGGTCGTGCCGCACGAGTCGCCGCGCGCGATGTGGATTCCGCTCGCCGTCCTCGCGGTGCTCGCGGTTGTCGGCGGCTTCGTCGGCATCGGCCCCGCGTTCAAGTTCATTACGGGCGCAGAGCATCCGGGCGGGCGCATGAACATCGTCAACTGGCTTGAGCCGGTTATCTGGAATCCCTCGACCAAACAGTTCAACGCACCGCACGGCGCGGGCGGGGAACATGCCGGGGCGGGCGCACAACCGGACGCGAATTTGATCGCTTCGACATCGGCAGACTTTTCGTTGGGAGCGGCGCACTCGCCCTACGGCAACGACACGGGCTTGAATCTCGCGCACGCTGTCGAAGGCGTCACCCACAGCCACCTCCTGACCGAATGGTTGTTCATCATCATCTCCATTCTGGCGGCTCTCGCCGGCATGGGGCTGGCCTACCTGTTCTATGTCAAGAGTCCGCACCTGCCCGACCTCTGGGCGGCGCGTCTCGGCGCGCTCTATCGTGCGAGCTATAACAAATACCATGTCGACGAACTCTACGGCTTCCTCTTCACGCGGCGCACGATGGACGCGGCGCGCGGCATCTGCGCCGTTGACGCAAAGGGAATTGACGGCGCGGTCAACGGCTCGGCGGCCTTGACGCGACGCATCAGCCGCCACACCGGCAACTTCGACCGGCGCGTGGTTGACGGCGCGGTCAACGGCATCGCCGGTTTTATCGGGCGGCTCATGTCGCCGCTCCTGCGGGCGGCACAGACCGGGCTGACGGCCAACTACGCGCTCGTCATGGTGCTCGGCCTAGTCTGCGCCGTCATCTTCTTTTTCAGCGGCGACATACTGGGTCTGGTGCGCGGAAGATGAACAGTAGATGAACGGTTTTCAGTTTTCAGTTTTGAGACGCGTCGCGGGACACGCCAAATCTCAAAACCGGAAACTGAAAACCGGAAACTGAAAACTGAAAACTCTTATGAAAATCCCTTACTTGCTCTCCATCATCACGTGGCTGCCGCTCGTCGGCGCGCTCATCATCCTGTTCGTGTTCAGGAAAGACAATGCGCGGGCGATCAAGCGATTCGCCACCGCGTGGTTCGGGCTGGTCTTTCTGGTGTCGCTCGCACTGCTGGGCTATGACCGCGCGGCGAGCGGGATGCAGTTTATCGAAGACTGCCAGTGGATTCCGATCATAGGGGCGCGCTATCAGATGGGCGTTGACGGCGTGGCCGTCCTGCTCATCGTGTTGACGACGCTCCTCGGCGTCATCGCCGCGCTCTCTTCTTGGGAATACATCGGGAAGCGCGAGCAGGAATACTACGTCCTGCTGCTGCTGTTGCAGGCGGCCGTGGTCGGCGTCTTCGCCTCGATGGATCTGTTTTTGTTCTACCTCTTCTTCGAGGTCTCGCTCGTGCCGATGTATTTCCTGATCGGCATCTGGGGCGGCGAGCGCAGGCTCTATGCGGCCATCAAGTTTTTCCTCTACACGCTCGTCGGGTCGGTCATCATGCTGCTCGGCGTCCTGAAGATGTACTTCTTAACTCAGGACGCGACGCTTACGGCGTCGATCACCCCGGCCGTTATGGACAACATCGCGGCCACGGGCACGCAGGCGCGCGCCGTTCTCGACAATGCACGGGCGGCGGCCGCGGCGGGCGGCACGTTCAACATCATGTTCCTGCAAGCGCTCGGGACTGCGCTGCCGATGGGGACGATGCAGGTGCTGTTGTTCTTCGCCTTCGCCATCGGCTTCGCCATCAAAGTGCCGATGTGGCCGTTTCACACGTGGCTGCCGGACGCGCACGTCGAAGCGCCGACCGCAGGCTCGGTCATCCTCGCCGGGATACTTTTGAAACTCGGAACCTACGGCTTCTTCCGCTTCAACCTGCCGATGTTCCCCGAAGCCTCGAAGGATTTGAGCTATTTCAACCTTTTCGGAGCGACGTTCGGCGTGCGTCACATCATGGTCGCGCTGGCGATCATCGGCATCATCTACGGCGCGCTCGCCGCCATGTATTTCGTCGTCGTAAAAGACGGCGACGTGAAGAAGCTCGTCGCCTATTCGTCGGTCTCCTCGATGGGCATCGTCATCCTCGGATTGTTCGCTCTCAACCCGAACGGCCTGAACGGCGCGGTGCTGCACATGATCAACCACGGCATCTATTCGGCCGCGCTGTTCCTGCTCGTCGGCATCATTTACGAGCGGCGGCACACGCGCAAAGTTTCCGAGTTCGGCGGGCTGTCGCACGTCATGCCGGGCTATGCCACGGTCTTTCTCGTGATGACGATGACGGCGATAGGGCTGCCGCTTTTGTGCGTCTTCATCTCGGAATTTCTGGCGATGCGGGGCGCGTTCGAGGCGCAGCCGTGGTGGGCGGCGTGGGCTGCGCTCGGCATCATCCTGAACGCGGGCTACATGCTCTGGCTCTACCAGCGCATGTTCTTCGGCCACATCGACAACCCGAAGAACGAAACCTTAACCGACATGAACGGCCGCGAGTGGGCTTACATGCTTCCGCTCGTCGCGCTATCGCTCTGGATCGGCGCTTACCCGAAACCGTTCATCGAGTACATCCAGCGACCCGTCGATTCGGTCGTCCGGCAAGTGCGTCCCGATTACCCCTTCCGGCCGGGCACGCCCCAAACGACGCCGACGACGGCGAGAGCCGAAAGATAAACGATGAAGGATGAACGCTGAGCGATGAACTGAAATCCGTCGCTTTATATTCATCGTTCATCGTTCCGCGTTCATCATTACTGCTTATGCTACTTCAAGCCAACACCACCGCCCTGTTCAGCGTGCGCGACCTTCAGTTGATCGCGCCCGAGTTGATCCTGACACTCTGCGCGTGCGTCGTGCTCGTGCTGGAAGTCATACTCCCGCGCCGCGACCGCAAGTGGACGGCCTACTTCGCCTTCGCCGGAACAGTGCTCGCCGCCGTCTCTCTCTTCCTGCTCTGGCAGACGACGCGCGCCAGCCTGCCGATTGACGCTTTCTACGGCATGGTGCGCATAGACGGCTTCGCGATCATCTTCAAAATGATCTTTCTCCTCGCGGCCGCCATGACCATCGCCATCAGCCTGCGCTATCTGGACGTGGAGGGAGAGCAACACGGCGAGTATTACGCGCTCGTTCTGTTCGCCACGGTCGGCATGATGTTTCTCGCGTGCGGTTACGATCTGATCTCGCTCTACATCAGTCTGGAGTTGATGGCGCTGACGTTCTACGTGCTCGTCGGTTTCACAAAACGCGAGCGGCGTTCCAACGAAGCGGGCATGAAATATTTCCTGCTCGGCGCGTTCTCCTCGGGCGTGCTGCTCTACGGCATGTCGCTGCTGTTCGGCGTCGCCGGTTCGACCAATCTCGGCGACATCTCGCAGAGCGTCACGTCGATCCTCGGCGGCGCGCCCCTCGAAGGTGCGCTCGCGGGAAGCCTGCCGCTGCGGCCGATCCTGCTGCTCGCCATGATCGCGCTCGCCGCCGGGTTGTTCTTCAAGATCGCCGCCGTGCCGTTTCACATGTGGGCGCCGGACGCATACGAGGGCGCGCCCACTTCCGTTACGGCCTTTCTCTCGACGGGATCGAAAGCTGCTAGCTTCGCGCTATTCGCGCGCATCTTTCTCGAAGCCCTCGGCGGGATGCGCGTCGATTGGGCGCCGCTCGTCGGCCTCGTCGCCGCCATCACGATCCTGGTCGGCAACTGGGCGGCGGTCACGCAGGTGAACGCAAAACGGCTGCTCGCCTATTCGTCGATCTCGAACGCCGGTTATCTGCTGCTCGGCATCATCGCCGCAAACGAGTATGGCTACACCGGCCTCGTCGTCTACCTGCTCGTCTACACCTTGATGAACATCGGCGCGTTCGGCGTCATCATCTCCCTGCGCCGTCGCGGCCTCGTCGGCGATAACGTTGACGACTTTGCGGGGCTGGGACAGAAAGCGCCGGGCATGGCGTTGATGATGACGGTCTTCATGCTCTCGCTCGGCGGCCTGCCGCTGACGGGCGGCTTCATCGGCAAGTGGTTTCTCTTCGGCGGCCTGCTTCAACGCGCTGCGGCCGACGGCAAGGATTGGTACATCTGGCTGGCCGTCTGGGCGCTTCTCAACACGGTCGTCTCCTTCTACTACTACATCCGGTTCATACGCGTGATGTATCTCGGCGACGAATTGGCAGACGCACGCCCGCTCTCTCTGTCGCCCGCGCTGCGCACCGCGCTCGTCGTCGCCGTCGTCGGCGTCGTCTTGATCGGCATCTACCCGCAGCCGTTTATCAACCTCGCGCAGACGCTCGTCTCATCGTTGACGGGCGCAACTTCGGGCGCGTTCGCTCTCAAGTGACACGCCTCCTGCCTTAACGACCAACTCACAGGAGATAATCAATATGACTCTCACACCGACTGCCCTGAACCGGCTGTTCATTGCGTTAGCCATAACAGCCCAATTCTTCCTGCTCGTTCCGGCGACGCAGGCTTTCACAAGCGCCCTCCCCGCAACTGCGCAGAATGTTAATACGTCGGACAGAGACCGGATACCCCCCGACCCGAACCGTGGAATATCCGAGGACGCGAGACGGAGTATAAGGGAGAGCCGAAGGCGAGCGGCGTGCCGTTCGCGATGTCAAAGAGAGTTCGCCAACTGCGTCGCGATCACAAGTAGGCGCAGACGGGCAAGATGCGAAGAGGGAAAGAGAGCCTGTTTATTGAATTGCCGGTAATTGCCATGTCGTGACTTGCCGGGGCGATGTTCTCGTGAGAGCATCGCCCCCGTTTTTTTTATGTCTGTCTTTTATTTCTTCGCCGCGCTGCTGCTGCTGCAAGCCCTCGTCTCGCTTCGAGGCGGCGCGCGTTACCTGCGCTACTTCCGGCGCGAACTATCCGCCACGCCCGCGCCGGATTTCACGCCCTTCCTAACCGTCGTCGTCCCCTGTCGCGATCTAGACGAAGGCTTGCGCGAAAACCTCGACGCGCTCTGTGTCCAGAATTATCCGTCCTACGAGATCATCTTCGTGATTGATGACCCTGGCGACCCCGCGCTGAAAGTTATTGAGGAAGTGCGTCACACATACGGGAAAGCCCCACACCTGCCGACGCGCTTGATTGTGGCGGGCAGGGCATCGGAGAGCGGCCAGAAAGTTCATAACCTCATCGCCGCCGTCGGCGTCGCGGACGCTCGCAGCGAGGTTTTCGTCTTCGTCGACTCGGACGCCCGCCCGCGCCGCGATTGGTTGCGCGCGCTCGTCTCGCCGCTCGCCGATGAACGCACGGGCGCGGCGACCGGCTATCGTTGGTTTATCCCGCCGAACAACCTGTCCTCGCACCTGCGCGCCGTCTGGAACGCCTCGATTGCTTCCGCGCTCGGCGAAAACTCGCGCTCGAATTTTTGCTGGGGCGGTTCGACGGCGATCCGGCGCGAAACTTTCACGCGCCTGCGCATGGTCGAAAGTTGGCGCGGAACGCTTTCCGACGATTTCGCCCTCACCCGCGCACTCCGGAACGCGCAACTTCCGATTCATTTCGTCCCGCGCTGCCTGACGGCTTCTCACGAGACCTGCAACGCGCGCACGCTCGTCGAATTCACCACGCGCCAACTCAGGATCACGCGCGTCTACGCGCCGCGCCTGTGGCGCATCGTGCTCGTCTCAAACGCGCTCTTCGTAGCGGTTTTTTACGGCGGCCTCGCGCTCACGCTCCTGCGCTTCCGGCGCGGCTTGCCATACGCGCTGCCGCTCGCCCTCGTTGCGTGCGTCTTCACGCTCGGCTCGGCGAAAGCACTGTTGCGTCTGCGCGCGGTCGCGCTTGCGCTCGCGCCGGAGCAACAAATATGGCGCGCTCCCGCGCTCGCCGCTCACATACTTTTATGGCCGCTCGCCTCCGCGCTCTTTCTCTACAATGCGCTCGCCGCAGCTCTCTCGCGTCGCATACGCTGGCGCGGCATCACCTATGAATTGAAATCGCCGTCGGAAACTGTCATCATCGACGCCGCACGAACCGCGGACGAGAAGGCGACGACGACGAGCGACGTTCCACACGACTGAACACGATGTCCAACAAAGCAGTCAAACTTTTTCAGTTGCTCCGCTCGACCGAACGCGAACGGCGTCTCGGCACGGTGATCCTGTTCGTCACCTCGCGCTGCAACGCGAAGTGCGAGACCTGCTTCTACTGGGACGAACTGAACAGACCGGGCGACATGACTTTCGCGCAGATCGAAAAAATCTCGCGCACGATGCCGCCCATCACAGACCTCTGGCTCTCCGGCGGCGAGCCGACGCTCCGGCGCGACCTCGGCGACATCATCAATCTCTTCGTGCGTCAAAACGGAGTCCGCCGCGTCATAATCCCGACGAACGCCATCGTCAAGTCGCACGTCTCGTCGGCGGTCGCGCGTGCGCTCGGCGACAACCCCGGCATAGACCTCTATCTCAACGTCGCGCTCGACGGCTATGGCGCGACACACGACCGCATACGCGGCGTCCCCGGCAACTGGGAACGCACCCTCGACTGCATACGCGCTCTCTATCCTCTGAAAGAAAAGTACGGAGATCGTTTCCGGCTCAACGTCAACACGGTCGTCTGCGCCGAGAACTACACGGAGATCGAACGACTCTCCGCGTACCTGTGGGAAAACTTCCGGCTCGACGGCCACTACTTCAACCTCATACGCGGCGAGGCCAAAGCGGGCGCGACGATCAAACAAGTGCCGCCCGAAATACTGCCGCAGATGTATGCCCGCGTCGCGGCCTTGACGAAGCGCTACGGCGAACGCATGTTCGCCGACGACGAGGCGACCACACGCTTCGTCAAATCAATCGCCTACGTCGGCGCGATCACGACGCACTATCGCACGCAACTCGCCAACTTCGACCGCCAGACACCGTGGGCTTTTCCCTGCACGGCGGGCGAGACGACCGCCGTCATCGATTACAACGGCGATGTGCGCGCCTGCGAATTGCGCGAAAAATTCGCCGCGCTCCCGGATTACGATTACGATTTCGGCGCGCTCTGGAACGGCGGGCAGAGAGGGGCGGAACTCGCCGCCATCGACGGCGGAAAAACCTGCTGGTGTACGCACGTCTGCTTCATACACGATTCCATGCGCCATTCGCGCCGCGCCCTGCTCTACGAGTTGCCGAAGAACTATGCGACGCGTGAGAAATGGTAGTTTCAAACACGGGGTTTCAAGTTTCAGGTTTCAAGTTTCAAGTTAAAAACGAAGAGCCTTAAACCCGAGTCCCGAACTTTCGCGTTAAAGAACCGGAAATCTCAGACTTGAAACTTGAAACCTGAAACTTGAAACCGAAACGCTTATGGCGAAGCAAGACGATCAGAACATTAACAGCAAGAGTAGCGTGGTTTACGGGGCGGTACTGTCGCTGGCCTTGTCCATCGTGTCGTGCCTGCTCGTCGGGTGGGCTTTGGATCGCTGGTTGGGTACGAGTCCGTGGCTCATCGTGGCGGGAATACTCGTCGGCACGGTGGCCGGTTTCATGCAGTTCATCCGCCTGATGTCGCGGATTTCGTGAAGAAATTCGTGGCAGGCCGCATTCCCCGCGATTAGAAATTTCGCAACTCGACAGCCCGCCGCCCGAGCATGTAGAATCTAGCGTTCTACGATGAATGAAAGTGCAGACAGCGGCGCGCTTGGCGATGAAATGTCAGGTGAAGTGGTAAGCACTGATGCGTCCGCGATGGCGGAGCGGCTGTTCCGTGTCATGATCTGGACGGTCGCGGCGGCCGTACTCGCGAGCGCCGTGTTGATGCCGTGGCGGGTGACGACCGGGTTGTTTATCGGCGGCGCGCTCTCGCTGCTGAACCATCACTGGATGCGGACGGCCATCTCGGCGGCGTTCGCACTCTCGGTTGAAACGGGCGCGCGGCCGAAACTTAAAGTCGTGCGCTTCATCACGCGCTACGTCATCGTCGGGGTCGCGGTCGCCGTCGCTCACTGGCTCGACATCGCATCCTTGACGGCCATGCTCGTCGGCCTCTGTTCGTTCGTCGTCGCCGCGCTCCTGGAAGGGTTCATGCAAACTTATTTCGTGATCATACATCGAGAGGAAACTAAATAATGTTCTGGTTGCTGCAAGCGCATGGCGAGGAAGGGGCGGCGCACGGCGCAACGGCCGCGCCGCACGCCGAAACCGCCGGGGCGGCCGCTCACGGCGGCGGCGCGGCCGCGGCGCACCACACGCCGCCGCTCGTCGAAGCCGTCAATCATTTCATCGGCGAGCCGGTCCACAATTTCCAGATGGCCTATACAAAGCCCGTCTGGGACAATCTCTTTCACAAGTTCGGCACGGACGCCGAGACCGTCTTCGGCGCGTACACGGTTGACAACGCCGTGCCGTGGTACACGGTGATGTTTATCGTCGCCTGCCTGCTCACGCTCGCGATCATCTGGATTCTGAAAGGCAAGTATCTCTCGGAAGACGAGCCGAGCGGCGGGCAGCAGACGCTCGAAGTGACCGTGCTCGCCGTGCGCGACATGGTGGAGAACATCATCGGGCCGCACGGGTTGAAATACTTTCCCGTCGTCGGCACGTTCGCCCTGCTCATCCTCGTCTCGAATTTGATGGGGCTGTTCCCGATGTTCATGCCGCCGACGGCGCACACGTCCGTCACCTTCGCGCTCGGCATCACATCGTTCTTCTATTACAACTACATCGGCGTTAAAGAAAACGGGTTGATGGGGCATCTCGGCCACTTCGCGGGCGTGCATTATTTCAGCGGCGCGATTTTGTTCATCATGGGGCCGGCGATGTTCGTCATCGAGTTGATCAGTAACGCCGTGCGCCCGCTCTCGCTGGGCTTGCGTCTCTTCGGCAACATCTTCGGCGACGAACAGGTGGCGATGAATCTCGCGGGCGTCGGCGCGCCTTACACTTACTGGGTGCTCCCCGCCATCCTGATGGTCTTGACCGTCTTCGCGTCCGTCATGCAGGCGTTCATCTTCACGCTGCTCTCGATGATCTACATCGGCGAAGTCTCGCACGCGCCGCACGAAGACCACGACGACGCGCACGGCAATCAACTTCAGCCGATTGAAGGCGACGAAATCATCGCCCCGGCATTGTGAAATTAACGATGAAGTAGGAACGCGGAACGATGAAGTAAAGATCAAATCACTTGTTTTTACTTCATCGTTCATCGTTCATACTTCATCGTTGTTCGATGGCGTCTTTGAGCGGTGCGGGGAAACGCGACCGCACGCGTTGAGGCGTCCGCAAGGGGGAACACCGAGGGGGAGAAAATCGTTAAGGTTGATGAGAGGCGAAACATGTACGCGGAGAATAATAACTTTCGCTGTTTGAAAGTGAGCGGATGTCGGCATCGCTGGAGCGCCGTTGTAAGAGGGGCGGCGGATACCGGGTGTCGGCGAAATCATAAGTCGCGCGTGCAAGGCTTCGACAACCGGACGGAGTTCACTTTCCTCTCTTTCGACATTCAACTCTGAAAGGAGAGATGAAATATGCATAAACTCAGAATGGCATTCTTCGCCGTGGTAGGCGTGTTGATGGCCGCCATGCCCGCGCTCGCGCAGGTGGGACAAGTGGCCGCCGATAACGAATCGAGCGTCGCCAAATATGCGAAACTGGCCGCCGGGTTCGGGTTCGCGATTGCGGCGGGTCTGGGCGCAATCGGCCAGTCGCGCGTGGCGGCGGCGGCGGCCGAAGGCACGGCGCGCAATCCGGGCGCGGGCGGCCGCATCCAGATTTTGATGATCATCGGTTTGGCGTTCATCGAAACGCTGGTCATCTTCACGCTGGTCATCGTCTTCGTGGCGGTTCGCTAAACGCGGCGATCAATCGTCAGACGACAACTCCTGCGGGCGCGCTCCGTCAAAATGGGGCGCGCCCGCAAGTTTATGTTAAGCCCTCATTTCAAGGAGCGCGCGGCATGGATCGACGCACGGCCTCGCCGCGAGTTTGGCACCTCATGCTTGCTCGCCTCACTGCTTCGTTGTAATCTTTAATCATCATTCCCTCAAGGCTATCTTAATCGAAGCTGTCTTTCCCCGGCGTTGGGATTCTCTCCCGTGGATGATCGTGGCTGGCGAGTTTATGCTCAGGACAGCCCCGTGTGAATTTGATTTCAGGACACAGGAATGCGCTCATAGAACTTTGAATTCGAGAGGGTGAAAAAACATATGAAGAAGATAATTATTGCTTTGCTGTTCGTTGTGGTGTGTGCGCCGCTCGCGCTGGCCGATACGATCTACCTGCGCGATGGGCGCACCGTGCGCGGAACCGTGCTCGGCTTTATCGGCGGCCGCTTCGCCGTGCGTGTCGCAACGGCGACCGGCGGCACTACGACGACGGGCACGACGACCGAACAGGGCGAGGTGCAATTCTTTCGTCCGAACCAGATCGAGCGCGTTGAAATCGAAGGTCGCTCGCTCGACGAGGCGCGCTTCTCGTCGCGCACGGTGGAAGTCGGCCTTGCGTCCAACTGGATTGACAGCGGCGTGGATTTGCGCCGGGGCGAACGCGTATCCGTGAAGGCTACAGGCACCATCGTCGCGGGGCGTTCGCGCATCACGCCGGGCGGGCTGCGCTCGGTCGATCCGACCGCGCCGCTGCCGCGCGCCGCCGAGGGCGTGCTCATCGGCGCAATCGGCAACGAGCCGGATTCACCAATCATAGAGATCGGAATCGGGCGCGACTTCGTGGCCGACCGGGACGGCCGACTCTACCTGACGGCAAATCGCGGCACTTTTTCCGACGCGCGCGGCGCATATACCGTGCAGGTTCGCACCGAACGCGACCTCACGCCGCGACGACGCGACAACGCGGCCTCGCGCAACACCAACAACGATGAAGTCGAAAACGACGACGACATCTTCGACACACGCCGGACTTCACCCGCCCCCGTGCGCTCGCGCCTGCCCGGAGGCGATAACCGCGATAACCGCGATAACCGGGACACCGGCGATGCCGGTCGCGTCGGCGCGCCGCGCGAACTGAGCGTCAACGTGCCGGGCACATCGCGCGACACGGATTCGGGCGTCGAATTGCGTGCAGGCGAGCAGGTGACGATCTCGGCGAGCGGGATGGTTATCGCCGGGCGACGCATCGGCGAGGTCGGGCCACAGGGCGGCCGCGCCACGGGCTTCGGCTCGATCATCGGGACGCGTCCCGTGCCGACAGCTGGGCCGGGCGCGCTCATCGGTTTCATCCGAACATCGAACGGCCAAATCTCGCAGCCGTTCCTCATCGGTAATCAACTGACTTTCAACGCGCAGGTGGACGGCCGCCTCATTCTCGCCATCAACGACGACGACTATAGCGACAACGGCGGCAACTTCGCCGTTCGCATCAGAGTCAACTAGGGAAACGCGGAACGCGGAACGCGGAATGATGAACGAAGGCAAATGCTTTCACTTCATCGTTCCGCGTTCCGCGTTCATCCTTTTTCGTTCGGCCGCGTGGCGCGAAGAATCGGGTCGATGGTCGGTGCGAAGGGCGGGGCGTAGGCGAGATCGAGTTGGTTAACATCTTCGATTTTGAGATTGGCGTGGAGCGCGGCGGCATACACGTCTATGCGCCCGGCGACGCCTTCGCGCCCGACCATCTGCGCGCCGAGCAACCGGCCGCTTTTGTCATGAATGATGCGCGTCAGGATTTTATCGCCGCCGGGATAGTAACCGGCGCGCGTTGAAGATTCATCTTCTATGGTGGACGCGTCGAAGCCCGCGCTTCGAGCTTCTTCCAGAGACAAGCCCGTGCGCGCGACCTCAAGGCCAAAAACTTTAACGGCGTTCGTGCCGGTGACTCCCGCGTAACGCGCTTCCGGCCTTGCGCCCGCCGCGTTTGCGCCCGCGACCCAGCCCTGACGCACCGCCGGCTGCGCGAGCGGCATCCAGACCCGGCGCCCCGAAACGCGGTGCAACGTCTCGGTGCAATCGCCCGCCGCGAAAATGTTGGCCGCGCTCGTGCGCTGGTTCGCATCGGCGACAATCGCTCCGCTCTCGCCGATCTCCAGCCCCGCGCCCTTTGCGATCTCGACGGCGGGACGCACGCCGACTCCGATCAACACAACCTGCGCCTCGAAGGCGCGCCCGCTTTCGCAGATCACGCGCGCCACCCCTTCGCCGCGCCCCTCGAAAGCCGACACGCGCTCGCCCAACACGACTTCAACGCCGCCCTCACGCAACTCGTCAACCACTCGATCACGCAGTCGGCCGCCGAGCGTGCTCATCATCCTGTCGGACGATTCGACGAGCGTCGTCTCCAGCCCACGCGCGCGAAAGGCTTCGGCCATCTCAAGACCGATGTAGCCCGCGCCGACAATGACGGCCGCGCGCGGTCGCTCACGCTCGATAAACTGTAGCAGTCGTCGCCCGTCGCGCAGTTGGCGCAGGACAAAGACGCCCGAGAGATCATGCCCCGGCAGGGGCGGGCAGACGGCCGCCGCCCCGGTCGCCAGCACGAGATTGTCGAAGCCCATTTCACGACGCTCGCCATTCACGCTCACGCGCACGAGGGAACGCGCCGGGAGAATCTCCAATGCCTCCGTGTGAAGTTGAACTTTGATATTATGTTGCTCTTGAAAGTATTCGGGCGTGTGGACGACGAGACGTTCGAGCGCGGGGATGATGCCGGAGATGACATAAGGGAGGCCGCACGCGCCGTAAGAAATGTCCGCGGTTTTCTCAAGCACGGTGATGCCGAGGGAGGGCGCTGCGCGCCGCGCCTGCATGGCCGCCGCGAGTCCGGCGGCCACGCCGCCGATAACGAGTAGCTGTTCTTTACCCAAACGTCATACTCCCTTCGGACGTATATTGAATTACGCGTGCAAGATTACTTAAATTCGGCGAAAAGTTAAAAGAAATAACGGGTACGCGAGATTAACGCGCGTTGTGGCTTCAGTTTTGCGTGTTATAGTTTTACCTTGGGGCGTTCGTAGCGGTATGATACGCTTCAAACGGGAAATTCCTTCAGAATCGTTTGTGCGAGGCGAAAGCGTTTGATGAAAAAATGTCCGAAATGCGGGAAGACTTATGAGAACGCGCCCACTCTATGCCCGGCCGACGGCACTGTTCTAGTCAAGTCGGGCGACGCTCTGGTCGGGCAGACGTTAGCCAGTAAGTATCGCATCGAGGAACGCATCAGCGAAGGCGGCATGGGCACGGTTTACCGCGCGACGCATGTGTTGATGGAAAAGGCCGTCGCGATCAAGGTGCTGCACCCCTCGCTCGCCGCCGATGATAAGATCGTGGCGCGCTTCACGCGCGAAGCCAAAGCCGCCTCCCGCATCTCGAACCCTCACGCTCTGAACGTCACGGATTTCGGCGAATCCGAGAACGGCATCGTCTTTCTCGTGATGGAGTACCTGCGAGGGAAGACGCTCAAGGAAGTGATTCGGAGCGAAAGCCCTCTGCCGCTCGCGCGCGTCGTCGAAGTGACGAGGCAGATTTGCGGCGCGCTCGACGCCGCGCACGCCGAGGGCGTCGTCCATCGCGACCTCAAGAGCGACAACATCATGCTCGAAGAGGTGGCCGGCGGCAACGACTGGGCGAAAGTGCTCGACTTCGGCATCGCCAAAATTCTGGAAACCGAAGGGCCTGACCCCGAACTCACAGCCCCCAATTTGATCATCGGCACGCCCCAATACATGTCGCCCGAACAATGTTCGCAGGCCAGCGACATAGACGCGCGTTCCGACATCTACAGCTTAGGGATCATCCTCTACGAGATGTTCGTCGGGCATGTGCCGTTCACGGGCGAGTCGGCGACATCGATCATGTTGAAGCACCTGCAAGAGGCTGCGCCTTCGGTGCTCGACGAGCGGAAAGATCTGCCGCCCGCGGTAGGCGATGTTATCGCGCGCGCGCTGTCGAAAGTTCCTGACGAGCGGCAACAGAGCGCGGGCGAACTGGCCGAAGCGCTCGCCGCCGCCGCCGCGACGAGTGACGAAACAGGCGTGATCCCGGCCGGGGCTGAGACGACCGAAAATGAGAATTTAAGCGCGGGCAACACCAATCGCATCGTCGTTCCGACCGCGCCGTTCGAGACGCGCCCGACTGTCAGCACCGAAGCCGACGAGGCGACTATCGTGCATGCGCGCGAACAAGTGTATGTCGCCGATGAGCCTGAGCTTTTTGATGCGCCGCCGCCCGCCGCGAGTTTCAACCCGTGGCGCATCATGATCCCGGCGGCCGTCCTCCTTGTGGCGCTGCTCGGCGTCTTCTACGCCTACCAGCGCAATTCCGATTCATCTAACACAAACGACAACTCTCAACCGCTCGTCGTCGATCCCAACGCATTGCCCGTGGTGCCGGGAGCGTCGCCGACGGGTGCGGAAGAAGGTAACATCACGCCCGTCACCGGCACGCCGACGCCCTTAGCCACGCCCGGTCAAACTTCGACGGGCGGGACTGGCACGGTCGGGAACCCGAATCCGAACTCGAACCCGACGCCACAGCCGACGCCCTCGACAACGCCGGATGAAGAGGGCAACAGCAACACCCCGGAAGAAGAGGAAGAAGCCGATCCGACTCCGACCCCGCGCCGCAACCCGACTCCGCCCCCGGCAAGAGCTACACCGACGCCCGCGCCCGATGATCCGCCACCGCCTACGCCGAGAGCGACGCCGCCGCCCGACTTGTCCGCTCCGGGATCAGACCCGCCTCCGCGCGCCATCAGCCTGTCATAGCCTGACGCGCCCCGAGATACATTCATTCAAGATGTCGCGCATACTCCGCTCCTCGTCAAACTTTAACGCGACTTCCAACACGTAACAGGGAAGCGCAAAGCGGAGCGCGCGGAGTTTAACGGCATCCTTCGCCGTCGTGAGCAGCGCCCGCGCGCCGTGACGAACCGCTTCGCGCAGGCAATCGTCAACGTCGCGCTGCGTGTACGCGTGATGATCCGTGAACGAGCGCGTGTAGTTGAGCGTGAGAGATTCGTTGCGCGCGTGTGCGAAAAACGCCTGCGGGTTTCCGATGGCGCAGAACGCGGCGAGCGGTTGCGGAATGTGGTCGGCGAGCGATTGCGGAATGTGGTCGGCGAGCGATTGCGGGATTTCGTCCGGTTCCGGCGTTCCGTTCGTCGCCCCGGATGTCCGGCTCAGGAGCGGCGAGATGCGGAGCGTGGCGGTGCGTGCGAGGAGCACGGGGCGACCGCGGCTCAAACTCTCGGCGCGCGCGCGCAGGTCTCCGGCATCTCCGGCCAGTTCCGCGCGCGTGATGACGATTAAATCCGCCCGCTTCATCTCGCCGAGCGGTTCGCGCAGACGCCCGCGCGGCAGCAGATGCCCGCCGCCCCACGGGTCGGTCGCGTCGAGCGTCAGGATGTTCAGGTCGCGCCCGATGCGCAGGTGCTGGAACCCGTCGTCGAGGATGAACACTTCGCTGCGGAGATTCTTCAACGCCCACCCGGCCGCCGCCACCCTGTTCGCGTCGCTGACGACGGCGACGCGATGCCCCAGCAACTTCTCAGCCAGCAGGCGCGGCTCGTCGCCCCCCTCTCGCGCCCCGGCCAGCACTCGTTCGCCGTCCGAGACGACGACGCGCCTGCCCGCATCCGCGCGACCGTAGCCGCGCGTGAGAATGCAGATGCGTCGCCCTTCGTTTGCCGCCTCGCGAGCCAGCCATTCGACGAGCGGCGTCTTGCCCGTCCCCCCGGCCGTAATGTTCCCCGCGCTGATGACCGGGGCGTCAATGACTTTGACGGGTAACACGCCCGCGCGATAAAGAGCGCGACGCGCGCTGCCCGCCGCGCCGTAGGCGATGCCGAGCGGTGCGAGCACGAAGTCAGGCAGTTGAAGCATAAAAAGGGTAGGACTCTGCGAGCCGTGATTATCCGAACCCGGACGCAAACTATTCAACCTACAAGTCTCATGTTCCGGCTTTGCGACTTTGCGTGAGAATGGGTTTCACGCAAAGTTGGAACATAACGCGCGCAGCGGAAGCCGAGAGTCTTCCGGTCGAAGTTCAGGCGAAGAGGCGGCGTCTCTAGTTCTCGACCGGTCGCCGTCCGCCGTCTGCTGTTTGCCGTTCCAACAGCGGTGTGAGAAGTTTGATCGTAGCGTCCGTCGCGCCGCGGCTCTCTTGAAGCGCGGCGAGGGCGCGCTCTCCGGTGCGGCGTCGCCGTTCGTCCGTATTTAACAACTCGCAGAAAATTTGTGCCAGCGCGGAGGGCGCTTCCGCTTCCGTGAGCGCGGGCAACTGCACGAGCGCGTCGCGTTCGAGGAAGTCGCGCATGATCGAGGAAAAGTTGAAGGTGTGCGCGCCGGTGACGATGCAGCGCGCGGCGGCGGCCGGTTCGAGCACGTTGTGCCCGCCGGTGCGGGCGATGCTGCCGCCGACGAAGACGAGCGCGGCGAGCGCGTAGACATCGCGCAGTTCGCCGATGCTGTCGAGCAGGACGACATCACAGGCGCGGTCGTTCCCCTGCGGCGGATTTGAACGACGCGTCCAGGAGAGGCCGCTCGCTGCGAGCAGAGCGGCGACTTCGTTGAAGCGCTCGGGATGGCGCGGCGCGATGAGCAGGCGCGGGCGTTTGCCCGTCGCGAGCGCGGCGCAGGTTTTCTGAAACGCCGCGAGCGTGATCGATTCTTCGGGGGCGTGTGTGCTGGCGGCGACGATGAGCGGTCGCGCATTGTCGAACGCAAAGCGGTCGCGCAGTTCGGTCGTGACTGCCTGTTCATGCGCGCCCGCGTCGGCGTCAAATTTGATGTTGCCTGAGACGCGCGTTCGTTCGGGGGAAAGACCGAGCGCGCGGATTCTGTCGGCGTCGGCCTCCGTCTGCATAATGGCGAGCGTCAGCGAGCCGACGACGCTCTTGATGAAACTGCCCAGACGACGATAGCCCTTAAAAGATTTTTCGGAGATGCGCCCGTTGACGAGCGCGACGGGAATGTCGCTCCGGCGGCACTCACGCAAAAAACGCGGCCACAGTTCCGTCTCCATGATGAGCACGAGCGAGGGTTTGAGCTTGCGCAGCGAACGCCGCACGCTCCATGCCCAGTCGAAGGGGAAGTAAACAACCGCAGCCGCGTCGTCGCGAAAAACGTCGCGCGCCAGTTTTTGCCCCGTGAGCGTGGTGGTTGTGACGACGAGCGCGTGAGTGGGAAATTGTTCGAGCAATGCCCGCGCCAGAGGCCGCGCGGCCTGCGTCTCGCCGACCGAAACGCAGTGCAACCAGACTACACTGCGCCCGCCCGTGTCGATCTCCGGCACGCTGCCCAGACGCTCGCGCAACCCGATCACGTATTTGCCGTGGCGCAACGCATCGAGCAAAAACAGCGGGAGCAGCGCAATGATGGCGAGTGTCAGAAGGAGGCTGTAGAGAAGATACACGGAGTTTCAAGTTTCAAGTTTCAGGTTTCAGGTTAGAAGACGTAAAACGTTTGCCGGACTTGAAACCTGAAACCTGAAACTTGAAACCAAGACGCTACTTGGCGCGCTCGATGTAGCGCGATTCCGTCGGGTCTACGCGGATGCGGTCGCCTTCGTTGACGAAGGGCGGCACGGTGATCGTCACGCCGTTTTCCAGCGTCGCGGGTTTGTTGACGTTCGAGACGGTTGCGCCTTTGAGCGTCGGGTCGGTGCGCGTGACGGTGAGTTCCATCGACGGCGGAAGGGTGATGCCGATGGGCTGGCCTTCGTAAAACTCCGCCTGTATGCGCATGCCGGGCATGAGCCATTGCGCCATGTCGGCGAGGTCTTCTTCGCTCAGGGCGGTTTGCTCGTAGTTCTCCGTGTTCATGAAATGGTGCTGCGAACCGTCCGAGTACATGTACTCCATCTCGTGCTGTTCGAGAGAAGCCTTGTCCACCGTGTCTGACGAGCGGAAACGATGTTCGAAGGACGCGCCCGTGCGCAGGTTGCGCATTTTCGTCTGCACCATCGCGCGAAGGTTGCCGGGCGTGTGATGTCGAAAGTCAATCACCTTGCACAGGTTGCCCTCGAAGAGTATTACCATCCCGCGACGGATTTGGGTTGCTGGAATAGCCATGAAATTTTCTTGCTCCGTATCGAAAAAATTACCCGCCTGGATGGCGCACGTCGCCTGGTCAAAATTATAGGCCGTGTCGCAAACTGCGTAGTCTAGCGAGCGTCCACACGCTTTGTCCAGTCAGCGAACCGCGTCGCTAAGAGGCCGCCCGAAACGATCCCGGCCACCCTGTTAGTCGCCGCCTTCGGTTTCGAGTTTAAAATAAACTTCGAGCGTCACTTGATACTCAAGCCTTCCCTGTTGCAGCCCGCCGCGCTGCTCCTTCACGATGAACCATGAGAGATTGCGCAACGATTGACGCGCGCGATTGACCGCCACCTCAATCGCGTGGCTGAAACTCTGGTCGGACGTGCCCACCATCTCGACGCCTTTGAAAACACTCTCACTCATATAGATTCTCCTTGCAAAATTCCGGATCGAATTTTAAGACATTATGTGAAGGCATGAAATCACGGTAGATAGAACGTGTCAAGGAAGTGCCGATTATCAGTTATGGGTTGCCGGGTATCAGTTATCAGTTGGTTGTGATGATGAGGGCGAGCAACCGGGCGGCAGATTGGGCCACTGACGAATGATCGGCGACAAATAAAGAACGGGCGGGCAACTTGCGGACGTTGCCGTTTAGCAACGCGTCGCGAGTTTGCCCGCCCGTTCTCTTCGGAGGAGCCCATCTTCCTGCCTGTAATAACGGCGCGGGAAAGAGAAAGTTCCGAAAAATTCGTGGGGGGTGTTTTGCTTTCAGGCTGCCCTGGCGGGCGTCGCGTCCGTGCGGCGCTGGCGGGCTACGCGGTCGAGCCACTCCTGCGCTTCGTCGAAGAGGGGATAGCGTTCCTCTTCGGCGAGGAACGCTTTCGTGTGCGAGAAGCGGCGTCCTTTGACGACGCGCGCCGGATGCTTGATGTGCAACATCTCGTGATAGAGGATGTACTCGACGAACCATTCGGGCACATCTGGCGCGTCGAGGGTCTTGCTGATCACGATGGTGTTGTCGGCGGGGTCGTGATGGCCGAGAATGCGGCGCGTGCGCCGTTGCGACCAGGCGAGCGTGGGTCTCTCCATTTCGTCGTCAAAGTAGCGACGGTTGAGACGCGCAAACAGCCGGTCGAGATTATGATAACTGCCGCGCGACGTGGACACCCGCCGGCGACCGCGACGGCGGCGTGCGATGTCGGAGGCGCGTTGCACTTGCGGCGAAAAAGCGTAGTCGCGATAGACGCGTTCGTGAACCTGCGGTGTCGGGCGTCGCAGCAGTTTGGCGACGAGAATGAAGGCGAGGGCGCGTTGAACGTTGGGCGGCGCGTCTTGAAAGATGTCGGAGATGCGCACGCGGATGCGCCCGGCGCGCGAGCGGATCGTGTGATTCAGCCCGGCATACGGATAAAAGCGAACTTCTATTTCCGGCGCCGGATGCTGACGCTCAAGTTGCCGGAAGGCGTCCGCGAAAAGGAGGCTGAGATGTGTCTGCGCGGCTGACATGGGAAAATTAAATCCTGCACCGACTATGAACGAAACGCGAAAACGTGCGACCAGCGGATTTGACGGGGACTTCAGGAAAAAAGTTCGATCCGAAGCCCCACCCTGAAAAGACAGTTGACGCCGAGCGCGAACCCTATATTACGAGCGCTCCGGCGGGGCGTCAACGATGCTCTCCGCGCCCGCCGCTAAGCCTTTTTAAAGCATCAATTGTGAGCGCGGAGTGTTTGGGGGGCGGCGAGAGGGCGCAGAGGGCACAGGGTAAGTCTATTGCGGAGAGCAGGTTAACCGTTAGAAGCGGATCGCAGGCTCCTGCGTAACGCTAAGTCTTGTGAAATCTATAAATTGAGTTGGGCGGCCGGATAGGCGCGGCGCAAGTGTGGTGTCGGCGGCAGGCGGATTGCGCCCCCTTTCCCACATCCGTTATACTTCGGGCGCGAAGGGGCGTGTCCGAACCTGTAGAATTGAACCTTGACAGGTTTCGGGCGTGGCAGTAATGATGGAATTGACATTTGGCGGGGTTTTGCCCGTCTTTCCCGTAAATTGACCTGCAATAGCCCCGCATCCCGCTTCAAGCATCAGATGGCAAATCGTAGTTCCACATCAGCGACGACATCCGAGCGGCTGCCCGACGCGCGCTCTCGCTTCGTATTGTCGGCCATCATCAAGGAACACTTGGGCACGGGCGAGCCGGTCGGTTCGCGCACCGTTTCGGAACGACTGGCGGGGGCGGCCGGGTGCAGCGCGGCCACGATCCGCAACGTGATGGCCGAACTGGAAGACGCCGGACTCGTCGAACAGCCGCACACGTCGGCCGGTCGCGTACCGACCGACCTCGGTTATCGTTATTACGTGGATCACATGCTGGGCGATGCGCGCCTATCGCGGGCTGACACGGCGGCCATTGATAATCTGCTCGGCATCCGCCAGGGCGATGGCAACATGACGGCTCCCAACCGGCTGATGGAGAAGGTTTCGCATCTCCTGTCGGAGCTTTCCGAGAACGTCGGCATCGTCATCTCGCCGCCGATGGCCGACAATCGTTTGCAGCACATCGAGTTTGTGCAGTTGACGGACGGGCGCATCCTCGTCGTCCTCGTCTTCGCGCCGAACATCATCCAGAACAAGATCATTCGCATTGACGAACCGCTCACGCAGGAAGAACTCGAACACACGGCGCGCTATCTGAACGCGGAGTTCAGCGGCAAGAACCTGCAAACGATTCGCGCGGAGATTCTCCAACTCATGCGCGCCGAGAAAGCTCTCTACGACCGTTTGCTGCAAAACGCCATGCTCCTGTGCGAGTTGAGTCTGGAAGGCGAGGATGCCGCGACCGGCGACGTTTACGTCGATGGCGCGTCGAACATTCTGGTCAAGCCGGATTTCACGGACATTGAGCGGCTGCGCCAGTTGTTCCGCACGCTGGAAGAGAAGACGCGGCTCGTGAAGATTTTGAACGAGTGCATCACGCGCGAACGCGCCTTCGGCGACGTGCGCGTCCAGATCGGGCGCGAATTGACGACGCCCTCGATGCACAACTGCGCGCTCATCACCGCCCCTTATCACATCGGGACGGGGGGCGTAGCGGGCACGGTCGGCGTCGTCGGCCCGATGCGCATCGAGTACGAACGCATGATGGCGGTCGTCGGCTACGTCTCGCAATTGATTGAACGTATAATGCGCGAAGACAGCGCGCATGTCTAAACACGAAGGCGAAAGCGAGTCGCGTCGCTTCCGGCTTCCACGCCAGCAGAGGGTCATCAAGATCGAATGGAAATGATTAACGAAAACAGACCGTCTCCCAAGCGAATTCCCGTCCGCTTTGTGGATGAAGAAGGCGGCGTCGAGCGCCATGCCGCGCCCGAAACGGCGGACGATGACAACACACCTTCACCCGACGAACTCGGCCGCGCCTCGATCTACGAAGACGAGACCGAGATGCAGCGGCGCATTGATCGCGGCGCGGAACAGGACAACGAACAGGGCAAAGACGACGCCGACGACCGCGACACGGCCGGTGCGCCGCCGCGCTCGGACATGCCCGAAGAACGCGACGAACAGGACACGCAGCGCCCAATGAATGCAAGCGGCGCGAACGGCGGCGGGCGTGCAAACGCGCGAACGGCGACGGGCGGGCGAGGCGGCACGAGTTCCGCGCTGGCGTTGCAGGCGGAACTATTCGCCGCGCAAGCCGAGTTGGAGATGGTCGAGGCCGAATTGCAGAAGGCGCGCGCCGAACGACAGGAGTTGCATGAACTCGCGGCGCGGCGGCAGGCCGATTTCGACAACTATCGCAAGCGCGTCGAGCGAGAGCGCGGCGAAACTTATAACCGCGTCGTCGCGGAAGTGGTCGGGCAGTTGTTGCCTGTGATGGATAACCTGCGGCGTGCGCACGAGGCCGAGTCGTCGGCCGGGGCGACGGAATCGCAGGAGTTCAGGAATTTTCTGCACGGCGTCGAGTTGATCAGCAAGCAGTTGCACGGCGTGTTGGAAAGTTTGGGGGTCGAGCAGGTGCCGACGGTCGGGCGTCCCTTCGATCCGCACGTGCATGAAGCCATCAGCACCGAACAGACGGATGAATTTGAGCCTGATATCGTGATGCAAGAGATCGTGCGCGGCTATCGTCTCGGCGAAAAGCTGTTGCGTCCGGCGATGGTCAAGGTGGCGACAAAATAAAGTTTTGAGTTTTCAGTTTTCAGTTTTCAGACTAAACCTCTTTCATCTGAAAACTGGAAACTGAAAACTCAAAACTGAAACTTAAAAGTTATGGGCAAAGTTATCGGCATAGATTTGGGGACGACGAACTGCTGCGTGGCCGTATTGGAAGGCGGCGCGGTGCAGATCATCCCGAACAAGGAAGGCGGGCGCACGACGCCTTCGGTGGTGGGCTTCACGGATAAAGGCGAGCGGCTCGTCGGGCAGATCGCCAAGCGACAGGCCGTGACTAATGCCTCCAATACCGTCTACGCCGTCAAGCGTCTCATCGGCCGTAAATTCGAGTCGCCGGAAGTGCAGCGCGCGGTTGAAACCACGCCTTTCGAGATCACCGATTCGCAAAACGGAGACGCGCGCATCCGCGTGCAGGGTCGCGTCTACAGCCCACAGGAAATTTCCGGCATCGTGCTGCAACGCCTGAAAGCCGCCGCCGAAGATTTTCTCGGCGAAGCGATCACGGAGGCCGTCGTCACCGTGCCCGCCTACTTCGACGATTCGCAGCGGCAGGCGACGAAAGACGCGGGCAAGATCGCCGGCCTGCGCATCGAACGCATCATCAACGAGCCGACCGCCGCCGCGCTCGCTTACGGCCTCGGGCGCAGCACCTCCGAGCGGATCGTGGTCTACGATCTCGGCGGCGGCACGTTCGACGTGTCGATCCTGGAGATGAACGACGGCGTCTTCGAGGTGCTGTCAACGTCGGGCAACACTTTTCTCGGCGGTGAAGATTTCGACGAGCGCATCATCAACTGGATGGTCGAACAGTTTCGCGAAGAAACCGGCATCAACTTGCGCGAAGACCGCCTCGCCCTCCAGCGTCTGAAAGAGGCCGCCGAGCGCGCCAAGTGTGAACTCTCTTCGCTGACCGAGACGAACGTTAACCTGCCTTTTATCGCCGCCGATGCCTCCGGGCCGAAGCATTTCAGCAAAACCTTCACACGCGATACCTTCGAGGCGCTCGTCACAGACCTCGTGGAGCAAACCATCGAGCCGTGCCAGAAGGCGCTCTGGGACGCGAAACTGCAACCGGACAACATCGACAAGGTGTTGCTCGTCGGCGGGCAGACGCGTTCGCCGATCATCGCGCGCACGGTGAAGGAGATTTTCGGCCGTGAGGCTTCGTCCGAGATCAACCCGGATGAGGTGGTCGGGATGGGCGCGGCCATACAGGGCGGCGTGCTGACGGGCGAAGTGAAAGACATCGTGCTGCTCGACGTGCTTCCGCTCTCGCTCGGCCTTGAGACGCGCGGCGGCCTTTTCACCAAGTTGATCGAGCGCAATTCGACGATTCCGCTGAAAAGCAGTTTGACGTTCACCACCGTCGCGGACAATCAATCGAGCGTGGAGATTCACGTGTTGCAGGGCGAGCGCGAGATCGCGCAGGGCAACCGTTCGCTCGGCAAATTTGAGTTGGTGGGGATTCCGCCGGGGCCGCGCGGCGCGGCGCAGATCGAGGTGAGTTTTGAAGTGGACGCGAGCGGCCTGTTAAACGTCTCGGCGCAGGAGAAGGCGACGGGGCGGCAACAGCAGATGCGTATCACGCCGACCTCCGGCCTGAACCCGGACGAGATAGACATCTTGATTGCGGAAGCCACTTCTTCCGCCGGCAAAGACCAGCGCGCGAAGGAATTCATACACATGCGCAACCGGCTCGACAGCCTCTTGCGCAACACCCAGCGCACATTTAAAGAATTATCCGCCACGCTATCGACCGAGGACAGAGAGGACGCCGTGCACGTCTTCAACGAAAGCGTGGTCGCGGTAGAGAGCACGGACGAGGAGCATGTCAGGCGCGCGCTCGCCGATGTGGAACGCATCGCGCTGTTACTCACAAACGCGATGCTCGGCGGCATGTCCCCGCCGCCGGGAACCATCGTCACGAACAGCAACGACCCCGGTTGATACTATTAAAGCCGCAAATCGTGAATCGTAAATCGTCAATAGAAGCAGACGGAATTTATCTATTCACGATTTACGATTCACGATTTACTATTTCGACTTATGAGCAAAAAGGACTATTACGAAATTTTAGGCGTCGGGCGCAATGCGACCGAGCAGGAGTTGAAGAGCGCCTACAAGCGTCTCGCGATTCGTTATCATCCGGATAAAAATCCCGGCGACGCCGAGGCGGAGGAAACTTTTAAGGAAGTGGCCGAGGCTTACGGCGTACTCTCGAACGCGGAGCAGCGAGGGCGTTATGATCGCTTCGGCCATGCGGGCGTCTCGAACAGCGCGGGCGCAAACTGGGGCGCACAGCAGGGTTTCGGCGGCTTTGAAGACATACTCGGCGACCTCTTCGGTTTCGGCGACGTGTTCGGCGGACGCGCCGGGGGCGCGGGCGGGCGGCGTTCCAACGCACAGCGGGGCGCAGACTTGCGCTACGACCTTGAGATTACGCTCGAAGAAGCGGCCGAAGGCATGACGGCTCAACTGCGCATTCCCCGCCTTGAGACGTGCGAGACTTGCACAGGCACGGGCGCGAAGACCGGCACGCAACCCGAAACCTGCGCGACGTGCAGCGGCGCGGGACAGGTGCGTTACCAGCAGGGCTTTTTCTCCGTTGCGCGCACGTGCGGCTCGTGTCGCGGCACGGGTCGCATCATCAAGAACCCTTGTGAGACGTGCAAGGGCGCGGGTCGCGTGGAACGCGAGCGGCAGATGGAGGTGAAAATCCCGGCCGGCGTCGAGACCGGGTCGCGCCTGCGCATCACGGGCGAGGGCGAGGGCGGCGCGCAGGGCGGCACGGCCGGCGACCTCTACGTCGTCATCCACGTCAAAGAGCATGAGCAGTTCGAGCGGCAGGGCAGCAATCTATACGCGGCCGTTCCCGTGACGTTCGCACAGGCCGCGCTCGGCTCCGAGATCATGGTCAAGACTCTGAACGGCGAGCAGCCTTTGAAGATTCCGGCGGGCACACAGACGGGCACGGTCTTTCGTCTCAAAGGCCACGGCATGCCGGTGCTCGGCGGGCGCGGGCACGGCGACCTCTTCGTCTCCGTCGCGCTTCGCACCCCGGTCACGCTCACGCGCGAACAGCGCCGCCTTCTCGAAGAACTCTCCAAGATCGAAGACCGCGACCTTGAAGACAAAGGACTTATTGACCGCGTGCGCGACATCTTCGGCTAATCCACGAACCGGCTCGACTGAAGGCCGTCCGCTCGCGTGAGCGGACGGCCTTTTTTGTTTTTACACCCGACGTTCTCCCGTTATGACGGAACTCTCGAATCGAGCGTTTTGCAACGATACAATCTTCCAAGTTGTCGCGTAATAATACGGACGGCAAACGGACAGCGAAAATTCAGCGCGTCCGCGACAATAGCCGGTTTTCGGCGTATTTTACCCGAAACCGCGCATCACCCCCGACTCCCGCGTGAGAGGCACAATGCTTGCTCTATACATCCGCGCGAACTGTTAACCGCGTCTCTCCCAAAACAGATGTGGCAACCGGAGTTAATGAAGATGAAAACATTCAACCGCGCGATTTTGGGTGCTTTGGCCTTAATGCTTATGCTCGGAGCAAACGTAGCTTCGGCGGCCGGTCTGAACGATAACGATGTGGAAGGGCGTCTGGTTGACGTTCGCGTCGTCGAGGTGAGCGACGAGCGCATTTCCGTCGTGACACGCGAAGGAGTAGAACACGTCATCGCCGTCTGCCAGATCAATACGCAGGTGAAACGGGGCAAGCAGTATGTTCACAGCAAAGACTTGCGTGTGGACGATGTGGTGACCATCGTGCTGGACGAAGCGAAGACGGTCAAGTTCGCGAAGAACATCGAGGTCAGGGAGATGGTTGCGGAAAACAAGCCATAGAAATCATAACCGATACGAGTTCGCCGTTGAGATGGAGGCGTCCCTTGCGGGCGTCCCCTCGCACACTCACCGGCAACCAGGAGCCGCTTAACCTTCACGGGTCTAAGCGGCTTTTAGTTTAGGGATGAAGTATGAACGCGGAACGATGAACTGAAAAGACATAGTTGCTTTCAGTTCATCGTTCCGCGTTCATACTTCATCGTTTTTTCTATTGTCTGTAACGGATGTGGCCGCGGCGCGCGGCGTCTTCTTCGGCGTCGATGTTCCCGAGGCGCAGCGACACGTCGGCGTTGAGGTCTGGGTCGGCGCGCTCGCCCGCTTGAAGTTTGACCGTCCCGGCGGCGGCGATCATGGCGGCGTTGTCGGTCGAGAGATGGCGCGAGGGAAAGTAGACGGGTATTCCCAGACGCGAGCCCGCCGCATCGGCGGCATCTCTGAGCGCGCCGTTACAGGCCACGCCGCCCGCGACGACGAGCGTTCGCGGCCGGTGCTCGGCCGCCAGTTTCTCCGTCGTGCCGACGAGCGAGCGCACGACGACGCTTTGAAAACTCGCGGCTAAATCCTTCACCGCCTGCGCGGGCGTCTCGCCCTCGGCGACGGGTTGCAGGCCGGACTCGCGCACGTACTTCGAGACGGCGGTCTTGAGGCCGCTGAAACTAAAGTCCGGCAGCCCGTCGCCCATGCGCGGCACGCTGAAAGGCACGGCGCGCGGGTCGCCTTCTCGCGCCAGCCGCTCGATGACGGGGCCGCCCGGATAGCCGAGTCCGAGCATCTTCGCCACCTTGTCGAAGGCTTCGCCCGCCGCGTCGTCGCGCGTGCGCGCGAGCACCTTGTACTTGCCGGGCGCGGGCACGAGAAAAAGGTTGGTGTGCCCGCCCGACACGACGAGCGCGAAGGCGGGATATTCAATCGGCGGGTTCTCGAAGACCACTGAATAGATGTGTCCCTCGATGTGATTGACGCCGACGAGCGGCTTCTCCAAAGCGAACGCCATCGCCTTCGCGTAGGAGAGGCCAACGAGCAGAGACCCGACCAGCCCCGGCCCCTGTGTCACCGCGATGCCGTCAATCTCACGCTTCCCCGCGCCCGCGCGCGCGAACGCCTCTTCGACGACGGGCACGATCTTATCCAGATGCTCGCGTGAGGCGAGTTCGGGAACGACGCCGCCGAAGCGTTTGTGCGTTTCGATTTGAGATGAGATGACCGACGACACCATCACGCGCCCGTCGCGCACGATGGCCGCCGCCGTCTCGTCGCAAGAACTTTCGATTCCGAGTACGAGCATGATGCTTTCAGTCTATTGCTTTCGCGCGGAACATTCAAACGGCGTGCTTTCGCCCGAAGAAGATGCCCGCCGGGAAAAGCGCTCAGGTTGATTCGTAGAAACTCAAAGCGGAGTCGCCCTGCTTGAGAATGCGCCAGCGGCGAAGATCGCCGAACGCGTCTTTGAGACTGTTTTTGTGATGATGTTCGACGACTAGGATACCTTCCTCCGAGAGGAGCGTGGCGGAGTGTGCGCCGAAGTGTTCGAGGATCGGGAGATAGTCGAGCGCGTAGGGCGGGTCGAGGAAAGCGATGTCGAAGGGTTCGGCTCCGCGCGCGGCGAAGCGGCGCAGATAGTCGAGGGCTTCGCTGAGCGTGACCTCCGTCTGTTCTTCGGGCACGCCGCACAGGTCGAGATTCGCCTCGACGAGGCCGCACATCTTGCGCGAACGGTCAACGAAGGTGACAAACGACGCGCCGCGCGAAATCGCCTCGATGCCGACCGCGCCCGAACCCGCGCAGAGATCGAGGAAACGCGCCCCGTAGATGCGCGGGGCGAGGACGTTGAAGAGCGTCTCGCGCAGGCGGTCGGAGGTCGGGCGAATCTGCATGGAAGGCGGGCTTTTCAACACCCGCCCGCGATATTGTCCGGCGATGATTCTCACGATAAGAGTAGTTTCAGGTTTCAGGTTTAAAGTTTCAAGTCGAAAGCGGTCTTCTGGATTGTATGGATTTAAACTTGAAACCTGAAACCTGAAACTTGAAACCTGAAACTCTATCCGACGGCGGCCAGGCCGAAGCGGGCGTCGGCGCGGACGCGTTCGATAAGGCGAGAGGTTTCGCGCGTGCGGCGGCGCGCGGAGGAGAGATAATAATCGGCTTCGTTGCGCGCCTCTTCGAGAATACGAACGTCGCGCACGAGGTTGCCGACGCGGAAGGTGGGCACGCCCGACTGGCGCGTGCCCATCACTTCGCCGGGGCCTCGAATCTCCAAATCTTTTTCCGCAATGCGAAAGCCGTCGTTGGTTTCTTCCATGATGCCGAGCCGTTCGCGCGCCACGCTCGTCTGCTTGTCGGAAGCGAGGAGCACGCAGAAACTCTGCTCCGCGCCGCGACCGACGCGCCCGCGCAACTGGTGTAGCTGCGAGAGGCCGAAACGCTCGGCGTGCTCGATGACCATCACGGAGGCGTTCGGCACGTCAACGCCGACTTCGACGACCGTCGTGGCGACCAGTATTTGCACGTCGCCGCGCGTGAAGCGGTGCATCGTCTCTTCTTTCTCCGCCGACTTCATCTTGCCGTGCAGGAGCCCGATGCTGAAGGTGGGAAAGACGCGGTCGCGCAAATGCTCGAACATGCGCGTTGCGTCCTTCAAGTCCATCTTCTCCGACTCTTCGACGAGCGGGTAGACGATGTAAGCCTGACGACCGGCGCGAATCTCTCTCTCGACGCCTTTATAAACTCCGAGGCGTTGGTCTTCGCCGACGACGACCGTTTTGATCGGCGTGCGGCCGGGCGGCAGTTCGTCTATGACGGACACGTCGAGATCGCCATAGACGGTCATGGCGAGCGAGCGCGGGATGGGCGTCGCAGTCATCACGAGCACGTCGGGATTGAAGCCGCGCTCGCGCAGGGAGGCGCGTTGCAGCACGCCGAAGCGGTGCTGTTCGTCGATGACGACGATGCCGAGTTTATGGAAGGCGACCGATTCCTGTATGAGGGCGTGCGTGCCGATGCAGGCGTGAATTTCACCGGCGGCGAGGTCGGCATGGAGCCGCCTTTTTTCCGCGGCTCGCAGCGACCCCGTAAGGAGTTCGGCGCGGTGCGGCGTGCGCCCGAGCATGCGTTTGATGTTGCGCGCGTGCTGGTCGGCGAGGATTTCGGTCGGCGCCATGAGCGCGGCCTGATAACCGTTCTCCATCGCGGCCAGCATGGCGAGCAACGCGACGATGGTTTTGCCGCTGCCCACGTCGCCCTGCAACAGACGGTTCATCGGCACGTCCGATTGCATGTCGTCGAGGATGCGCGTGACAGAGCGTTGCTGCGCGCTCGTCAGGGAGAAGGGAAGTATCTCCGCGAGATGGCCGCGCACGCGTTCGTCGATCTCGATCACGGCGCCCTTCGGTTCTTTGACGCGCTCGCTTTTGCGAACGGCGATGGCGATGGCTACCCAGAAAAACTCCTCGAAGATGAGACGAAGGTGCGCGGGCGAGCGGGCGCGTTCGTAGTCGGCGAGCGGGGCGTCTTCGGCGGGGAAGTGTATGCGGCGCAGGGCTTCGGCGCGCGAGATCAAATTCTGTCGCCCGATGAGATCGGCGGGCAGCGTCTCGGTAATTTCCGCGTCGCCGATGCGCGCAAAGACTGCGTGCACGATCTCGCGCAGGCGTTTGGCGGGAAACTCGCCGAGCTTGCGATAGACGGGCACGCGCCGCCCGACATGGATCGCCGCGAGACGCGGATCGGCCACTTCCGCTTCGTCTTCCTCTGCGAGTGATTCCGCGTTCGCGTCTGATTCTTCGTCCGCTGCCTCCAACGCCGGGGCGTTGCCGGGCGGTTGCATGCCCGCGTCTTCGCGGCCGTTCTCGCCGCCGTCTTCCGCGAGCCGCAGGAGGGCATGTTCGGGCGGCGTCCACGTGCCGGGAAGCATTTCCAGTTCGTCGGGTTTGCCGAGTCGCAGGGCGAAGGTGTTGCGCCGGGCATCCCATTCCCAACGGCCGTAGGCGACGAAACGAGCGCCGCGCGTAAAGCGTTGGCGATTGTATGCGACGATGCGCGACGCCTGTCGCCCCGAGACAAACCACCAGACGACAACCGGCTTGCCCGTTCGTTCGGGGTCGCTCGCCGTGATCTCGAAAATAAACAGCGGCGGCGTCTTCGGTCCGCGATTCTTGCCCACCTGAAAACCGCCCGCCACGCGCACGTAAAGTTCGAGCGATGCTTCCACGCCGTCGTTGAGTTCGGAAATGCGCGTCAGATTCGAGCGATCTTCGTAGCGCATCGGCAGGTAATTTAAGAGGTCTTCGATTGTGGCCTCGCCCGCGTCGCGCTTGCCGGAGAGAGAGGCGAGTGCGAGTCCGAGACGGCGCGCCGTTGGCTGCCCGAAACGCGGGATGCCGTGGCCTGTGAGCGAAAGGATGGGAGTGTCGAGCGTGAGAGACATCGAAACGATGAACGATGAACGCGGAATGATGAATAAAAAGACGGAATCCGGAAATCAAAAATCAGGAGTCAGAAGGAGTGCTAAAACGCCTTTAATTCTGATTCCTGTATTCTGATATCTGTGTTCTTCTTCATCGTTCATCGTTCCGCGTTCATCGTTTCCGGTTCAGGCGCTGGCCGAGTTCGTGGAAGAGCAGTGCTGGTCAAAGGCGCGCGCCAGTTCGTCGGCGATGGTCGGGGCGTCTTTGCCTTCGATCTGATAGCGTTCCATGATGTAGACGAGTTGGCCGTCTTTGAGAAGGGCGATTGAGGGCGAAGAGGGTCGATGCCCGGTGAAATAAGCGCGGGCTTTTTCGGTGGCCTCGATGTCCGCGCCGGCGAAGACCGTGATGGCGCGCTCGGGCCGCGTCGGATGTTGCATCGCGCGGGCGATGCCGGGGCGCGCCTTGCCGGCCGCACAGCCGCAGACCGAATTGACGACAACCATCACCGTCCCTTGCGTCCCGTTGACGGCTTCGTCAACCTGTTCGGGCGTGCGTGCTTCTTCGATACCGAGTCGCGTCAGTTCCTCGCGCATCGGGCGAATCATGATCTCTGGATAAGGCATAACTAAATTCTCCTCTGCCAATAAAAGTTTACGCGCAAATTCTAACATAGCCGCGCCGTTTGAGTGGGGCGCGAGAGAGGCTTGAAGGTCATTCCCTGACGATGCCGATGTGTCTAACTTCTTCGCCGTCGCCTTCGATCCGCACGCGATAGACGGGCGCGGGCAGCGGGTAGTTGCGCAGCCTTTCGCCCCATTCGATGACGATGACGGCGCGTTCGTCCGAGAGGAGTTCGTCAAGGTCAACCGAGTAGGCGGCGGATACACCGTCGGTCAGGCGGTAGAGATCGATGTGGTAGAGGGTCAAACGGGCGTTGTAACGGTTGACGAGGGTAAAGGAGGGGCTGGTCACATCATTGAAATCCAGACCGAGCGCGCTGCCGAGACCCTTCACGAAAATCGTCTTCCCCGCGCCGAGCGCGCCGTCGAGCAGAATAATTTCGCCGCCGCGCAAATGTTCGCCGAGCCACTTTCCGAGCATGAACGTGTCGGCCAATTTGTGTGATGTCCATTCACCGGACGGATCAAAGTCAGAATGTTCGTCGAAGCCGGGAGTCGTCGTCATGGTCTTTCACCTGCGGGATCGAGCGCGCGGATGGCTGCGCCTAGATGATGGGTAATGTCGGATGCGACGAGCGTGCGCATGCCCCGTTCCCCGGCGGCGAGATCGCTGGCGAGACCGGCGACATAGACGGCGGCGACCGTCGCGGCGTAGATGTCGGCTTCATCTCCGAGAGCGCCGCGCGCCTGTGCGATGAAGCCTGTGATGATGCCCGTCAACGTATCGCCTGCGCCCGCCGTGCCCGTCCCGGCATTGCCGGTCGGATTCACCGTGACGCTCCCGTCCGGGGCGGCGATGAGCGTCCGCGCTCCTTTCAAGACGAGGATGAGTTTATGAGCGACGGCGAAACTTCTCGCGGATTGGACGCGTTCGGCGAGTGAGTCCTGAACTGCACCCGCGCCCGTGAGACGGCGCATTTCGCCCGGATGCGGCGTCAGTATGAGCGGAGCTTCGGACGTGCCGCACAGGTGCGCAGGCCAGGGCGCGAGCGCGTTGAGCCCGTCGGCATCAATGACGACCGGAGCGGAGCGGCCTTCGACGATAGCCCCCACGAGACGGCGAACGTGTTCGGCGGACGTAAGGCCGGGGCCGATGGCGAGCGCATCGGCGCGGGCGGCCAGTTGCAGCGTCTTTTCGATGGCGGCCTCGCTCAAGGCGGGCGCGCCCGCGTGCTCCACTTGAGAAGTTTCAGGCAGTTCGGCCGTCATCACTTCCGGCATGACGCGTGCGGCGACGGCAGGCATGGCGGCGGCCGGCGTGATGATGGTGACGAGTCCCGCGCCGGAGCGCATCGCCGCGTTGCCGCACAGGACTGCCGCGCCCGACATGTGGCGCGAACCCGCGACGATGAAGGCGTGGCCGTGCGTGTTTTTGTAGGAGCCAGGCCGATAGCGCGTCCGTCGAAGCCACGCGCGCGCGTCGTCGGCTTCGGAGAGAAAAAGTTGGGAGACGGTGTTATCAATCAGGGCAGCGGGAGAGCCGATGTCGGCGACGATCAATTCGCCGTTGAAGTAAGACGCGGGCGGCAGGACGTTCGCCGGTTTAGGCGTGGTGAAGGTGATTGTCAAATCGGCCTGCACGGCGTCGCCGATCAACTCGGCCGAGTCGGCGTCAATCCCGGACGGCAAATCAAGGGAGACGACAAAGGGGCGGCGTTCCAATCGTTCGGGGCGGGCATCTCTGATTTGCGAGAGATGCCCGGCGACTTTAGCGTAGATGCCTTCGAGCGCGCGCGTGAGACCCGTGCCGAAGAGTGCATCGACAATCACGTCGTAGTCTTTACCAGCCGCCTGAAACACGCCCCACGTCGCTTCATCCGTGCATTCCGTCAGAGACAGGCGCGAGACGCGCCCGGTTTCCGGCGTAGTGCATGCGAGTTTGCGGGCGATCTCGAAGTTTGTGCGGGCGTCGCCGCGCGTGTCCTCAACCCGCCCGAAGAGAATAACTTCAACCAGTGCGCCTTTTAGCGAGAGAATGCGGGCAAGCGCCGCGCCGTCGCCCCCGTTATTGCCGCGCCCGCAAAGTATGAGCAGGCTGAGGTCGTCTATGTACTTTGAAAAGCGAGAGGCGATAACGTGCGCCGACGCATTCGCGGCAGTCTCCATGAGGAGCGGCGAGGGTATGGCGTACTCTTCCGATGTCAGGCGATCAACCTCGCGCATCTCTGCGGCTGTTATCACTTTTAGCACAGCGCGGATGATAAGGAGAGAACTGCGTGCGGGTCAAATGGATTTAAGAGCGGCCTCCACCGGAAAATGCGAAAACAGACGCAAAAAAAGAGAGCCATCAGCTCTCTCCACCACCCTCTCCGTGCCTGCCGCTAACCTCTCGCCGTCCTGTTGTAATCATAGGAAATGTTGAATCCGCGAGGTTCTCCAGAAAAAATGTCGAAATTGTTGAAATGTGGAAATTCGCGGGAAAAGCGATGAAATCGACGTGTGAAAGAAAAATAGCCGGACTAGTTTTAACTAATCCGGCTATCTTTACCGGCAACCGATAAGAAGCTGGTCAGGCGTGAGCCTATCCTGAATCGCGTCATCTGTCAGGCACTTAATTTTCTGCGTCTTTGCGGCGTTTGCGGATGCGCGCGGCGACGCCGGCCAGACCCGTGCCGAGCAAGATCATGGTCGCCGGTTCCGGAACGGCCGTTTGATTGCCTGAGAGACCGGCCGTCAAGTTGGCCGTATCGCCCGACTGGACGAAAACTCTGGGCAGTTCGATGGAGAAGGAACCGCTTCCGTTCTCGTTAGAGAAGGTGAACGTTTGAATCGGGTTATCGAAAGTGATTTGAACACCACCGACGTTCGGCGTCGAGATTACGCCGGAGACGGTCGCCGTGAACGTGGTGTTCTGTCCACCCTCGATTCCGGTCGGGGCAGTGAACGTAAGATTGAGCGTGAAGGTGCCGTTCACAGGCGTCTCGCCCACGGTCGATGCCAGAACGAAGGTGCCGATGCGATCCGCGCCGCTGAACGAACCGACGCCGCCGGCAGTCGTCGCCGTAAAGCTATTGCCGGTGAAAGTCAGGAAATTGGCGGCAGTGCCGGTGATTGTTCCCGATGAAGTACCCGAAACCGTCACCGGGTCGGCTTTAGCGATCTGACCGGCGCCGAAGATGGCGATGAGGGCGATGCCCATCGCGAGCGGTTTGAACATGTTTGCGAAAATTTTCATTGTATACCTTGCCTCCGTGGATCCTTTTACGGACAATCTGAACAAAATCTCAAAGCCTTTATGCTGTCAATCTACCTTATGAGGCCGATTGACGCGGGGCTAAAGCGCGCTAGAGCGTAAGGAGAGCTATGCCGAACCGCACTAAAAAGCATGCTCTCGAAGATTCAGGGGTGGAGTAATACCCTTACATCTATCTTTCCAGACGGCGAGGCAGCGCATGTCCTTATACCGTCAAATTCTTTAATTTTCAACCTTTAACTTCGTCTAAAGACTCAATAGCCAATTGCTTCCAGAAAATTCCCGGTCTTTACCTAAAGAATTTGGCGAGCCTCGCTGCTGGTGCGAGGCTCGCCAAATTCTTTTAACTCAGAGATGACGCAGAATTGTTGCGTATGAACAGTCCTTAGACGTTCTCGGATGATGCCGCATCTTGAGCCGCTTTGCGTCTGCGACGAACACTTGCCGCCGCGCCCGCGAGACCCGTTCCCAACAGGATCATCGTTGCCGGTTCAGGCACGGCCTCAGGCTGGACAGTGACCACAATACTCTGGTCTCCGGGCTGAATTCCCTGGAAACGCGCGAAAACGAGTTGTGCGATTTGCTGTGCGGTCAACCCGCTGAAATTGCCCGTCACGGTGAAGGTCGCGCATGTGCCCGGGGCGATGCCTTCGGAGACGTTACCGCCGCCGAAGTTTTTGCCGGTCAAGAGGGCGAAGTCGAAAGTGCTGGTAGATGTTTGTGAGCCACCCTGCGCTTTTACTTGACTATTGACGACGAAGTCCGGGTCTGAGGAACTGGTCAGCGTAAAAGTGCCGCGATCAGCGCCGGGCAAATTGAAGCCGAGGGCAGTGATTGATCCGCTGCTCGAAGTGTTACAGATAGTGAAAGTGAACGCATTGCCCGTCAACGTGAAGTTTGAAATCGTCGCCGTCGGTGTCGGCGTCGTATTGGTTGCCGTGGTTGTGGTGATCGCGTCGGCCTGAGCGATAACACTCAAAGCTAACATCATGAAGGTGGCGGCGCTGGTTAATAACATTTTGCGAATCATCTCTATCTCCTCTTGGCGGTTCTGGTTTTAAACATTAAGAGAACTTCTAAACCATAGTGATCACGCGGTTTTTCACTACGTTTCGAGGTTTTCTTGTTTCTTCTTGTATAGGAAACCCATAATGCCCGTGTATTTCCGAAAAATAGAATGAAATCTTAATAAACGGAATCGAGAGGCCGGGGCGTAGTCAGTCCAAAGATACAGCCTGATGCCGCCGAGGAAAATTTCGGGTGGGGTATTTCATGAAAGAGTCGCCATTTTACCTGCGACCGAAGGGCAGAAATCGCATGAGGCGGCCGACGACGGTATGAGCTTCGGGCAATTTGAAGAGAGTCGTGATGGCGAAGTAGAGAAGCCCATAAGGGACGAGGATAAGGGCGGCGAGCAGAGCGGGGTGGCGTCTTCCGACGAGAAGTTTGATGCCCCAGGCGATTGTTGCGCTCAGAAGGGCGGCAAACCAGAGTTTTGAGATGTAAGAGAAGGTGAGTCCCGTCCGGCCGATGCGGCGGTTCAGCGTGTTGCGCAGGAGAAAGAACTCGACCCACCCGGCCATGCCGGAAGCGACGGTTAAACCGGCGACGCCCCAACGCGGCTCTATTCCGAGCGCGGGCGGGAGATAGAGCGCGAACAAGACGCCGAGGACGATGGAGACGACGATGCGAAGGACGGCGTAACGCAGGGGCGTGCGCGTGTCGTGCAGGGCGTAGTAAGTCGAGGAATAGAGGCGTCCGAGCGTGGAGGCGAGCAGTCCGGTGGCCGAGCCTGCGATGATGCCCCAGACGTATAGAACGTCGGCGTCTGTGAACCGGCCGGTGCGATAGAGCACGCCGACGATAATGTCGCCGAGCGCGATGAAGGCCATCGCCGAAGGGACGATATAGAAAGCGATTTGTCTTAAGCCGCCGTCGAGGCGTCGGCGCAACTGCGCGGCCACCTCTTCCGTGCTCCCCGTCGCGCTCGACATGGCGGGCAGTTCCGCCGCCGAAACCGACATGCCGAAGAGACTGACGGGCAGCGTGTAGATGCTCTGCGCGAAGGTAAGCGCGGAGACCGCGCCGATTGGCAGGTAGCTTGCCAGCAGTTGATCCACAAACGCGCTGATCTGGATGACGCCGCGGCTGACGAAGACTGGAAGGAAGTTTTTGACGACTGTGCGCAGGTGCGTCGAGGCGAAGTCGAAGGTCAGGCGCAGGCGTTTGACGAGACTGAGGACTGTGGGGAGTTGGACTGCGAACTGCAACGCGCTCCCGATAACCGATCCCCACGCGGCCATCAACGCCAGCCGCGCGCCGAACTCCTCGCTCAACATTTGCCCGCCCGACTGCCAGCCGCCGAAGCCTACGAGCGCGACGATGATGGCGAAGTTCCAGATAATCGGCGCTGTATAAGAGAGGAAAAAGCGGCGGTGGCTGTTGAGCACGCCGAGACACCACGCGGAGAGGACGAGGAGACCCGCGCCCGGAAAAAATATTCTGACGAGCCTGAGCGTCAATTCCTGTCGCGCGCCCTCAAACCCCGGCGCGATGATGTTGATGAGGTAGGGCGCGGTGATGACGCCGCCGAGCACGAGCACGGACGTGGCGAGCGCGAGCAAAGTAAAGACCGACCCGGCCACCTTGTCCGCTTCTTCCTCGTCGCCCTGCGCGAGCAGTTTCGCATAGACGGGAATGAAGGAGGCGGAGAGCGCGCCCTCGCCGAAAGCGTTTTGCAGGAAGTTGGGAATGCGGAAGGCGGCGTCGAAGGCGTCCTTGGCAAACGAGTTGCCGAAGTAATAAGCGAAGACGCGCTGGCGGACGAGCCCGACGATGCGGCTGAGCAGGATACCCGCGCCGACGAGGAAGGCATACTTACCCGACCCGGCTTCGCGCTCGCGTTTGGCGACGACGCGCTCGGCGGGGAACTGACCCGTCGCCGCCCCGATGGGAGACTCCGTCTCGCCCGCAACGGTGCTCGCTTCTTCAAAGCGCGTCTCGACGCCGGAGGCTTCGCGTTGAGTTTGATCTTGAGGCTCGCCTCGTTTGTCTGTGGGCGAAGTTGCGGGCGACCCGGCGTTGCGGTCGGTCGGCGCGTCGCCTGCTGTCGGCTTGTCCTCTGGCTCTCGGGTCATGAAGTGTTTAGAGGTCGTAATCTTTGATCTTGGTCAGAAGGGTTTTATAACTGACGCCGAGGGTTTCGGCGGCGCGCGTTTTGTTGCCTGCGTGCGCGGCGAGGGCTTCCGCGATCTTGCGCCGTTCGACGAAACTGACGACGCGCTCGGTCGCTTCCGCCAGCCCGCCGGATAGATCCATCTCGGCAAACGTCTCCGACGACTTTGCTCCGCTTGCGCCGACCCGCGTGACGGGCAGGCTGAGATCGAGCGGGTGAAGCGTGGAAGTGTCCGCGAGGATGCAGGCGCGTTCGATGGCGTTCTCCAACTCGCGCACGTTGCCCGGCCACGCGTGGGCGCGCAGGCGTGCGAGCGCATCGTCCGTGAGCGTGGCCTCGCGCCCGCGCAATTCTTTGCCGAACTGCGCGGCGAAATGGCGCGCGAGCAGCAGGACATCCTCACCGCGCTCGCGCAACGGCGGAATCTGGACGGGGAAGACAGCGAGGCGGAAATAGAGATCGCGGCGAAACTCTCCGGCCTCGGCGGCCTGTTGGAGTTCGCGGTTCGTCGCGGCGACGATACGCACGTTCACCGGGACGGGCATCCGCCCGCCGATGCGATCCACGGTCTTCTCTTCGATGACGCGCAGGAGTTTGCCCTGCACGGCGAGCGGGAGTTCGCCGATCTCGTCGAGGAAGACCGTGCCGCCCGTTGCGAGTTCAAACTTTCCGGGGCGTCGTTCGGTCGCGCCCGTGAAAGCGCCGCGCTCGTGGCCGAAGAGTTCGGACTCGATGAGCGTTTCGGGAATGGCCGCGCAGTTGATGGCGACGAAGGGTTGGTCGCGGCGCGGCGAGAGATGATGCACGGCGCGCGCGAAGAGTTCTTTGCCCGTGCCGGATTCGCCGAGGAGAAGGACGGTCGCTTCCGTCGTGGCGACGCGCTGGGTTTCGGCCACGGCGCGTTTGATGGCCGCGGACTCGCCGATGATGCGCGGGAAGCCGTAGCGCCGCGACCACTCTTCGCGCAACAGAATATTTTCGGTGCGCAGTCGCGCCTGTTCGAGCGCGCGGCCGATGAGCAGCAGGAGATGGTTGGAGTCTACAGGCTTCTGTAAGAAGTCGTGCGCGCCGTCTTTCATCGCCTGCACGGCCTCGTCAATCGAGCCGTAGGCGGTCATCACGACGACGGGCACGTCCGGGTCGGCGGAGCGTGCGGCGTGCAACACGTCGAGGCCGGAGCCATGCGGCATGCGCAGATCGGTGAGCACGAGACGGTAGGGCGCGCGCGCGATTTCGGCGGTGGCGGAGCGAGCGTCGGCGCACTCCGCGACCGTGTAGCCCGCGTGCTCCAGCGTCAGGCGCAGCACGCGCCGCAAACTGTCTTTATCTTCGACGAGCAGGATGTCAGGCATAAAAGCAGAGGCCAGAGGCCGGAGGCCGCAGGTTAGTGAAAGACAGTCTTGACTGACCCCTAACCTCCGGCCTCCGGCCTCAGAACTTGAGCATCGTTCAACATTCGGCTCGCGCGTGTCAAGGGGATGCTTCCCGCGCGGTCGAGAGAACAAGGCGCGCGGCTTCAACGATGAGCGAGCACCCGCAGGTATTTACAGCCCAACCACGGACGCTCCGCGCGGAGAGAGAAAGACGAACCCGCGTTACATACTCTGTCACCAACGGAAACATCAGTCGCTTTCGACCCACACCGGCTTACAACTGTTGTGGTAGCCCGCGCGTGTCCGCAAGTGAAAGCATATGTGTTGTTTGAAGTGATAAGTCATCGCCCGCGAGCGAGACGGCTTAATAATTGCAAAGATAGTGAGAGTCGCCGGACACGGGCGGCGAGGCCGTCAAGGCTTTACGGCAAGGCGGCGTCGCCCCGCGGACGGGCGGCCGAACAAGGGGCAACTGGAAGGGAACTACTGCGAAGCGGAAGGTGCGGCGCGCATGCGGCGACCGCTTCCGGCAGCCCGAACCAATCGGGAGAAACACAAGGATCGTCCGCTCGCGCGTGGTGCCGCACGCCATAGCGCGAGCCGGACGAAAAAGCGCCCCGGCGACTCTCAGGCCGCCGGGGCGCGCTTTTTTTGAAACGATGAAGGAGGAACGATGAACGATGAATGAAAGCCGATTGCTTTTACTTCATCGTTCATCGTTCCTCCTTCATCGTTTAGTTCGAGTTCGGTTCAAACTCCGATGCGTTAGCCTGTTCGACTTCGGTGTCGGAGAGACGCATGGCGAGCGTGTGGGGGGCGTAGGCGAAGGGCGCGGGGCCGCCGCGTGTGAACTGTAGTTGGGAGACGAGGCGGTCTTGCGATTCGCGGAAACGCACGACGTTGCCCCGCTGGTTGAAGATGACGAAGAGAAGCGTCTCGCCCGATTGCGTGCGCATCTGACCGGCGAGCGCGCTCACGCCGCCGTCGGAACGGCCGAGCGTGCCGGTCTTGCCGATGACGCTGCCGCGCGAGTAGCCGAACGTGTACCGCTTCTGCAACGTGCCGGGGTCTATCCCTGCGACCGGCATGATGTCCGAAGGCGACAAATTGTGCTTCGCCAGTTCCTTCAACAGGCCGCGATAGACCTTCATCATCGAACGCGGCGAGAGGCGGTTGACGCCCAGCCCGCTCGTCGAAGCGAGGCGCACCTCGCTCGGCGCAAGCCCGACTTTGCTGATGAGAAAATGCTGGACGCCCTGAGCGCCGCCGAGATAGTCGCCGATGCGTTCGGCCATGAAATTGTTCGAGTAGCAGAGCAGCACTTTAAGCACGTCAACGAGCTTGCTCGAACGGTGCGTGAGCAGGACGCGCGCTTTCGGCGGCACGGACGCGACGTAAACCGCGCCCATCACGGCGACGCTCGGAACCGCCTGTGCCGCCGCGGTGTTGCCGTGCGCGAGCCGGTCGTTGAACCACGCGCGAGTGGCGGCGGCCGGGCGTCGCGTGGCATCGAGCGTATCGTAGAAAATCTCGCCGGAACGCACCGTCGAGGCGCCGAAATTCATCGTGAACTTCGGCGGCACGATAAGGTCGCCCGTCACGGTGCGAACGCCGAGGCGGTTCAATTCGCGCGCGATGCCGACGGCGTGCTCGTAATGAAGTGAAGGATCGCGCCCGGAGATGATCAGGTCGCCGGTGATCGTGCCGGTCGTTTGATCGAAAGTTCCGTTCGTCCAGACGACTGTGGAGAAACGATAGTTAGGCCCGAAGGATTGCAGGGCGTGGTAGGCCGTGGCGAGTTTGACGACCGAGGCCGGGTTGTACTGTTGATTCGCCGCCTGCTCCATTACGACTTTCCCGTCGAGCGTTTCGACGAGCACGCCCTGCGTGTAGAAGGCGGGCGTCGGCTGTGGCTGCGCGGCCAGGTCGCTCGCCGTGATCGGCGACGTTGAGACGGTCGGCGTTTCCGGCCATGTGGACACGACGAACGGCGTGGCCGACGGCAGAGGCGCGGGCTTGTAGTCATCCTGCGCAGCCGCGCCCGCGTACAACGAGAGCAACAATCCCGATGCCAAAAACAATTGTCTGACTTTTGATTTGATCATTCTTATCCTCTGTCAATTGTTCGGGGGCATTTGCATCATAGCACGGGAAGAGTGGCTACGGGTTCGCGTCGTTCGTTCGCTGGGGGCGTGCGGACGCGAAATGTAAGATGCGCTTAAGCGGCGCGGGGGATGTATCCGGCATTAGCTTCATATAAAAGTCGAAGCGCGCGAAAATTCCAGACGGCAAACTCGTTGACAAGGCTGCGAACGCGCTCCTAATATTCGATCAGTCGAGCGCGCCCTCGCAATTGACAATCCGGCAGTCGTCAACAGTGTACATTGCGTCGAGATCAACAGCCCGTCACCATCGAGCGGATTCGTGAGACACACGCGGCACGCGCGAAAGACATTCGCCGACGCCTCGCGGAGTTTCGAGACGTGCGGCGAACGGCGTCGGACGAACGCTTGTGGGAAGAGTTGGTCTTCTGCATCTTCACGGCGGGCGCATCGGCGCGCATGGGCTTGCGCTCAGTCGAGGCGGTACGCCCGCTGCTCGCAAAAGGCGCGCACGAAGAACTGGCGGGCGCGCTCAGCGGCGTGCATCGTTACCCGAACTCGCGCTCGGGCTACATCGTCGTCACACGCGACTATTTGCGCGAAGACTGCGGGATGCGCCTGCGCGAGCGGCTGGAGGGCTTTGACGACCCGCACGCCCGACGCGACTGGCTCGCGCGCGAACGGCGCATCAAAGGTCTCGGATATAAAGAGGCGAGCCACTATCTGCGCAACGTCGGTTTCCGCGACTACGCCATTCTCGACAAACACATTCTGCGCAGTCTCGCCGAACTCGGCGTAGTCGAATCTCCGACGCCGCCGACAACCCGCGCGCGCTACCTCGTCATCGAAGAGTCTCTAAAACGCTTTGCCGCGCGCCTCGCCATAGATTTCGACGAACTCGACCTTGTACTGTGGTCTATGAAGACCGGAGAAATACTGAAATGAAAAACGATGAAGTAGGAACGAGGAACGATGAACTAAAAGCAAGCTGTCTTTAGTTCATCGTTCCTCGTTCCTACTTCATCGTTTTCCGAAGGGGGTGGCCGGAAAATGAAAAACGCGAGCCGTGCTTTATGTGGCAGTTTGGCTGCCCTGCTGGTGTGTGTTGCGCTCTGCGGCGCGGAAGCGCCGGTCGTCGCCGCGCCGCTTGCGGGAGGCGATAAGAACCGTGAGAAGGCTTTACGCGCCCTGAGACAGGGGGAGTTTGAAGTCGCCGAGAAGATTTATCGAGCGCTCGTCGAGCGCAACCCGAAGGACGTGGCGGCGCGTCTGGGTTTGAGTTTCGCCCTGTTGAAGCAACGCAATTTGCGCGATGCGTATGACCACGCGGCGCGCGTCCTGGCGATTGATCCGACTTCGGCGCGCGCGCACGCGCTTCTGGGTTCGGCGCTACTGGCCTCCGGCGATTTCCGCCTCTCCATCGAGGAGTTTCGCACAGCGCTCGCCTTCAAGGAGGACGAGGCGTTGGCGATTGCGGGGCTTTCGATGATCAACTTTTACGAGAACCGTTCGGCCGTCGCGCTGGCTGGCCTGCGCCGCGCCGTTTACCTCGACCCCGACGAACCCGATTACGTCTTCTCGTTCGCGCAGGCGGCGGCGCGCACGGAACGCTACCGCGAGGCGGCCGACGCCTACGAGAATTTTCTGCGCATCGCCCCGCGCACCGACGCCGACAGGCGCGAGCGCATACGTGGCCTGATCAGTTTCCTGCGCTTCCTCGGGACGCAGCGCCAACTCTACATGACGGGCGGCGCGGCGCGCTCGACCTTCCCGTTCGAACTCGCCAACAGTCGCCCGATCATCCACGTGCGCATCAACAGCTCGAAGAAGCCCTTGCGCTTCGTCGTCGATACGGGATCGGGCATGTGCGTCCTGTCGAAAGAGACGGCGGAGTTGATGAACATCAAGCCCGTGGCGCAGGGCGGTCTGGCGCGCGCCGTCGGCGGCGGCGGGCGCTTCGAGATCGTCTACGGTTTCCTGAACTCGCTGCAAATGGGCGAGGTGCGCATTGAGAACGTGCCGGTGTACATCCGCCAGTTCCACAACCAGCAGGAATCCGTGGACGGTTACATCGGCCTCTCCGTCCTCGGCAAGTACATCACCTCGGTCGATTACAGCACCCATGAGATGACTCTCGTGCGCCAGTTGGAGCGACCCGCGCAGCCGAACACATTCGCCGACACGGTCGTCCCGCTCAACTCGAATCACGCCGCGCCGGACTTGGACGCGCCGTCCGCGAGCGCGGCGTTGCTGACGCGGCGCGACAATGTCGCCGCCCCCGCGCGCACGACTCCCACGCCTGCCGCGCCCGACGGCGCGAGCCGCAGTTATGAGTTTCCGATCCGCTCCACGTCGAGCGGATTCTGGAGCAGTTCGGTCGTGCTTGAGGGAATCAGCAAGCCGCTCAATTTTATCGTGGACACGGGCGCGAGCATCTCCGTCGTCTCGCAGGAACTCATGAAGACGGAAGACATGGCGCGCTTCGAGCAGAAGACGCGGCTCAGGGTTTTCGGCGCAGCGGGCGTCTCGGAAGACGTGGTGACGCTGCTCTTACCGCGCGTCTCCCTCGGAGACTACACGCACGCGAATCTCCCGGCGGCCGTGCTCGATATGTCGGCCATCAACGAGACTTCCGGCTTCGAGCAGACCGGCATCATCGGCGGCAACGTCCTGCGCCGCTTTCGCGTCACGTTCGATTTCCAGCGCGGTCTCGTGCGGCTCGACCCGACGACGCCCGCTCCCGCGCACGTGCCCGCAACGCGCGACGCCAACATCACGCCCGCTTCGGGGGCTACCCCGTGAAGCAGAGCCTCTACCTGGAAACGTCGGTCGTCGGCGCGTATCTCGACAACGGCGAGCCGTTCCGGCGCGACCTGACCATTCGCTGGTGGGAGCACGAGATGTCGGAATACCGCGCCACCGTCTCGCCGCTCGTCGCGCGCGAACTCGAACGCCTCCCCGAACCACACCGCACGGCCTACCTGAAGCTCGTCGCGCCGCTCGAACAGCTTGAGATCACTGACGAGGCGACCATCCTCGCCGAGGGCTACATCTCGCGCGGCATCTTTCACCGCAAGTACATCGCCGACGCGTTGCACGTCGCGGTTGCCTCCGTGCATAAAATAGATTATCTAGTTACGTGGAACTTCGGGCATCTGGCGAACGTGCGAAGACAGGCGCGCATACGTCTCTTCAACACCGCCGCCGGGTTCTTTGTCCCGATGATCGTCACGCCGGAATTCCTTGTATCGGAGTTGACCGAAAAGGGTGACAGGTGATGAGTGACAGGTGACAAGATGAAAATTTTTCTTTAACTTGTCACCTGTCGCTTGTCACCCGTCACTGTTATTCTTATGTATCGCAAGCCGAGATTTTTGGAAGAACTGCACGCCATCCGCGAAGAGATGTCGCGCGAGGCCGATTACGACGTGGAACTGTTCGCGGAGATGACGCGCACGGGCGCGCGCCCCGCGCACGGCCCCGAGCGCAACATTCGCGGATTCAAAAGTCGCGCGCCGCGCGCGGACGACACCAAACTGAAACCCATTCAGCGAAAGCGAGCGACAAGATAAGAGGTCAATGGTCAGAAGATAAGAGACGGGTTAACGACGAAACTGCTGTTATTAACCTCTGACCTTTAACCGCCGGCCTCTGTTTTCATCATGGAAGAGACGTTTGAAGCCATCGGGTTGGAAGTGCCGAGCGAGCGTGATTTCAATCATCTCGCCGAGCGCGCGGGCGATCAGGGCGAGCAGTCGCAGTTGCTCCGGCGCGGCGCGGTGCTGCACGGCCGCTGCTGGAAACTCGGCGAGGGGCTGGAAGTCTGGACGGTGCTCTATGAATCGGGCACGGGCGACATTTTCTACGCCGACTGCCGCCCCGGTTTCCGCGCGCGCTACACGCAGCGCATCAGCCCCTGGGCTTTGACCGAGTACGACGAAGAGGGCGAGGCCATCGTCCACGGCTACTGCGACGGGACGGAGACGGAAGTTCTCTTCGAGTTGCAGAACCTGACGGAAGTCGGCTTTGAAGGTTTCAACGGGCAGGAGTTGCACGTCGGGCTGTGCGGGCTGGCTTATCGCGCGCGCGTGTGTTCGCGCGAGGAGCGCCCGCGCTGGCAGGCTCTGGAAGATTTCGCGCCCGCGCGCGCCGCGCACGAAAACGATTGGAGTTTGTGCGGCCGCGTGCTCTCCTTCAAGCCGCTGCGCAACCCGCTCTCGGGCGGCGAACTCTACTGGGCTTATCTCGACCTCGGCCATTTCAAACTCGAAGTGCTCATCAACCAGCGCTCTCTGCGTGGCGGCGCGCTCTGTGTCGGCGCGACGCTCGCCGCCGATGTCTGGTTGCAAGGCCACGTCCTCGACCGCCGCGCCCTGCAATCACGCTACGAAGGTCTCGACCGCTCAGTTCGGCAAGCAGAACTCTGGACGCATTTGAAGCGAAGGAATTAAGAACGAGGTGTGCCCAAATGAAAGGCATTCAGTTTGTCACCGACGACAAAGGACAGAAGACCGCAGTTCTCATTGATCTGAAAAAGTATGGAGAGCTTTGGGAAGATTTTTATGATGGCTTGATCGCAGCCGAGCGTGCTGATGAGCCGAGAGAATCTCTCGAATTTGTGAGAAAGAGATTACAACAACAAGAAAAACTTGATGGTTGAGTATGTCATCATCTTCGCTCGCGCCGCTCGAAAAGATTTAGAGAGCCTTGAGGCGAACGTGGTGAGACGCGTCTTCCCTAAAATAGAAAATTTAGCAACGCAACCTCGTCCGGCCGGGTGTCGCAAATTAGTTGGCGAAGAGAATTTATGGCGGATTCGGGTAGGAGATTACCGGGTTATTTATTCGATAGACGATAGCAGCCGGAAAGTAGATGTGATCTCTGTCAGGCATCGAAGCAGAGCATACGAAAATTGATGAAAAGATGTATCGAGCGGGTTGTCGGCGTTAATGTTATAAACAACTCGCGGTAGCTGTGAAATTGAATGCCAGTTCTCAAGCGTCTCGCCGTCGCCGCCTTAATCTTCTCCGTCCTCGCCGCCGTCGCCCTCTATTTTTTCAACCAGTATTGGATTCATCGCTTCGACGCGCTCATCGCACGACAGGCGAGCGTCTACCGTCTCGACCCCGACCTCGTGTGGAGCATCATCTACGAGGAGACTTATTTCAGCCCGTGGAAGATCGGCGAGGATGCCGAGATCGGGTTGATGCAGGTGACGCCGACGGTGGGGCGCGAGTGGGCGGCCGAGACGGGGATGCGCGAGTTTGCGCAGCAGATGTCGCGCGACCCAAAGAGCGTGCTCGCCGACCCGGAACGCAACATACAGGTCGGCTGCTGGTATCTGGAAAAAATATCGAAGAACTATCGCGATCTGCCCGATGCGGAGGCGCGCATGGTCGCCGCCTACAACGCCGGGCCAAGCCGCGCCGCCGAGTGGAATCGCGTCGCGCCCGGCGATGCGCCGCTCACCTCCGCGCAGTTCATCGGACGCATTGACATCGCTTCGACACGCGCCTACGTCTCTTCGATCCTCGCGCGCTACCGCGAACTGAAAGACGCCGAAAGCAGCGGGCGGCCGAAGAGGTGACTTACCGTGGGCTGCTCGGCGGGAACGCCAACTTTCGTCGCCTCTGGTGGGGGCAGGTCGTCTCGGAGATCGGCGACTGGCTCAACAACATCGCCGTGCTCGCCCTCGTGCTCGAAATCGCCGGTGCGGAGCATCAGGGACGCGCCATCGCCATCTACGCAATCGCGCGCCACCTGCCTCTGTTCCTCTTCGGCCCCATTGCTGGGGTCGTCGTTGACCGCGCGGATCGTCGTCGCGTCATGATCGCCGCGGACGTGGCGCGCGCGGTGCTCGCCGCCGGATTCCTCATCGCGCAGCAATTCTCGTCGCTCGCGGCGATCTACGCGGTCGGGGCGTCGCTCTTCGCCGTCTCGGCTTTTTTCAACGCGGCGAAGCGCGCCACGATCCCCGTCATCGTGACGGAGGCGGACGAACTGCTCGCCGCCAACTCGCTCTCGGTTTCGACCACCGCCGCGACCATCGCCATCGGCTCTGCTCTCGGCGGCCTCGTCGCCACCTTCATCAGCCGCGACCTCGTCTTCGCACTCAATGCCGTTACCTTCATCGTCTCCGCCCTGTTGATCGCTCGCATCCGGCTGCCCGCACGCTTGCGGCGTGAGCGCGGGCAGACCGAGCCACGGCGCGACGCCGCTCCGTCGTTCGACCCGGCGGGCGCGGCGACCGGGGAAAACGCTCCGGCGGCGACGGCTGAAAGTTTTGTTGACGCGACCGTGCGCGCATCGAACGAGCGACTGAGCGCAACCGCGCGCGCATCGAACGGCGGGCTGGGCGCGACCGCGCGCGCATCGACCGGCCGGCGCATCGTCGCCGGGTTGCGGCGCGCCCTGTTCGAGTTTCACGAAGGTTTGCGCTACGTGAGGCGCGACGGGGTGCTCGCCGCCGTCTTTATCGTCGCCGCCGGATGGGGACTCGGCAATGGCGTGGCGCGCTCTCTCTACAGCGTCTTCGGCGCGCAACTCGGCGAGTTGACGGCGAATGCTTGGGCAGTCCGGCCGCGCGATTTCGGCATCTCCGTGCTGTTCGTCGCGATGGGTTTGGGCGGCGTGCTCGGTGCGCCCCTCGCGCGTCGCTTCAACGCGGCGGGCGATAGTCTTGGCGCGCGCATGGGTCGCTCGCTCGTGCTCGACGGCTGCGGCCTCGCGCTCTTCACCGTGATGCCGAGCCTGTGGACGGCGAGCCTCGTCCTCATCGCGCGCGAGATGAATTTCGCCATCTGGTGGACGGCGCAGCAAACCCTAGTCATGCGGCGCACCGATAACGCTTACGCAGGTCGCGTCTTCGCTTCTTATGAAACTCTGATGACGCTGATGATGGTTTCCTCTATGTACGCGGCGGGCGCGGGCGCGGACGCGTTCGGCATCCGACCCGTAGCGGCGGCCGGCGGTTTTGTGATTGCCTTTTCCGGCCTCCTATGGTTTCTACTGAAACGAAGACACGGCCTGCGCGCGCCCGCACGAACAGACGCGCAACACCTCTCGACATGAATTCACACGACACGACGCACCGCAACATTCATCCAGTCAAACTCTACTGCGCACGCTGGATCGTTCCCGTCGCGACGCCTGCGATTGAAGACGGCGCGGTGGCCGTCGCGGGCGCGCATGTCGTCGGAGTCGGCGCGCGGGCGGGGTTGGCCGCGCAGTTTCCCGAAGCCGCGTGCGAGGATTTCGGCGCGGCCGCGATCATTCCCGGTCTCGTCAACTGTCACACGCATCTGGAACTGACGGCGATGCGCGGTTATCTCGAAGACGTGGAAGACGATTTTTTCGCGTGGCTGAACAAACTGACCGTCGCGCGCACTACGCGCATGACGGCCGACGATTTGCGCGTGTCGGCGACTTGGGGCGCGGTCGAGGCTGTGCGCGCGGGCGTGACGTGTGTGGCCGATGCGTCCAGCTACGGCGATGCGAGCATGCACGCGCTCCGCGATGTGAGGTTGCGCGGCATCGTCTATCAGGAAGCGATCAGTCCGGATGCGCGCTCTGCCGATCAACTGATGTCGAAGTTGCGCACTGACGTGGCGCGTCTGCGCGAATTGGAAAGCGACACGGTGCGCGTCGGCGTCTCGCCGCACACGGCGTTCACCGTGAGCGAGAAACTGCTGGCGGGCGTGACGGATTACGCCCTCGCAGAACAATTGCCGCTGATGATTCACGCCGCTGAATCGGCGGACGAAGACGAGTTGTTAAAGCGCGGGCGCGGCACGTTCGCGGAGAACTACGCCAAGCGCGGCATCGAATGGCGTTCGCCGCGCATGTCGCCGATTCAATATCTCTCCGAGCGCGGCGTGCTCGCGGCGCGCCCTCTGCTCGCGCATTGCGTACGGGTTGACGAGGCCGACATCGAGACGATCAGGGAAGCGCGCGCCTCCGTCGCGCATTGCCCCAAGTCGAATTTAAAGTTAGGCCACGGCCACGCGCCCTTCGCGAAAATGTCGAAACTCATACGCGGCTTCGGCAGCGATTCGGTCGCCAGCAATAACACCTGCGACATGCTCGAAGAGGCGCGCTTCGCCACGCTGCTCGCGCGCCTGCACCCTGACGCGCACGGCGGCGGCGAACTCTACACCGCGCAGGATGCCCTCGCCGATGCCACGCGCGGCGGCGCGCTCGCCCTCGGCTACGCGGAACCTTCCGGCACGCTCGCGGCGGGCGGCGCGGCCGACCTCGCCGTCGTCAAACTCGACGGGGCGCACCAACTGCCCGTCTATGACCCTGCGCGCACGCTCATCTTTTCCTCCTCGGCGCGCGACGTGACGCTCACTATGGTTGCGGGCAGGGAAGTCTATCGCGACGGTCATGTCACAACCGTTGACGAAGAACGCCTGCGAGCGCGCATGGCGGAGATAAAGGAAAAGGTGACAGGTGACGGGTGACGGGTGACAAGTTAAAGAACGAATCTTCCGTTTTAACCTCTTACCCGTCACCCGTCACCTGTCACCCGAAAAAATATGAATGTACTCGTACTCAACTGCGGCAGTTCGTCCGTGAAGTTTCAACTGATCGCGACAGACCTTGAGCGGATCGCGGCGAACACCGACGTACGGCTGGCGCGCGGCGTGGTGGAGCGCATCGGCGGCGAGGCGATCATTACTTTGCAGGCCGGTGACGGAGGCGCGACGGAGCGTTCGACCGCGCCGCTCAGGGACACGCGCGCGGCCGTGGAGTTGATCATCCGCTGGGTCACGTCCGCAGGGTCGGGCATCGCGGAGGTGCGGAGCGTGGCCGATGTTCATGCCGTCGGCCACCGCGTCGTCCACGGGGGCGAGCGCTTCACCCATTCCGTGCTGATTACGGACGAAGTGCTGCGCGGCATAGAGGATTGTATAGACCTCGCGCCGCTGCACAATCCGGCGAACCTGAAAGGCATCGCGGCGGCGCGCGAGGTGTTCGGCGTTGGGTTGCCGCAGGCCGCCGTCTTCGACACGGCTTTCCACCAGACCATTCCCGATTACGCTTACCTCTACGCGCTGCCCTATCAACTTTACCGGCGTTACCGCGTGCGCCGTTACGGATTCCACGGCACGTCGCACCGCTATGTCGCCTATCGCTACCGGCAAATGCTCGGCATCGAGCGCGCGCGGACGAACGTCATCACGCTGCATCTCGGCAACGGGTGCTCCGTGGCCGCCATCCGCGCGGGCGATTCCGTCGACACTTCGATGGGCATGACGCCGCTCGAAGGTCTCGTGATGGGCACGCGCTCCGGCGACATCGATCCGGCGATCATCGATTACATGGCGGCGAAAGAGGGACTGTCGGCGCAGGAAGTAGAGACTCTGTTGAACAAACAGTCGGGGCTGCTCGGCATCTCCGGCCTGACGAACGACATGCGCGAACTGTTGGACGAAGAGCGCGAGTCAGGCGACCGGCGGGCGCGTCTAGCCATCGAAATCTTCTGCTACCGTGCGCGGAAATACATCGGCTCTTATCTCGCGGCGTTGAACGGCGCGGACGCCGTGGTGTTCACGGGCGGCATCGGCGAAAACTCCGCGCAAATTCGCGCGCGCATCTGCGACGGCCTCCAGTGGCTCGGCATCGAACTCGACGCCGGGCGCAACGCCGCGCACCACGGCGGCCTGCAAGGTCTCATCAGCACGGACTCCTCGCGCCTCTCGGTCTACGTCATCCCCACCGACGAGGAATTGCTCATCGCCCGCGACACGGTGCGCTGCGTGCAGGGCGCGCCACAGCGATATTGAAAAGAAAAACGATGAAGGAGGAACGATGAACGATGAACTGAAAGACAAGTTGCTTTCAGTTCATCGTTCATCGTTCCTCCTTCATCGTTTCGTTTAGGTCTCGCGTTGCTGGTCGCGGATGCGCAGGCGTTTCAACTCTTTGAGTTGCTCGTCGAGCGACATGAGATGAAGGTGTAAAAAGATTTTGCCTGCCTTGTTGACCTTCGAGCTTTCCGTGAAATCCTTGCGTGCCTCTGCCTCGTTGCCGAGCCGCAGGTGCGCGTAGCCGCGCGAGGCGTAGGCCAGAGAGGCGAGGCCGTTTTCGGGTTTGAGGGCGAGGCCGTCGGTGAAATCATCTATCGCACCCGTCATGTCGCCGTTGATGATGCGCGCGCGCCCGCGTTTGAAATAGAGATCGGGGTTGCCCTGATAGCATTCGAGAGCTTTGTTGAAATCGTAGATCGCGCCGGGCATGTCGAGCTTGTTTGTGCGGATGAAGCCGCGATTGGAATAGGCTTCGGCGACGCTGCGGTCGTTGCGTATGGAGAGCGGGTCGATGTCGTAGGCTTGGTTGAAATCGTCTATCGCGCCGTCGAGATCGCCTTTAGCGCGCCGCGCGCCGCCGCGTTTGACGTAAACTTCGGCCGCGCGCGGTTCGGAATCCAGAGCTTTGCCGTAGTCTTGAATCGCGCCGTCGAGATCGCCTTTGAGATAACGCGCGGCGGCGCGTTTGACGTAATCCTTCGCCGCTTGCGGCGTCTGAGCCGGTGCGCTCGCGGCCAAGAGCAGCAACAACATGAGCGTCAGTGTAAAGGCTTTCATAACTCACCAACTCCTGCTTTGACGTGACCTGCGCGGCCTTCGACATAACCGAAACGAGATACAATGTGCGGCCGACGGCGTGAGAACGTGCGCGGGGCGAGTTGAAGAAAAATTCGTCTCATCATGGATGCCGCCGAAACAACGTTGCATTAGTGACCCGCCAGGGCTGAACCTTAAGTGAGATGAGTTTCGGTTGTCAACGATTCCGCTCTCGCACCGCAAACGACGCGGGCGCGAGCCGGGAAAATCGCTGCGGGTAAAATAAAGCGTCCGCAAGCTGCCCCGACGCAGTTTGCGGACGCTTTATTGATTTGCAGTTTACCGGCCGTGTGGCGACTGCTCCCTTTGCCCTTGCCGCTGTTAGACGGACGCGGCGATTGCTTCGTCGAAAATCTCCAACGCGACATCGACATGTTCGTGCGTCAGCGTGAGCGGCGGCGACCAGCGGATCGTGTTCGCGCCCGCGCCGAGGATGATCAAGCCGCGCTCGAAGCAGGCCACTTCGATGCGGTCGCGCAAGTCGGGCGCAGCCTCCATCGAAGCGCGGTCTGTGACGAACTCGACGCCGATCATCAGTCCCAATCCGCGCACGTCGCCGATACAGTCGTGCTTCTGTTTCAACTTTTCCAGACCCGCTTTCAAATACGCGCCGACCTCCGCGCTGTTCGAGACGAGTCCGCCTTCGAGCAGTTCGATGGTCTTCAAAGCGGCGGCGAGGGCGACCGGGTTGCCGCCGAAAGTCGAGGCGTGCGCGCCGGGTTTCCAGTCCATCAAATCGGCGCGCGCCACGCACGCGCCCATCGGCAGACCCGATGCGATGCCCTTGGCGAGACACATAATGTCGGGGCGCAGATCGTGATGATCGCTCGCAAACATTTTGCCCGTGCGACCCATGCCCGACTGCACCTCATCGACGATGAGCATGATGCCGTGAGCATCACAGATGCGGCGCAAGCCCTGCAAGAACTCGCGCGGCGCGGGGATGTAACCGCCCTCGCCCTGCACGACTTCGACGATGATCGCCGCGACTTCTTCGGGCGGCGTCGTCGTCTTGAAGAGGCGTTCTTCGATCCATTCGAGACAGGCGCGGCTGACGGTCGCTTCGTCGGTCTGCTCGCCGGTGAAGGGATGGCGGAACGCGTTGGGGTAGGGAACGTGCGTCACGTCGAGGACGCTGCGTTTGAATCCGATGCGCTGCGCGATGCGCGACGAAGTCAGCGATAGGCTGCCGAGCGTGCGCCCGTGGAAGCTGTTAAAGAAAGCGATGAACTTCTGTCGTCCCGTCGCGTGCATCGCGAGCTTGAGCGCGGTCTCGACCGCCTCCGTGCCGCTGTTGGCGAAGTGCGTGCGCGTCGGCGAGGGGACGGGCGTGATCTCGTCGAGCTTGCGGCCGAGTTCGGGCATGTGGCGGTAGTAGTAATCCGTGCCGCACATGTGTATGAGTTGAGCCGCTTGATCTTGAATCGTCTTGACGATCTCGGGATGACAGTGGCCGGTCGAACAGACCGCAACTCCGGCGTTGCAGTCGAGGAAGACGTTGCCGTCAACATCCGTCACCCATACGCCCTCGCCCCGTTCGGCGACGAGTTTGAAAGAAGGGCGCGGGTAAGACGGCGTGACGTATTGCGCGTCGGCATCGATGATTTCCTGACCCTTCGGGCCGGGCAGAGCGGTTTTGATCTCCGGCCTCCGGGGCGGGGCGATGGTTGACATGAAATTTTCTCCTTCGGCGAAACGAAAAGCTGTTGCGGGATGCGCGTCTCGTCGTTCAAATGTGAGACGAGAGTTGCGACGTGCGAGGGCGCGTTGAAGGAAGAATGTGCGAAGCTACCCGGCGAAAATGTTCGCGCGGAGGTCGAGCGGTCGGAAATGTGGAAAGGTTGAACAGAGCATGACTAAAGCCGACACTTTATCCCACATCGACAAGGGCTAAAGCAAGCGCTCGCCGTCGTCGGTGGTGTCCGACATTGATTATATCCTCAAATCAGCATCGCTCGTGTGTCTCCGGCGTCGAACGTTTTGCTCTGCCCGGCTATGACGACGCTGCGGGGAGCTATCAACGCGCATCCCTGAAGTGATCGAAGCCGGAGGGGCGGAGGATATCCGCGCGCCCCTCTCGCATGATTCTGATGCCTTCGCGCGCCTCTCTCACCTCGCCGATGCGCGTGAGGCGCACGCCGCCGAGCCTGCGCGGCAGTCGCGACGCGACGCGCGGGCGGACGGTGAAAAGCAGTTCAAAATCTTCGCCGCCGTGCAGTGCGAGTTGTAACGCGCCGTCCGTCAGCGTGCGCGCGAGACGGCCGGGATTGATAGCCTGCGCGCGCCTGAGCAAAGGGGCGACGGGGATGCGAGCCGCTTCAACGAGCGCGCCGACGCCGCTTCGCTCGCACAGGTGCGTGAGGTCTGACGAGAGGCCGTCGCTCAGGTCGATCATCGCGGAGGCCAGCCGCCGCTCGCCGAGGAGCGCGCCGCACTCGACGCGCGGCGTTGGATGCGTCTGCCGCCGCATGAGTTCCGCGAGGCCGGAGCAGGAGCGCGTGCGTGCGGCGGACGTGCGCAGGCTGTCGGCGTGTTCGAGTAACTTCAAACCGGCGGCCGCGCCGCCGAGCGTGCCTGTGACGTAGATGTGATCGCCCGGCCGCGCGCCTGAGCGCAGCACCGCGCGCCCGCGCCGCGTCTCGCCGATGACGATGGAATCGATCACGATGCGTTCGGGCGCGCTCGATACGTCGCCGCCGATGAGCGTTACGCCGAACTCGCGCGAGGCCGACAGGAAACCCTCGTAGATGCGGCGGGCGAAGGGCGTGGCGTAGATGGCTTGCGGCATTCCGAGCGAGAGCAGCGCCCAACGCGGCCGCGCACCCATCGCGGCGATGTCCGAGAGCGAGACGGCGAGAGCTTTATAGCCGATGTCGTGTGGAAGTGAGGTGCGGCGAAAGTCTACGTCTTCGATGAGCAGGTCGGCGGTGATGACCGAGTCGAGACGGCCGCGCCCGTTGACTACGGCGGCGTCGTCTCCGATGCCGAGGACGAGGCCGCCTGCGCTCTCCGCGCCGGACGCCTCGTCCGCGCGCTGCTTGATGCGCGCTATGAAGTCGAATTCCGTATCGTGTGGCGAGGTGTTCGACGATGTGTTTGACGAAGGACTGGCAACGACCGTGCGCGTTTTCCGTTTTCCTTCATCCCTCATCCCTCATCCCTCATCCCTTCATAAGTTCCGGCGCATCGAGTCGAGACCGGCGCGGATGTTTTCGAGGGAGGTAGAGAAGGAGAAGCGTAGATGGCCTTCGCCGTGTTCGCCGAAGACTATGCCGGGGACGGTGGCAACCTGCGCGCGGTCGAGCAGTATTTCGGCGGCGACGCGGCTGTCGGCGTGGATGCGCGTTACATCCGGGAAGGCGTAGAACGCCCCGGCGGGCGGCGCGCAGGTGAATCCGATGTCGTTCAGGCCGCCGACCATCAGGTCGCGACGCTCGCGATACTGTGCGCGCATCGACTCGAAGAAGTCGGGCGGCGAGTTGAGTGCGGCGAGCGCCGCCCACTGTGTGGGCGTGGAGACGCCGTTCGTGGAGTAGAGCGTCGTCTTGCGCAAGCCCGTCATCCACGGTTCGACGGCGGCGACGTAACCGACGCGCCAGCCCGTCATCGAATAGGACTTCGAATGGGTGAAACAGGTGATGGTGCGTTCCAACATCCCTTCGAGCGAGGCGATGGAGACGTGTTCGCCTTCGTAGACTAAATCTTCGTATGCTTCGTCGGCGATGACGACGAGATCATGCTCGCGCGCGAAAGCGGCGACGGCCTCGGCCTCGGCGCGCGTGAAGACGACGCCGGTCGGATTCTGCGGCGTGTTGTAGTAGATGGCGCGCGTTCTCTTCGTCATGTGGCGCGCGAGCGTCGGGGCGAAACCTTCGCGCCGCGCTTCGTCCGTCGAGACCATCACGGCGCGCCCCTCACAACCGTTGACAAGGTCTTTGATGGGCGTCCAGTACGGCGCGAACATGAGCACTTCTTCGGCCGGGTTGATGACCGACTGGAACGCGCCGAAAAGACCGTGCATGCCGCCGTTTTGCACGATCACGTCTTTGACTTCAACCGGGATGCGGTTGCGCGTGCGAAGTTTTTCGGCGATGGCCTCGCGCAGTTCCTGAATGCCGGAAGAGGGCGCATAGCGCGTCTGGTTCTCGGCGAGGGCGCGCGCCATGGCCTCTTTAATATGTGCGGGAGTGTCGAGAAAAGGTTCGCCGCCTTCAAACTGGTAGACAGTCGCGCCCGCCGCGCGCAGTTCCATGATGCGGTTGCGTATCTTGACGATGTCGGAAAACCCGACCGCCTCAAGACGCGCGGCGAGACGAAAGACAGACGGAGCGGTAGCCACGATAGCGTCGAACCTCCAAAAAATTTAGACGTGCCAAAAAATTTAGACGTGGAAGAGAAGCCGGATTATAACTTGGTGTTGCGCCCCGCGCCAACCGGCGCGAGAGGCGCAACCCCAAAGCGTTGAGCATATCGTGTCGGCTCTAGTCCATATCGTGCACGATAAATCTTTGTCGCGCGCCGCCAGCCGGTCTCAATATTGTATTTTCATTGCGACGGCAAAAAACCGCACCTGAATCTCCCCGAAATCGACGCGCCGGGGTTAAACTGTCCGAGCCTCTCCCGGACTGACCACTTGCGGAACGTGACTTGCTCAAACAACGGGCGGGTTACTTTTGAACCAACCGACGAACTTGAAGGAGAAGCCGAACAATGAACTTAACAAATAAGATTTTACCAGTCGCACTCGTGGCCGCGCTGCTCGGCGGCACTGTCGGCGCGTTAGTGATGCGCCCGAAGACGAACGATCTCAATACGGTGGCGTCAACATCGAACTTGCTGCCCGTCTCGAACGATACGAATTCGCGCCCGGCGACGCTCCGTTATAACGAGGCGCTCCCGGCGACCACTAACGAAACGCGGGAGACGCTCAACGTCGCGAACACGAACTCCGACGAAGAATGCTATCGCGCGGGTTTCACCGAAGGCTTCGCGGCGGCTCGTGAGAGCAAAAACAAGAATGTTCGCGCCAACAACTTCTCGAACGCGACCGCGACCGACCGCGTCGTCTATCGCGAAGCTCCGGTTCGCCGTACTCGCGTCGCGCGCAACACGCGTGCTTCGCGTCAGGCTTACTATGACTACGAACCGCGCAAGCGTTCGTTCTGGTCGAAGCATCGCGATAAGTTGACGGTTGCGATGGGCGCGGGCGGCGGCGCTCTGATCGGCGGCCTCGTCGGCGGCAAGAAGGGCGCGGCCATCGGCGCAATCGGCGGCGGCGCGGGCTCGGCTCTGTACACGTATAAAATCCGCAACCGCGACAACCGTCGCTAAACAGCGTCTGGATTCAATGTGAGATGGACTGTGGCTTGAAGCAGGCGGCGCAAAGCGCAACTTCGGCTTTCCTGTTCGCTCTGTCGGTAACGCTATGGGCAGCCCCTGATATAAGGGCTGCCCATTCGTTTGTCACGCCTTTTGTCGCGGGCGGCGGGCATACTACGAAAAAAGCCCTCACGCACAACTCAACTTCCAATTCTTTCGGACAGAAAGGGCGAGGCGCGGGCAACGTCGCGCTGCCCGCAACCGCGCGTTTCCGCGAAGTGGAAGGGCGCGGATTGATGGTCAGAGTGTGGGTCAACAATTCCGGCCCTTACAATTTCGCCATCGACACGGGAGCGGGGGCGACGATCATCTCGCGGCGCGTGGCCGCCGAAGCGAGAATCGCGCTCTCAGGCGCGCGTTCGGTCACCCTCAGCGGTTTGAGCGGCGTGCAGGGCGCGCAGGGCAGAGAAGCCGCGCCCGGCAGTCTTGCCGTCGGCACGCCGGAAAATCTGTTGCCCGGCAAGGGTCTCGTCATCGTCACCGATGCCTTGCCTTCCGACCTCGACGGCGTACTAGACCCGGCCGAAACCTACTGGCCGCTCGGCTTCACGATCAATCTACCCGGTGAAACCATCAGCGCATTCGACCCGCGCTCCGCCCCTTTACGCGGACTTGCCGCCCCGCCCGGCGGCGCAATCGTCCAATGGCTCTTTGACGGAAGCAGCCGTCGTCCCTTCGTCATGCTCGATGCTGGACGACGCGCCCTGCTCGATACAGGCTCAGGCTTCGGGCTTGCCGTTAACGAAAGCGCCGCGCGCTCGTTCGGCATCGTCTCCACACGCGGACGTGAGCGTGCCGGTGTGCGCGACCTCGGGCGCGGGAACATCAGCGCGCGCCGCGTCGAGCCGATCACGATTCAGATCGGCTCTCTCGTGCTGCGACGCGTTCCCACCGATCTGCTCTCCGGCGCGGCGAGCGGTGCGCCCGTCCTGCTCGGGCGCGACGCCCTGCGTCCCTTCGAGATCAGTTTCGATCCCGTGAACCGTCTCATTCGCTTGCTACCGGCCGATGGCTCGACTCGTCGTTAAGGTGAAGTCTTAACCCTCGACGCGCGCGCATATTCAGGAAAGCCTTGAAGCCATAGCGTGCAAGCCTCACACAGGCTTCATGTTAAATTCCCTGAAAAATCATTGACACGCCTTCGCCGCGTGAGTAACATGACGACGCTTCGTGTCGCACGTGTCCGGCGATGCGCCGACAATTCAGTACAACTCTAAAGTTAAAGGCGGGGTTTGAAATAGCTCCCGCCTAAAATGGCATCTCCGTTAAAACATGAACCGCGCCGTCGTCTACATACCTGAAAAGCTGTTCTTCAAGATCGGCGAAGTGTGCGATATCACCGGCGTGCAGGCGCACGTGTTGCGCTACTGGGAGTCGGAATTTCCGATGCTCGCGCCGCAGAAGAATCGTGCGGGGCAGCGCACCTATCGCAAGCGCGATGTGGAAATGGCTTTGCGCATCAAGGAGTTGCTCTACGAAGATCAATACACCATCGCCGGGGCGAAGAAGAAACTTGTCAGCGAAATTCGCGGGGCGAGTAAACTCAAAGTCGTCACGCCCGACATGAACAGTGCGAGCAGCGCGGCCGAAGAGATTTCAGCGGAGACCAGCATCCACGCGGCATCCGAACCGCAGCCGTCGCCGCTCATCCCGGCTCCGGCGCTGGCCGCTCCCTCATACGCGAGCGATGAAGAAATAGCCCCCGCCGAACCAAACACCCCCCTCACGGACGAACGCCGCGCCGCCCTGCGTCGCCTGCGCGAACACATGCGCGAACTCATCTCGCTGCTCGACGCTTCCGAGCATAAAAGCGACTCGCGCCGCAAGTAGTTTCCCGCCCGCCGCCGCTAATTTGCCCCGCGCCATTTGACAAAAATAATTTTCCAGAGATACTTAAACCACACGACGGGATGTGGCGCAGCCTGGTAGCGCGCACCCTTGGGGTGGGTGAGGCCCCGAGTTCGAATCTCGGCATCCCGATCAGAGAAGGCTCTCGACTCTAACAAGAGTCGGGAGCCTTCTCGCTTTTGTAAAAAGGGGCGGTGGTGTAAATAGCATCGGCGGCCGTCTCAAGCTCTCAGTCGTGCGTGTGCGAATCGCCGCTCAACCATTTGCCGTCCCACCAGACTAGCGCTGCCCCCAGCGTCAGCATGAGTGTCGTGAGGAAGACGTAGGGCGAACTGCCCGTGCGCCCCGGCGGGGCGTGCTCGCTGAGAACCTGAAAAATCCGCGCCAATCCTATGACGATCAAAAACAATCCGGACAACTTTCGTGCGCTCATGCCGTGATCTCCTCTCTGCGCGATCTTGAAATGCCTGGAACGTTTAGACAACCACAGTTAACTGAAAGTTCCGGCTTTCGCGCCGCGACCGGCTGATTGAAGTAAATACCCGTGCGCGGCAAGTTGATTCCGAAGCCTTGTCCTCGCCGCTAGTCGTTCCGCATGTCGGCGACGATGATCTCCGAAGTCAGTGTTTTATGAACGGGGCACTTGTGCGCGATGTCCTGCAAGCGCGCGTGCTGCTCCTCGGTGAGCTTCGCGCCCTCGATGCGGACTGCGCGCTCGATGCGGTGGACGAAGCCGCCCGAATCGGTTTCACACTCGGCGCAATCCTCGGCGTGGATGCGCTTTTGACTGAGACTGACCGTGACGCGTTCAAGCGGCCAGTTCTTCCGCCGCGCGTAGAGCGTCAGCGTCATGGAGATGCAACTGCCGAGCGCGGCGAGCAGCAGCGTGTAGGGGTCTGCGCCCGCGCCGTCGCCGCCGATGCTTTTCGGCTCGTCCGTGATGAAAGTTTGCCCCTCGCCGAAGCGCACTTCGTTTCGGAGATTCGCGCCGGAAGTGACCGTGACTTCAACCATAAATTTGTCCCCCGCTTAAATTTTGCACTCGCGACATCTTAGCAAATCCGGCAGCGTTCTTTCCCCGCGGGCGGCGATCGTTGAAATAGTGGCTTGCAGTCGCGCGCGGCGTGCGGCTACACTCAACGGCGTTCCACTACAAAGAAAACCGACGGCGGCGCGCGCGTCGCCACACGAGCGAGAGGATCGAGGATGAAGATTCACGAGTATCAAGGCAAAGAGTTGTTGCGGAAGTTCGGCGTGCCCGTCCCGCGCGGGATCGTGGCGCACACGCCCGAGGAGGCTTTCAACGCGGCCACGGAGTTAGGGACGGACGTGGTGGTCGTCAAAGCGCAGATTCACGCGGGCGGGCGCGGCAAGGGCGGCGGCGTCAAACTCGCCAGGTCGCCCGAAGAGGCGCGCGAAGTGGCCGGTAAAATTCTCGGCATGAACCTCGTTACGCACCAGACGGGGCCGGAGGGGCGCGAGGTGCGCGTGCTGCTCATCGAAGAGGGTTTGCCAATCGACCGGGAATTTTATCTCGGCATCGTGCTGGATCGCGCCTCCGGGCGGCCGGTCTTCATGGCCTCGTCGGCGGGCGGCATGGACATCGAAGAGGTGGCCGCCGAGACGCCCGAAAAGATTCTCAAGGAGACGATAGACCCGGCCATCGGTTTTCGCCCCTATCAGGCGCGCAAACTCGCTTTCGGCCTCGGTCTGCCCGCCGACCTCATCAACGAGGCCGCCAAGTTTATGCAGACGCTCTACACCGCTTACGAGCAGATGGACGCGTCGCTTCTGGAGATTAATCCTTTCCTCCTGACGAAGGACAAACGCCTCATCGCGCTCGACGCCAAAGTAACTTTCGACGACAACTCGATGTTCCGCCACAAGGACTTCGCGCCCCTGCGCGACCTCAACGAGGAAGAACCGCTGGAGATCGAAGCCTCGAAGTTCGACCTCAACTACATCAAGCTCGACGGCAACATCGCCTGCATGGTCAACGGCGCGGGACTCGCGATGGCGACGATGGACATCATCAAGCTGGCGGGCGGCGAGCCTGCCAACTTTCTGGACGTGGGCGGCGGCGCATCGCAAGAGCGCGTCGAGGCGGCGTTCAAGATTCTGCTCGCGGACGAGAACGTCGAGGCCGTGCTGATCAACATCTTCGGCGGCATCGTGCGTTGCGACATGGTGGCGCGCGGCGTGGTCGGCGCGGCCAAGAATCTGGGCTTGAGTTTGCCAGTCGTCGTCCGGCTCGAAGGCACGAACGTCGAGGAAGGCCAGCGCGTCATACGCGAATCCGGCCTCAATTTCACCGTCGCCAAAGGCATGCAGGACGCCGCCGAGAAAGTCGTCGGGTTGGCGAAACAGCAGGCAGCTTGAGGAAGAAGGGTAAAGGGGAAGGGGGAAGGGGGTAAAGGTTAAAAACAGCAAGACGCGCTATCGCGGTTTTTGATTTCCCCTTACCCCTTGCCCTTTAACCCTTGCCCTTGATTTTATGAGTAGATGGCTCAAGATTCTCGTCCTCATCAGTCGCTTCGGGTTGGCGGCGATGTGGTTGTTCGCGGCGGGGGCGAAACTCTACACGTTTAAGGATTTCAGTTTTAACCTGACGAACCTCGTGCCGGAGCATCTGGCGTCGCCGCTGGCGATCTCGGTCATCGGCGCGGAGATCATCGCCGCCGTGCTGCTCCTCGTCCCGCGCACGGCGCGACTCGGCGCGGCATTGACGGCGGCGATGCTCATCGGCTTCGCGCTCTACGGCTTGTACTACGTTTACGTGGCGAAGGGCGAGCCGCTCGAATGCGGTTGCTTCGGCGGCATCATCGGCAGTCAACTCGGAGTCAAGACCGCGCTCAGGAATCTGCTGTTGCTCGTGCCGGCCGCGCTCGTCTTCTTTGGCGAACGACGCGCGCGTGGCGTTTCGACGACGCGCGAAACCGGCGGCGAGCATCAAAGTTGATGCCGGAGGAGGCGGGATTAATGTCAAAAAAACTTACGGGGTGGTTTTTAACTTTGTGCTTGCTGGCAGCGTTTGCCGCGGTCGTCGGGACTGCCTCGGCGAAGGCGGCGAGGGGCGCGCGAAAGAAAATCGTGCTGAATAAAAACTTCGTGTTAAGCGTCGGGCAGGAAGTATCGACCGCGGACGGGAAGTTGAAGATCAAATTCGTGTCCGTCGCCGAAGACTCGCGTTGCCCGAAGGGGGTCAATTGCATCTGGGCGGGAAACGCGCGCGTCATGTTGCAGGTCGGCAAGACTAACGGCGCGCCGGTCAAACTCGAACTCAACACCAATGCCAGAGAAGCCACGGACGGGGCGGGGGGCGGCTACGGGCAATATTTGATCAAACTCGTAGAGGTCGCCCCGTATCCGGTCGCCGAACAACCCATCAAGCCGGGAAGTTACACGGTCACGCTCAACGTCTCTAAGAAAAGTTGAAGGCCGTTTTAGTTCAATTGCTCGCCGGTCTCGTTTGTCTGCCCGGAGAGTTGATTGAATCACCACGCTCTACCCATTTCCGATTAACAGTCTGGAGCATAAATTGGCGACACTTTCTTTCTGGGGCGGAGTCGGCACGGTGACCGGCTCGAAGTATTTGATCGAAGGTGCGAAGGGGCGCGTGCTCATCGACTGCGGGCTGTTTCAGGGCTTCAAAGAACTACGCGAGCGAAACTGGCAAGACCCGCCTTTCGATCCCGCAAGCCTCGATGCCGTGCTCATCACGCACGCGCACATAGATCACACGGGCTACCTGCCGCGTCTCGTCGCGCTCGGCTTCAAAGGGCCGGTCTACTGTTCGCGCGGCACGGCCGAACTGCTCAAGATCATGCTGCCCGATTCGGCGCGCATTCAGGAAGAAGACGCTTCGTATCGCAATCGCCACAAACTGACGCGGCACGCGCCCGCCCTCCCGCTCTACACCGAAGAAGACGCGCGCGCGACGCTTGACCTGATGAAGCCCTTACCGAACACGGGCGAGTCGGCGGAAGTTGCGCCGGGCATCCGCGCGGGCTTTCGTATCGCCGGTCACATCCTCGGCGCGAGTCTGGTGCTCGTCGAGATCGAGGGGGCGGGCGCGGACGGCAAAGGCCGCAGCGTCCTTTTCTCAGGCGACCTCGGCCACTACGATCAGGTCATCATACGAGACCCCGATAAGCCCCCCGCGTGCGACTACATGCTCGTCGAATCAACTTACGGCGACCGCCTGCACGACCCCGAAGACCCGAAGGTCGCGCTCGCGCGCATCATCAACGAGACGCACGCGCGCGGCGGCGTCGTGCTCATCCCGGCCTTCGCCATCGGGCGCACGCAGGAGTTGATCTATCTCATCCGCGAACTCGAAGACGAGAAGCGCATTCCAGTCCTCCCCGTCCGCGTGGATTCACCGATGGCCGCCGCCGCGACGCAGGTTTACAGCCGCCGCACAGAGGAGCAGGACGAAAATTACGCGAGCGTGCTGGCTCGCCCGCAACACCCCTTGCGCACGCACTCGATGTTGACGGCCTCTTCGCGCGACGAGTCGAAACGTCTGAACGAGGAACAAGGCACGCGCATCATCATCTCGGCTTCGGGCATGATGACGGCCGGGCGCGTCCTCCATCACGCGCAGCGTTTCCTGCCCGATGAAAAATCGACGCTCGTCTTCGTCGGCTATCAGGCGGCGGGTACGACCGGCAGGAAGATTCAGGACGGCGCGCGCGAAGTCCGCATCTTCAAAAACACGATCCCCGTGCGTTGCCGCAAGGAACGCATCGGCGGCTTCTCCGCCCACGCCGACTACGCGGAGGTCTTGCGCTGGCTCGAAGGCATGCCCTCGGCGCCGCGCCGCTCCTTCACCACGCACGGTGAACCCGAAGCGGCGGCGGCCATGGCCGGGCACATCAGGGAACGTTTCGGCTGGCGCGTGGATGCGCCGCAGTACGGCGACGTGGTAGAGCTTGAGTGAGCAGAGTTGAGACTGAATAAAGCGTCCGGGTGTTCGCGGTGAGAATGGGCGTCGGGAATTTAACGCGAGATCGACTTTTCCAGTTCGTCCACGCGTTTGCCGAGAATGACGTGGTCGTAACGAATCTCGTAGAGTTCGCGGATGACGATGTCGAACTTCGTGTCGAGTTTCCTGATCTGCTCCTGCACGCCCTCCCAGAGAGGACGCGTCTCTTGCAGCCGCCGGTCAACTTTTTCTTCGAGAGCGGTGAGGCGCGTGTCGAGAGAGGTCAATCGTGTATCGAGAGCCTCAATGTCGCCACGAATCGCCGATAGTTGTGCCTGCACCGCTGACAGGGCGGTAATGACGCGTTCTTCAAAAGAGGCTTGGGGTAAATTTTGTGTGAGGTCTTCGCTCATTGTTTTATTCCTTTGACCGGAAGCATACAGCGTCGCCGGGGCGATTTCAATAAGGTTTCAGCTGATAGTGGAGCTTGATAGCAATATTCTTGATAAGAACATTGCAGGAGCGGGAATTCTGGATTCGCGCGGACGCCGTGCTATACTGCGCGGTCATTCCGAAGTTAACTAAATAACACTTTTGAGGAGCAGACACCTTTGAGCGTTCTGGTTGATAAAAACACGCGCCTTGTCGTGCAGGGCATCACGGGCAAAGAGGGCAGTTTCCACACGAAGCAGATGGTGGAATACGGCACGCAGGTCGTCGGCGGCGTAACGCCCGGCAAGGGCGGGACGACGCACGAGGGAATCCCCGTCTTCAACACCGTCGCCGAAGCCGTCAAAGAAGCGGGCGCGAACGTCTCGATCATCTACGTGCCGCCGCCCTTCGCGGCCGACGCCATCCTCGAAGCGGCCGACGCCGGAATGCCGCTCGTCGTCTGCATCACCGAAGGCATCCCCGCGCTCGACATGGTGCGCGTGAATCGCTTTCTCGAAGGCCGGAACACGCGGCTCATCGGGCCGAACTGTCCCGGCATCATCTCGCCCGGCAAGTGCAAGATCGGTATTATGCCCGGCCATATCCACAAAGAGGGTAGCGTCGGCGTCGTCTCGCGTTCCGGAACGCTGACGTATGAAGCGGTCGGGCAGTTGACCGCGCTCGGACTCGGCCAATCGACCGCCATCGGCATCGGCGGCGACCCCATCATCGGCACGACGCACACCGACGCGCTCGCCCTCTTCGAGGCCGACCCCGAGACGCGGGGCATCGTGATGATCGGCGAGATCGGCGGCACGGCCGAAGAGGAAGCCGCCGCCTACGCCAGAGAGCACGTGACGAAGCCCATCGTCGCCTTCATCGCCGGGCAGACCGCACCGCCGGGACGCCGCATGGGACACGCGGGCGCGATCATCGCGGGCGGCAAAGGCACGGCCGCCGAAAAGATGTCCGCGCTCGAAGCCGCAGGCATTCGCGTCGTCCACTCGCCCGCCGACATCGGCACGGCCATGCGCGACGCGCTCGGCGCGCAGGCTTAACGGAGAGGTGACGCGCTGATTGACAACGTGCGCGGGTCGCGCGAGGGCAGGCCGCCGCAGGCGAGTTAAGTTGGGAAACTGAGAAAGGTATCTTTTACAGAACATGTCGGAACAAATCGGAAATCTTACTTTCGGAATCATCAAGCCCGACGCCGTGCGCAACGGGCGCGCGGGCAGCATCATCCAGCGGATCACCGACAGCGGTTTCAAACTGCGCGGGATGAAATTGATCCACATGACGCTCAAAGAAGCGCAGGGCTTTTACGCCGTTCACTCGGAGCGGCCGTTCTTCGGCGAGTTGACCGAGTTCATGTCGAGCGCGCCGTGCGTAGTGCTGGCTCTGCAGAAGGACGGCGCGGTCAAAGCCTGGCGCGACCTGATGGGCGCGACCGACCCGGCGAAGGCCGACGAGGGAACGCTGCGCAAAGACTTCGCCACCTCCATCGGCGAAAACGCCGTCCACGGCTCGGACTCGGAAGAGAACGCGCGCATCGAGATCGCTTACTTCTTCAGTCAACTGGAATTGATTTGAGAGCATTCAGCCATCAGCCGTCAGCCGTCAGCCGGACAGTTTGATTTATGCTGAAAGCTGACGGCTGATAGCTGACGGCTCAAGAGGTTTTTATGTCCATCATCGGCGAGATCATCGAAAACACGAAGGCGATCATCAAGGGAATGAGCGTGACGTTCTCTTACATCCCGAAAGAGAAGTGGACGGTACAATACCCGGACGAGCCGGTGACGATGCAGCCGCGCTATCGCGGCCAGCACCTCCTGCACGTGGACGAACTCGGGCGCGAGAAGTGTGTCGCCTGTTTTCTGTGCGCGGCGGCTTGCCCTTCAGACTGCATCTACATCATCGCGGCCGACGACCCGCGCGCCCCCGAAGAGCGCACCGGCGTGGACGAGCGTTTCGCACAGGTCTACAACATCGATTACGGGCGGTGCATCTTCTGCGGCTACTGCGTCGAGGCCTGCCCGAAAGATGCCATCACGCACGGTTACAACTTCGAACTCTCCGTCTACAATCGCGCCGATTTGTTGAAGACCAAAGACGACCTGCTCATCACGAAGCAGAAGCAGTCGGCCAATTACCGCGTCGCCTTCGCGGGCGAAGACGTGGATTCGGAATATAAAGAGGTCTGACGGAAATTTTCCGGCAATGGACTTGAACCGGAAAGCCGTCGCGTGTTATTTGCACGCGACGGCTTTTCGATTAGCCGGTTGTCAGTTGTCAATTGTCAGTTGTCAATACATCAGCCACATCTCGGGTAGCCCACGCGATTACCACATGCAACTGACAACTGACCACGGACAACTGACAACGTAAAGACGCATGAACCACTCTCTGATCGAGACGCGTGAAGTTTCAAAGCATTACCGGATGGGCGCGACAACTGTCGTCGCCCTTGATCGCGTGTCGGTCGCGGTCGGCGAAGGCGAGTTCGTGGCGTTGCTCGGCACGTCGGGTTCGGGCAAGTCGACTCTGCTGAATTTGATCGGCGGGCTGGATCGGCCGGACGCGGGCGAAGTGGTATTCGACGGGCGTTCGCTCGCGCCGTTCACCAAGGGCGAGATGGCGCGCTACAGGCGGCATTCCGTGGGCATGATCTTTCAAAATTTCAACCTCATCACGACGATGACCGCAGCGGAGAACGTGGAACTCGCGCTCGCATTCGCCGGCCTCGCGGGGCGGGACAGGGAGACGCGCGCTGCCGAACTGTTGGAGCGCGTCGGACTCGGCGCGCGCGCCGCGCATCGCCCCGGCGAGCTTTCGGGCGGCGAGCAGCAGCGCGTCGCCATCGCGCGCGCGCTCGCCAACCGGCCGCGCGCGCTCCTCGCCGACGAGCCGACCGGCAATCTCGATTCCACGCGCGCGCGTGAACTCCTCTCGCTCCTTAGAGAGATGGTGGCCGCCGACAAACTGACCGTCCTCATGGTCACGCACGACCGCGACCTCGCCGCCCAATTCGCCGACCGCACCATTCAGATGAAAGACGGCAAGGTGGAAACGATGAACGCGGAACGATGAACGCGGAAGCAGAACACAGGAGACAGAAGTCAGAATAAGACATAGATACATCTTCATTGTTTCAGCACGCTAGTGGAAACTATGCACTTTAGTGCAAGACTTTAGTTGCTACACACTTCTTCTGAATGTTAGAAGTGCGGCAACATGAAAGAGAACCGATACGGGAGTCATTCAGTCACGAGATTGACGG
>DASQMC010000028.1:0-80173 GCA_035645695.1 Pyrinomonadaceae bacterium
CAAAAAAGCGGGGCCGGAAGTGACGCGCAGTTACGTCGCGCACATCTCGGTCGAGGCCAATCAATTCTTCCGCGAGATCACGGGCGACGCGGGCCGGACGCTGCGCTGGTCGAGCGATTACGAAATCATGCTGGAAGAGGACGGCCACGAACGCTCGTTCGTCAACCTCTCCGGCGGCGAGCAGATGGTCGCGGCCCTGTCCGTGCGCCTCGCGCTCCTGAAACAACTCTCGGACATCCGCATCGCCTTCTTCGACGAGCCGACGGTGAACATGGACGCAGAGCGGCGCGAAAACCTCGCGCGCCAGATCGGGCAGGTGCGCCACTTCAATCAACTTTTCGTCATCTCGCACGACGACACGTTCGAGGAATCGGTGGATCACGTTCTCGTCCTCACAGGCGAACACGAGGCGGCGGCGTGAGCGTGAAGAACTTGAAGGAAGTTACGATCTATTGCGACGGGTCGAGCCTCGGCAACGGTCAGGCCGAGCCGCGCGCGGCGGCCGTCGCGCTCCTGAACTTCCGCGACCGCTGGCGCGCCTTCGGCTGCTATCTCGGCACGGCGACGAACCAGCAGGCCGAGATCGCCGCAGCCGCCGTCGGGCTCGAACAACTGCGCGAGCCGTGCCGCGTGCGCGTGTTGACCGACTCGCGCTACGTCGTCGAGACGATGGCCGGACGCTTTCGTCGCAAGTCCAACCACGAATGGTGGGTGCGTCTCGACAAAGCCCTCGGCGCGCACCGCATCGAATGGGAATGGATCAAAGGCCACGCCGGGCATAACGCGCAGGAGGCGGTGGACAAAGCCGCGCGCCGCATCGCCGCGCTCGGCCGCGTCGATGAAAGCGTGCTGCGCGAGGCGGCCGAGACGGCCGACGCATCCGGCGGCAAACCATAGAAGCGGTGTTTCGTTCGCCGGCTTCGACAGCCCGGCGGCCTATCGCCTGTTTGAGGGCGCGAACGAGCAGAGCTATAACCCGAACTTCTTTCAACGAGGGCGGCAAATTCTCATCACGGAGAGAACATGAAACTGAGAGGCTTCGACGCTATCACTCGCCGGAACACTCGCCGGAGCATTCGCCGGATCACTCGCCGGAGCATTCACCGGTTTGGCAGCGGCTCTGCGCTTTGTTTATGCCTGCCGGCGTTGCTGCTGCTGCTGCTGACGGGCGCGGCGCGAGGCGGTGAGTTGGAAAGTCGTTTCGCGAAGTACGGCGAGACGAAGGTTCACTATCAGGCGGGCGGCAAGGGCGCGGAGGCTTTGATTTTCGTCCACGGGTGGACGTGCGATTCGAGTTTTTGGCGCGGTCAGATGAGTGCGTTCCCGGCCGTGCGCGTCGTCGCACTCGATTTGCCCGGACACGGCCGGAGCGACAAGCCGCGCGCGGATTACACGATTGCCTATTTCGCGCGCTCTATCGAGGCGGTGATGCGAGACGCCGGGATCAAGCGCGCGGTACTCGTCGGCCATAGTATGGGGACGCCCGTCATCAGGCAGTTTTACAGGTTCTACCCGGAGAAGACGCTCGGCCTCGTGATCGCCGACGGCGCGCTGCGTCTGATGTTGCCGAAAGAGCAGATGGAGGGGTTCGTCGGGCGGCTGCGGAGCGACTACCGCTCGGTCGCGCCGCAGATGGTTGACGGGATGCTGATGCCGATTAGAGAGGCAAAGTTAAAAGGCGAAATCCGCAAGACGATGCTCTCGACACCCGACTACGTTGCGGGCAGCGCAATGCAGGGCATGGCGGACGAGAAGGTCTATGAAAAAGACCCGATCAAAATTCCGGTCCTGGCGATTCTGGCTAAGTCGCCGTTCTGGCCGCCGGACACGGAGGCGTTCCTGCGCGGTCTCGCCCCTAAACTGGAATTTTATATGTGGAGTGATGTGAGCCACTTCCTGATGATGGAAAAGCCGCAGGAATTCAATCAAACGGTGCAGGCATTCCTGTCGAAAAACAATCTGCTCAAGAAATAGGCTGTTATCGGGCTGAATCTTGCCCCCTTCGCCCCCGCCGAACAACTCAACGCAGCCGACTCGCACCATAGCATCCTGTACAACGCCGGTAGTTCGGCTGCGCGGTCGAACTACCGGCGTTCTAAATGCCTTAATGTAAGCGTGGAGTAGTAAAGATGCCGCTTGACGCTTTTGCGTGAGCCTGCTGTCAGTCATAATGTACGGCGTCCCCCGAGATTAAACTCCCCCGCTTGTCGATTCATGCCGATTCGTAATTTCATCGCCACGCGCGCGCGCGTCTTCCTGATGCTCACGCTTTCCGGCCTGTTCGCCGGGAGCGCGGCGGCGCAGACGCGCGGGTGGCTGTGGCAGAACCCTCTGCCGCAGGGCAACGCGATTCACACGCTCCGGTTCGCGGCCGACAAATTGAGCGGCTGGGCGATGGGCGCGGACGGCGCGATCCTGCGCACGGACGATGGCGGCTACGAGTGGGAGGCGCAGAGCGCGCCCGTCGCGACGACGCTCTACGGGTTGTTTGTCCGCGACAGGAATACTGCGGTCGCCGTCGGGGCGCGCGGCGTCGTGCTGACGACCGAGAACGGCGGCGAGCGTTGGACGGCAAGGCCGACCGGCGTCAAAGATCATCTCTACAACGTCGCCTTCGCGGGGCGCGATTTGCGGCACGGTTGGGCGTGCGGAACATACGGGCGCATCATCGCCACCACGGACGGCGGGCGCACGTGGCGCGAGCAAACTTCGGGCGTGACCGCGCACCTCCTCTCGATCTCTTTCGGCGACGAGCGAACGGGCATCGCGGTCGGGGCGAACGGCACGATGCTCGTGACTTCGGACGGGGGCGCGAGTTGGCGAAGCCAGCCACAGGCGAAAGAGCTGCCGCTGACGGGCGTGGCCTTCGCGGGACAGAAGAAGGGGGCGGTCGCCGTCGGCTATGGCGGCCTCATCTTCAAGACGAGCGACGGCGGCGAGACGTGGTCGCGTGTCGAAGTTTATCAGCAGGCCGATCTCTTATCGGTCTACTTCGCCGACGAGCGAAACGGATGGGCGGCGGGCAACGACGGCGTCGTGCTCGCAACGGCCGACGGCGGCTCGACGTGGCTGCCCGTGAGCGTGAAGACGCAGCCGCGACTGACCACCATCCACTTCGCCGACGCGACGACCGGCTGGACGGCGGGCGTCGATGGCCTCATCCTGCGCACGGACGACGGCGGCCTCGAATGGCGCAGGCTCTCGGAGGGCGGGCGCGAAGACCTCGCGGACATCTTTTTTCTCGACGGCTCGCGCGGCTGGGCGGTAGGCTCGCGCGGTCGCATTCTTTACACGAGCTCGGGCGGGAAGCGTTGGACAGCGAGGCCGTCGGGCGTCACATCGCGCCTCACGCACGTCTTCTTCGTTGACGAGTCGCACGGCTGGACGGTCGGCGAAGCGGGCACGATCCTGCGCACGGGAAACGGCGGCGTGACGTGGGCGAAAGTCGATTCGCCCGTCACGCACGAACTTTCCGGCGTGCACTTCGCGGACGAAAAACACGGCCTTGCCGTCGGCGCGCGAGGCACGATTTTGACGACCGACGACGGCGGCGAAACGTGGCGGCAGAGGCGTTCGGACACGATCACTTGGCTCGAAGATGTGTCTTACGCGGGCGGCGCGGGCGGCGCGGGTGGGCGGATCGCGGTCGCCGTGGGCGCGCAGGGCATGATCATGCGGACTGAGGACGGCGGCGAGTCGTGGCGTTACATCGAGACGAACACGAAGGAATGGCTCTACGGCGTGGCGTTCGCGGACAAGTCGCGCGGCTTCATCGCCGGCGAGCGCGGGTTGATCCTGCGCACGGACGACGCAGGGAAGCAGTGGAAACAGCAGGAGAGCAAGGTCAAACTCAACCTCTTCGCCGTCTCGGTCGCCTCGCCGCTCGACGCGCTGATAGTCGGCGAGCAGGGACGCGTGATGCAGACCAGAGACGGCGGCGAGACGTGGGACGCGCTGGCGAGCGCGACGAGCGTGCCGCTGTTCGCCGTCTCCTACCGGGGCGGCTCGGCCGCGTGGGTCGCCGGGCGCGGCGGCGCGATTTTGCGTCGCACGGCGTCGGTCGCCACCGTCAACATCCCGCGCCCGAAACTGCCGCCCGCCCTGCGCGGCAAGAAACCGCCCCCGGACGCAGACGATGGCCTGCCAGCGCTCAACGAACGCGACATTCCGCGCGCCCTGCCCCCGAACAAGAAACGCCCGCCCGCGAGTTGAAACGGGGCGGCGGGCGGCGGAGGTGGAGTTAAAGGGCGCATCTCGCCGTTGGCGAAAACACGTCCGGTTCTGCGATACTCTAGGTAGACGGGAAACCGCGGGGAGTGATCGAAAAAAGAGATGATGTCATGTCCAGTTTGCGCCCACGAAAATCCAGACGGCGTGCGGTTCTGCGTCAAGTGTGGCTGGCAGCTTGTCCAGTCGAGCGGCAGCGAAACCGTCGCGCTGTTTCAGGGACAGGCGTCGGCGGTGGATGCTCTACACCCGAACGAAGCCCCGCCCACCACGCAGCTCCAGAAGAACGCCGACACGCAGGAATTTACCCCGCAGGATTTTCTCGTGCTCGTGGTCGACGACACGGTTGATAACCTCGTCATCATCAGCCTGCATCTGCAACAGTCCGGCTATCGCGTCGTCACGGCCAACGACGGCGAGGAGGCGATCAAGGTAGCCGCGCTCACACAACCCGACCTGATCCTGATGGACATCAGCATGCCCGGCCTCGACGGTCTCGGCGCGACGCGCAAGATTCGCGAGCATCCGGCGCTGCGCCCCGTGCCCGTCATCGCCGTCACGGCGTTCACCACGGAAGGCTTCCAGCGCGCCGCCTACGACGCCGGGATGGAAGGCTATCTCACCAAGCCGATTGACTTCGAGCGGCTCAACGATCTCATCCGCAGCCTCCTGCCCGTCAAAAAAACCGACGCCGCCAACACGCTCGGCGGCGACGAATGAAAAAAGCGCAGGCCGCGCGTGAACCCGCACGCGACCCGCGCCTCCCCTGGTAAACCCCCGTCCGGCGAAACTTAAAACGCTTACACGCGAACGCGATGCTCTTTCGCGTAGCTGTAGGCCGTGTAGGCGGCGATGATGTGGACGATCCAGCCGAGCGTACCCGCAGACCCGATCCAGGAGACGCCCGTCAGGAGCAGCCACAGGATACCCGCCAGAATCCGCCCGTTGTAAAGTTGCCCCAACCCCGGAATCAGCAAACTTAAAAGACCCGCAATAAAAGGATCACGCATCGCTCTTAACCTCCGTGCAAACTATACGCGCGCCCGCGCGTCTTTGTTCGCGAGAATAAACGGTGAGCAGTGAGCAGTGAGCAGTAAGCAGTTAAGAAGTAAGAAAACTGTTTTTCACTGCTTACTGCTCACTGCTCACTGCTCACTCTTTACTGCTTACTGCTTACTGCTTACTGCTCACTCTTTACTGCTTACTCGTCCCATCAACACGGCGCACGTCCACGATCTCGGCGTGGAAAGCGCGCAGGACTTGCTGCACCGAAGGGTGGTTCTCGGCCAGCTCGCGCAGCCGTCGTCTCTCTTCGGCTTCCCCGTCGCGCGCCGCAGGCAAATCGTCTTCGCGGCTCTCGTTCTTGTCTTTGATCGCGATGCGCACGCCCATCTCGCGCCCGCACACGCTCTGGCATACCTCGCGCAGAAGTTTGATGCTCTCCGGCTTGGCGAGATTGTCGCGCAGGTGCTTGGCCTCAGGCGCGAACTCTACGTACAACTCCTCGCCCTCGACGGCGACCTTGCGCGCGCCTTCGAGCGCGATGGCGAGGAATGGCTTGCGGCGATCTTCGAGTCCCGTCTTGATGCGCTCGACGATGCCGCCGCCCGCGCCTGAAGTTGACATGATGGGCGCTTCGCCGAAGCCTTGCGGCGCGGGCGGCGCGGGCGGCGCGGGTGACGCGGGCGTCGTGTCGTTGCTCCGGGGCGACTGTGGCGGCACCAGTTTGAGCGGGGGAGCGGAGGCCGCCTGCGGTTCTTCCCACGGCGGCGCTTCCCACGGCGGGGTGTCCGCCGCAGAAGACGTGTCCGGCGTGAGAGAGTTCGCGGTCGGTCGCGCCTCCGCGCCGGACTTCGCGGCGTTGTTAGCCGTTGATATGGAAGCGTTGGGGGACTGCGCCGCTGCGGGGTCTTCACGCCCCGCTTCATAATCCGCCGTTGCGGAGGCGCGCGAGGCAGTTGGCATCCCCTTGCCGCCGCTGCTGCTGGCACCGCCGCCCGCGTACCCGCTCCCTCTTCCGGGCGCGCCGCCGCCCGTCGTGCCGCCCGCGGGCGGCGCGGAAGATGTGCCCGGCGTCGTAGCGGCCACCGGCGCTTTGCCCGTGCGGAGAGCCTCTTCGAGCGCGTTCAGGCGTTCGATGATCGTGCCGAGCGGGGCGAGGCGGCGCATCTCGATCAACTTGACCAGCCCGATCTCTAGTTGGTAACGCGGGTGCGCGCCCTCGCGCAAAATGCGCTCCGTCTCCGTCAGGCTGTGGAAGAAGCGTACGAGGTCCGACTCGGAAAAATCACGCGCGGCGAGCATCAGTTCCCTGCGTTCCGCGTCGCCCGCGTCCAGCCCTTCGGCCGCATCGCCTGCCACCTTCACGACCAGCAGATCGCGCACGTGCGACATCAGGTCGCGGCAAAAATTTCTCAAGTCGTGCCCGCGCATGACGAGATCGTCCACGACGGCGAGCGCATCGCGCGGCTCGCCCGCCGCAATCGAGCGCATGACGCGCGTGCGAAGTTCCGCCCCGGCGATGCCGAGCGCGGCTTCCACGTCCGCGACGGTGATCCCGGCGTCGCTGAAACTGATGACCTGATCGAAGGCCGACTGCGCGTCGCGCATCGAACCCTCGCCCGCGCGCGCGATCTCGCGCAGGGCTTCTTCCGCGACGTTGATCCCTTCGGCGTCGGCGATGAGGCGCAGGCGTTCGGCGATGCGCGCCGTGGCGATGGTGCGAAACTCGAACTGCTGGCTGCGCGAGAGGATCGTGTCGGGGATTTTGTGCGACTCGGTGGTCGCCATGATGAAGACGACGCGCGGCGGCGGCTCTTCCAGCGTCTTCAGGAGCGCGTTGAAGGCCGCGCCCGACAGCATGTGTACCTCGTCGATGATGAAGACTTTGTAGCGGTCGCGCGCCGGGCTGACGCCGACCGTGTTGATGATCGAATCGCGCACGTTGTCCACGCCCGTGTTCGAGGCCGCGTCGATTTCGAGCACGTCGATTGAACGCCCCTCGGCCACCTCGCGGCAGGATGAACACTGATCCGCGTCGGTCGTCCGGCAGGGCGTGGCGGTGGGGCGCGCCGCCTTGTGACAGTTGAGGGCTTTGGCGAGCAGGCGCGCCGTCGTCGTCTTGCCCACGCCGCGCGCGCCGGAGAAGAGATAGGCGTGGTGGAGGCGTTCGTGTTCGAGCGCGCCGCGAAGCGTCCGCGTGATCGGCTCCTGTCCCGTCACTTCCTCAAAAGTTTGCGGACGCCATTTGCGTGCGATGACTTGATAAGCCATAAAGCTGTCGGTTGTCCTTACGTTGGTAGCGGTGGTCGCGTGTTCGCGGAGCGTTAGCCCGTCGTTCTCTCTATCAGCTCGATGCGATTGTCGAAGGGATCGAAGAGGGAGAAACGCTTAACGCCCGCGAGCGCGATTTCGTCGCGCGTCCGTACGCCGTTTCGTTCGAGATACGCCCTCACGCCGTCGACATCTTCGACCTCAAAGGCCGGGTGGCGTTTCGACTTGCCCTGGACGCGCTCGACGCCGATGTGCAGTTGAATACCGGCGATCTCGAACCAGAGGCCGCCGCGCGCCCTGAGCGGTTCGGGCTTCTCAATTTCCGTGAGGCCGAGCAGCCCACCGTAGAACTCGCGCGCGCGCTCTTCCGCGTCCGGCGGGATGCAAAGCTGCACGTGATCGAGCCTGCGGAAGTTGATCTTCATGCGCAACTTAAAATGAAAACGCGTTGCCGTAAATGAAAAAGAGTTGCCGCGCCCGGCGGCGTCTCGCGTGCTTCCGAAGCGGCGATGTCGGATTGTGCTCCAAACTCGCCCGCTCCGGCAACTCTCACGCTCGCCCGGCGGCAACTCTTTCCCCGATATGGCCAGACTCCGGACTGACCCGCAACACACGCGGCCTACGCTACCGTTGCTCCATTCCTGGCCTGGCGGAGTTCGCGAGACGAGCGTTGTGCGGAGCCCGAAGTCTGATAAATTGTCAAACCTTACAACCGGTGCGCGTCCTGCCGGCGCACTCTGCTTGCCCGGTGCCGTTTACTTTAACCCGCCGCCCGCGCGATGCGCAAACGCGTGCGCTGACTGCGCTCAGGTTCCGTTAAAGCCGATGCTCATGCGGCGCAGATTTGCGCCGTCGAATTTGCCCGTGGCTTTCACCCGCGCGAGCATCGCGTTGGCCTCCGCGCGCGTGCGTCCCGCATAGACGGCCATGAAGCGCGCGCCCGCCTGCGTGCCCGTGTAGTAGGTCTCACCCGGTTCGCCGCACGCGCGATCCGTAAAGACCTTATGACGGGGAAATAACGCCTGAGCCGCCAGTCGTTCGTCTTCCGGCACGAACGTCCCGCAGTCTTCTTCCGCCGCGCGCACGCTGCGCAAAATAACGGCGTAGAAGAATTCGCTCTCCCAGATCATCGCCCGCGCGGGAATGCGAAACGGCAGGCTATACGGCTCGAACTTCAAATCGCCCGTCCTGCATTCCAAAGTCGGGTCGCCGCAGACCGTGCCCCTCGGTTGCGGCTGGCGTGCGCGCCCGCGCTGCTGCTGCGCTTTGCCCGCGCCCGTCAATAGCAGGCAAACCAGCGCGCCGCTTATCAGGATTCGTCTGTTCATGCGCTCTTATCGGGTTTGCCGTCGGGTCGCTGACGACGTTCATCGCGCGCGCCGCGTCGATCTTAAATACGATGCGTCAAATCTCCGTTTTACGATGCGCGACGAGGCGCAACAGCCCGTTGATGCCCATGTGCAGCACGGCGTAGACGACGATTGCGAGCAGGATCGAGAGCGCGAGGCGCGCGCCGCCCGCCATCGGCTCGGCCACGATGCCTTTGAACGGCGCGTAAAACGGATCGCTGATCGCGTAGATGAATTTCACGAACCCCGCGCTGCTGCGCGCGGCCAGAAGTGCGAGCAGGAAACGGATCGCAAGCAGTGAGTAGATGACGTAGAAGATGTAATCGACGATTTGCGAGATGCGCGCCGCGCCGCGACCGCGTTCCACCTCCCGCTCCGTTTCGACCACTTCGTTGATCGCCTTGCCGCGAAACTCCCCGGCGACCTGCTCCATTCGCTCGGCTTCGGGGCGGGTCGTGCGTTCGGCGCGCCCGGCGATCTCGGCGTTCACGTCGCCCTCGACGCCCGCCTTGAGCGCATCGTGCTGCGCGATGCGGCGCGCCTCGTCGGAGGCGAGTTTGTCATCCTGCATTGATTATGTCCCTTTGTCTTAAACGAAGGCGGAGAGGGTGGGATTCGAACCCACGGTGGAGTTTCCCCCACACAGCATTTCCAGTGCTGCCAATTCAACCACTCTTGCACCTCTCCGTAAAAGAAATGATGAAGTAGGAAGGCGGAACGATGAACTGAAAGACAAGTCGCTTTTCATTCATCGTTCATCCTTCCTACTTCATCATTAAATACGTGGCGGAGAGGGTGGGATTTGAACCCACGGTGGAGTTTCCCCCACTCCGGTTTTCGAGACCGGTGCACTAAGCCACTATGCGACCTCTCCGCATGGGAAAGGATGAGGGCGGAAGGATGAGGGATGAATGAAAGCATTCACTTGATTGTATGCCTTCATTCATCCCTCATCCCTCATCCTTCATCCCTTCGATAAGCGTCGCGCTCTGAAGAATGCTTGCATCACTTCGCGGCATTCCTCTTCGAGCACGCCCGCCGTTAATTCTATTCGATGATTCAAAGAACTGGCGTCGCAGATGCGGAAGATTGATTCGACCGCACCCGCGCGTTCGTCGCGTGCGCCGTAGACGAGTCGCCTTACACGCGCCTGCACGAGCGCGCCCGCGCACATCGCGCATGGCTCGATAGTCGAATAGACGACCGCGCCCACGAGTCTGTAATTTTCAATCCGTCGTGCCGCCGCGCGCAGGGCGATGATTTCGGCGTGGGCGGTCGGGTCGCAATCGGCGCGCGTGCGATTTCCGGCGACGGCCAAAAGCTCTCCGGCGGAACTGACGACGCACGCCCCGATTGGCACTTCGTCGCGCTCAGTTCCGGCGGCGCGCGCCGCCTCCAGAGCCACGCGCATCCAGCGTGCGTCGGCGTCTTCCTCCGTCTCAACGTCAAACATATCGCGCACAGACGCTTTACAACCGGCGGCGAACGAAAACTGACTATAGGCACGCCCGCGCCCGCTGTCAAGCGGCAGACTTTGACGTTCAACGCCCGTTTCTGCGACACTTCGCGCCATGCCCGAAATCGTCCTCAATGCCCGCGCGCCCTTCGATTTTGCGTCCACCGCGCGCTTCCTGCGTTTCACCGACGCGGAGATCGTGGACACTTTCGCCGGTGGTCGCTACAGGCGCGCGATTCATTTCGGGGAGACGTTGTTCCTGCTCTCCGTCGAATCGGACGCGACCGGCGCGCGTCCCGCAGTTCGATTCAAACTCGCGCCCGAGGGCTTAGTCACTCCGCAAATTCTGGACGAGGCGATGCGCGTCGTCCGCGACATGTTCAGCCTCGAACACGACCTCGACGGCTGGCGCGCGCGTCTCTCGCGCGATGCCTTTATGCGGCGGCTCGAAGCCGAACATCGCGGCCTGCGCCTGCCCCGCTGGCCTTCCCTGTTTGAAGCCGTGGTTACCTCCGTGCTCCTGCAACAGATCGCGACGACGGTGGCGATCACATTCCGTCGTCGCGTCGTCGAGCGATACGGAGAGGCGTTGGAACGCGACGGCGAAACTTATTTTGCCTTCCCGCGCGCCGAACAATTGGCGCGTGCGGGCGTCGAAGAGTTGCGCGCGCTCGGCCTGTCTAATGCGAAAGCGGCGTGCATCATCGAAGTGGCGCGCGCGTCGGCCGAGGGCGAACTCAGTTCCGCGTCGCTCGCGCGAGAGGATAACGAGACGGTCATCGCGCGCCTCTCAAGTTTGCGCGGCATCGGGCGCTGGACGGCGGAGTGGGCTTTGATGCTGCACTTCGGACGCGCCGACTTGTTCCCCGCCGCCGACCTCTTTTTGCGCGGCGTCGTCATCAAGCATTACAACCGGGGCGCGGCGATGAACGAGCGCGAGATTCGCGCGTTTGCCGCGAAGCGTTGGGGCGCGTACCAGTCTTACAGCGCGCTCTACTTCCTCGCAGGGATGCGCGCCGGAACTATCACGCTTAAACCGGAGCGCGTGTTATCATCCGACGGGCGCGATGCGAAGCCGACGCATCGCACGCAAAGGAAGAAGATCGACCGACAAGATGAAACCTGACACGCGCCCCAGAACACCGACCGGCTCACTGTCCGGCGGCGAACGCCAGAACACGGGCAGTTTCCGCTCCCCCGTCGCGCAAACGAAAGACACAGCCGCCCCCCCCGCCGCCAACGCTCCGACCACCGCCGACAAATCTCCCGACGCTTTCACGTTGCTCGGCCGCAAATTGTCGCCCGCCGAATTCAACACGGCGATGGTGCATTTCTACCGCGGCGAGGTGCAACGCTCGAACACCTGGCGCAACCGCCTCGACACGACGACCAACTGGGCTGTCCTGACCGCCGGCGCGACGCTCTCCTTCGCCTTCAGTTCATCCGAGAACCCACACTTCGTCATCCCGATCAACTCAATCCTCGTCGCCTTCTTCCTCTTCATGGAAGCGCGCCGCTATCGCTACTACGAAATCTGGGCGAGCCGCGTGCGCATCCTCGAAACCGGCTACTTCGCGCAGATGCTCTCGCCGAGCGCGACGCATGATCAGGAGTGGGCGGAGCACCTCGCGGCCGACATGCGCACGCCGCACTTCACGATCAGCGAGTGGGAAGCCGTCGGGCGTCGCCTGCGGCGCAACTATCTCTGGATTTTCGTCCTGCTGGCGGGGAGTTGGAATCTGAAAGTTTACCTGCATCCGTTCCCGGCGCGCGGCTTCGAGATGTTCGTCGGGCGCGCCGGGATCGGCTCGCTCTCCGGCGAAGCCATGCTGATGTTCGGCATCGTCTTCAACGCCGTGGTGTTCATCTTCGCCTTCGCCACCGTGCGTCTGAAACAGGCGACGGGCGAGGTGCTGCCGGATCACGAGTTTCCTTTCCACCCGATCCGCAGCGTGACGACGACGCTCTCACGCGCCACCAAGCAACGACGCGTCACCGAACGCCGCACGAAGCGGGCGCGCCAGCGCACGCGCACCACGCGCCCCGGACAGACCGGCGCGCTCACAGGCAACCTCGGCGGCGAATGGAAACAATCCGACACCGACGAACTCAGGCCGACAGACCGCGAGCCGGTCGCCGAAGAAACGCTTACATGAAGAAGTGACGGGTGACGGGTAACAGGTGACAGGATTTAAAACCTGTCCTCATCCTGTCACCTGTCACCTGTCACCCGTCACCATGCTTGAACTGAACGGACAATCGTTATCGCTCGAACAGGTCGCGGAAGTGGCGCGCGGGGCAGAGCGGGTGCGGCTCGCGGCGGATGCGCGGGCGCGCGTCGAGGCGTCGCGTGCCGTGGTCGAACGCATCGTGGAAGAGGGGCGCGTGGTTTACGGCGTCAACACGGGCTTCGGAAAGCTGTCGGATTATTCGATTCCGCGCGCGGAATTGCGCGAGTTGCAGTTGAATCTCGTGCGCAGTCATTCGTGCGGCGTGGGCGCGCCGCTCGCGGCCGACGAGACGCGCGCGATGATGCTCCTGCGCGCCAACGTCCTCGCGCTCGGTTACAGCGGCGCGCGCCCGGTAGTCGTCGAAACCCTGATTGAGATGTTGGAGCGCAATGTCGTGCCCGTCGTGCCGGAGAAAGGTTCGGTCGGGGCGAGCGGCGATCTCGCGCCGCTCGCGCACCTCGCGCTCGCTTGTATCGGCGAGGGCGAATCGATTTACGAAGGCGAGCGCATGCCGAGCGCGGCCGCCCTGGCGCGCGCCGGAATCCGGCCGATTGAATTGGAAGCGAAAGAAGGTCTCGCGCTGCTGAACGGCACGCAGGCGCTCACGGCCGTCGGCGCGCTCGCGCTCGGGCGCGCCCTGCAAATCGCGCGCGGCGCGAACGTGGCGGGCGCGATGTCGCTCGAAGCCCTGCGCGGCACGCCCGCCGCCTTCGACGCGCGCCTCCACAACGCGCGCCCGCACCCCGGCCAGACGGAAGCGGCCGCGCACCTGCGCGCGCTCCTCCGCGAGAGCGAGATCAGGGAATCGCACGTCGAGAACGACCCGCGCGTGCAGGACGCTTACTCTCTGCGCTGCATGCCGCAAGTCCACGGCGCGGCGCGCGATTGTTTCCGAAACGCGCGCGCCGTCGTGGAAATCGAGACGGGCGCGGCCACCGATAACCCGCTCGTCTTCGCGGACACCGGCGAACTCATTTCGGGCGGAAACTTCCACGGCGCGCCGCTCGCCCTCCAGTTCGACTACGCGGCCATCGCGCTCACACACCTGATGAACATCAGCGAGCGACGCATCGAACGGCTCATCAACCCGGACATGAACGAGGGCTTGCCCGCTTTTCTCACGTCGCAGCCCGGCACCTCATCGGGTTTCATGATCGCGCAGGTGACTGCCGTCGCGCTTTTGAACGAGATGAAGGTGCTCGCGCACCCGGCGACGACGGACAACCTGCCGACCTCCGCGGGCAAAGAAGATCACGTCTCGATGGGCATGACCGCGGCATTGAAATTCCGCACTATAGTTGCGAATGCCGAGTACGTCCTCGCCATCGAACTGCTCGCCGCCGCCGAGGGATTGGAATACCGCGCGCCGCTCAAACCCGGCATCGGCGTCCGCCGCGCCTACGAACTCGTCCGCGCCCACGCCCCGCGCCTCACGCGCGACCGCGCTCTCTCGTCCGACATCGAACGCCTCGCCGCCGCCGTCCGCCACGGCGAGTTTGATTTCTAGATCGCCTCGTTACAAACTTCATCGTTCTCTGCGCGCCCACGCGAGAGGTTGGCATGGCGCTCAGGTTTTCTCTGTGCCCCCTCTGTGCTCTCTGTGTCTCTGTGGTGAATGCTCCTTGATCAGGCACTCACCACAGAGACACAGAGAGCACAGAGGGGGCACAGAGAGATTCACCGGATCGCAATCCGCTATAATTTCTCGCGTGGGCGCGGAGAGAATTTTTAACTTTCGCCGTCGCCGTCGTTTAATCAACTCGTGCGGCGGCGAGGCGGAAAACGCATGTTGAAGAAGTTCGTCGTCAATTTCTGGAGCGGCAAGGAGTTCGGGTGGCGCATCGCGCGCATTTGCGTGCTGCTCGGCGCGTGCCTGCTGGGGTATGTCATGTTATTCGAGGACAGTTTCATCTACTTCCCGTCGAAGTACCCGGATGGCGCGTGGGAGCTTGAACAGCCACGCGCGCGCGAGGGGCGGATCGTCGCGCAGGTCGAAGACGTAGAACTGACGGCGGCCGACGGCGTGCGACTGCACGGATGGTTTTGCACGCCGCGCGTCGGGCGCGCCGATGGCGCGCTCGAAGCGGTCGAGACACGCGCGACGCTGCTTTACCTCCACGGCAACGGCGGCAACATCTCGCACCGCTACGACTTCATCAACGAACTCGTGGCGTTGCCCGTGAACGTCCTGATCATAGATTATCGCGGCTACGGCAAAAGCGCAGGCCGCCCCTCCGAAGAGGGTTTATACATGGATGCGCGCGCTGCGTGGGATCACCTGACGACGGCGCGGGGCATTCCCGCCGCTCAAATCGTCATCTTCGGTAAATCGCTCGGCGGCGCGGTGGCGGTTGACCTGGCGACGAAGGTGGAAGCGTGCGGCCTCATCGTGCAGTCGAGTTTCACCTCGGTCGCTGACATGGCGGGCGAGGTCTTGCCCTTCGTCCCGCGCTTCATAATTCGCACGAAGATGGATTCGCTCTCGAAGATCGCCTCCGTGTCGTGTCCCAAACTTTTCATCCACAGCCAGGCCGACGAGATCGTCCCCTACCGCCTCGGCCGTCGCCTCTTCGACGCGGCGCGCGCCCCGAAACAGTTCTACGAAGTCAAAGGCGCGCCGCACAATCTTACGAACGAGATCGGCGGCGCGCCTTATTATGGAGCGTTGCGCGACTTCATCAACTCGTCGTGCAACGCGAAACTTCGAGAGGGTAACTAACCCCGCTTGCCTTTCTTCGCGCCCGCCGCTTTGGCCGCGCCGCCGCCCGAATCAAGCGCGACGGGCGAGGGATAACCCTTGCCTTTAAGCGCGGCCAGTTCGATGACGATCTCTTTCTGGCCTTTGACCGCGCGCGTCACCTTCCCGCCTTCGGCATCAACCCCCTTGTTCGCGTTGTTGTTCGCATTCTTGTTCGCGTTGTTGTTCGCGTTGTTGGCGTTGTTGTTCGCGTTCTTGTTGGCCGCGTCGGGCGTCGCGTCCGGCGAGCCGTCGGCCGGGTTGCCTTTTGCATCACGCGCCATCTGTTTGAGCGCGTCCAAGACGCGCGCGCGCTCGGGTTCGCTCAAGCTGTCGAGCGAGACGCCGTTCGCTTCGAGCACGGCGCGCAGGTTCGCCTCCGTGTTCGTGTCGCGGTCGTACACGTCGCGGTAGATATAGAGTTTGCCGTCCTCGACGACGATGGTTTCGTAACGGAGTTCGACGGGGACGGAGCGTTCGAGTTTGACTTCCTTCGTCTCCTTGCGATTCTTCGCGTAGGTTGCCATGTCCTCATCGGTCAACTGCGCGCCGCCGATCTTCGCCATCATGCGCGCCACGTCCTGCACCTGCGTGTTCGTCAGGCCGACGCAGCCGTGCGAGGCGAAGCTGCCGAGTTTGGCAACCGACTTGCCGCCGTGGATGAGCGAGGGCATACCGATGGGAATCTTGATGGGGCCGAGCGGGTTCAGAGGGCTGCCCGCTTCAACTTTCTGGCCGACTTTGACTTTGCTCGTAGGCGATTCCACCCACGGTTCGTCGGGCGGCGTCCACGTCGGGTTGAAGATGATCGTGTCGGCCTTGCGCAAGCCCGTCGGCAGCGGAAACTCCGGGTAGCCGATGCCGACTTTGTAGGTCTTTACGAGTTGGCCGTTTTCGAACACGTCCATGCGATAGGCCGGCGCGTTGACGACGATGCGCGTGTCGGTCGGCACGGAGTTCGGCTTGCCGCCCCCGCCGGCGGCCGTCGTCCCGCCTTCGCCGCTGTTGCCGCTCCAACGCGCGCTCACGTACTGTGTGAAGCGCGCGGCGCGCTCCTCGCCGAGCACGCTCTTGATCTGTTCGGCGGCGCGCGCGGTGGCGGCGCTCGTCGTGCCGCCATGCTCGCCCGTCTCGGTCTCGCGCAAGCTTCCGGTTTCTTCGCGCGCCACCTTGCGCAGGCGTTCGATCTGCTCGTCCGTCAATTGCAACTCCGACTTCAGGCCGGCCGCGAATTTCTCGTCGGCGAACATGGCGTCGAGCACGGGCAGCGTCACGGGCAGGTTGTTCGCGCCCGCGTTGCCGCTCGCGGCGGGCGTCGCGCTCGCAACGGGCGAGGGCGTCGCCACCGCCGTCGTATTGCCGTTCGATACGGGCGCGGCCTGGCAACCGCCGAAAATGAACAGGACGGACAGACACATCACGCCGCCCGCTACACGCCACACAATATTCATACTGGCTTTAACTCCTCTTGATATGGAAAACTTTTCGCGCCGCGCCCGCGCTCGCGCACGCGGCGACTACCGGCGCATCCCCACATCCACTAGCAACACCCGTTCCCACCGCCGCGCCGCGCATAATCGCCGCCTTTTCGCGTTTCCCGCCCCCCCCGCCCTCCCGCGCTCGCACCATAAACGGACGCCGCAGGGATGAAAAGAAAACGATGAAGGAGGAACGCGGAACGATGAACTAAAGACAAGACCGCCTTCCGTTCATCGTTCCGCGTTCCTCCTTCATCGTTTTGTTAACAGCGGGTAGGGGTTGATGTTCTCGCCTTCCCAGAAGCGTTTGGGGTCGTTGACGAGCCAGATTGAGAAGTGCAGGTGGCAATTGTCTCGCCCGGCGTTGCCGCTGTCGCCGACGTAGCCGAGCAGTTCCCCACGACGCATGAAGCGATTTTCGGCGATGCCGTCGGCGTAGCGTTCGAGGTGCGCGTAGTAATAGACGGTGCGATTATCGGTGCCGAGTTGGTAGAGGGTGATGCCGCCGCGCTCGCTCTGGAAGAGTTTGACGACCGTGCCATCGACGGCGGCGACGACCGGCGTGTTGCGCGCGGCCATGATGTCTATGGCGTTGTGCGTGCGCCCTTCGCTGCGCGACTGCGTGTAGGTGTCTTGAAGCTGTTCGGGGCGTATCCCGGCGACCGGAATCTGCAACGCCGCGCCGGAGGAATCGGCCGCGCCCGCGTCCGGCGGCGGGACAGTGGGCGAGGGAGACGCGGGCGGCGCGTTGTTAAATGAAGGCGACGGCGCGACGGAGGGGGCGGCGGTGCTTGCCGCGTCGTTCGGCGGAAGGCCAGGTTCGCCGGTCGAGGTCGGCTGAGAGATGGGCGTGACGGGCGTCGAACGCGGCTTGCTGCTGAGATACCAGACGAACGCGGTCAACCCAAACAGAATCGACGCCGACAGAAGCAGGACGCGTGCGCGCGGGCTGAGTGCCATGTAGCGAGTCTCCGGAAAAGTTTTGCGCGAGTTGAAAAAGCGAACGGGGTACACACAGGATATGCGCTCGCCTTGAGCGAAGCAAGCGAGTGGAGCGGAGCGAAGAGTAGGCGGAGCGAAGCAAGCGAGCGAGTTGAGCGGGGCGGGGAGGGAGTGGCGTGCAACCGCCGTTTTCTGTTATTACAATGGCGTTCAAAGTTTTGCAGACCTTCCCGAAGGAGAGACGAAATCATGTCAGAGATTTTCGACGAACGGCGCAAGGCGCTCGAAGAGGATTATTTCCGGCGCAAAGAGCGCGAGACGCTGGACAAGATGCGGCAGCAGATGGCGGCCGAAGCCGAGGCGCGCGGGCATGCGGCCGGGCGGCAATGCCCGCTCGGACACGGCGCGCTCGTCGAAGAGGCGCGCGGCTCGGTCGTCATTGATCGCTGCGAGAAGTGCGGCGGCATCTGGCTCGATCAGGGCGAACTCGAAGAGATGTCGCGACAGGGCGGCGGGTGGTTCGACAACTTCGTGCGGAGTTTCAAGAGCGAATAGCCGCCCCCTGCGTCGCGCGCGAACCGCGACATGGAAACTATTCTGCCCGTTTGCCGTCAAGTGTTGTCCGAACCGAGGCGGCATCGAAGCCGCGCCGTCGTTTCTCAAAGCGCGCGGCGGCTTCAAGATGGACGCCATCAAAGCCTTGATGGCGCTGACGGGTTGCGGGCTGAAAGACGCTAAACGAACAATTCATCTCGGCCGGACGTGGCACGACCGCAGGGAGGCTGACGAGCGTTTGTGGTGCGAGTTGGTTGGTTCGGTGAAAGAGTTTGAATGTGAGCACTCAGAGAACGATTAGCGCGCCGCGCGGCGCAGAATTGAATTGTAAGGGCTGGCATCAGGAGGCGGCGCTGCGCTGCCTGATGAACAACCTCGACGCGGAAGTCGCCGAGCGGCCTGACGATCTCGTCGTCTACGGCGGCACAGGGCGCGCGGCGCGCAACTGGGCGGCCTTCGACGCCATCGTGCGCGAGTTGCGACAACTGGAGAACGACGAGACGCTGCTCGTCCAGTCGGGCAAACCCGTCGCCGTCTTTCGCACGCACGAGTATGCGCCGCGCGTTTTGATCGCCAACTCGAACCTCGTCGGCGCGTGGGCTAACTGGGAGCACTTTCACGAACTCGAACGCCGCGGCCTGATGATGTACGGGCAGATGACGGCGGGCAGTTGGATTTACATCGGCACGCAAGGCATCGTGCAGGGCACGTTCGAGACCTTCGCGGCGATGGCCGACAGGCATTTCGGCGGGACGCTGGCGGGGCGTCTGATCGTCTCGGGCGGCATGGGCGGCATGGGCGGCGCGCAACCGCTCGCGGCCACGATGAACGGCGCGGTGTTCCTCGGCATAGACGTTGACCGTGCGCGCATCGAACGCCGCGTGCAGACGGGCTACTGCGACCGCCTCGCACTCACACTCGACGACGCCCTGCGCATTTGCGAAGACGCGCGCGAGCAGGGGCGCGCCGTCTCCGTCGGCCTCGCGGGCAACTGCGCGGAGATGTTGCCCGAGATCGTGCGGCGGGGGGTGCGCGTGGATGTGGTCACCGATCAGACGAGCGCGCATGATCCGCTCGGCGGTTACGTGCCCGCGGGTCTGAGTCTGGAAGAGGCGGAAGCGTTGCGCGAGCGGGACGCGGGCGGCTACATCGCGCGCTCGACGGAATCTATGGCGCGGCACGTCGAAGCGATGCTCGCGCTCAAACGCGCGGGCGCGGTCGCCTTCGATTACGGCAACAACATACGCAAGTTCGCCTTCGACGCCGGGTGCTCCGACGCCTTCGAGATTCCCGGCTTCGTGCCCGAATATATTCGCCCGCTGTTTTGCGAAGGCAAAGGGCCGTTTCGCTGGGTGGCTCTCTCCGGCGACCGCGAAGACATACGCCGCACGGACGACCTCGCCCTCGAACTCTTCCCCGAAGACTCGACGCTCAACCGCTGGCTCCGGCTCGCGCGCGAGCGCGTGCAATTTCAGGGACTCCCGGCGCGCATCTGCTGGCTCGGCTACGGCGAACGCGCCGAGATGGGTGAGGCCATCAACGAACTCGTTCGCCGCGGCGACTTGAAAGCTCCGGTCGCCATCGGCCGCGATCATCTCGACACGGGCTCGGTCGCCTCTCCTTTTCGCGAGACCGAAGCCATGCGCGACGGCTCGGACGCCGTGGCCGACTGGCCGATCCTGAACGCGCTCCTGAACACGGCGAGCGGCGCATCGTGGGTTTCGTTCCATCACGGCGGCGGCGTCGGCATCGGCTATTCGCTCCACGCCGGTCAGGTCTCGGTCGCCGACGGGACGCCGGAAGCCTCGCGCCGTCTCAACCGCGTGCTCACGAACGACCCCGGCCTCGGCGTCGCGCGCCACGTCGATGCGGGCTACGAAGAGGCGGAAGAGACCGCCCTCACGAAAGGCATCAACATCCCGATGCTCGACGCGCAATAATCGCCCACCGCAGGAGACGCCGATACAGGACTTGAACATGAGGTGACAAACCATGACCGGCGAAGAACTGGAACGCACGATTGAGTTTCTCTTACAGAGCCGGGCTAATCTCGATGCTCAGATCGCTGAGACGAACCGGGTAGTGCAACTTCAAGCGGAGACGCAGAGCGAGTTCATACAAATCGTAACGAGCACCTTTGAACGTATGGATGCGCGGCAGACGCGCCTCGAAGAGACGATAGCCGAGACGAATCGGAGCATTGCCGAGTCGAACGCACGTACCGATCAAAAGATCGCTGAGTCGAATATGCGTACCGATCAAAGGATCGCCGAGTTGCACGCGCACACCGACGAAAGAATTGGCGAGATAAATCAAAAGATCGCCGACATCAACGCGCGCACCGATGAATTGATCCCCGAGTCGAACGCGCGCACCGACTAACGAATAGCCGAGACCAACAAGCTCATCGGTGAAACGAACGCGCGCATAGCCGAGACGAACACGCGCATAGCCGAGGTGAACGCGCGCGCGGCTGACACGGACGCGCGGCTCGACCGCCTGGCCGCGCTGGTGGAGAGAAACATCAGCGGCGGCAACGGCAATTCATAACACTGTGAACGGGTGACGCGGCGGGGCGGGGCAAGTCGCGCGAGGTGGTCGCCGTCACGGCGCGATGCGCTTGCCGGGAGACACGGGCGCATCGCGCCGAAGCTCAAACACCACGCCGTCGGCGAGTTGCTCAAACGAAGCGAACCTCGGAGAGTTTCCAGAGAGCGTCGGAGTGTGGAAGTAATGGGGTCGAAAACAGATTTCCGGTTGAAGCGAGAACGCTTCGCGTTGACACGGCCGCGCTTTGCGTTGCCGTGGACGCCCTTTGCGTTGACACGCCCGCGCTTTGAGTTGATACAAGCGCATTTTGTGTTGAGGCAGCCGCGCTTCGCGTCGATGCGGGCGCATTTTGCGTTGATGTGGGCGGCCTCTTTCTGCTTCGCGCTGCTGCTGCTGGTTGTTTCGTGTCAGGCTCAGGCGCTTCGGCGGCAGATGCCCGTCGCGCGCGTCGAGGCGGTGAAATTCGAGAGCAAGATCGTCGGCAGGCCGCTGCCTTACAACGTCGTGCTGCCGCCGCTCTACGACGCACCCGGTTCGCGCGCCGTCAAATACCCGATCATCTATCTCCTGCATGGCCTCGGCGGCGGCGCGGGCGACTGGGTTTCCAATCGCGCGCGTCTCGCCGCGCACGCGGCCGATTACCGCTTCATCATCGTCACGCCCGAAGGCGGCGACAGTTGGTACACGGACAGCGCGACCGTTCCGGCAGACAAGTTCGAGACCTACATCCTCGAAGAGTTGATCCCCGACGCGGAGCGGCGTTACCGCGCTCTCGCGACTCGCGACGCGCGCGCCGTCGCGGGGCTTTCCATGGGCGGCTACGGCGCGTTGAAGTTCGGCGTCAAGCACCCGCAAAAGTTCATCCTCGCGGCCTCTCTGAGCGGCGCGTTCGGCGCGGCCTCTTGGGACGCGAACGACCCCGGCCTGCTCGCCTTCGTCAAGCCCTCCGTCGCGCGCGCCTACGGAGCGATGGACAGCCCCACGCGCCGCGAGAACGACCTCTTCAAACTCTTCGCCGACCTGCCGCCCGAACGCTTCCCCGCGCTCCCCTTCATCTACTTCGACTGCGGCACGGAAGACTTCCTCATCAACTCGAACCGCGCGCTCTCGGAACTTCTGCTCCGACGAAAAATCCCACACGAGTATCGCCAACTCCCCGGCTCGCACTCCTGGGGCTACTGGGACGCGCAGGTACAGGAAGTGCTCAAACTCGCCGCGCGCAAACTTCGCGCGGCACAATAAATTTTAGGAACCTCATGTTTCTAAGGAAGGAATATTTATGCCTCGTCATTCCTCATACCTTTTTAGCCCTTCTGCTAAGAAGTCGCGTTCGCGTAAAAGTCCATCTATCGGGTGCATAATTCTTATTGTTATTGTGACCGGCATTTACGGTGCTATTGGTAAGGGCTGTGGATTCATTAAACCCCCTTCTTCAGATGCGAGAGTTAAAGAACTAGGCTCATTCATGGTTTTTAAGCGGGGGTGGGAAGTTTTACTTATCCCGTCAGAGCTTACAAGAGAGGAGCTTGTTGGATTGGCTCGTGAAATACACTCTCAGCATCCTGAAAGAAGCTATCACCTTTTTGATAGCGATATACAAGCCAAAGGTTTCATAAGCTGGGCGGGAAATCCTCGCGAGTACCCATTTCCTGAGCGATATGTCCAAGAGCATCATGTGGCATCTATTCAGATGGTTTATGATAAGGAGTTAGCTACATTCAAGTGGTGCTTGCAGCGTGGTATAAATCACGACATGTATGGAACTGGGCATACGCTTGCTGAGTTAGAGTGATTTTATTGAAGCTATCATAATGATCAAATTTACCTCAGGCGATATTCTGCGCGCGAACTCGGAGTTCGTCGCGCTCGGCGTCGTGACGGGCGCGCCGGAGGGCGGCGCGGGCGGCGCGGGGGCGGCGGCGAAAATCTCTTCCAAGTGGCCGGAGGTGCAGCAGCACCTCAGACAGTTTACGCGCGGGAATAAGTTTCAGGGGGGCGATCTCTTCGTGGTCGCGCCGGGGAAGAATCGGCCGGGCGTTATTTTCATGGCCGTCATGTCGGACGCGGAAAACGTCTCCGTGTCGTTCCTGAACCGGGGCTTGCGCAAGTTGGGGCGTTATTGCATCAAGCACAAGGTCGGGAGCGTCGCGCTGCCGAAGATCGCGGCCGGGGTGGATTGGGAAGATGAAGTGAGGCCGCTCGTCGAGAAATTTTTAGAGGGCGAGCGAACCGAGTTTCACATCTACGAAGATTAAGCGCGCGCGGACGGAATTTGTTGCCGGGCATGCCGGACAGGAGTTCAACTTGTTAGATTTCGCGATTGAGAGTGCGCGCGAGGCGGGGCGCGTGTTGGCCGAGCGTTTCGGGCGCGTGTCGCTGGAGGTGTCGCACAAGGGCGACATCGATCTCGTTACCGAGTCGGATTTGGCGGCCGAGCGCGTGATCATCGAGCGCATTCGCAGTTATTACCCGCGTCACGCCATCCTCGCGGAAGAATCCGGCAAGTCCGCGCACGAAGGCTCGGCGGAGAGCGCGTACAAGTGGATCATCGATCCGCTCGACGGGACGACGAACTACGCGCACGGTTACCCGTGCTACTGCGTCTCAATCGCGCTCGAACGCGAGGGCGAGATCGTCATCGGCGTCATCCACGACCCGACGCGCGACGAGACGTTCGCCGCCGAGCGCGGCGCGGGCGCGACGCTGAACGGGCGGCGCATACGCGTCTCCGACACGAGCGACCTCAACGAGGCGCTGCTCTGCACCGGCTACCCTTACGACGTGCGCGGGCGAGATAACTTCGTGCGCCATTTCAAGAACTTCATCCTGCACGCGCAGGGCGTTCGCCGCGACGGCTCGGCCGCGCTCGATCTGGCCTACGTCGCCTGCGGCCGTTTCGAGGGCTTCTGGGAAGAGGGACTGCGCCCGTGGGACGTGGCAGCCGGGGCGCTTTTGATCGAAGAGGCGGGCGGGCGCGTCTCGCGCTACGACGATTCGCCCTATGACATCTACACGCCGCCCATCATGGCATCGAACGGCTTCGTACACGAGGCGATGATGCGCGTCCTCGCGCTCCCGGACTGAATCCCGCCGCGCGCGCTCTGCCGGTTGAATTTGACCAAGACTCCGCTATCCGCCGCACGCGCGTTTTCTATCGCCGCGAAATCGTGAAAGCGTTCGCCGCAGGGAGGGCTATTCTTTCGCCCGCACCCCTCTTGCGGCCATACCTATAGCAGATTGCACGAAACTGATCTTTTCTCTGTGCCCCCTGCGGTGCTCTCTGTGTCTGCGGTGGTGAGTGCCTGTCATAGTCATTCACCACCGCAGACACAGAGGACACCGCAGGGGGCACAGAGAGTCTCAGCCAATGGCAAATTGATCTAGAGCGCGGAGTGGATGATCTCGTAAAGTTTGTCGGTTTCGCGGCGCGCGGTTTGGCGAGTGTCTTCGCCGGGCAGCGGCGTCAGGCGTTGGAGCGGGTGATAAATGATCTCTACGCGGCCGAGGCGCGGGTAGCGCCAGTCGCGCGGCCAGACGCGGTGGCCGCCGCGAATCGTGATCGGCAGAATCGGCACATTGGCCTCGAGCGCGAGCCGCGCCGCCCCCACCTTGAACTCCTGCATCCGCCCATCGGAAAAAGACCGCCCGCCTTCGGGGAAGATCACGAGCGCGCCGCCCCCCCTCAGCCATTGCAGCGACCGCCGCAGCGCGCGACGGTCGCCCTTCTGTTGCAGCGGCCACGCGCCCAGCACCCGCATGATTTTTCCGGCCACCGGCCAGTCGAAAACTTTGTCCCACGCGAGAAAGCGAGAATAGAGCGGGACGGGGCCGCCGAGCCAGAACGGGTCGAGGTAGGTCTGATGATTCGCGGCGATGATGACGCCGCCCGACGCCGGGACGTTCTCCACGCCCACGTAACGCATCCCCCACAGGAGGCGAAAGATCAGGCGCAACGCCGCGCGCAGCAGGCGGATCGCCCACAACGGCAGCACGTAGGGTTCGTCACTTCCGTCGCGCGCGGGAGGCTTTTTATCGCCCCGTACGAGGCTCGTTCCCGTCTCGCTCAAAGCGACTCGTCTCCCCCGTCGTCGGCGGCGGTCGCACCCGGCGCGCCTCGCCCCTCGCGCTGCGTGCGATGCTGCCAGGCCTCGCTCAAACGCGCGATCACTCCCTCGCCGGCCTCGTCCGACGACGATGCGCCATCGCCGATAGCGTGCGCTCTGCCGCCGAGCGTGCCGAGTCCCGTGATGGTCAATTCTTCCCACCACTCCGGTATGTCGCGCTCGGTCAAACCGTCGGCGTTCCAGCGTTCGCAACGCTCACATTCGAAGCCTTCGTAGAGTCGCGCTTCTTCCTTCGTCAGACCGACGCGCGTGCGCGCGTTGCAACTCGCTTCCGCGCAGTGTCGCTCGATCTCGACGAGCAACACTTCACGCGGAAACACCAAACCCTGTCGTTTCTTTAGCATCTTATCCGAACTCTTCAAGCGGCCACTCCTGATCTATGAACTCGACGTGGAGGCGCGGGATGCCGTCGCCGCCCGTGCGGTTCGCGCGAACGATGGCGAAGGCAGATGTCTGATAGCGCGCGCTCGTCAGCCGGACGAAGCGTCCCTGCTCCGCCTTGAGCGTCGTGTAAACGGCCGCGCCGCGACGGCTGATATTTTCCGTGACCGTTTCCTCGCGCCCCGTAATGTTCCACTTCTCGTCATACAGTTCGATGGTCACTTCGACGGGCATGTTCAGCCGCGTCTCTTTTTTCGCGATCTGCCCCTCGGCGGGTGGTCGCTCCTCCAGCAGTTTCCACAGGCCGCCTTCCGATTCCGGCTCGAACACCTCGTAACGCTTCTTCGGGTCGAGTTGATAACTCTCCGGCGGACGCTTGCCGACGAAGGCCACGCCCAACTTGAAACCCGGCGCGCTCGCCCCCAGAGGAAACTCCGCGCGCATGAACCGCACCAGCGCATAGACGCGGTATTGATCCTCGATGTGATCGAAGCAACGCAGTTGGCGCGGCATCGGCAGCGTCATGTGCACGAGCCGCCCGGTGTCAACCGGACGCGTGAGACTAAAACCCGCCCCGAACGGCGTCAAGTCGGCAAGGCGCGTCATCTCCGTCCACTCGGTTCCGGCGTCCTCGCGAACCTGCACGCGCGCGGGCAACGAGAGCCTCAAACGCTCGCGCACGCGCCGGTTTTTGCCCGGATATTTCATCGTTTTACGGCGTGTTTCGACGCCCGCCCGCACCTCAATATGTTGTGTCCGCCCGAAGCCCCGCGGCGCACCCTGAAAAACCGCTCGAAACCCTGATTTTACAACGCTTTTGCCCCCTTCCGGCGGTTGCGAAAAGGCACATCTCGGGCTACAATATGTCGTACTTCAAGCCGGTGCTTTGCGGCTCCGTAAAAGCATCGCCGGACACCAACATTTCAGGTCTCCAAACCGCGTTGTTCCATGCTCTCAACGGCGGCTCGCCCGGCTGACTGCCGGGAGATAAGGCCAAGCGCGACACCGGGTTTTCCCGCCCGCGCGGAAACTTGAAAAGAGCATTGTGACGGGTTGGAGTGCCGGGCGCGAAGTTAAGCGAGTCGTCCCCCTTCCGGAACGGACGCCAGATTGTACTCGAAAGGTTTGTTAATGGAAATACTGGATCATAACTACGTCAATATCGAAGAAGAGATGCGGCGTTCGTATCTCGACTACGCGATGTCGGTCATCATCGGGCGCGCGCTGCCCGACGTGCGCGACGGCTTCAAGCCCGTCCACCGCCGCGTGCTCTGGGCGATGAACGAACTCGGCAACCAGCACAACAAGGCTTACAAAAAGAGCGCGCGCATCGTCGGCGACGTGATCGGTAAGTATCACCCGCACGGCGACTCGGCCGTCTACGACACCATCGTCCGCATGGCGCAGGACTTCTCCATGCGCTACCCGCTCATCGACGGCCAGGGCAACTTCGGCTCCGTTGACGGCGACTCGGCCGCCGCTATGCGCTACACCGAAGCGCGCATGTCGCGCCTGACGAGCGAAATCCTCGCCGACATCGAGAAGGAGACCGTCGACTTTCAACCGAACTACGATGAGTCGCTTTCCGAGCCGAGGGTGATGCCCGCGCGCGTGCCGAATCTGCTCCTGAACGGTTCGGGTGGCATCGCCGTCGGCATGGCGACGAACATCCCGCCGCACAACTTAAACGAGATCGTCGAGGCAACAATCGCCGTGATCCGCAAGCCCGCGATCAAAGATGAGGAACTGCTCAAGATCGTTCCCGGCCCCGACTTCCCGACCGCCGGGTTCATCTACGGGCGCGCCGGAATCCGTTCCGCTTACCTGACCGGGCGCGGCATCATTCAGATGCGCGCGCGCGCAGGCATCGACCGCATCGGGCGCGGCACGACCGAACGCGACGCCATCATCATCACCGAAATTCCCTTTCAGGTGAACAAGGCGCGGCTCATCGAACGCATCGCCGAACTCGTCAACGAAAAGAAGATCGAAGGCATCTCCGATCTTCGCGACGAAAGCGACCGTAACGGCATGCGCATCGTCGTCGAACTCAAGCGCGATTCGGTTCCGCAGATCGTCCTGAACAAGCTCTACAAGATGACGCCGATGCAGTCTTCGTTCGGCGTGATCAACCTGGCAATCGTCGAAGGCCAGCCACGCGTGCTCACCCTGAAGCAGATGCTCGAAGCCTTCGTGGACTTTCGCCGCGAGGTCGTGCGTCGCCGCACCGAGTACGAACTGCGCAAGGCGCGCGCCCGCGCGCACATCCTCGAAGGTCTCAACAAGGCCATCGACGCGCTCGACTACATCATCCCCCTTATCCGCAACGCCTCGTCCGTGGACGAGGCGCGCGCATGGCTCACGGGGCACACGGAGAAGATGGGCGAAGGCCGCGCGTGGAAGGGCATCCCGGCCGAACTGACGCAGGCCGGATTCATCTCGAAGCTGCAAAAAGTGATCGGGCGTTTGCAATTCTCCGAGGCTCAGGCGCAATCCATTCTCGACCTGCAACTGCGTCGCCTGTCCGCGCTCGAACGGCAGAAGATTCTCGACGAGTATGAGGCCGTCATCAAGTTCATCGCCGAACTCGAAGAGATTCTCGCCAACGAATCGTCGTTGCGCCGCGTCATCGTGAGCGAACTCGAAGAGGTGCGGAAATTGTTCGGCGATAAACGCCGGACGGAGATCATCGACGAGGGCGTCGAACTCACCATCGAAGACATGATCGCCGACGAGGAAGTGGCGATCACGATCACTAACTCCGGCTACATCAAGCGCACGCCCGTCTCGTCTTACCAGCGACAGGGGCGCGGCGGCAAGGGACGCTTCGGCGCGGCGCCCAAGAACGGCGATTTCGTCGAACACATCTTCACCGCCTCGACGCATGATTACATCATGATCTTCACCGACAACGGGCAGGTCTTCAAGTTGAAGGTTCACGAGATACCGGACGCGCCGACGCACGCGCGCGGCAAGGCCGTCGTCAATCTCATCAACATCCCTTCGACGCGAAAACTCGCCGGGGTCGTCCCCGTCAAAGAGTTTTCCGAAGGCAGCTACGTGGTGATGGTCACGCGCAAAGGGGTGATCAAGAAAACGGCGCTCTCGGATTTCCAAAACATACGCACGAACGGCATCAACGCCATCAACATCGACGACGGCGACGAACTGCTCGACGTGGTGCTGACCGACGGCACGAAGCGCATCTTCATCGCCACGAACAACGGCCTCGCCATCCGCTTTGACGAGGCTGACGTGCGCCCGATGGGTCGCGCGACGCGCGGCGTGCGCGGCATCGATCTGCGTAAAGACGATTTCGTCGTCAGCCTGTGCGCCGTCTCGGCAGGCGACAGCGAGCGGATGCTCTCCGTCTCCGAGCAGGGCTTCGGCAAGCAGACGCCGATCACGATCTATCGCCTGCAATCGCGCGGCGGCAAGGGCGTCATAAACATGAAGGCGACGCCCAAGACCGGCAAAGTGGTGGCCGTCTTCCCCGTCGAAGACGACTCCGAGATCATGATCATCACGGAGCAGGCCAAGCTCATCCGCATCGAAGCGAACGACATTCGCAAGACCGGGCGCAGCGCGCAGGGCGTTCGTCTCATCAAGTGCGACGGCGGCGACAGGGTGACGAGCGCGTCGCTGCTCGCGGCCACGGGTGAAGAGGAAGCCGCGACCGTCGCCGAGTAAGCCCGGTCACAACTGCCACGAAAAAACTCCCGCTCAACAATCGTTGAGCGGGAGTTTTTTTGCGTCGCGGCGGGGCTGCCAAAAACTCGCCCGTTGACGGCCGCGCTTTTCGCCTATTGCCCGGCCAGGATCAACTCCTGCATTTTGCGGCTGACGGGCTGCGAGCTGCCGCTATAGTTGGACATGACGATGGCGGTGTAGCCGCTGTCGAGAAACATGTCCAGATTTGAACTGATTCCGGGGAAGCCGCCGCTGTGGCCGACGATGCGATGTTTCGTGTCGACGCCGAAGCCGAAGCCGTACCGGGGCGAATTGAGATCGGGCTTGGCCGAGGTCAACTGGCGGACGTAATCCGCGCCGACCAGTTTGTTCGCGCGCAGCGCCGCGTCGAACTTCAATAAATCGCCGACCGTCGAATAGCCGCCGCCCGCCGGGCCGCCGCGGATAACGTGCTGGAAGACGTTGTTGCGGAAGCGCGCCGTGCCGTCTTCGTTGAACTCCTTCTGGTAGCCGACGGCGAGGTTGGGCGTGACGAGATCGAGTTCGTAAGCGTCGGTGTTCGTCATCCCGGCAGGCTTGTAAATGTTTTCGCGAACGTAATCGAAATAACTTTGCCCGGTCACGCGCTCGATAACCGCGCCGAGCGCGAGCATCCCGGTGTTGCTGTAAGCCCATTTCGTTCCCGGCTCGAAGGCGAGCGTCTCGCCCTCGGCGAGTTTCATCATGTCGTCAACGCTGCGAAAGCGCGCGCGCGACGACTCCATGAATTTCCGATTGAAGTAACTGCCGAGGCCGGACGTGTGCGTCAGCAGGTGCTTGATCTTGATCTTCTGCGCCGCCTCTTTCGACGGGAACTCGGGGAGGAACTTCGCGAGCGGGTCTTCAAACGAGAGCTTGCCGCGTTCGGCGAGTTGCGCGATGGCGACCGCCGTGAACATCTTGTTCATCGAGCCGAGGTTGAACTTCGTGTCCGCGCGATTCGCGACGCGGAAATCCTTGCTCGCCTCGCCGTAAGCCTTCTCGAAAAGAACCTTGCCGTCCTTCGCCAGAAGCACTGCGCCGGAGAACACGTCGGCCTCCGCCAGCTTCTGCACAAAGGCTTCGAGTTCGCGCGCCCGCTCGGCATCCGTCAACTTCCGCGCGGCTCGCTCGCCGGCGGGCGCTTTCGGTGGGCGCATGCCGATGCCCGTGATGCGGTGGGGTGCGTTCGGCTCGACGCTCAACCCGAGAGCCAGCCAATCGTCGGTCAACTTCGCGCGCAGGAGCGCGGTTGCCTCCGTCGCGCCGCTGCTGTCCTGAATTTCGCGAAACTCGACGCCGCGCGTGCGGTCGCGGAGTTGAGCGATGAAGCTCAGGTGCGCGTTCAACGGCATCTGTGCCAGTTCGCCGCCGTAGTTCTCCTCTATGAATCTCTTCGTCGCCGCCACGTCCGTCGTGTTGATGATCTTGATCAACTCGACGACGCGCCGCGTGGCCGGGGTTTCCGGCGCGGCTGCTGCGGGCTGCGCCTGCTGCGCCTGAACGACAACGGACAGACAGGCGAATAACATGGCGGCGCGGGCGTTTGAATTTATGACGGCTGAAAATTTTCTCATCCCTTAACTATCCTCCCTCGTGTGGGGTTCGCGCTCGACGCGCTTTTTATTCTCGTTCTTAGCGTGCGCGAAAGACGCTTGGCGGAAGGCGCCGCCTGACGGGGCGCACGCGTTGTCGCCGCAGATTGCCGTGTGCGTTTGTTTTAATTTACCGGCGGCCGGCCGGAGTCGTGTTTCAGTCATAATTACGGCGGGGGCAGGAAGTAGTTCCAAGTTTTCGCGCGTTCGAGAACCAACGCAAGTGGCGATGGCAAGTGTTTAAGTGAGAGTAAGGCGGCGGGGTAATTGTAGAGAGGCAGGCCGCTGCCCCTCTACAATTTTACCAGGACGGATGAAGGTGCGCGGCGATTCAATTCGAGGGTGTCACCGCGCTTTTGTATTTCGCGTAGAGTTCATCCTGACATCTGATGCATATGTCCAACTCGCGCAGGAGGCCGTCTTCAAGGCCGTAAATACAACCGTGTACGGCCAACTCCTGCCCGCGCGCCCAGGCGTTTTGGACGATGGTCGTCCGGCTCACGTTCAAGACCTGCTCGATGACGTTCAACTCGCAGAGCCTACGCAATCGCTCGTCGTCGTCGCCGAGCGCGGCGAGCGACGCCGCGTGCTGGTGCTTCACGTCCTGCACGTGCCTGAGCCAGTTGTCGATCAAGCCGTGACTGCTGTTTTCGAGCGCGACGCGCACGCCGCCGCAGCCGTAGTGGCCGCATACGATGACGTGCTCCACCTTGAGCACGTCCACGGCGTACTGGATCACCGAGAGGCAGTTGAGGTCTGTATGCACCACGACGTTCGCGACGTTGCGGTGGACGAACAACTCCCCCGGCATCATGCCGACGATCTGGTTCGCGGGCACGCGGCTGTCCGAGCAGCCGATCCATAGATATTTCGGGGTCTGCTGTTGCGAGAGCAGGTTGAAGAAATCGGGGTCGGCCGCCTTGATTTTTTCCGCCCACGCACGATTGCGCGCGAGCAGGTTGTCCAAATTTTTCATCTTCTTAAATGACCGGCGCGCCTTCGCCTTCAACCCAGACTTCGCCGCCGGCGAAAAACTCCTTTTTCCAGATTGGTACAGTGCGTTTGAGTTCACGGATCGCCCACTCGCAGGCTTCGAAAGCGGCGCGCCGGTGCGGGGCGCTCACGGAGATGACGACCGAAGTTTCGCCGATCTCCAGACGCCCCGTGCGATGCACGATGCCGACGTGCGCGATCTCGAAATTTTCATGCGCCCGCCGCACGAGGCCGCGCATCTCGCTCAAGGCCATCGGCGCATAGGCTTCGTAGACGAGATAAAGCGTCTCGCCACGCCCGCGCGTAAACCTGCGCGCGTAACCGTCGAGCGTGACGGTTGCGCCGCAACGCGGCGGCACTACGCGTCGCGCGACCGCGCCGACGTTAATCGGTTCGGTCGTGAGTTCAAAAAAATCTTCCCCGGCCGCGTCGCGCTCCTCGTCGTGCGCCCCGGCGTCCGCCCCCGATCCGCCGCTAACGGGCGGGAAGATGGCGATCTCGTCTCCGGCGCGCACCTCTGCTTCCCCGCGCGTGTATTCCTCGTTGACCGCGACGAGCAGTGATCGACCGAAACGCCGTAGCGCGGGGTGCGCGTTCAGGACTTCCTCGAAGACGCTCGCGGACGTGGCGGGCGCGCTCACTTCGAGTTGTTCCTCTTCGCGCCCTGTCTCTTCGCGCGCCGCGCCGAAATAGAGCAGCCGCACGCGGATCGTCTGCCGCGCCTCTGCCGCTGGTGTCATGTGATCGTCGCCCGCGTGAGTCATGGTTCGAGGTTCGGATGTTTGCCGCCGTGGCCGTTGCCTTTAGCGAGTTTATGCGTGCGCGCGCGTTCTTCGTAGTTGACGACTACTTGCGAGAGCAGATTAGAGATGCGTTCGAGTCTCTCCGCGCCGGAGCGCAATTCGAGGAGCGACTGCCTGGCCTCGGCGTCGAGTTCCATCGCGGCGGCGATGAGGAAAGAGAGGCGTTCGGGTTCCGCGTCGGGCAGATCGGGGAGGGCGGCGCGGTCGTCGTTCAGGGCGCGCACGGCGCGTGCGATGCGCGTGAAGAGTTCTGACACCTGACGCGCGAGCGCTTTGAGCGCTTCCGCGTCCTCGCGCTCGTCTTCAAAAAACTCGACCCTGCCGACCAGATAAGGCTCGCCCGCTTCGACGTATTCCATGAGGCGGTAGCGTGTGAGGCCGAGGGTCAGAATGTTTGAACGCCCGTCGGGCAGGAGTTGCGCCTCGACGATTTCCGCCGCGCAACCGATGTGGCCGATGGGCGGGCGCGTGTTGGTCGCCGTGTTCAAGTCGAAGTAAGACAACCCGAACAGGTTATTCCCCGCGCGCACGTCCGCGAGCATCCGGCGGTAGCGCTCCTCGAAGATGTGGAGCGGCAACGGCACGCCCGGAAACAGCACCAGCGGCAGCGGAAACAACGGCAACTCGCTGACGCCGCGCACTCTCTCGAAAGATTCATTCATGTTGGAACGGTGACGAGCGACGAGTGATAAATGACAAGCCGGAACAGGTTTTAAGTTTCAACTCGTCAGGTGTCACTCGCCACTGCTTTCAATGCGTTTCGTTCGATGGCTTGCAGCGCGCCCGCGGAGGCGACCGTGAGTTCCCCCTCGTCGGCCGCCGTTAGTTCCCCCTCGTCGGCCGCGCTCGCGGCGGCGGTGGCGGCTGCAATCGCGTTTTCCCCTGCCCCGTTTGCGGATGCGCCGTTTGCGTGTTCGGCGGCGAGTTCGAGTTGTTGTTCGATGAGGCTCAGGATTTTTTCGGGCGACTCTTCGCCGAGCGCGAGGCGCTTGGCTTCGAGCGTGAGCGCGGCCATGTCGTGGGCGCGGGAGCGGAAGCGTATGTCGCGCGTGATGAGGTCTTCGATGATGCGGCGTTCGCGCACCTGACGCGACGCGTCCGAGTCGAGACCGGCGGCGACGGCGTATTCGACGGGCACGCTGCGGTTGCTGATCATGATGTGGAGCGCGCCGGTCGAAGCGCGCGCCTCTTCGCGCATGCGCGGGATGTCGAGCAGGGAGTTTTTGAAACCGAGGTGGCCGCGCAGGTTGATCTCGATGATCGGCGCGGGCTGCGCGTCGTCGCGTTCGGCGTCGTGCGTGCGCGCTTCGAGGCGGATCACTTCCATCACGCCCGCGTGTACGGCGTCCGCATCGGCCGCGCCTGACACGTCGAAGTTGAGACGTTGAAACGGCCGCTGGATGTAGTCGCGCGAGTGGTTGGCGTTGATGCGCCGCTGTTCGTCTACCTCGACGAGGTAGAGGCCGCGCTCCTCTTTGAACTCATCAATCGTGCAGGCTTCGAGCGAGCCGGGATTGAAAGCCCAGTCCTCGATCTCGAAACGCTTGTGCGTGTGGCCGAGCGCGACGTAATCGACGAGCGTGCGCAATTCCTTCATGCGCGAGATCGAGAGCGCCGGGATATTCGGGCGGTTGAGTTGGCCTTCAACGTCCGTGTGCAGCATCAGGATGTTGAATAACTCTTCGCCGCGCGCGCGCCTGAGCGCGTCCACGACGAGCGGCACGGCGGCATTCGTGGAGGTGCCGAACCAGTGCGTGCCGAAGATGCGCGCCCCCGCGATGTCTATGTATGAGCCGCTGCGTTCCTCTTCGTTCCAGGGGACGAGGTTAAAGCCGTCGCGGGTGTCCGGCTCCAACAGGATGAGATAGCCCCACTGCGAGAGCGAGCGCATCCAACTGAAACGATTGACGGCGTCGGATTCGTGCTGGTCGTGATTGCCTTCGATGGCGACGACGGGAATGCCCGCCTCCCGCAATATGCTCAGGCCGATGATGGCATGGTTCATCGCCTGCGGGTCAACTTTGCGCGAGTTGAAGAAATCGCCGCAGATGAGCACGAAGTCAACGGCGTTCGGCAGCGCGTGGCGGACGATCACGTCGCTCCACGCGCGAAAAAAGTCGGCCGTGCGCTCCTCCACGTTGTAGCGCCGGCAGCCGAGATGTATGTCCGCAAGATGAAGAAATTTCATAATAATCACGGCGACGCGCACGGGTATCGAAGCACCACGGGGGCAACGAACATGCGCGCTTTCGTGTGACTATTATACTGAAAGACGGCGACAGGTAACAGGTGATAGGTGACGGGAAAAACGCTTCGGTTCCGCCGCCCGTCACCTGTCACCCGTCACAAAAAAAAAGAAGCCCCCGCGACTCTGGGAATGAGTCGAATTTGGAAGCGGGGGCTTCGGCTCCGGGCGGCGGCAGAAGGGATGCCGTAATGTGCGCGGAGCACAACGGTCTCTCGTGAAGGGGACGAGAGCCGAACTTGTAAAATCTCTCAAAGAGCTAAATATACGGGGCGCGGCGATTGGTGGAGGATGACGCCGCGCCCGCGCCTGTGAGGATTAGAGTTCCATCAACGACCGTGTTTGCCTTGCGCCGCGCGTAACAGGTGTGAGGCCGCGACGGCGTCGCTCATGATCTTGTTGAGGGCATCGATGGCCGGACGCGCGACGTGCTCGGAAATCTTCTTGCGCGCCAGTTGAAGCAACACCCCGCGTATTTCGGCGGGGGTCAGTTCGCCGTCCGGTCTCTGTTCGTTCTTTTTCAATAACGCTTTCAAAAAACTCACCGCCTAAGATCTATGAGATTAAAGCCCGTTTCATTTCAAAAAAATTCAGGCCGCCTCGCGTTGCGCGGCGAGCGCCGAATGGCGCATGGTCGTGAGCAGATGTTCGACATCGATAGGCTTCGTCAGGAAACCGTCAGCACCCTGCCGGAAACATGCTTTCTTCGTCTCGATGCTCTCGTCGGAACTGACGATATAGACCTTCGACGAAGGGCACTGCTCCTTGAGATAGTCGAGGATGCGTAGGCCGACTTCGGGCGAATCGAGCACCGGGGGCATATGCAGATCGAGGATCGAGATGACCGGCTCGAAGTTCGTCGCGCGGCGCATGGCGGAGGGGAAATCGCTCGCCGTCATCACGTCATACTCGTCGCACAGCGTCCAGTAAAGTTGCTGCCTGATGGCGGTTTCGTCGTCGACGATGAGAAGTTTCGGCTTCAACGTCCCTGTTCCTTTCCGCCACCGGCGACTTCGGAGAGCGTCCGGCACCAACTCTTAAAAATCTCAACTCACTTCCGGCTTGATGCCTGATATACATCGCAACACATGTGCCACAACTGGCGAAGGACGTATTACGGCGGTTTGCGCCGGATTCGCGCCGACGAGGCTTATACCGGCGGGGCGCGTGTGTGAACCGGAGTGGACAAAACGCGGCTGAGTGTAGACAGGAGAGGACAGGGGAAACGATGAAGTAGGAACGCGGAACGATGAATTGAAGACAGTTTGCTTTTACTTCATCGTTCCGCGTTCCTACTTCATCGTTTTACGTTGCTATGTTTAGTTCGACGATGAGGCGGTGAAAGTAGGAGCGGCTGATGCCGAGGCGTTTGGCGGCGGCGGCCTTGTTGCCGCCTTCGGCGTGCAAAGCGTTGATGAGGAGGCGGCGTTTGAGGGCGAGCATTGCGCCTTCGAGCGTGGTTTCGTCGTCTTCGGGGCTGTTGTTCGAGGCCGCCGCCGCGCGGCGGATATGCAGCATCTTCTCCGGTAGAAACTCCGTGCCGAGCCGCGAGCCGGTGGTTAAGACGACGAGCCGTTCCATCAGATTTTCGAGTTCGCGGACGTTGCCCGGCCAGTCGTACTCCTGCAAGGCTTCGAGCAGCGCGGGGTCGAGCGAGGCAGGCGGTCGCCCGTGTTTGTCGGCGGCCTTCCCGGCGAAGTGCGCGGCGAGGATGGGGAGGTCTTCGCGCCGCTCGCGCAGGGCGGGCAGTTGCAGCGGAACCACGTTGAGGCGATAGAAGAGATCGCGGCGAAAGCGTTTTTCCTCCACTTCCTGTTCGAGATCGCGATTGCTGGCGGCGATGAGGCGGATGTCCACGTTCAGAGTTTTCTCGCTGCCGAGACGTTCAAAGGCGTGATCCTGTAAGACGCGCAGGAGTTTCACCTGCACGGCCTGACTGAGTTCGCCGATCTCGTCGAGAAAAAGCGTGCCGCCGTCGGCCAGTTCAAAGCGACCCATCCGCGCCTGCGTCGCGCCGGTGAACGCGCCGCGCTCGTGGCCGAACAGTTCCGACTCGATCAAATCTTCGGGCAGCGCGGCGCAACTGACGGCGACGAAAGGCTCCCCGGCGCGCGGGCTTTCTTCGTGGATGGCGCGGGCGAGCATCTCCTTGCCCGTGCCGTTCTCGCCCGCGAGCAGCACGGTCGCGCTCGTCGAAGCGACGGCGCGCGCCTGTTTCAGGATGCGTGCGAGCGCGGGCGAACTTCCGAGCAGGCGACCGAACCCGCGATAGGCATCGAGCGAAGCGCGCAACTTCAAGTTCTCTTCTTCGAGGTGGCGCACGCGCGCCGCCTGCCGGACGATGTGCGTGACTTCCGCCTCGTTGAAAGGTTTCTCGAAGAAGCCGTACGCGCCGCAGCGGATAGCTTTGAGGGCGATCTGGCGCGAGTTGCTGCCGGTGATGACCACGACGGGGATACTCGGCCGGGCGGCGCGCGCCGCCTCGATAACGGCCAGCCCCTCGCTGATGCCGTCGAGATCGGGCGGCAGGTGCAGATCGCAGACGACCACCTCAACGCGCCCCGTGCGCAACTGCGCGATGGCCGCGTCGCGCGAATCGGCTTCGAGAACGTGGTGCTCCGAGTCGAGCGCCCAGAAAAGCTGACGCCGCAAAACCTGATCATCGTCAACGACGAGCACGGTCGCTTTATCAGTCGTGTTTTCCGGCGTGTGTTCAATCATCGGGCGTGTGACCGGCATGGTGAGAATAAAGTCCGTCCTTCGCCGGGGACGCGCTTTTCGGGCGCACGCCGGACAGTTAAACAGGGGCGCAATGTTTAATGAACTCTTTGATAGCGTAAGGGGAACTTAACTCAACCGGCCGCTCCCGTCTTCGCGGCAGCCTTCGATTGCGAAGACTTTTCGGCCGACCGTGCATGTGTAGCCATGAGCGGGATGGATGGTAGCACGACGCGGAAGCGCGTGCCAGACCCGATCTTCGATTTGACTTCGAGCCGGCCGCCGTGCGACTCGACGATCTCGCGACAGGTGAAGAGGCCGAGACCGATGCCGCGTTTCTTCGTCGTCGCGAAGGCGTGGAACAGGCGCGTGCGCATGAAGTCCTCGGTCATTCCCGGCCCCGTGTCTTCGACGCTGAAGTAGACCAGCGACTCGCTCTCGTGGCCTGCGGCGACCGTCAACCGCCCGCCGCGCCCGCCCATCGCCTCGAACGCGTTGACGATCAGATTTTCCAACACGCGCTCGATCCGCTCGGCCTCGATCTGCGCGACGAGCGTGTCGGGCAATTCCGTCCGAATGTCGTAGAACTCGGCGCGCGGTTCGGCCGTCGCGGCCAGCACGCGCCGGATGACTGGAACGAGGTCGGCGGGGCGGGGCGCGATCCGGTATTCGCCGCTCAGAGACTTCACCGGCGCGCTCAGGCGCGCGACGAGCGCGCCTAGTTTCTCCGTCGCCTGCCGCAGCGAAGAGACGGCATCTTCGCGAAACTCCGCACGGTGAAACTGTCGTTCCATGTTCGTGACGAGCATCGAGAGGCCGGTGATGGCGTTTTTGAGATCGTGCGTGAGCATCGCCGAGAGGCGCACGAATGATTGGAACTGCCGCGTCTCGGCCTCGCGCGCAATGAGCTCGCGCAGGCGGTTGCTCATCTGGTTGAAGCCTTCGGCGAGCGCGTGCGTCTCGTCGTTGGCGCGCACTTCGATGCGCTGGTTGAGATCGCCCGCGCCGATGGCCGCCGCCGCCTCCGTGACGCGCGTGATGCGGCGCGTGGCGCGCGTGACGACGGCGAAGACGAACAACGTGGCCGCGCCCGCCGCGAGCAGCACGAGCGCGAGCGAGGTGAGGCCGTCGCGTTTGAGGCTCGCCACGGCGCGAGTGTAATTCCCGGCGGCGGCCACGGAGAGGTCGCTGCCCGCGACGGGTTTGTAGGCGGCGAGCCAGCGGTTGCCGTCGGCCGGGACGGTGTAGAAATCCGTCCCGCTGCCGCCCGCCGCCATGTCGCGCGCGAAGACATCGAAGTAAGGCATGGCGACGCCCGCCGGTTGATACTTGAACGCATAGCTGGTGTGGTGGACGACGAGCCCCGTCTTATCCAGAACGAGCAGCAGGCGCGCGGCCTGCGCGCCGTTACCTCCTGCCCGCGCGGCGGCGTTGGCGGCAAAGGCCGTGGGATGTCCGGCGCGCCCGGCCTCCTGCAAAAGCGCTTCCAGTTTTAGTTCGGCGACGAGCGCGACGTGTGGCGGGCTGCGTTCGTCATCAGGCGAGAAGACGGGCACCGTGTAGACGATGCAGGGTATACCTTCGGCGTTGCGCGTCACGTTCGAGCGCAGGGGCTTCGCTTCCGAGGTTGACCAGACTCGCTCGTCGAGGGAAATTTTGTCGGGCAGCGCGTCGCCCGCCGTGACGCGCGGCGAAGAATTGCCCGCGCCCGGCGGCTCGATCCGAAATGGCGTGCTTCCGGTTCGCGACGCCGCCACCAGCGTGAGGGCGGTGTAGTAATCGCGGTTGTGTGAAACGAAACCGGCGAGCGCCGCCCGTATGGACTCCGGCATGTTCGCGCCCGCTTCGTCCGGCGCGGGCAAGCTATCACTCGACGCCGACGCCACGGGCTGCGAGGCGACGGCGCGCGCGTAGTCGCGCACCGCGCTCGCCTGCGCCAGTTCGTTCAAGTCAACTTCGCGTGCGCGCAGAGCGGTCTCTACATCATGTGCCACGCGCGACGCCTCCGCCTCGACCTCCTCGCGCAGCATCCCTCCGACGACCTTTAGGCTACTGCGATAGAACAGCCAGCCGCCGAGCAGCACGGGCGCGAGGCTGCCGGCGACGAAAAGGATTAAGAGTTTGGCGCGGAGGTTCACGTCGAAATTTTAAGCTGTGCCGTGTGAGTGAGGTCGCGGCCAAAGGCCGTCTGTGCGGGCGCTGACGGTCGCGCCGCAGATGCTAACGCGCAGCATGCAAACTGTCAAAAAATATCCGCGACGCTGCTCCATGTCCCCCGGCGGTTTCTATAGCCATTTACAATCGCAGGGGGCACAGAGAAATTCATCGTATGCGAACGAGAGCCGGTATCTATGATACGCGCGTGCGGCCGAACCCGGCGAGCAGCGGCGCGAGGCGCGCGACGACGAGCGGGTGCGCCGTGGCATTGGCGGCGCACAGGCCGTTGCGGTTCTGCACGTCGCCGGTGTTGTAGCGCAACGGTTCGCCCCAGAGGTCTGTCAACCGCCCCCCGGCTTCGGAGAGTATGGCTTCGGGCGCGCAGCTGTCCCAGTGTTTCGTGCGCGGCGAGAGGTGTATGTAGAGATCGCATTGCCGCTCGGCGATCAGTCCGGTCTTGATCCCGACAGAGCCGCGCCTGATCTCTTCGTTGAGGCCGAGCGCACGCATCACGGCGGACATGCGCGGGCTGTGATGATCGCGGCTCGTCGCCATGCGCATCCGCGCAAACTCCGTCTCGGTTGAGACACGCAGGCGCTCCGGCCGCGCCTCCGGCCTCGCGACCCACGCGCCCGCGCCGCACGCCGCGTAGTGCAGCACATCGGGCACGGGTTGATAGACGACGCCGAGCACCGGCGCGCCGTCTTCGACCAGTCCTATCTGCACGGCGAAGTCGCCGTTGCCGTCGATGAAACCCTTCGTGCCGTCGAGCGGGTCAACCATCCAGACGCGCGAGATGCTCAGGCGGCGCACGGTGTCGGGCGTCTCTTCGGATAACAGGCCGTCGGCGGGAAACTCGCGCTGCAAACCCGCGACGATCACGGCGTTGGCCGCATGGTCGGCCTGCGTCACGGGGTCTTCGTTCTCGCTCTTGTGGACGATGTCGAGCGGCCCGCCGTAATGTTCGAGCGCGGCCGCGCCCGCCGCCCGCGCGAGCGAGATCGCCCGCGAGAGTTCGCGTTCGTAAAGATTGCCGCCCTCTGTTTCCATGTGCGCCCGCCCGCTCAAGTTTCTCTACATCTCCGAATGGTTGATTCGGCATTTAACCAATAATGCTTTTTGCTTTTACGTCTCGTGCGCCGCCTCGCGGATGATCTCCAGCGTCGCTTCGATGTCGCGCCGCGTCGTGCGGAAGTTGACGATGCAGGCGCGCAGGGCGAAGCGGCCTCGCAGGCGCGCGTTCGACACGTAAGCCCGCCCGCCGTGTTGCACCACGCGCATGATGCGTTCGTTCAACTCGTCCACTTCCTCTTCGGCGCGTGCACGCTCGGCCGCGTCGGCCGAGACGAGCCGTGGCCGCGCGCCGTCCGGCACATAACGAAAACAACAGATGCTCAGTTCGACCGGCGCGAGCAGTTCAAAGTCTTCCGCCGCTTCGACGAGTGCGCCGAAGTAAGCGGCGAGCGCGTTGTCGTCCGTAATAGCGGCGGAGATGGCCTGCGCGCCGTAGTAGCGCAGCAGCATCCAGATTTTCAACGCGCGGAAGCGTCGCGACAACTCCACGCCGTAGTCGAAGAAGGCGAACGACTCCTCCTCCGTCTCTTCAAAAATTTTGATGTACTCCGCGTCGCCGACCGTCCACGCGGCGCGCACCCGCGCCGCATCGCGAAAGAGCAGGCAGCCGCAATCAATCGGCGTGTAGAGCCACTTGTGCGCGTCGAGCGCGACGGAATCCGCCTCGGCGAGTCCGTCGAAGTGCGCGCGCTTCGACGCGTCGGCGGCCGCGAGCGCGCCGTATGCGCCGTCGATGTGGAACCACAGGTCGAACTCGCGCGCGACTTCCGCGATGCGAGCGAGGGGATCGACCGCGCCCGTGTTGACCGTGCCCGCGCTCGCCACCACGCAGCAGGGCTGAAAGTTATCGCTCGCGTCGCGCTCGATCATCTCGCGCAGTCGCCGCACGTCCATGCGAAAATTCTCGTCCGATTCGACGACGCGCACCTGCTCGCGCCCGAAGCCCAGAATGTCCGCCGCCTTCGCAATCGACATGTGCGCCTGATCCGAGACGTAGATCGTCGCCGGACGCGCGGCGTGCCACAGACCCTTCTGCGACGCGTCGAAGCCGCGCCCCGCCGCCGCCGTCTCGCCCACGCCTGAACCGGCGGCTCGCGCCTTCGTGCGATGCGCGACGTAGAGCGCGTTCAGATTCGCCATGGACCCGCCGCTCGTCAACAAACCGCCCGCCCCTTTCGCATAGTTTATGAGCGCGGCGAGCCAGCCGACGACCGTCTGCTCCACCCGCGTCGCCGCCGGGGACGAACGCCAGGCGGGGACGTTCTGGTTGAGCGCGGAGGCGATGAGGTCTGCGAACGCTCCGGCGGGCGTCGAAGGCGAAGCGACGTAGCCGAAGAAGCGCGGGTGCCCGCTGTGGCGGCTGCCCTCGAAGATGCGACGGCAATCGGCGAACACTTCGTCGAGCGGATCGGGGGCGACGGGCAGCGGCGCGTCGAACTGCGCGGCCAATTCGGCGTAAGGCGTGTATGTCAGGATCGGCGACGCGGAGACGCCCCGAAAATAGTCCGACACCAGTTCGACGGCGCGTGCGGCGAGTTCGCCGAACGCCTCGTCCGAAATGTCGAGCGAAGAGGCGCGTATGCCGTCGCCGCCGTCGTCAAGCGGCTCTCTCTCGCCGGGGTTTCCTTCTTCTCGCATGTCGCTGCTCATTTAACTCCGGGTGTCCATCCACGCAGGCACGCGAGCGCACGGAAGATGCGCGGGGGAGACATAGAGCGATCTCGAATTTGAAATCTCGAATTTGAAATCTCGAATCGTCTTCCTATGTGCGCATTGAATTTGAAATCTCGAATTGTCTTCCTATGTGCGCATATTGCGCCTGCGGTATTGAACGCTTTCCTCATCCGATTATGGTTCGTGAACGGGAGTTGAAACCCTAGCACACCGCACGCGCTTCCCTGAAATATTCTTGCCGCGCCGCGCCCCGAACGCTTATAGTTTGTTCACACGACCGAATACTATCCCGATTTTTAACGAGAACGCGTTGCGATGAACGCGGAAGGAAAAATGAGAAGACAGGAGCCAGAAGTCAGGATTCAGAAGGAAGACGAGGGCGTGTTTTATTCCGGCTCCTGACTCCTGACTTCTGGCTCCTGTCTCCCTGACTTCTGCTGTCTGTCTCCTGCTTTCAGTTCATCGTTCCGCGTTCCTACTTCATCGTTTCACACAAACCGGAGGGTTTAATCATGTCCATCACAGGCCACGCCACGACCGAGGGGACGACGCGCTACCGCGAGCGTTTGCAGCGGGAGACGATTGCCGCGAACCATTTCCGGCTGGAACAGAATCTCTGGCTCTCTTCGCTCGGCATCGGCACGTATCTCGGCAAGCCCGATGCGGAAACGGACGCGCGCTATACCGAATCGGTCGCGCGCGCCGTCGAACTCGGCGCGAACGTCGTCGATACGGCGGCGAACTATCGTTTCCAGCGCAGCGAGCGTTCAATCGGCGCGGCCTTGCAGTCGCTCGTCGAAAGCCGGAAGGTCGCGCGCGACGAGGTGGTCGTCTGCACGAAGGGCGGCTACATCCCTTTCGACACAGACCCGCCCGCCGGGCAGGATGGCGTGCGCCGTTACGTCGAAGAGACTTTCATCCGCACGGGCGTCGCCGAAGCGTCCGACTTCGCGGCGGGCAGTCATTGCATGACGCCGAAATATCTTGCGCACCAGATCGATCAGTCGCTCCGAAACATGCGCCTCGCGGCCATCGACGTGTACTACATCCACAACCCCGAGACGCAACTCGGCGTCGTCTCGCGCGAAGAATTCGAGACGCGCCTCGCCGCCGCGTTCGGGCAACTCGAACGCAGCGTCGCCGACGGCAAGATCAAAAATTACGGTGTGGCGACCTGGAACGGCTTCCGCGTCGCGCCCACGGCACAAGGCTATCACTCGCTCGAACGCATGCTCGAACTCGCGCGCGAGGCCGGGGGCGACGGCCATCATTTCCGCTTCATTCAACTGCCCTTCAACCTCGGGATGCCCGAAGCGCTCACGCAGTCGAATCAAACTTTTCAGGGCGCGCAAGTGTCGCTGCTCGAAGCGGCGCGCGCGCTCGGCGTGACGGTGGTGGCGAGCGCGTCGATCTTGCAGGGCAAGGTGGCGCGCGATCTCTCCGAAGACATACGCGAACCGCTCGGCTCGCTCGCCTCCGACGCGCTCACCGCCATACAGTTCACGCGCTCCACGCCCGGCATCACCACCGCGCTCGTCGGCATGAGTCGGCGCGCCCACGTCGAAGAAAATCTCCAGCTCGCGCGCCTCGACCCCACGCGCCCGGATCAGTATCAACGCCTGTTCTCGGCGGGAGCGGAGTAGCGACGGCGACGACGCGCGCCGGGCGCGACATTGCCTTCAACATGGAGAAGTACGGATGACGCAAGCGGAGATGAAATCTTTCGCGGACTTTTGGCCGCACTATCTGGCCGAACACAGCCACGCCGGTACGCGCCGCCTGCACGCGGCGGGCACGCTCGCGAGCACCGGTCTCGCCCTCGCGCTCGTGGCGAGGGGTCGCTGGCGTTGGCTGCCCGTCGCGCTCGCCACCGGCTACGCGGCGGCGTGGGGCAGCCACTTCTTTATAGAACGTAATCGCCCCGCCACCTTCAAACACCCGCTCTGGTCTTTCGCCGCCGACTACAAGATGGTTGCGTTGATGCTGGCCGGGAAAATGCCGGGAGAAGCGGGGCGAGGGGCGTTGGAGGGCGGTCGTGTAAAGTCATCGGACGTTTAGATCGTTTTGGCTTGAGCGTGTGGGGAGCAAGGATTTAACGCAGAGGTCACGCAGAGAAGCGCGGAGGCTTGAGTGATGTTCAAGCCTCCGCGCTTCTCTGCGTGACCTCCGCGCCTCTGCGTTGATGATGAGATCGCCGGACGCTCAAGCGACGATTGACGACGACCGACTTCGCAAACTATTTCAACGGTGGCTGTGGAATGCTCGCGGCTTCTTCGGGCGTGCGTGCGCGGCGGCGCGCGAGTTCGAGTTTGAGGCTCTCTTCGCCGCGGCGCATGGCGTATTGATGATTGGAGGCGAGGAGCGGGCGAAGCATGAGCGAGAGGGCGCGCACGATGGGCTTGCGCGCGCGCACCTTCCAGTCGAAAGTGATGTCAACGAGCAGGCCGTCCTGTTTGAACGTCCAGATGCCGCGCCCCTGCAAGTCGCCGACGGCTTCAAGCGTCGAGCCGTAAGGATAGCGCGACTCCGTCACGCGAAACTGCCAGCGCAGACTGTAGGGCAGATACCCGCGCGTGTGCAGGCTGACGAGTTTCCCCACGCCATCCGCGCCGCCCTCCTCCAATACCCGCACGTCGAGATAGGTGGCAGGCCACCAGCGCCGCAAGTCCCGCACGTCCTTGAGCACGTCCGAAACTTCCTCGCACGTCCCTTCGACGCGCCAGCGCGAGATGAAATGATAATCGACGATTGACATGAACTTTCCTCTCCGGATCAATTTGCAAATGGCTATAACTCGAATGCCTCGCGCCGCGCGTCTATCCGACGGGGCGGGCGGCTTCCCCGCTCATAAATTCCCGCCGCTATCCTTCCCCGGCCTTCGACGCGCGTTGCTTCTGTTGATAGAGGAACGAGACGGCGAGCAGGATCGCGCCGAGCACGAGGAACGAGACGATGCGGTAGAACTTTTCGAGCGCGGCCAGATCGAGGAAGAAGACTTTGAAGGCCGTCGCCGTCAAAAGCAGCAAGGCCATGATGCGCAACAGGCGGTTCGCGCGGCGGTGGCCGTAGAGCAACATCGCGCCGCCGTAGAGCGTCCAGACGAGCGAGAGTGATAGACCCTGTGCGAGCCGCAGGTCGCGCGTGTCCGCGCCGGCCAGCGCGCCCGCGCGGATCAGTTTCTCGAAATAGCCCGTGGCTTCGAGGCTGAGCGCGATGATGGCGAGGAGGTTCGCCGCCACCGTGAGCGCGACAAGCACCGCGCGCCGCTCTTTCTCGTCGATTTTATCGGAGCGCCCGTAGAGATGCCCGGCGTACCAGAGCGCACTGATCATGGCGGCGAAGGCCGCGAAGGTTTGATTGGCGAGCGGCAGGTGCCACGCGGCGTTATAGAAGCCCGCGTCCACGCCGACGAGTTTCGCGCCCGTCACGGCGAGCCACGCGAGCGCGGCGTAGCGCAACGCGGGCAAGCGTCGTTTCATCCCGACGACGAGTGCGCAGAGCGCGTAGAAAGTCCAGATGACGGTCAGCGTAAACTGGCGAGCGTTTTCGACCGTCCGGCGCGCGTCGTAATCGTCCGCGTTTACAGCGGAGAGATGCGCGTTGAAGTAGTCGTTCGCATCGACGGTCAGGAGCGTCAGGGCGAGGACGTTGGCGGCGATGACGAGGGCGGCTACGATCATCTCGCGCTCGCCGCGTTCGACTCGCTCGCCCCGGCGATGGTAGAGCCACACCGCCCCGGCGAGCGCGGCGACGAGCGCGGCGGCGGAGACGGCGCGGCGATTCAGGAGCGGCACGAACGTCTCGCCCGCGCGGTAGGCGAACTCGGAGAGGTCGGCCGTAAACCAGCGGAGCAGGGCGAAGGCGAAGACGGGGAGCGCGACGAGGCGCGGGGCGTCCGTGTCGGCGCGCAGGCCGATCCAGGTGAGCATCAGGGCTTCCATCGCCCATGCGATGGTGACCCACTGCTGGTCGAGTTGGATGGCGGCGGCGAGCGTGCAGAAGGTGACGGCCGCGCCGACGTATGAGAGCGCGAGCAGTTTGTCGGCGCGGTGGCGTTGGTATGTGAAGTAAAAGAGCAGAACGTAGAAGGCCGACCAGAGAAGCGCGTAAGAACCGAGAATCGACCGGTGTCCCGGTTCGAGCAGCGCGTAACTCGCGGCGAAGAAGAGCGTCGCGTTCGTGATGATGAGTGAGATGTCGAACCAGCGCGCCGGTCGCTGCCTGACGACGTTGTAGACGATGCCGAGCGCGTTGAACATGAGGAAGAAGAGCGTGAGGAAGAAGAGCGTCGGCCAGAGTTTCCAATCTTCGTAATGAACCAGAGACCACCCGGCGAACGTCAGCACGGTGGCGAAGAAGGCCAGGTGATTGAGGCTGCGCCAGCGTTTGAAGTAGGCCAGCGCGAGCACGCCCGAGTCGAGCAGCGCGACGTAACCGAAGAGACCGAGTTGATTGTCCACGCCGGTCGAGAGCAGGGCGGGCGTCATGAAGCCGCCGATGAGGCCGAGCACCGCGATGGCGTAGGCGTGGTGGCGCGCGGCGAGCAGGACGGCCGTCGTCGTTACGGCGATCATCAGGAGGAACGCCGGGAAGACGCCGATGAGTTCGTAGAAGACGCGCGCGGCGTAGACCGTCAGATAGAGGATGAGGACGCCGCCGCCGGAGAGCACGTAGGCATAGCTGCGGTAGCCGCGCGCGCGCAGGCGTTCGGCTGCGACGAGGATGCCGCCGCCGGAGAGCGCGCCGAGCAGAACCTGGCCGCGCTGCCCGATCCAATCGTTGTCGAAAGCGTACTTGAGGAAGAAGCCGACCGTGAGCGAAACGGCGATGATCCCGAGCCAGTTGAAGAGACTGCCGCCGATGAGTTGTTCCAGATCGCGGCGCGCTGGTCGTGGCGGGGTGCTTGTTGCAGCTTCCGTCTCGCCCGTGTTCGCGGCGCGGGCGTTGGCATCGGATGCTTGATGCCTCGCGTCGGGGCGGCGCGGCGAGCCGAAAGGAGCGGCGGCGGGTTCCGCCTGCGGAATTTGATGTGCGCCCGCACCGGCATTCTCGCCCGCACGCGCCTCGTGCGTCTGCTCTTCCGTGCGAGCCGCGCCTTCCTGCGTGGGCGACTCACCCTGCCCCGACGCCTCCGGCGTGTATTTGACGAGGCCGAGCCGCCTCTCGATGGAGCGCAGGCGCGCGGACTGTTCGCCGAAGGCGCGTTCGAGTTGGGCGAGGCGCGCGAGCAGTTGAGCGTTTATGTCGGCCGCGCCGTCGCCGCCGTCGCCGTGCGGGGCGGGCGCGCTTTCGTGGCGGTTCACATCGGCCGCACCGTCGTCGCCGGCCGCCGGGGAGAGTTCGTCTTCAGACATGTAAGCTCCGCATCGGAAGATTGCAATCCCATGAAACTTAGCTTTTCTCTGTGCCCTCTCTGAGTACTCTGTGTCTGCGGTGGTGAATGCTTGGTTAACCGCCATTCACCACCGCAGACACAGAGGACACCGCAGGGGGCACAGAGAGTTTCATCGGATTGCAAATTGATATAATTTGCGTCTCGTTCAGATTGTATTACTTGTGGGCGCGGCGGGCATCACCACGGCGGCAGCAGCGGCGTCGGCGGCTTCCTCGCCGAGCGCGATCATCTCTTCGCGCAGCCACTTGCGTTCGACGAGAAGTTCTTTGAAGAACCAGCGGCGCGTCAGGTAGAAGCGAATGGCGCGCGCCCCGCCGACGAATTCGTCGAGCCGCTCGAAAAAGAGCAGCGCGACGTAAGCGGAAACAGGGGCGGCGACGAGCGCGAGAACGACGCCCGGCCAGCCCACAAGGTAAAAGAAGACCACGGCCAGCATCGCCCACGTCAGCGGAAACAGGAGCATGGCGGCGATGAGTTTGATCGTCGAGACTATATCGTCGCTGCGGCGCGCGACCGCGACGGCGATGGCTCCGGCGAGTTTGTAGGCCGGATAGTGGACGAGGATGCCGAAGAGGGCGAGCGGAAACCAGTAGAGCACGGGCAGGACGCGCGTGACGAAATAACCGAGGACAGCGGCGGGCGTGGCGGCGGCGGGCGAGGACAAATCTTCGAGGTCGATCCCGGCCTGCCGTAGTTGTTCTTCGTAACGCCGGATGCGCGCTTCGAGCGCGGCGAGGCGTTCGGGCGAACGCTCGAAGTGAAAGGCGTAGCCCGCGAGAAAGCGACGCTGCAATTCGACTTCGCGCGCGAGGCTCTGGGCGTCGGCCTTCAAGTCGCCGTCCGAGTCGCCTGCTGCGGCGGCCGAGAAGATGCGTTCGGCGCGTTTAGAGATGGCGAGCGCCTGTTCGTGTTCGGCGTTCAACGTCACTTCACAGAGAGCGCGCTCGATGCGCGCCGAGAGCGAGCGGACGGCTTCGGCGGGCGGTTCGCCGTCCGCGCCGAACGCGACGTGTTCCACTTTCAGGGGTTCGCCGAAGCGGAGCAGCGCCGCGCTGCGGAAGGCCGTCTTGGCCGTGTAGTAAAGACCGGCGGGGATAATTTTCAGTTCGAGTTTCGCGTCTTCGGCCACGACGCCGAGGGCGATGCGCGCCGCGCCCGTCTTGAGCGGGCGCAGTTTCGTGTCGCTGTGCGAAACGCCTTCGGGGCAGATGGCGAGCGTGCCGCCGCGTTTGAGCAGAGAGCGCGCGCGGGCGAAAGTTTCCTGATTGCGCGACACGTCCGCGCCTTCGTCCTGCCGCCGATAGACCGGAATCGCTTCGAGCGCGCGGGCGAGCCAGCCGATGACGGGCATCCCGAAGATCGGCGCTTTGGCGAGAAACGAGACGCGGCGCGGCGCATAGCACAACAGGAAGACCGGATCGACGAGGCCGTTCGGGTGATTGAGCACGAAGATCGCCGCGCCCTCGCGCGAGACGTGTCTCAAGCCTTTCACCTCGATGCGCCGGAAGAAGACCCGCAGCGCGAGCGTGAGAATTGCGACCAGCATTCGCCTGACCAAACTCTCTCACCTCCTTCGACACCCGACGATAGTGAAACGCCCGCGCGTGCCTGCGCCGTACCACGCTCCGGCGAATTGGAATATAGAACAGGCGGCCGAGGCGCGGCTAGAGATTTGTGCGGCTTCGTGAAGTGTCACACCTCACGTGCGGATGAGAAATCGAACGATGAGAAATCGAACGAGGCGAGTTAACGAGTCAAAAAGTCTTTGACGAAGCGGCGCAGTTCGTCGAGCGAGGGATCGGCGATCATGTGGAAGACGCGCGGGGCGCAGTCCGGCGGCAACTGCCGCGCGGTGAGGGCGTCTGTGATGACGAACGCGCTCGACGCGAGGCCGCGCTGCCAGCCGGGCGTGCGCGCGTCGCGAAAGTTGAGCGCGGCCGGGTCGATCCCGGCGGCGACAAGCACCGTGCGCGCCCAGCGCAGGAACTCAGGCCAGCGCGAGACGACCGCGATGAGCGCGTCTTCGGCGGGGCGGATCGCGCCCGCGAGCGATTCGGGGACGCTGCGCGAATGAAGCAGGATCATGCGGTTCGTATCGGCGCGAAGCGTAGCGCGCATCCCTTCCGCCTCCCGCCCGTAGAGCGCGACCGCCACCGCGCCCGCCGGAAGGCCGTCGCGAGCACACGCTTCGACGCACATACCACGCACGCGAAACCCGGTCGCCTGCTCGATCTCGGCGACGAGGATTTCGCGCAGTTCGTCGTCGGATTCGATGACGAGGAAATGATCGGGCGGTTGAAATTCGAGCCAGCGTTTGACCCGTTCCTGTACGTCGCCGAGCGAGTGGCCGCCGTCGCGCGCTCGCCGGAGGAAGGCGGAGATGAGTCCGTCGAGTTCCAACCCGGCGTCGAGTTCGCGCTCGCGCGAAAACTCGCGCACGTAGACGCCGCTGCCCTTTCGCGATTCCACCCATCCGCGCCGTTCGAGTTCGCCGTAGGCCGCGCTGACCGTGTTGGCGTGAATATGGAAGCGGCGCGCGAGTTCGCGCGTGCTCGGCAGGCGTTGACCGGGCTTGAGGTCGCCGCTCGTCACGCCGAGCATGATCTGCGTCGTCAACTGCTCGCGGATCGGCACTTCGCTGTTCTTTGAGAGCCAGAGACGCATAAGAGAAAGGGGTGAAGAATTGATTCATTGAAACATTGATCCATTTCTTCATTGAATCAATGAACCAATGAAGAAATGGATCAATTCTTCCTCATCCCCGTTTATTTCGCCGCGACTTGAGCGCGCCGGTGAGACTGCCGAGGACGTTCGTCACTTTCGCGGCCACGCGGCCGGTCGTCTCGGCGACCGACGTGATCAGGCTTTGGTCGGCGTTTACAGCGGCCGGGTTTTGGTCAACGTCTACAGTGGTCAGGTTTTGGTTAGCGTCTACTTTTACCGTCGGATTTCGGTGAACCCGCATTCTGTCCCGAACCGCCGCCTTTGCCGCCCTTGCCGCCCTTCTTCGCGCCGCCTTTGATACCGCCCGCGCCGCGCCCGCCTGCCGCGCCCGACGCCCCGCGGTTTTTGCCCGCGCCCTGAGCGACGCCGCCCGTGCCGCCCTTCTTCGCTCCGCCGAGCGGGCTACCCTTGCCGCCCGACTTCGAGGGCAGCTTGTTCTTCTTGCCGCCGGTTTCGCGCTTCGGGCCGCTCTTTCCGGCCGCGCCCGTGCGTTCGAGTCGGCCGCCTTCGCCGCCGCCCTTGCCGGTCGCACGCGCCGCGCCGCTTTTACCCGCGCCCGCCGAAGGGCCGCCCGTGCCGCCCGATGCGCCGCCGCGCGTATCGGTCGTCGCGCCGCCGGTTGAAGCCGCGCCCGCGCCGCGTTTGAGCGCGCCGACGCCGCCGCCTTTCGTGCCGCCGCCCGTGCCGGTGTTCGTGCCGCCCGTGCGAGCCGCGCCCGTGCCGCCTTTCTTCGCGCCGCCCCCGCCGTGCAGACCCTTGCCCGCGCCGCCGCCGCCCGCGCCTTTCGCGCCGCCCTTCGTGGCCGCGCCTTTCCTGGCCGAACCACCGCCGCTCTGTCCGCCCTGCGTGCCGCCGCCCTGATTCTTGCGACCGGCCGCGCCGCCCTTGTTCGCTCCGTCGGTGCGACTGCCGCCGCCCGCGCGCGATGCGCTCGAACCGCCCGCGCCCTTCGCGCCGCCCTGCTTGGCCGTCCCCGAAGTGCCGCCGCCCGACGACGAACCGCCGGAACCGCCTGCGCCGCCCCCGCCGCCACTACCAGACGCACCGCCCGACGCGCCGCCACCGCCCGACGTGCTACCACCGCCCGACGCGCCGCCACCGCTGCGGCCGGTCACTCCGGTGGCGCGCCCGATGGCCGTGCCGCCGTGAGGTTCGGCATCGCCCGCGTCGCCCGCATCGCCCGCGTCACCGCCGTTGTCATCGCCGCCGCCGTCGCTTTCGCCCGCGGCGCGCGCGTCCGCACGCTCCGCTGCGTCCAGACGCCCGTTGTCCGCTACGGGTTCGCGGTCGCTCTCGGCATCGGTCGAGTTGCCGCCTCCACCGCCGCCCGTCGCGGTATCGTCGCCGCTGTCGCCGATAGAGACGCCGCTCGTCAGGTCGTCCCTGTCTCCGCCTTTACCGCGCTTCGCTTGTTTAGCCATCGCTTTGCTCCTTGTTCTGATGTGAAGAGGCGAGACCCCGCGTGCGGAGTCCGGCCTTGAAGATTCCGGCTCAAGTCATTAAATTTTCGCGCTGCGATTTGCGGCGGAGCATAGCACAACTTCACGCGCGCGCGTGCAACTCTTTAGCCGCCGGGGCGCGAAAATTTCCGCGACGCGCAGCACCCCGCCGGTTGCCCGCGCCCTCCGGCGGGCGTTATAACTAGCAGGAGTTCGATTCAAAAAAAATACGCACATGGAACCGCTCTCTTCCGCCCTCGCCGTCCTGACGGCCATGATCACGCCCGCCGTGTTGATCTCGGCCTGCGGCGCGCTCATCCTATCGACTTCGACGCGCCTCGGCCGCGTCGTGGATCGCGTGCGCGCTCTCTCGGATCGCTTCGAGGAACTGGCCGCCTCAGGCGACGACCAACTCGCGCTCTTTGAAGACCGCCGCGCCATGATCTTCGGCCAGCTCGATAAACTGACGAGCCGCGCGCGCATACTTCAGCGCAGCATGACGGTCTTTTATGTCGCGCTCGGCCTCTTCGTGGCTACGAGCGTCGCCATCGGGGTCGTCGCCTTCGTCGGCGTGCGCTACAGTTTCGTCCCCGTCGTGATGGGTCTCGTCGGCGCGTCGTTTCTCTTCTACGGCAGCATGACGCTGATCTTTGAAGCGCGCCTCGCCATCGCCAGCCTGCGCGCCGAGATGGACTTCATCTGGCAACTCGGCAAACACTATGCGCCCTCCGAACTCGCCGCGCGCCACAACAGCCCGCACTACCGACTGAGAGTCAAACCACGGCCATGACGACGACCACAACAACACCGGACACGCCCTCATACCTCGCGCTCCTGGCGACGGGCGAACTCCGCGCCCGCGTCGAGGCGCTTGAAGCCTTGCTCGCGCGCTGCACCGTCTGCCCGCGCGACTGTTTCAACAACCGCCTTGAGAATGAGATCGCCGCCTGCTATTCGGGTCGCCTGCCCGTGGTCTCTTCCTACACCGCGCATTTCGGCGAAGAACCCGCGCTCGCAGGCACGCGCGGAGCGGGCAACATCTTTTTCGGCAACTGCAACCTGCGCTGCGTCTATTGCCAGAACTATCAAATCTCGCAGACGCACCGCGAGCAGATCAAAAACGAGGTGACGCACGAACGCCTGGCCTCGATGATGCTCGAACTACAGGCGCGCGGTTGCCACAACATCAACTTCGTCTCCCCCACGCACTTCGCCCCGCAGATGGCACGCGCCATCCTCATCGCCGCGGAACAGGGCTTGCGCCTGCCCGTCGTCTACAACACGAACGCCTACGACTCGGTCGAAGTCCTGCGGCTGCTCGACCGGATAGTTGACGTGTATCTCCCCGATCTCAAATACGCCGATTCGGCCGACGGCTACACCTACTCGAAAGTTCAGGACTACACAGAGCACGCGCGCCGCGCCGTCGCGGAGATGTACCGGCAAACCGGCGACGCGCTTGTTTTCGACGATGCGGGCTTGCTCAAACGCGGCCTCGTCATCCGCCTGCTCGTCTTACCGAACGACCTCGGCGGCATACGCGAATCGCTGGAATGGATCAGGGACGCGCTCTCGCCGCGCGTCGCCGTCTCGCTGATGGCGCAGTATTACGCGACGAACCGCGCCGCCACGGACGAACGCTACATGCTGCTTTCGCGCCGCATCAGCGAGAGGGAATGGATGCGCGCCGTCTCCGCGCTCGAAGAACTCGGCATGGAGGAGGGCTGGATGCAGGAGTTCGACGGCGCGTCGCACTATTACCGCCCCGACTTCACAGACAGCGAGACGCCGTTCAAAGACATCAGGGACTTTACGACGGCGACGGGTGACAAGTGAGAAGCGACGTGTTCGAGCCGCGCGCAATGCAGAGCGCAAACATCACGCTCGCCTTTTTCGACAACACAGACCCCGGCGCGGGCGGCTGGCTCGTGCTCGCCGCGTGGTTCGTCCTGTTCGTTCTTGTTCTCAACACGATCATCTTTGCCCTGCGCCGTCTCTTTCGACGCCGGCGTAGCGGGATTAATAACAGGGTGTAATCGCAACGAAAGGATGCAGATTTTTGATCTGCTATCACGCCCTATGAATAAGTCTGACAAAAAAACTCTGAGTGATGTGGCAGAGTACGGCTGGCATGTGGTCATGGTTTTCGAAGATGATGAAGGCCCTGGATTCGCTTACACAGTTGGCCTGTATCAAACATTTCGGCATCCTGAAATCTTGATAATCGGCTTGAATGTGGATTTGATGAGCAACATTCTCAACAGTGTCGGCGATGATATAAAGACCGGCACGATTTACGAAGCGGGAAAAGAATATTCAGAGATCGTAGAAAATTATAAATGCTCATTCCAAAAAATAGATGAGAGTTTCTACACTGACTTTCTCGGCACGGGAATATGGTTCTATAAAGGCAAGCCATTTCCGGCTTTGCAATGCGTCTATCCTGACATATCCGGGCATTACCCGTGGCACAAGAACTGTAATCCGGCTCTGATAGAAATGCAGCCGCTGCTTACCGGAACGTCTTTGTAAATTATGAATGCTCAAACAAAGTTGGCGGCGGTCGGTTCGCTCGCGCCCGATTTCATACTGAGCGATACTGGCGGCGCGGAGTGGCAGTTGTCCGCACAGCGCGGGCGCGTCATCGTGCTGCTGTTCTATCCGGGCGACGCGACGCCCGTCTGTACGAAACAACTATGCTCGGTGCGGGATAACTGGGAGAGCTACGCCGCGACGGGCGCGGAAGTCGTCGGCATCTCGACCGACACGGTCGAGTCGCACCGCAAATTCACGGATCAACATCAACTCCCCTTGCGCCTTCTGGCCGACACCGAAGGGACGGTTCATAAGGCTTACGACGCGAGTTCGTGGCTTCCCGGCCGCGCGGCGCGCGCCGTCGTGGTCGTTGACGGCGAGGGCATCATCTGTTATCGCAAGGTCGAAGCCGTCTCGCTCTTTCGCCCGCGCGACGCCGAAATCATCGAGGCGATTCGCGCCGCCGGGCAGCGGAGTTCCTGAATTCACACGGCGCGCACGCCCGCGCGTCCTTAAACAGCAACGCATTTTCAAGCAAGGAGAATTTTCGAGTTATGGCCGATCAGATCAAATGCAAACATTGTGGCGAGCGGCGTCCCGCGCTCGGATACGCGCCCTTCCCGAACGAGATCGGGCAAAAGGTCGGCGCGGAAATTTGCCAGCCGTGCTGGCAGGAATGGCTCCAGAAGCAGAGCCAGATCATCAACCACTACGGTCTTGATCTCACTAACCCCGATGCGCAGAATTTCCTCTTCGACAACATGAAGGGCTACCTCTTCAACGAAGCCCCGCAGCAGACCGCGCAGATCGACACGTCGAAGGAAGGCTCCGTTAAATGGTAACGATGAAGTAGGAACGCGGAACGATGAACGGAAGTCGGAAGTCAGGAGACGGAAGTCGGAAGTCGGAAGTCAGGAGACGGAAGTCAGAAGTCAGGAAACAATGTGAAGAGGGGCGCATGTTTATTCTGACTTCTGCCTCCTGTTTCCTGACTCCCGCTTTTATTCCGCGTTCCTCGTTCCGCGTTCCGCGTTTGTTTCAGTTTCTTCCTGTTTCATCTCGCGCATGAGGAAATAGTTGAGGCCGGTGCGGATGACGGCGATGGCTCCGAGTTTGCCGATCTGATCCCAGGAGGGCGCGATGGCGGTCGAGAGGATGTCCGCGCCGAGTTGGAATTCGAGCGCGAGGGCGAGGTAGCGCGCGAGCGTGAGGCGTGTCCGGTTGTAATTGTCGTGGTGTTGCCCCGCGACGAGCGTGCGCGCGAACTGCACGGCGGCCACGACGATGCCGAGACAGATCACCGCCGCGCCCACCGACTCGACTATCAGCCGCAGCCACAACACGCCGTGGCGCACGCTCGTCTCCACCGCGCCGCCTTCGGGACTGCCGACGAAGTGCGCCCCGCCCTCTTGCAGCGCGAGAAAGATCGTTGTCGCCCACAACAGCAATTCGCCACCCCCTTAAATTTCAAGACAAAATAGCACCGACCCGAACCGGAAAGCGATGCCGGGAAACACAGACGTGAGACCGGGGCATTCATCCCTCAAGCCTGCGGCCCGCAACCTTTGGCTGCCTTGCGTCTTTCCCGGCGCGATGGTAAATATGCGTGAGTTAAAAGCTAATTCCCCTGATCTCTGGAAAACGAAAATCGCCCCGCGCGTCGCGCCCTGTTTGCGCCGATGGACGCGGGCGGTTCTGTCATCTCGCCCCGCGCCGGGCGTGCCGCCGGATCAGGCCGCCGTCAAGACAGGCGCTTTCACAGGTTCACAGGAGTAAACAACGATCATGAAAAAACTTGCGACATTCATCACGCTGGCCGCACTGGCCGCCGGATGCTCATCGACCGACAACGGCAACATGGCGTCGGGTAACGGTAACGCCGCCGTCGTCAACAGCAACAACGCCAACGGCAACATGGCCGCCAACAACGGTAACATGGCGAACTCCAACATGGCCGCCAACGCCAACCGCCGCGACTACAACGCGAATATCAGCGAGGCCGATTACGACCGCGAGAAGGAGCGTTACGGCCGCGAGGCCAAAGAGGCGGGCGACACCATCGGCTCCGGCCTGAAAGACGGATACCTCCACGTGAAGACCAAAGGCGCGCTCTTTGCCGTGGACGATCTGAGAGACTCGACCATCAACGTTGATGTGAACGACGGGGTCATCACGCTGCGCGGCACGGTGGCGAGCGCGGCGCAGAAGGCCGCCGCCATGAAAGCCGCCAACGGCATCGACGGCAAAAAGAGCGTCAAGGACGAACTCAAAATTGCCGCCGACGGCGCGGCGAACACTAACAACAACACCAAGACCGGCACGGCCGGGCAAGGCAACGCCAATCGTTAAACTTTCGCGCCGTGATAGCCCGTCTCATTCAACAGATGCGTCTGAGCGAAGGCGGCGCGTGCGAATCACAATCGCACGCGCCGCCTCTTGTTTCGGGCGAGCGCGTTTTTCCGGTCTCGCGCAAGTTGCATTCGGGTGCGTCTCGCGCCCGACGAAACTTTCAGGCGCGCACGTTTCCTAATTTGATTTTTCCTCTGTGCCCCCTCTGTGTCCTCTGTGTCTCTGTGGTGAGTGGCTATTCAGAAGCACTCACCACAGAGACACAGAGAACACCGCAGGGGGCACAGAGGAAAGCTGAAACCGGGACACTAATCAAACGCCCGTTGACTTTCATTCCGAAGGCAAAAACGATCATGCGAATTCAACCCGCAAGGCGCACGCGCGCCGCTTCCGTCCTTTCACTCGCGCTCGTCGCCGCGCTCTTTGCCGCGTCCGCGTGGCCGCTGCCGGGCGTCGCACGCGCGCAGCGCAGCGCGATTGAAACTTACGCCATCACGGGCGCGCGCATCGTCACCGTGTCCGGCGCGGAGATACCGCGCGGCACAATCGTCATACGCGGCGGGCTCGTCGCCGCCGTCGGCGCGAACGTCGCCGCCCCGCCCGATGCGCGACTCATCGACGGCACGGGGCTGACGGTCTATCCCGGCCTGATTGACGCCAACACCAACCTCGGCATGCCCGCCACGCCACAGCCGCGCCCCGCGACCGGCGGCGGTGGAGGCGCGGCCGCCCTGCTCGCCGCGCAGCAGGCGACGCCCGCCGTCTCTTCGCCCAACTCTTCGCAGCCCGTCGGGCTGCAACCCGAGATACTCGCCGCCGACGTGGTGCGCCCCGGCGGCGATCAAATCGAGGCGGCGCGCGGCGCGGGTCTCACCGCCGCGCTGACCGCGCCGCGCGAAGGCATCTTCATGGGACAGTCGGCCGTTATCAATCTCGCGGGCGAGACGCCGCAACAGATGATCGTGCGTTCGCCCGTCGCGCTCCACGTCGGCTTCACGCCGCTGCGCACGGGCACCTATCCGGGGTCGCTTCTCGGCGTCTTCGCCGCCATCCGCCAGATGATGCTCGACGCCGCGCGCTACCGCGAGGCCAACGCCGTCTACGAGAAAAACCCGCGCGGGATTCGCCGTCCCGATCAGGACAAGTCGCTCGCGGCTCTCGCGCCCGTGCTCTCGCGCCAGATGCCCGTCGTCGTGTATGCCGACCGCCAGCGCGAGATCGAACGCGCGCTCGACCTCGCGCAGGAGTTCAACCTGCGCCTCGTCATCGCGGGCGGCGCGGAGAGTTGGCTCGTGGCCGAACGCCTCGCGGCGGCGAAAGTGCCCGTGCTGCTCTCTTTGAACTACCCGCGCCGCACCACCGCCCAGACGCCCGAAGCCGACCCCGACCCCGTGCGCGTGCTGCGCGAACGCGTTGACGCGCCGAAGACGGCCGCGCGGCTCGCCGCGGCGGGCGTCCGTTTCGCCTTCCAGTCCGGCGGCCTCACGAACATGTCCGACTATCTCGGCAACGTCTCGAAGTCGGTCGAACAGGGGCTCGCGCGCGACGTGGCCGTGCGCGCCCTGACGCTCAGCGCGGCGGAGATACTGGGCGTTGCCGATCAACTCGGCACGATTGAGGTCGGCAAGATCGCGAACCTGACCGTCACGCGCGGCGACCTGTTCGCGCGCGACCGCCGCATCACGCACGTCTTCATAGACGGCCGCCCCGTCGATCTCAAACCCGCCGCCGCGACGCCGCCGGGCGGTCAAACGCCCTCGCTCGCTTCCGGCACATGGACGCTTCGCGTGCAACTCGAAGGACAGCCCGAACGCTCCGTCACGCTCACGCTCCAACAGGAGACGCAACGCCTGAGCGGTTCGATTCAAGGCGACTTCGGTTCGGCGCAGATCGCTAACGCCTCCGTCGGCGCATCGGGCGACATCAGGTTCACCGCGCCCATCACGACCGGCACGCAGACCACGGAGGCCAACTTCAACGGCACGATCAGCGGCAACGAAATGCGCGGCACGGTGACGACCGTCGGCTCCGGCTCGGGCACGTTCAACGGCACGCGCGCCGGGGGCGGCACGCCGCCGTCGCCGCCACCGGCGGCAACGCCGACGCCGACGCCGACGCCAACACGGACGCCCGCCACCGAAGGCACGACGCCGCGGCCGCCGGAATAACGATGAAGTAGGAACGATGAACGATGAATAAAAAAAAGGAGACGGAAAACAGAAGTCAGAATTAAGAGCCTCTTTATCTTCATTCTGACTTCTGAGTTCTGTTTTCTGTCTCCCCGTTCATCGTTCCGCGTTCCGCGTTCATACTTTCTTCGCTGGAGCTTAATTATGAGAAAACTTATTACACTTTTCGTCGCGCTGTTCGCGCTCGTCCCCGCGTGGGGCGGCGCGTGGGCGCAAGAGCAGCAGCAGCAGCGCCAACGGCCTCGCGAGGGTGCGGCGCGAACCGGGACAAGCGTCGCGGCTGTGACCGAGACGTTGATTCGCAATGCGACCGTCATCACCGTCTCGCGCGGCACGCTCGCCAATACCGACATCCTGATTCGCAACGGCAAGATCGCGGGCATCGGTCAAAACCTGAAAGCGAATGAGCGCGCCCGCGTGATCGACGCCTCCGGCAAATACGTTATGCCCGGCATCGTCGATGCGCACTCGCACTCGATGTCCGACGCGATCAACGAGGGCACGCTCTCCGTCACTTCGATGGTGCGCATACGCGACGTGCTGAACCCGACCGCTCCCAACCTCTACCGCGAACTGGCGGGCGGCGTCACCACGCTCAACCTCCTGCACGGCTCGGCCAACACCATCGGCGGGCAGAACACCGTGGTCAAGATCAAATACGGCCGCCCCGTCTCTGAATTCATCTTTCCGGGCGCGCCTCCGGGCATCAAGTTCGCGCTCGGCGAAAACGTCAAACGCTCGAATTTCAACCCGCTCCCCGGCCAGACGCGCCGCTACCCCGCCACCCGCATGGGGCAGGAAGAAGTGCTGCGCGACGCCTTCACGCGCGCGCGCAACTACAAGCGCGCGTGGGACGAACACCGCGCCGCCATCACGCGGGGCGACAAGAATTTGATCCCGCCGCGCCGCGACCTGCAACTCGAACCGCTCGTGGAGATTCTCGAAGGCAAGCGGCTCGTCCACGCGCATTGTTATCGCGCCGACGAGATCATCATGATCTTAAACCTCGCCGACGAGTTCGGTTTCAAAATCAAGACGCTCCAACACGTGCTCGAAGGCTACAAGGTCGCGCGCGAGATAGCGGCGCACGGCGCGGGCGCTTCCTCGTTCGCCGATAGCTGGAGCTACAAGATCGAAGCCTACGACGCCATTCCCCATAACGCGGCCGTGATGACGCGCGCCGGAGTTCTGGTCTCCATCAACTCCGACTCCGACGAGCGTGCGCGCCGTTTGAATATCGAAGCGGCGAAGATGATGAAATACGGCGACCTGTCGGAAGACGAAGCCCTGCGCCTGATCACACTCAACCCGGCCATTCAACTCGGCATACAGGATCGCGTCGGTTCGATAGACGTGGGCAAGGACGCCGACCTCGTTATCTGGACGGGACACCCTTTCAGCGTCTACTCGCGCGTCGAAACCACTTTCATCGACGGCGACATCTTCTTCGACCGCCAGCAGGACATCGCGCGCCGCCCCGAACTCGAACGCGAGCGCGAAGAGTTGATGCGTGCCGAAGTGAACCGCCCGCCCGGCGAAGGCGGCGCACAGCAGCCCGCCGCGCCGCGCCGCCCCCCCGCGGGGCAACATGACCACGACGACATCGACGACGGCGAAGGAGACAACCACCGATGAAGCTGAAATCATTCTCAAACGTCGTCGCGAGCGCGAACGTCGCTCCGCGCATCGGCGCGGTTCCGCGCGCTAACGCCGCCGTGCGTATCGACACCGTCGCGCGCCCCTCGTTCGCGCTCGCCGCGTTGCTGTTCCTGTCCGTCGTCACCGCCGCATGGGCGCAACAGCAGGCATCGAGCACTATGGGGCCGCAGTTCATGTCGGGCACGCCGGGCACGTTTGCCATTCGCAACGCGCGCATCGTCACCGTCTCCGGCGCGGACATCGAAGGCGGCACAATCGTCGTCAGCGACGGACGGATCAGCGCCGTCGGTGCGAACGTCGCCGTGCCGCCGGGCGCGCAGGAGATCGACGCGCGCGGCCTCTCCGTCTATCCCGGCATGATCGACCTCGGCACTTCGATGGGACTCGTAGAGATTCCGCAGGGCGCGAACGCGACCGTGGACGTGGCCGAAGTCGGCGACATGAACCCGAACGCGCAGGCCTTCTACGGCATCAACCCGCACAGCGCGCACATCGCCGTCACGCGTGTCAACGGCGTGACGAGCGTTTTGAGCGCGCCCACGGGCGGCATCATTTCCGGGCAGGCGACGTTCATCAACCTGCTCGGCTCAAGCCCGCAGGAAATGGCCGTCGTGCGTGCGGCCGTGCTCGTCGTCAACTATCCGCGCGCGGCCGGCGGCGGCGGCTTCGGCGGCCTCTTCCAACAGGCGCAGCCGAACCCCGCCGAAGCCGCGACGACGCGCGACCGCCAGGTCGAACAACTGCGGAAGCTCCTGCGCGACGCCGAAGCCTACGGACGCGCGATGGACGCTGCCAACGCCGACCGCAGCCTCCCGCGCCCGGACGCCGATGTGGTGCTGGCCTCGCTCGTCCCCTATGTTCGCGGCGAGCGTCCGGTACTCTTCCGCGCCGACCGCGAGGCGGAGATGCGTGCCGTCGTCCGCTTCAGCGAGGAGTTGAAACTCAAGCCCATCATCCTCGGCGGCAACGACGCATGGAAGATCGCTTCGTTCCTCAAAGAGCGGAACGTCCCCGTCATCCTCAGCGGTCTCTTCGACTTGCCGAGCCGCGAGGACGACTTCTACGACGTGATGTTCGAGAGCGCGGCCAAACTCCAACAGGCGGGCGTGCGCTTCGCCCTCTCCACGGGTGATCAGGGCGCGGAGGTGCGCGACCTTCCCTACCGCGCGGGGATGGCCGCGGCCTTCGGCCTCTCGCGCGCCGACGCGCTCAAATCCGTCACGCTCTACCCGGCGCAGATCATGGGCCTCGGCGACCGCCTCGGCTCAATCGACGCGGGCAAGATCGCCAACCTCGTCATCACCGACGGCGACCTGCTCGAAGCCCGCACGCGCGTCCGCCACCTCTTCATCAACGGCCGACAGGTTCCCCTCAACAGCCGCCACACGGAACTCTATGATCAATTCCGCAACCGGAAATAGAGGGGCTTAAAGAGGCCGTTGAATCGACGGCACGGGACACGAACAATCAGAGGCACAACAAAGGCGGTCGAGACTTTCGAGTCTCGACCGCCTTTTCCCGTTTCCCCTGTCATCCCGACCGTGGCAAGTTGAATTCCGCTTTAATCGATCAAGTTGTCATATTCGTCTCTGACCACCCGGTAACACTTGCAGGAGATGGCTTCCAGCCCCGCTCGATCCAGAATCCTGATCAGGCCGCGACTATAGCTGACGAGCTTCTGTTTTTGGAGCGTACCGGCGGCGATGGTGACTTGTTCACGGCGTACCCCCAGCATGTGTGCGAGAAATTCCTGAGTCAGGCGAAATTCATCCCCCGCGATGCGGTCGTGCGTCATTAGCAGCCAGCGCGCGAGACGCACGTTGACGGTATGAAAGCGGTTGCAGGCCGCCGATTGCGAAATTTGCGTCAGGAGCGAATGCGTGTAGCGGTTCAGCAGCTTGTGCAACGAACCGCCGCTATCCGTCTCCCGGCGCAGCGTCTTGGCCTTCATTCGCACGGCGGAACCGGCACCCTGCACCAAACCGCGCGTGCGCGACTTGTCGACATCCATGAAGACGTTGATACCCGCCATGCCGTCGTTGCCGACCATGCCCACTTCGAGGTGTTCACGGTCTTCTACGGCCGACAGCAAGGAGATGAGGGAGTCGTTGGGGAAGTAGACGTGCCGAAGGCGTTCGCCGGGTTCAAAGATGATGTCGCCGAAGCTCAGTGAAACTGATTCCAGCTCGGGCAGCAAACGTTGATATTCTTTTTTAGGAAGGGCGGCGAGCAGCCGGTTTATCGACGGCTGATTTTTTTCTGCGGGCGGCATCAGGGTGCTCCTTAAAGCGTGGGTCACGTCGTCAAAGACAACAGACGGCACAAGAAGTAGGCAGCAAGCCCGATCCCGATGTCGAAATGTGAATTTTTCAGAGAACAGAATTCAGTTAAATCTGAAATCCGGTGGTAAGTATAGCACGCCGCCCCGGTTATCGCTTCATCTCGCCCCGTTTAGCGAAGAACAGGATGCCGCAAGCAGGCATCCTCGACTATCGAATGCGGGGCTTGAGGAGAAAGCAGCACCCGAGGCCACATGAAATTGTTTGAAGAATAACACGCTATGTGCGCTTCCACACAGACGGCGGGGAAAGATTGTTCGATACTGTAGCCTGTTCAGTATTGACGCCGAATTGACAACCGTTGCCGGTGCGAGCGATTTATGGGGAATCGTCCTCGCAATGTTGACTTAGGCAAACAATGCGCTTCACCCCGGTCAGCAAGGGGCTTGGGGGTTGAGGTCAGCATTAATGACCTTCACCCTTTATTTTCCATCCATATTATTTCCATCACCTTCGAGTTTTTCCTGTCTCTTCAGCAAGGAGATTAAACATGCCGCCAGTCGCACCCCGTATCCTCATCGTCGACGACGACAGCGACAGTTCCGAGTTGATCGAGATGATGCTCCAATACTCGAACACCCGGTACGACATTACTTCCGTCCGAACGCCCGAAGAAGGATTACGCCTGGCGGCGACTCAACGCTTCGACCTGTTCGTGCTCGATTACCGTCTGCTGGGCATGAACGGAGCGGATGTCTGTCGTACCATCCGCCGAATGGACACCGAGACGCCGGTCATGTTCTTCACCGGGGCGGCATTCGAGCATGAACGGCGGGAAGCGATGCAGGCCGGGGCAAACGCTTATCTGGTCAAGCCGGACGACCTCAAAAAGCTACTTGAGACGGTGAGGGATTTGCTCAGTAGGAGTAAACCCGCCTCCGCCCGTGACGCGCCGCAGGCCGCTTACCAATCGCGGGCTTCGGCGTAAGACGGAGGAATGTCGGATTCAGCCCGCGGACGTTGATATGAGCGTGTAGATTAAGCCCGACGGCAGTTCAGCGAGATCGATCAGGCGACGCCAAGTTCGCCGAAAGAAAAGGCAGAAGTGAGTGCGAGTTGCCCCGCCTCACTTCTGCCTTTGATCTTTTTACTTCCGGCGTTCGCTTACCTGTCGGCCACCTGTCCGCCGCCGGTCTTGAGCTGCTTGAGCAGTTCCTCGACGGCCACTTCGATCTGGCGGTCGCGCCCGGCGAGGTTATCCTCGGGCGAGTTTTCGACAAGTATGTCGGGGCGCACGCCCGTGTTCTCCATGTTGGTTTGCTGTTTGTCGGCGAGATAGACGCCGATGCCGGGCGTGCGCACGGTCGAGCCGTCGATGAGCGTGTAGCTGCCCGTGCCGATGACCGCGCCCGGCGTTGGCGTGCCGATCACTTTGCCTAAGCCCAGCGCGCGGAAGCCCGCCGGGAACATCTCCGCGTTCGAGGCCGAACGCCAGTTTTGCAGGACGACCTTCGGGCCGAAGAAGCCGTTGGAGGGGCGCGTCGTGGCCTCCGTGCCGCGCGGCTGCCAGACCTGATACTGGCGTTGGACGAGTATGCCGAGCAACTCCTGTTCGATGTTGCCGCCGCCGTTCCAGCGTTGGTCTATGACCATCGCCTCCTTGTCGCGATACTCGCGCAGTTCCTTCTCGAACTTGCGAAGGCTCGGCTGGTTCATCGCCTGTATGTGAATGTAGCCGACGCGCCCGTTCGAGAGTTTCGTCACCAGATCGCGACGCTGCTTGACCCAACGCTCGTAGCGCAGCTGGTTGTAGTTGCCCATCGAGGTCGGTTCGATGCGCGTGCGCCACGCGCCGTCGTCCGCGGCCTTGTTGTTGAAGGTGACGGCGACCTTGCGGTTGAGACGATAGTTGAGATGCTGCCAGTATTCGTCGCCCGCGCGCACGGGCTTGCCGTCAATGGCGATCAGGTAATCACCCACAGACACCTTGACCCAATCCTTATCGGCCGGGCCGTCTTGATAGACGTGCGTGACCCGGTAGCGACCCGCCTGCGCGTCGGCTTCGAGTTCGAGGCCGAGGTGGCCTGTCTGCGCCGCGCCCGGTTCACGGCCGCCCTGCTGCGGGGGCGCGGCGCCGGTGTGCGAAGCGTTCAGTTCGCCGATCATCTCGTTGATGATGTTGAGCAGTTCCTGCCGGTCGCCGACGTATTCGACGAGCGGGCGATACCTGGCACGCATTGCGTCCCAGTCGGTGCCGTGCATCTTTACGTCGTAGAAGCGGTACTTCATCGTGCGCCACGCGTCGTCGAACATCTCAGCCCACTCGGCGGGACGATCAATTTTCACCTTCGCGGTGAAGTTGATGCGCCGTCGTTGCGCGGGCGCGGCCGACGTGGTGGGCGGCGCGTTCGAGGCAGACACACCCGGCGGGAGCGGCGGCGGCATCGAGACGGAATAAACGTAATCCCCTTCCTGAAAGTAGAGCGTGCGGTTATCGCGCGAGACGTTTAAATTGGAGACGCCGGAGTTGCCGCCCGCTCCGCCGCCGCCCTGTGCCGCGCCGTCCGCGGGGGGCGTGCCCGCCGTGATCCGCGTGAGCCGTTTGCCGTCTTCCTGAATCGAATAGACGACGGGAATGTTCACCGCCCCGGCGAGTTCGCTCGTGACGAAAACGACCGTCTTGCTGTCGGGCGAGATGTTGTAGCTCGTGACGGCGAAGGGCATGCGGGTCAACTGGCGCGTGCGTCGCTTGAGTCCCGCCCAATCAATGTTAAGCGGCTTCGGCGTCGGCCGCTGCGCGGGATTCACGCGCGCCGCTCCTCCTGCTCCTCCAGTGCCCGCCGCTTCGCCGGGTGGCGGCTGCGCCGCGGCCTGCGCGGCTTCCTGTTCGGCGCGTTCTTCGGGGTCGTCGGGGTCGCGCTCAAGCCGTTCGAGCATGACCGAGTAGATTTGCACCGAGGTCAGCGAACTGAAATTGCTCTGATCGATGCGCTGGAAATAGAGTTTCTTCCCGTCGGGCGAGAAGCGCGCGTTCACTTCGTTGAACGAATCGAAGGAGGCTTTTCGCTCATCGCCGCCGCCGGAAGGGGAGATGTAAATGTCGCTGTTGCGCGTAAAGTCGGGCTTGGAATAGGCGAGCCATTTGCCGTCGGGCGACCAGGAGGGCGTGCCGATTTGCCCGTAGCGCGACGCGCTGATCTCCTTCACCGCTTTGCTCGCGACCGTGACTGTGCGGAGTTTGTTGTCGGAAGCCGTGTAGGCGATCTGCGTGGAATCGGGCGACCAGGAGTAGCCGAACTTGAGTTCGTCGAGTTCCGTGATCTTCTGCGCGTCGCCCGCGCCGTCCGTGGCGACGACGTAAAGCTCCTCGCGCCCGCTGCGGTCTGAGACGAACGCGATCAACTTGCCGTCGGGCGAGTATTCGACGTTGCGGTCGCGGAAAGGGCTATCGGTCAACTGGCGCAAGTCGCCCTCCTCGACGGGCACGGTGAAAATTTCGCCATGCACGGAGAGAACGATGCGACGCGAGTTGGGCGCAAGCCCGTAATCGTCAACCTGAGAAGCGAAATCGCGCACCTCGCTCAGGCTCTCCTGTGTCTCGGCGGCGATGTCGAGTTTGATCGGCGTCACGCGCTTTGAGGAAAGGTCGAGTTTCGAGATGCCGAAATCATGCTCGAAGACGATTGTCTTGCCGTCGTTGCTGATGGCAGGCCAGCGCACGTCGCCCGTCTTGAAGGTCGTCACCTGCGCGGCCTTGCCGCCCGCTTCCGGGACGCGCCAGATGTTGGTGCGGCCGCCGCCCTCGCGGTCGCTGACGAAATAGATGTGGCCGTCGCGCGCCCACATCGGCCACGAATCGAGTCCCTCGAAGTCCGTCAAATTCGTGAAGCGTTTCGTCGCGGCGTCCATCACCATCACGTCCGACTGCATCGAGCCGCGGTAGAACTTGCGCCAGTAGGCCTGCGACTTCTGGTTGTAGGCGATGCGCCGCCCGTCGGGCGAGTAAGAGCCTTGCACGCCCATGTCCACGCCCGCGTTGGCGGGCATCCGGCCGTCGGTGCCGACGGTGTAGAGGCGCGGCGCGAAGTCCTCGCCCCTGTTTGAAGAGAAGAGGATGTTCTGGCCATCGGGCGACCAGTTCAAGACCGAATCGTCCGACGAGTGCGAAGTCAACTGCTTCACCGTGCCGCCCGTCGAGGGCATGATGAAAACATCCAGATTACCGTTGCGGTCGCTCGAAAAAGCGATCCATTTGCCGTCCGGCGAGAAGCGCGGGTACACGTCGCGCGCCCTGTGGACGGTGAGACGCTGGACGTTCTGCCCGGTTTCATCCGCCGTCCAGATGTCGCCGAGATAACCGAACGCGACGCGCCCCTGGTTGTAGTGCGGGTAGCGCACGAGCCTCGCCTCTTTCGCCGCCGCCACCGTTGAGGCCACGAAGATAAACGCGATTGCCGAAAGGTAAATTTTCTTCATCATTTTTTCCAGACAGTTAAGTAGTTAAAGCCCGCGCCGCTACCGTAAGACGGCGCGACGGGCTGCTTCCGTGCAGCGACGATTTCGGTTCTTTGGTCAGACAGGAAATTCTGTATGCGTCCCATTTGAGGGCGCTTTGTGCAGGATTAGCCCGTGCATTGTAGTTAAAACGCTCGCGAACGCCAAATATTACGGCCGGGCGCGGCAAAAGTTCTCCACGCGCCTTTTTCCACACGATCAATTTCGCCGCTCACTGCTCGCGCACGATCAATTTCGCGGCGGGCAACATCGCGCCGCGCCCCCTGTGCTGCCAGCAGCGACCCGTGCCGCGCACGCGCCGCGAACAGGGCGTGCCGCGCTGAGTGCGTGCGCCGCAGATGGAGACGATTTCGTCCGGGTCGGTCGGCCGCTCGGTCTCGGTGCCGTCCGCGCCGTAGGCGGTAGCACGCGCCTCCGTCGTCGTCGTCTTTGCCGCCGTCGCCGCGTTCATCTCCTTGCCCGCAGTAGAAAGTTGCGAGGCGAGCGGAGGGGGATTGAGCGCGCTTCGTTCGATGACGAGCGGCGGGGGCGCGGGTCGTATCGCGCGACCGCCGACGAAGCCCGCGCCCGCGAGCGCCGCGCACGCAACGAGCGGCCGGATGATGCGCCCGCGCCGAAACCTCTTATCGCACCCATCGCAAAAACGACGGCTCGTCCACACACGCCAACGCACGCGGACGACGCGCCCGCCGCACTCCGCGCAGAAATTCGGCTTATACATTTGAAATTCTCCCACGAGCGTAAGCACACGCCGCCGTAGCTGTCGTGGGTTTGGGGCGCAATCGCTAACAACAAAAGACCGGGCGGTCTGTGTTTCGAGATGTGCGTAAACGTCAACTAAAGGAACACCGGCGAGAGCAACGTTCAAGGGAGACGTTCATTCAGAGAGACGTTCGTAGCGCATCCATTCGGTGCGGCGAATTATTGTCGAATCGAGCTTCGACGCGCAAGCTATTTTCCGCTCGAACTACCTCGCCCGCCTTTGTTTCACGTGCTGGCGAGTGTTGCACGCGCAAAACAAACGTGCTATAGTCCGTGGTCACTCCCGAACGATTGAGAATGCCCTTGAACATAAGAGGCGCGCTTCGGTTTGTGCGCCCTGACTCGTCGTTCTCCCGCCGCCGGTTCGCGTCAGGTTAAGTCAATGGGTCTGAAACTTTACTGCAATCGCTACGCGCATTTCAAAGACGCGCTCGTGTGTTCGGTCAACTGCCTGTACCGCACGCGCTGTCAGGATTTCGCGCTTTTTTACGACGAGCACCGGGAGACGGTGGACACGCTCGTCGGTGATTATTACGCCGGTCGGCGCGCGAACGAGCGTGCGGTGCCGGCAGTTGCCGCGTCGCGCTCGCTGCCCGTCGTGCCGGTTGCGCGTCCCATCGCGACCGCCGTGGACATGCGCGAGTTGATACGTTTGGAGGTTAAGCAAGAGATGGCCGAAGCCGCATACATCTGGATTGACAAGGAAGGCCGCGCGGAGTTGCTCGGCCAGGATGAAGTTTTGCGCCGCGCCTCGCGCGGGACGAAACCGCAGACGATCTACAAAGTCGCGCAGGAGATGGAACTCAAATTCCAACTCGTGCCGCGCAAGCGCATCGAGCGAGCGCGCCGCATCGCCGAAGTCGAAGAGGAGCGCGCCGTGGCGCGTCGCACGCGCCGCACGAACGCCAGAACCGCGACTGCCCCCGAAGCCTTCGACGAACTCGACGAAGCGACTCCGGCGAGCAGCGGCAACATCGCCGCCGCCGCGAACGCCGCGCCGCGACGAACGCGCCGCCGCACACTCAAAGCCGTCAGCTAAAACCGTCCGGCCGCGTCTCGCCCCCTGAAGCGCTCCTGCCCCGCGCGTTTCAAGCAACGCACCCCTCGCCCCGTGCACCAAACAAGCCTCGCACGTTCGCGCTTCCGGCGTTCGCGTGCGGGGCTTGTTTGCTATTTTGAAGGCCGCCGGGTATTGCGACCCGCTCATGCCCCGCGCGCTTTTCGCCGCAAGCGCGTGCGAACAATCGAAAGGCTGCTCCGCTTGCAAACGCGTGCGAGGCTTTGCATACTGGCAGCATCCATAACTTATGCCCCGTGCGATTTTTGAAGCGATGACTCATCAACATTTTTTCCCGCGCCCTGTTTTGCAAAACCTCTGCCGCGCGCTCGTCGCGCTCGCCCTGTGCCTGCTGGCCGTCGCGCCCGCGCGCGCGCAGCAGGACGACGACGAGCGTGTGACGGTCGAATCGAACCTCATCCGTCTCAACGTCGGCGTCGCCGACTCAAGGGGGCGCGCCGTCACCAACCTGACGCGCGCCGACTTCGCCGTCTTCGAGGACGGTTTGCCGCAAACCATCCTCAACTTCGAGACCACCGAGCAGCCGTTCAGCCTCGTGCTCCTGCTCGACATGTCCGGCTCGACCCTCAGCTTTCGCACGCAACTCAAACAGGCGGCCATGCGTTTCATCGACGCGCTCTCGCCCGCCGACCGCGTCTCGGTCGTCTCCTTCTGGACGGAGATGAAGGAGCAGAAGAAGACGGTCAAGCCGGTTGACCACATCGAGACGCTCACCGATTTCACCAGCAGCCGACCGAAGATCGCCTTCGCCATCGAACGGGCGCGCGGCGGCGGCGACACCAATCTCTACAAAGCCCTGCGCCACGCGCTCGGCGCGCTCCGTGGGGAAGGCGCGCGCCGCAAGGCCATCGTCGTCCTCACCGACGGCATCGACAGCGACGTGCGCAAACAGGATCGCGCCGCCTCAATGGCGGCCACGACGGCCGAAGAAGCGATCAGCCTGATCAAGCCCGATGCGAACCCGACGCTCGCCGCGGTGCTCAACGCGGCGGACGCTCAGGGCGTCACCGTCTACCCGCTCGCGCTGCCGTCCGGCAACCTCAAGCGCCTCGCAGACCGCGCCACCCTGAGCATCACGCCGAACAAAGGCACGCCGCCCGAGGACATGAAGCGGCTCACGCAGCCGACGCCGCAGCAGGCCGCCATCTACACCTCTGCGCGCGCGCGTCTCGACACGCTCGCTGCCCGCACCGGCGGTCGTCTGCACGAAATCAACCGTCTCGAAGACATGGCGCGCATCTACGCCGAAGTCGCCGCCGAGATGCGCACGCTCTACACCATCGCCTACCAATCGGCCGGTTCGCGCCCACGCGACGGCCAGTGGCGCGCCATCCGAATCCAGGTCGCGCGCCCCGAACTGATCGCACGCACGCGCCCCGGCTACTACGCGCGCTAAGACGCTCGCTAAACGCGCCCCGAACTGCCGCCTTTGCCCTCACGCCGTGTCCGCGCCAAGCCCGCGCGGAGGCACGCTTGACACTCGCGAGAGCCTTTCCGTATATTCGTCCCTACGTTTCAATCCCATATGCACCCGTAGCTCAGTTGGATAGAGTACATGACTACGAATCATGGGGTCGCAAGTTCGAATCTTGCCGGGTGCACCACTAAATTCAAAGATTTACGGGCAGCCAACTAGCTGCCCGTTTTTCTTTGTGTTCCTATAAGTGTGCCAAAGATTAGCGAAACGCGGATTCAAGGCTATCAAGAAGGCATCACTTAGCAGCGATGTTTTTAGTCAGTAAGCGCGTGACCGTCGTTGAAAGTCGTCCGATGTCTTGCGGCTTCCGCAAAAAAGCATTGATGCCCGCCCTGAGCGCATCCCTTTCAATGTCATCCGCAGACAACATGATGATCGGCGTGCGTCGCCGGTGTGGAAGTGCCCGCGCACGGCGCGCGAGTTCCAATCCATCCTTACCCGGTAATTGATTATCCAGAATGAGCAGTTGATAGCGCGCTTTGCTTTCAATCTTGCGCATGGCCTCTGTCCCATCAGCACATAGTTCGACCATCCAGCCAAGTTCCTCTAAAGTTTCCTTCACAGCTTCGGCCACTACCTGACAATCTTCTACGCAGAGAATATTGATAGCGCGCGCTTTAGTGCGCAGGCGACGGCGGTTGGGGGGATTAATGATGCTCTGCCTGCGCGTTTCGGGCGGGGTGCGCAAGTATGCGAGGTCTTTATGCCTGCCCTGCTCGGCATCCAACATGTACGTCAGCGTGGCATGATGACGCAAACCGAGTAGCCGCGCGGCGCGTGTGACACTCCCCTCCCCGTCTATCAAAGCCCGCCGCACATATCTAGCCTCGTAAGCGCGTACCCTCTCGTTGAGATCGAAATTCGCCCAGAAATCTACGACGCTGCGGACTCGTCTTTGTGATAGGGATGCGCGACGATCAGACATGATGCGGATGGCAAAGGCACGCAGGCGCGAGATCGTTTCCATGTCCTGTGTATCTTTGAGCAAGTTATGTGCGCGCTCGTATGCCTCTAACAGTTCATGCTCGTTGATGCGGTCGGCGTGTTCCTCCATTAACAAGAGCAAGGCGCGCCCTGCATCTTCGACCGCCCCAGCTTGCTCGGCGAGGTCAGCGGCACGTCTCAAAGTGTTCAGCGATTCGATGAAGTTGCCGAGTTTGGACAGTATGCGGCCTTGTGTGATGAGGGCTTCAGCTAACAAACCCTGCTCGCCGCCTTTGGAAAGCACTCGCACGGCCTCGCGGATCGCGCCCTCGGCTGGCTGCAATCTGCCCTGCGCTAGTAGGACACGGGCGCGCGTCTCATCTACTTGCGCGATCCGACCTTTGTTCTCCAGATCAGCGAACAAACGCCGTGCAGCGTTAAGGTGCTCGTGCGCCTCTTCGTAATGCCCGATGGTATAGAGTAGAAAACCTAAGTTGCTCTCGGCACTCGCGCGGTAGCTGATATGTCCAGATTGATCAAAATGGTGCGACGCAGCGGTATATTCGATGATGGCGCGATCTATATAATCCGGGCGGTGTTCGGCTTGGCCTAACGATGTGAGCGCACAGGCAAGATCATTATGGAATTTCCCTTTCAGTGCATCGCTGGCACTTTTCTCAAAGAACGCGGCTGAATCTAGGAGGATGCGAAGCGAGTCGTTTAAGCGGCCGCTCAATGATTCAACGATTGCAAGGCGAAGTAATATTTTAGCCCTTATCTCTTCGCTGCCTTCATCTAGCCCCTTGAGTGCTTCCTGATAAACCACCCGCGCATCATCATATGCTCCGGCGCGACGATAGCAGAAACCGAGTTCGCTTTGTGCATTGGCTGCTCTGGTCGTCTCTCCTAATGCTTGAAAGCGCGCTATACTTTCGGTGATTAAGTCTTTGATCTTTTCTTGCGTTCCCTCAATCTGCCCGACGCTGCCAAGATAACCGGAGAGCGAACCGACGCGCAGAAGTATCTCCGCAGCGGTCAACTCGGATAGTCCTTCTAGTGTCGGGCGTTCGCCGATGCCGTTCCACAACTCGGCGAGAACGTCGCGCGCCGACTCGTACTCATTTTTGTGCTCGAAATCCGCCGCTATTTTGCATTGAAGCTGCGCTCGCTCGTCGCGGCTTAACGTAGGGTTTTCCAACTGCTTCAATAATGTTTCAGCTAAAGTCATGTGAGGACTCGCTTTCTTTGTGCTTGCTGAGAAATTTCAGGCAGGCTTAAGCCGCGTCTTATCAACAGGATAGGACGCAAATTAAAACCAGAAGGGTCTGGTTTCACCTTGTTACCTCGAAAGGAAAGAAGAGATGAAAAGCTATCGAAACGCTGTTGCCGCGTTGATTTTGGCGTTTGTGTTCTCTACATCTGCCTTCGCCGATGACGGCCTAATTTGGATTGACAGGACTCCGCCGCCTCCGCCGCCTCCACAGGCAGACGGCATAATTTGGACTGGGATAGCCGCTCCCGCGCTGGAAGAAGATACCCTGACGGAGATCGCGCTCGGCCTGTTGCAAACTCTGATACCGCTGCTCTAATTAGGCGGAACAGTTCAAGCTAATTACATGCTGCCGTGAGGCTCACTGGCGGCGCAATCTTTGTGTGTCCGGCGGGAATATACAACAATTGCGGGGTTCTGCGAGAAAATTCTGAACAATGGAGCGAGGATGAAATCGTTAGCCTCCGCCTAGCCCTTTGCGCCAGTGGCTTGATTGTGAGGTGGCAAGTTCGAATCTTGCCGGGTGCACCATTAAATTCAAAGAAAAACGGGCAGCCAACCGGTTGCCCGTTTTTCTTTGTGCGCCTATTGTGCGCCACAGCCGCCGGCTGACAACGGCAAGCACCCAGACGACGAATAGCGCAGCCTTTATCTGCGAGACGCCGTGCGTGCTACGTTGTGTGCGCGGCGAGTGATGCCGGTCTTAGGGCAGCTTTCCGTGGCTTAACAATAATTTAACATGCCCGGTTGTTGACGGATTTTCGCTCCTTCCGTAAAATGACGCACTCGAAAGGGGAGTAGGTCGCCCGCTCTGTTAGGGTCTGGTGGAGCCGTCATTACGTTGCCCGACGTGGGGCATCCGGTTCACCGGGAAGAGTCAATCGAAGCTCAATGACCAAGACCTTTTGCGGCTCGTGTAGCACGCAAGAGGTCTTTCTTTTTGCGTGCGCGTTCAATACGTTCGACGTGAAAGGATTGAGTGATGGTTGAACTTTTCCCGTTTGCTGATTATTGGTGGTTCTACTTGGGCTTTACCGGCTTTGTCCTGTTACTCCTGGCTCTCGACCTCGGAGTATTCCACAGACAAGCGCATGAAGTATCTTTCCGCGAAGCGGCCACGTGGAGCGTCGTTTGGGTGGCGCTCGCCCTCAGCTTCAATTTCCTGCTTTACCAGTATGCGCTGTGGAAGTTTCCGCAAGACCCGCGCTTAACGGCTATTCCCGGCTTCGACCCGTCGGACGCGGCGTGGCGCGTCTCGCTTGAATTCCTCGCCGGATACATCGTCGAAAAGTCGCTCTCCGTCGATAACATCTTCGTCTTCGTGCTGGTCTTCGGTTATTTCGCTATTCCCGCCAAGTACCAGCATCGCGTTCTGTTTTACGGCATTATCGGCGCTCTCATCTTCCGCGCCGTCTTCATCGCCCTCGGCTCGGCGCTGATGCAGTATCACTGGGTCGTGGTCGTCTTCGGCGCGTTCCTCATCATCACCGGCATTAAGATGATGTTCGCGCCGGAGAAGGGGGTCGAGCCGGAGAAGAACCTGCTGATACGTTTGTTCCGCCGCTTCGTCCCCATCACCCCTGAGTTGCACGGCCAGCGTTTCCTTGTCAGGTCGAACGGGGTGCTTCATGCCACGCCGTTATTCGTCGCGTTGCTCTTTCTGGAAGCGACGGATGTAATTTTTGCCGTCGATTCCGTCCCGGCAATCTTTGCCCTGACGAGCGAACCACTGATTGTGTTCACGTCGAACATCTTCGCCATACTCGGCCTGCGCGCCCTGTACTTCATGCTCGCGGGAGCGATTGATAAGTTTCACATGCTTAAGTATGGGCTGGCGTTGGTGCTGATTTTCGTCGGGCTAAAAATGGTGTGGCTCAACGATCTGTTCGGCGGTAAGTTTCCTATAACGTTGTCGCTGGGGATAATCTCGGCGATCATTGCCATGTCGGTAGTGCTCTCTTTGCTGTTCCCGAAAGTTCGTGTCGAATCCACGCACTAAGCGGAGGGCAAAAAAACATGTTCCCGGCTTTCTGAGGGGGGTTTAAGGAAACGGGCGGCCGGTTGGTTGGCCGCCCGTTTTTCTTTGTGTGTGCCAAAGTTGGCGAAACGAGGATTCAAGACCGGCGTGAAGACATCACCTGGCGGCGGTGTTTTTGGTCAGTAAGCGCTTGACCGTGGCCGTCAGTTGTCCAACGTCCTGCGGCTTCCGCAAAAAAGCATTGATGCCCGCCCTGAGCGCATCCTGCTCGACATCGCTCGCCGATAGCATGATGATCGGCGTGCGTCGCCGATGTGGCAGTGCCCGCGCGCGGCGCGCAAGTTCCACGCCGTCAAGACCGGGCAACCCGTTATCGAGGATCAGCAGGTGGTAGCGTGTTTTGCTCTCGATCTTTTGCATAGCCTGTGTGCCGTCGGCGCAGAGTTCGACCGTCCAGCCCAGTTCCTCTAGAGTCTCCTTCATGGCGTCGGCCACCGCCTGATAATCCTCGACATAGAGAATATTAATGGTGCGCGCTTTTTTGCGCGTGCGCCGGCGGCGATTCTTGCCGTTGAGGATGCTCTGTTTGCGCGGTTCGGGCGGCGTGCGCAAGGAGGCGAGGTCTTTATGCCTGCCCTCTACTTCGTCCAACATGGCGGCGAGCGTCGCATGATGATGCAAACCGAGCAGGCGCGCGGCGCGCGTGATGCTGCCGCGCGCATCTATCAAAGCACGCCGCACGTATCTTGCCTCGTAGGCATGTACACGCTCGTTGAGATTGAAGCTCGCCCAGAAATCTACGAGATCGCACGCTCGTCGCGACGACAGGGACGCCCGCCTGGCGGACACAATACGCATGGAACATGCGCGCAGACGCTTGATGGTCTCGGCGTCCTGAGTCTCTTTGAGCAAGTTATTCGCGCGCTCGTAGGTCTCCAGCAATTCGTGCGCGTCGATGCGTTCGCCGTGTTCCTCGATTAACGAGAGCAGGGCGCACCCGGCCTCTTCGACCGCGCCGGCTTGCTCCGCGAGGTCTGCGGCGCGTCTCAGAGTGTCGAGCGATTCGACGAAGTTACCGAGGCGCGACTGCACGCGTCCCTGAGTGGTGAGAGCTTCGGCCAGCAAGCCCTGCTCGCCGCCTTTGGAGAGCGCCCCCACGGCCTCGCGGATCGTGCTCTCGGCGGCGCGCACGTTGCCCTGTGCCAGCAGGACGCGGGCGCGCGTTTCATCCACCTGCGCGATCCGCCCCTTGTTCCGCAGGTCTGTGAACAGACGACGCGCGGAATTAAGGTGTTCGTGCGCCTCTTCGTAACGCTCGATGGTGTAGAGTAGAAAACCGAGGTTGCTCTCGGCGCTGGCGCGATAGCTGGCATGTCCGGCTTGCTCGAAATGGTGTGAAGCGGCGGTGTATTCGATGATGGCGCGGTCTGTATAATCCGGGCGGTGTTCGGCTTTGCCTAAGAACATGAGGGTCAGGGCAAGTTCATTATGAAATTTCCCTTTGAGCGTATCATTGTCGCTACCCTCGAATAATCGGGCCGAGTCTGTGAGAATACGAAGCGCGTCGTTGTAACGGCCGCTAAATGTTTCGACCGCGGCGAGGCGCAATAGAATTTTGGCCTGTAACTCGCGCTCGCTGCCGTCAGCCAACCCTTTTAGCGCCTCGCCGTAAACCACCCGCGCATCGTCATGTGCGCCGGCGCGGCGGTAGCAGAAACCGAGTTCGCTCTGTGCGACAGCTACTCTGGTGGTCTCACCGATTGCTTGAAAGCGCGTTATACTCTCGCTGATCAAGTCTTTGGCCGCCTCTTGCGCTCCCGCTATTTGCCGGATGCTACCGAGATAACCGGAGAGCGAGCCAACCCGCAGAAGCACCTCTGCGGCTGTCAATTCGGACAATCCTTCGAGGGTCGGGGGTTCGCCGATGCCGTTCCACAACCCGGCGAGCACGTCGCACGCCGACTCATATTGGCCTCTATGCTCTAAGTCCGCCGCTATTTTGCATTGAACCTCTGCCCGCTCATCGCGGTTCAAGGCACAGTTTTCCAGCTGGTTCACTAATGTTTCGGTCATAGTCATGTGAGGACTCGCTTTCTTTGTGCTTGCTAGAAACTTTTCAGACAAGCTAAATTCGCGTCTTATCAATAAGATAGGTCGCAATTAAAACCAGAAGGGACTGGTTTCAATAATCACCTCGAAAGGGAAAAGAGATGAAAAATTATCGAAACGCTTTCGCCGCAGTGGCATTGACTTTTGTATTATCCACGTCCGCCTTCGCCGCTGAAGGGGTTATTCATACGGAAAAGACGCCGCCCCCGCCGCCGCCGTCAACACAGAGCACGGTTTTGACGGGTACCGCCGCTACCGCACCGGAAGAAGTTACCCTGATGGAGATCGCGCTTAGCCTGCTGCAAAACTTGATACCACTGCTCTAACTTAACGAAACAGTTCCAAGCTAAACGAAGGCTGCCGTGATACTCAAGGGTGGCACACTCTTTGTGTGCCCGGCAGGAATATACAACAATTGTGCCTTTCTGCGGGAACATTTTGAGCGATGCGGCGAGAGTGAGAGCCTGGGCGTTCGCCTCGCCGTTTGCGGGTCGCCGCCCGGTTTCCGGCGCGAGCCTGCGAATAGCGTCTTCCAAATTTCAACTATTTCCGATATCGCCGAGACGCGCACGGCCGTCTTCTTGAACTTTTCGGTTTAGACTAACGAATAATACTCGCGCGTATAAATCTTTCGCTTAGCCGGTCGGTCTTTTGGCCTCGTGCTTGACTTTGGGCGCGGGCGCATGGATGCTTTGGCGCATGTTTGGTTTGGAGCGTTTCATCGGCGAGGTGCTGGACGGGAAGTACCGGCTGGAGCGTCTGCTGGGGCAGGGCGGGATGGGCGCGGTCTATCTGGCGACGCACCTCGGCACGGAGCGGCCGGTGGCGTTGAAACTCATCACGCCTGAGTTCATGCGTAACGACGAATTCGTCGAGCGTTTCAAACGCGAGGCGCGCGCGGCGGGTCGGCTGCGACACCCGAACGTGGTGGACGTGACCGATTTCGGGTTCGCGCAGGTGGGCGCGCAGCGAGTGGCCTATCTAGTGATGGAGTATCTGGACGGCTGCACGCTCGGCGACGTTCTGGCCGAAGAGTCGCGCCTGCCGCTCGACTGGGTGGTGGATATTTTGGAGCAGACGTGTTCGGCCGTGGACGAGGCGCACCAGCAAGGCGTCGTGCATCGCGATCTCAAGCCGGACAACATCTGGCTCGAACCGAATCGCTTCGGCGGCTACCGCGTCAAGGTGCTCGATTTCGGCATCGCCAAACTCGCCGACGCGACGGGCGATTACGCCACGGCGGCAAACGAACTTCCCGCTTCGACCGCGACGGAGCAGCAGCCCGCATCGCAGACGGGCCCGCAGTCGCAATTCGATGTCGTGCAGGGGTCAATCGCGCGTGCGGCCGCGTCGCTCGGGCGTGAGGGTTCGACGGGCGGTTCGTCTGACAACGGTTCGGCGCAAGCGGTCTCGTCCGAGTCCGCGACGCAGTTGCAACTTTCAAACGAAAGCGACGCGGAGCAGTCGCAGACGTTGATCCTCCCACCGCCTTCCACGCAGCAGCAATCGGAGCAGCAGCAATCGCAGCCCGAGACGGTAAGCGCCGCCGGGCAACCGCCCCGCGCGACACAGGCCGATTACGACAGCGACAAGACGCGCATCTTCGATCACACGACCGCCGGGCGCGCGCAAGTGAACGAGTTGCAGACCTCGGCGGCGACGGCGGCGGGCGTCACGCGCGTCGGCGCGATACTCGGCACGCCGCTCTACATGTCGCCCGAACAGTGTCGCGGCCAGCGGCTCGACGCGCGCTCGGACATCTACAGTCTGGGCGTCATCGCCTATCAAATGCTCACGGGCGAGACGCCTTTCACGGGCGACATGATGTCCGTCATGCGGCAACACATGGAGACGCCGCCGCCGCCGCTCAGGGACAAGAACCGCAAGGTTAAGCGGAAGGTGGCGCGACAGGTGATGGCCGCGCTCAGGAAGAATCCGGTGACGCGACCGGCGAGCGCGGCCGGATTCGCATCGGCGCTGCGCGGCAGTTCCGAAGGCATCGGTTCGCTCCTGCGCCGCGCCTTCGCGCTCTACAGCGAGCACTTCCCGAAGTTCCTGCGCATCTCGCTGCTGGCGCACCTACCCGTCATCTTCATGACACTTATGATGTTCAGCCTCGACATGTTGCAGCGCGCCAAAGTTATGCCCAGAGCGCTGACCATCGCGCTGACAATCGTCTTCGGACTGCTCAACATCGTCGCCAGTTTTCTCTCCACCTCCGTCATCACGGCCATGACCGCGCTCATGGTCACGCAACTGCACATCGCGCCGATGAGGCCGCTTTCCATGCGCGACGCCCTCTCGGTCTTGAAGCGACGCTGGCGGCCGTTTCTACGCACGAGCATCCGCGTCAGTCTGACGGTCATTCTTGGCTTCGCGCTCGCCATCATCCCCGGCATCGTCGTGATGATCAGGTACGCCCTCTATGCGCCGGTCGTATTGATGGAGGGCCTGGAGAAGCGCGCCGCGCTCAAACGCGCCAACGAGCTTTCGCGCCGCTCGCGCCGCAGCGTCATCGCGCTGTTGCTCATTCAGTTGATGCTGCCCTTTATCATGAGCGCGATTGTCGGCTTCCTCTCGTTCAAAACGAGTGGCGGGAATTTGCAAATTAACAAAGACTCTAAAGCGCTAGGCCATTTCGCGCCGCTCTTCAATATCGTCACCGTGCCGCTCATCTCCATCACGACCGCACTGCTCTATTTGAAGATGCGGCAACTCGGCGGAGAGACTTTTAAAAAGACGCTCGAACAGTTCGAGAACGTCGAAGCCCCGCGCAGCCGTTGGCAACAGCGGATGCGCCGTCGCCTTACGTTCAACACGCCGACGGGTCGCGAATAAACGATCGCCCTCCGGGCGCGTGTGCAACGGCCGCGCCCGACAACTTCCGCAACCGATAATCAACGCGAAACTTTATCCGCTCAAAGGATTGCTCCCCGAATCCGGCGCGCCGAAACCCGAAGAGGGCACGCTGCGCTTTCACCTCCAACGCCCCGGCGAGGCGGCTCCCGCGCGAGACGCCGCCGACACAAACGTCACGGGCGCGGATAACGCGACCAACGGCGACACGGACACCGCGCTCTCGCACTTAACACGGCCGCACGACAGCGCGACGCGTAGACGACGCGGGCGGCGTTCGCGTCTCTATAGTAGATTGCAATTGCATGAACCTGATCTTTTCTCTGTGCCCCCTGCGGTGTACTCTGTGTCTGCGGTGGTGAATG
>DASQMC010000029.1:0-38488 GCA_035645695.1 Pyrinomonadaceae bacterium
CGTCAGACTTCCACGCCTGACAAGGGCTTTGTTATAGTCGTGCCAGTTGCGGATGCGGTACTGGCGTTGCTTTCTCTTTTTGGTCACGCATGAAGGTTAGCAAACCCTCCGCATCCGTGACCATTTATGCAACAACGTCAAGACGAGACTAACCCTCTCCGCAGGAGCGACGAGAACCAGCGGAGCGACGCTTCAGCTCAACTCCGCATCGTCTTTCGCGTCAAACTTCCGGTTCGCAATCAACCCCTGACAGCTATCAAAGCCGGGCGGCGCGCTTGTCGCTGCCGGGTAGCCGCGCGTGTCAATTCATACAGACTTAATGATGTGGAAGGATTATAGCACCTATGCGGTGGTCTGCTTGAGAGCGGGCGCGAGGATCGAACGGTTGCGGCCTTCGCCTTTGGCGCGATAGAGGGCTGCGTCACCGGCGGCGTAGAGGGTGCGCTCGGAGACTGCATGAGCGGGGCAGGAGGCTACGCCGATGCTGACGGTGGCAAAGCCTATGTTTTCGATCTCGTGCGCCGATACCACTTCACGCAGACGCTCGGCGGCGGCGAACGCGCTCGATTCGGTTGCGCCCGCCAAGAGGAGCGCGAACTCCTCGCCGCCCAGACGCGCGGCCGTGTCGTTGTCGCGCGAGAGTTCGGTGAGCGCGGCGGCCACGTGGCGTATGACCGTATCGCCCGCCGAATGCCCATGCGCATCGTTGACGCGTTTGAGGAAATCTATGTCCACGAGCAGGAGCGAGCAGGCGACGCGGTAACGCCGCCAGCGTTCGAGTTCCTGCCCGAGCGCGGTGCGGAAGCGACGGCGGTTGGCGAGTCCCGTCAGGTAATCGCGGTCGGCTTCGGCGCGCAGTCGATCCATCTCGCTTTTGATTCTGACGAGTTGTTCGGTGCGCGCGATGAGGAGGGAAAGCTCGGCCGGTAGTTGAAAATAGTCGAACGCGCCCGCCGTGAGAGTAGCGTGCCTGCGCTCGTTGGTGGCTGCGGTGTCGCCGCAGAGGATGAGCGGCACGCCGTCCTGCTCGCGCACGATGTGACGCGTCAACTCGTCGGCGCTGATGCCTTTGAGGTTTGTGTCGGCAACGACGACGTGCGGGCGCGACTTACGCAAGGCGACGATGGCCGCCGCCCCGCTCGCCACGCCGACGACGACGAGGCCGCCGCGTTCCAGTGCGTCGAGCGAAGCGACGCGCCCCGGCTCGTCCGTCACGACAAGCACACGACCCTGCTCGCGCGAGTTCGCCTGATTGCTAATCTCTCGCGCGGTTCCTGCGCTCATGATTTTCGTTGAAGGGCAAGTTCTTTATTGAACAAACAAGCAGGAGGTTTTGGGGCAGTCACGAGCAGCGCATTAAAGTCTTGCTAAGGGCGCGCCTCTCAAAAACGATACGCCGACAGCATACCTCAAACGGACGACTATGAGTCAAGATTTTTCTCGCACGCGCGCACCGCCGCGATGAAAGCCCTCACGCGTGCGGCGTCTTTTCGGCCGGGCGCGAGTTCCACTCCGCTGCACACGTCAACCGCGTAAGGCGCGACGGCGGCTATTGCCCCGGCGACGTTCTCCGGCCTGAGGCCGCCCGCGAGATACAGTTGCGCGACCACTTCACGCGTCCGCCGCGCCAGCGACCAGTCGAACGTCTCGCCCGTACCGCCGCGCGCACGCGCGTTGTAAGCGTCGAGCAAAATTGAATGCGCCGGATAGCGTGTAGCCTCTTCGGGGGCAAAGTCTTTCCCCACGCGCAAGGCTTTAATAACTTCATGCTCGCCGAGTTCGGCGCAATACTCCGGCGACTCGTCGCCGTGCAACTGAACGGCCGAGACGCCCGAACGCTCCGCCACGCGCGCAACCGCCGCCGCGCTATCTTCATTAACAAACACGCCCACACTAAGCACGCCGGACGGCAACTCCGCGATGATGCGTCGCGCTTCTTCCGGCGCGATATAACGCGGGCTGGGCGCGTAAAAGTTGAAGCCGAGCGCGTCCGCCCCGGCCTCGATTGCCGCCAGCGCGTCCGCTTTACTCGTAATGCCACACACTTTAACTTTCACCATAGGGCTTTACGTTTTCCGACTCTCAAATCGGCTTTACGTTTTCCGGCTCTCAAATTTGAAATTTCAAATCGTGAATTTCACAGGCGCGCCCTCGCGCTCCCTTCGCGCTCACTCGTCAACGCTCTCTTCCGCCAGCAACGCGCGCAGGGTTTCGGCCGGGTCGCCCGCGCGCATCAGGGTCTCGCCGACGAGAAAGCCGCGATAGCCGAGCGCCTTGAGACGACGCAGGTCGGACTGCGTGCGCAAGCCGCTTTCGCTGACGAGGAGCGCGTCCTGCGGCGCATGGCCGATCAGTTCGACGGATGTTTCGAGCGAAACATCGAAACTCTGTAAGTTACGATTGTTCACTCCGATTAACGTCGCGCCGCAACCGGCCGCGCGTCGCAACTCCTCGCGCGTGTGAACTTCGACAAGCGCGTCCATGCCGAGTTCGTCTTCGGTGATGCGACGCAAGCGTTCGAGCGTCGCGTCGTCGAGCGCGGCGACGATGAGCAGCAGCGCATCGGCGCGCGCCACAGCGGCCTCGTAGAGTTGCCATTCGTCTACTATGAAATCTTTTCGCAACAACGCGAGAGACGTGGCGGCGCGCACCTCGCGCAAATCTTCAAGCGAACCCTTGAAATGATCCTCTTCGGTCAGGACAGAGATCGCGGACGCTCCCCCGGCTTCATATTGGAGAGCGGTGCGGGCGGGCGACGCGTCGCGGCGAATGTCGCCGAGCGAGGGCGAGGCGCGTTTGATTTCGGCGATGATGTTGAAGCGTCGCTGGCCTTCGAGCGCGGCGCGCAGCGCGTGCGGCCTTGCGTCGCCGCGCACACTCAAGGCTTCCTCGCGCACCTCTCCGAGCGTTCGCAGCCGTATCGCGCGCGCCAGTCGCAAGCGCTTCTGCTCGATGATGCGTGTGAGAAAATCCGTCGTGGCGGTCATAGGTTGGTCGCTTCGGCGAGTTGGCGCAGCTTGTCCAGCGCGTGGCCGCCGTCGATGCTGTGCGCGGCGAGCGCGGCGGCGTCGGTTAAATTCTGCGCCTTGCCGCCGACATAGAGCGCCCCGGCCGCGTTGGCGATGACGAGCGAACGCGCCGCATCGCGCCGCTCGCCCGCGAGTACGCTGCGGATAATGCTCGCGTTCATCTCCGCGTCGCCGCCGCGCAAATCTTCTAGGTTCGCGCGAGCGATGCCGAAATCATCGGGCGTGATCTCGAAAGTGTTCACCTCGCCGTCCTTCGCTTCGGCAACGAGCGTCTTGTCGCCGATGGTGATCTCGTCCAGCCCGTCGCGGCCGTGGACGACCCACGCGCGGCGCGTGCCGAGGGCGGCGAGGGTGCGTGCGAGAGGCTCGACGAGCGAGGCATGCCAGACGCCTATAAGCTGTCGCGGCGCGCCCGCCGGGTTTGTCAACGGTCCGAGTAGATTGAAAGTCGTGTGGACGCCGAGTTCGCGGCGCACGCCCGCCACACGCGCCGTCGCGCCGTGATACAGGGGCGCGAACATGAAGCACATGCCGAGTTCGTTGAGGCATCTTTCGGAAACGGCGGGCGGCGAAGTGACGTTCACGCCGAGCGCGCCGAGCACGTCGGCGCTGCCCGAACGACTCGTCGCCGCACGGCTGCCATGCTTTGCCACGGGCAGCCCGGCTCCCGCGATGACGAATGCGGCGGCCGTCGAAACATTGAAAGTCTTCGCCGCGCTCGACCCCGTCCCGGCCGTGTCTATGAAATGTTCATGCACGCTCTCGATACGAACGGCGCGCGCGCGCATCGCCGCTGCCATGCCCGTCAACTCTTCGACCGTCTCGCCCTTCAACGCCAGCGCGACGAGCGCACCCGCGATTTGCGCATGGGTCGCGCTCTCGTCAAGCAGGGCGTCAAGCAACAGGGCGGCCTCCGCGCGGCTCAGGTTCTCGCCGCGCATCAAGCGCAACAACAACGCGCGCAACCCCGCGCCCGCAACAGGATCATCCCTGCGCGCGGGCGTCGGCAAAAGCCATGATGGCCGGTCCTTGCTCATAATGCTTCTAACAGTTATCAGTTATCAGTTTTCAGTTGTTTGCGACCCGTTGAGTTGACCTGCAAGGATTCGCTTAACGCATCGCATCGGAAATAACTGGAAACTGAAAACTAACAACTGAAAACTGATTACTGAAAACTGATCACTGAAAACTAACCATTAAGGAAATTCGCGAGCAGCCGCTTACCTTCGGTCGTCAAAATCGATTCCGGGTGAAATTGTACGCCTTCGACATTCAACTCGCGGTGACGCAAGCCCATGATCAGATCGCCTGTGGTCGTCGCTGAGACTTCGAGACAGGCGGGCAGCGTGGCTCGCTCGACGACGAGCGAATGATAGCGCCCCGCATTGAACCTGGGCGGCATTCCCGCGAAGACCGTGCGCCCGTCGTGCTCGATCTCGGCCGCTTTGCCGTGGACGGGCAACGGAGCGCGCACGACCCGCCCGCCGAAGACTTCGCCGATGGCCTGATGCCCGAGACAGACGCCGAAGATTGGAACGCGCCCCGCGTAGTGTTTGATGGCCGCGCATGTTATTCCGGCGTCCCTCGGCTCGCCGGGGCCGGGCGAGATCAGAATCTTATCGGGGCGAAACTCGCGGTCGATCTCATCCAGCGTCACCTCGTCGTTACGACGCACCTCCATCTCCGCGCCCAACTCGCCGAGATACTGCACGAGGTTGTAGGTGAACGAATCGTAGTTGTCGATGATGAAGATCATAAGAAACTGTTCTTTGTCCGTTGTCCGTTGTTCGATCCAACGTTAGCAACTCGCGTTACAAACACATGCAACGGACAACGGACAACGGACAAACGTCTATCTTTTCTCAGCCAGCAACTCTGCCACTTCTTCGCGGTTGCTGTCGAGCGCAAATTGTCGCGCCGTGCGGCCTTGCCTGTCTTTGGCGTTCACGTCCGCGCCGTTTTTGAGCAACACGTTTACTATCGCGGCGTTGCCCTTCGAGGCCGCGATCATCAACGGCGTCCCGCCGACTTTGTTAGCCGCATTCGGGTCAACGCCTTTCGCCAGCAGCGACTCGACGAGCGGCGCACGCTCATAAAATACCGCCCAGGAGAGAGGCGTGCCGCCCGAATCGTCCGTCGCGTTCACGTCCGCGCCGGCTTCGAGCAGGGTTTGCGCGATGCCTGTGTCCGCGTGGCGCAGCGCATAAGCGAAGGGCGTGAAATTATCAATGCCGCGCATGTTCACGTCGGCGCGGCGGTCGAGCAGGGCGCGCACGAGTTCCGCATCCCCGGCCATCGCGGCGCGGATCAAAGGCGTCTTCCCGTCGCGGTCGAGCACGTTCGGGTCGGCGTCGCGTTCGAGCAGGAGCTTCGCGACGCCCTTTTGCGACCGGGCGACGGCGGCCGTGAGCGGCCTCTCGCCGCGCTCGTCGCGCACGTCAGGATTCATCCCCGCGGCGAGAAAAAGTTTGACCGCCCACACGTCGCCCTCGCCCGCGTGCCTCACGAAGTCGGCCTCTTTGAAGTCGATGCCGCGCAACGCCAGTTCGCGCCGCGCCGTCTCGGGCGTGGCCTTCTCGCTCGGCTGTCTCATGCAACCGGCGCACGCTATGGCGAGCGCGAACGCAAAGCCACAGTGCATCATTCGTTGCAAGGAATTTTCACTGCTCATCGACAAACCTTTCGCCCCCTGATTTCAACTCCCGCATTCAACTTTTTATACCGGCAAGGTACGACGCTCACAAACCGCGCTCGGCCATCTCGATTGCGCGCAACATGGCGCGCGCCTTGTTGACCGTCTCTTCGTACTCACGCGCGGCCACCGAATCGGCCACGACGCCCGCCCCGGCCTGCACTTCGGCGCGACCCCGGCGGATGCGGACGGTGCGAATGGCGATGCAGGAATCGAGATTGCCCGCATAGTCTAGGTAGAGCACCGCGCCCGCGTAGAGGCCGCGGCGGTCGGGTTCGAGCGCGCCGATGATCTGCATGGCACGCACCTTTGGCGCGCCCGTCACCGTGCCTGCGGGGAAACAGGCGGCCAACGCGTCGAAGCAGTCGGCGTCGTCTCTCAGGCGCGCAAGCAGGCTCGTCACGAGATGCTGCACGTGCGAGTAACGTTCGACCGTCATCAACTCTCTAACTTCGACCGAGCCGAACGCGGCGACGCGGCCGAGATCGTTGCGGCCGAGATCGACGAGCATCAGGTGCTCGGCCACTTCCTTCTCGTCGGCGCGCAATTCCGCGCCGAGCCGTGCGTCTTCCGCCTCGTTCGCGCCTCGCGGGCGCGTGCCCGCTATCGGACGATATTCGAGTTCCGCACCGCGACAACGCACCAGCATCTCCGGCGACGCGCCGACGATTGATTCTTCCGCGAGCCTCAGGAAAAACATGTAGGGCGAAGGGTTCGTCGCGCGCAGGGCGCGATAAATTTCGAGCGGCGAGGCCGCGACTTCCGTGGTGAAACGCTGCGACAGCACGGCCTGATAACAGTCGCCCGCCGCGATGTGTTCCTTGATCGTCTCGACCGCACGCTCGAAGTCCGCGCGCGCCCAGTTTGAAGCGAACTGCGGCGACGACGACGCGGCGTCCTTCGTCGTACGCCCCTCCGTTTGGAGCGCGGGCGAGCCATTCAGCAGTTCGCGCTCGACCGACTCCGTGCGGCGCACGGTGTCTTCGTAGAGTTCTCTCAAACGCGCGCGGCTCTCGCCCGCCTCTTCCGTGAACACGATTGAAGTGATTTCGATCTGCTGCCGCACGCGGTCGAAAGCGAGCACGGTGCGGAAAAACATCAACACCGCTTCGTCGCTCTCAGACTCCGCGCCCGCCGAATCATCCACCGACGGCTCGAACCAGCGCACGGCGTCATAAGCCAGATAACCGACCGCGCCGCCCGCGAACGGAGCGAGATGATCGCGCTCGGCCAGCTTGTGTCGGCGAAAATAGTCGCGCAAAAAATCCGTGGCGCGCACGCCGCGCAAATGCTCCGTCTCGCCATCGCGCCGCTCGACGAACGTATCATCTCCGCGACCGCGCACGATCATCTCCGGCTCGACGCCCAGAAACGAGTAGCGCGCGACGCGCTCGCCGCCCTCAACCGATTCGAGCAGAAACGCGTAACGCGCGTCGCGCGCCAGACGCAGGAACGCGCCCACCGGCGTCTGCAAATCACCCAGCACACGGCGCACCACCGGCACGACGTTGCCGCGTCGCGCCTCGCGCTCGAAATCCTCGAATGTGGCGGGCTGAAGTTCAAGCATGTGGAAAAACGATGAACGCGCAACGCGGAACGATGAATGGAAGAACGAAGTAAACTTGTTTTGTCTTATTCATCGTTCATCGTTCCGCGTTCATCATTGAGTTGTTGAGCCACTGGCCGCCGTCAACGACGATGATCGCACCGTTGATAAAAGAGGCGGCTTCGGAGCAGAGAAAGACCGCCGTCTGCTCTATGTCGCGGATGCGGCCGAAGCGGCCGACGGGAATGCGTCGTTGCAGTTTCTCTTTGAGCGCGGGCGGCAGCAGGCGTTTCATGCCTTCGGTGTCTTCGATGGGGCCGGGCGCGATGGCGTTCGTGCGGATGCCGTGCCGCCCCCATTCGACCGCGAGATTTTGCGTGAGCGCGTCAACGCCCGCCTTCGCCGCCGAGACGTGGAGCTGGAACGGCGTCCCCATATAATGAAGCGTCGCGCTGATGTTCAGGATCGACCCGCCGTGCCGTTTCAACTCGCCGAACGCGGCGCGGCACACGTTGAACGTCCCCTTCAGATCAATGTCAACCACCGTGCCGAAGCCGTTCGGCGAGAGTTCTTCCGCCGCGCAGAGAAAGTTTCCCGCCGCGCCGTTGACGACGATGTCCAGACGGCCAAAGCGTTCCACCGTCGCGGCGACGGCTCGTTCAACCGCTTCCGCCTCTCGCACGTCGCACGCGACGGCCAACGCCTCGCCGCCCCCCGCTCGAATCAACTCCGCCGCCGGTTCGAGGTGCTCCAATTTACGGCTCGCAAGCGCGACGCGCGCTCCGGCCTCCGCCAGCGCACGCGCCACCCCGCCCGTGATCCCCGTGCCACCGCCCGTCACGAACGCGACGCGCCCCGCTAGCAACCCTTCGACGAATATGCTCTCAGCCATAAATACCTTTCAAAAACGATGAAGTAGGAACGCGGAACGATGAACTGAAAACAACCTGCTTCTACTTCATCGTTCCGCGTTCCTACTTCATCGTTGATTTTCATTCGCGCCCGGTTTGGCCGGAACTGAGACGGGCTTGCCGTCTTCGGCGTGCGGCTCGATGCCGATCTCCTGCGTGATCTGCGCGACGCGCAGACTGGCTTCTTCGTGGTCGGGGCTATACTTGAGCGCGCTTTGATAATCGTTTAGGGCTTCCGTCAAGCGTCGGGCGTTGTGCAGCGCGTGGCCGCGGCGGGCGTAGGCATCGGCCAGCGCGCCGAGCGTGGTGCCGTCGTCGGGGTTCTTTTCCGCCTGCTTTTCCAGCCCTGCGATCAAGGCGTCCAGTTTCGAAGTATCCAACTCCTGCCCGGCGGCCGGATTACCCGTCTCGCTGCCGCCCGCGCCAACCGGCGATGCGGCCGTGTTCGCACCGCCGTTTCCGCTCGCGGCAGGCGGCACGCTCTCGCCGCACGCGCCGCACAGCGCCGCAACGCACATCAAACTCAACAAAGTCGCAAAGGCTCGCATGTGATTCATCATTAAAAGCCGTGAATCGTGAATCGTGAATCGTGAATAGAAGAAGACTGTTCTGATCTATTTACGATTTACGATTTACGATTCACTTCCCTTTCAGCTTCCCGCGATGTATGGACGCGACTGCACGATGTAAACCCGTCCGCCGTAGAAAACCCATTCGATGTCCTGTTCGCGCCCGCCAAAGACGCGTTTGACGAGCGAGGCGGCGCGGGCGAGGCGGCGCACCGTGGCATCGGTCAGCACGGCGCGCTCGCCGCTGATCGGAATCTCTTTGACTCCGCCCTCGCCGTCGAACGTCAACAAACTCTCCTCGTCCGAACGCGTCAGCACGCGCACGGCCTGCGAACGCGGGCGGAAGATGATCTGCTCAGCGATCTTTTTGCCTTCGACCACTTTGATCCCGAGCCCGCGTTTCGCGCTGATGTAGATGCCGTCGCGGTTGGTGTCGTCGTAAGGGTCGGTCGTGATCATGACGCCCGCGCTGTCGGCGTTGATGCCTTCCTGAATGAGCACGGCCGGATAGACTTTCATGTGATCGATCCCGGCTCGCTCGCGCGCCTCGTAGGCTTCAAAATTCCAGATCGAAGCCCAGACGGTCTTGACGGCCTCGATCAACTGTTCCTCGCCGCGCACGTTCGGCACGGTAGAATACAGCCCCGCGCCGTTGAACTTCGGCAAATCTTCCGCGTTCGTCGAACTGCGCACGAACAACCCCTTGCCCGCATACTCGGCGCGCACGCGTTTAAGGATCGCCGCGCGCAGCGGCTCCTGCATCTTCGCCGCTACGATGCGCGCGCGCATCTCTGCAAGGCGTTCGCGCCGGTAGGCCGGGTCGTGGACGAATTTGTGCTCCTCCACCATGTGGTAGATGGGCTGTTCGAGTTTGTTCGCTTTAATGAACTCGTCGTAATAAAAGATCGGGATCGTGAAACCGTTCGGCACGGTGATGCCGGGCAGGCGCGCGCCCATCACCTCGCCGAGGTTGGCGGACTTCGCGCCGTAAGCGTCGGCCATGCGCGCGCGCTGCCGGCGCAGGTCGGCCAGCCGCCGCTCCGAGAGATTAAAGCGGGGCGTCATGATGTCGCGCCGCTCCTTGAGCCGACGCTGGTATTCGGCGAGCGCGTTGTTGTCCGCGCGCTTGATCTCATACTTGCCCGTCTTGGTCTCGAACGACACCCACCAGCCGTCATATTCCTTGAGCAACTCGGTGGCGTTTCGCACGTAGGCGTTTGGCACGCCCCACGACTTGGCGAGCAGATTGATGTGCGAGAGCGGCGTCGAAGGTTTGCTCGTGATGATCCCGGCGACGGGCGGCAACGTCACAGGCACCTCGTCGAGCACGAGGATTTCGTTGAAACCGATCTCGACGTGTTCGTCCAGTTTCTTGATGATGTGTATGCGCCCGAGGCCGCGCGCCACGTTGAGCGGTTGATATTCCTGCTCGCGCGCGATCTCGCTCTGTGAGACGCGTTCGAGTCCGGGGATTGCCGCCGATGCTTCATCCTGCCTGATCGAGTTTGGCTTGAAGGCGACAGGCTCGAAAAAGGTGCGGTTGATGGTCTCGCCCGCGAGTTTGATCTGATCGGTCGGGATGAGGTCGCCCTCCCAGAATTCAAAAGTCCAGCGTTTGAGCGGCGTCTGGTAGGCGAGCGTGCCGAGGATGAAGCGCCGGTTGGGCTTGAGATAGTTGTTCTCGAAAAACTCCTGCCCGCGTTCGAGCGAGAGATACGTGCCGTTGACGAAGTCTTTATGGAAGCGATAACGCTTTGAATTGACGTAGTAAATTTTGTTACGGTCTTTGCGATCAATGACGTACATGACGTGCGGCAGCGGGTAGCCCGCGTCGGCGTTGATGCGTGAGAGGGCGTCGAATTCTGCGCGCGATTTTATCTCGGGCTGAGAGCGCGCTTCCTCCGTCGCCGCCGCCGCGCCTGTCGCCTGTCGCGTCTGCGCGATTGCCGCCGCAGGACAGAGCAGGGAAAAGATCAACACGCTCAGGATCGAATTTTTGATTTGTCTCATAAAGCATTTCTCGCTTTCAACACTTCCCTGCTTTCGCGCCCGAGCAATTCTAACAGATCATCTATGTGACGCCGCTCCGTGAGAAAGCTGTTGACGTTCACGCGCAGGGCGCGACGGCCATGCAGCACCGTGGTCGAAAACCACGCCTCGCCGCTTCGTTCGATGCGCCCCTGCAATTCGCGTTGCAGGGCGTCGATCTCCGCGCTGCTCGCGTCGCGCATTTCCGCTGGGACGAAGCGCAGGCAGCACACCGCCGTCTCGACTTCGCCGACACGCTCGAACCTTTCGAGCGCGGCGACGCGTGCGGCGAAATATTCGGTGAGTTCGATCTGCCGTTCGATGATCTCCGCATAACCACGCGTGCCGAGCGTTTTCAACGCGAACCAGATTTTCAGGGCATTGAAGCGGCGTGTGCCGAGTTGGCCGTAGCGGAAGAAATCGAACGGCACGTCTTCGCCGCCGCGCTCCTCGCTCAGGTATTCCGGCGTGATGTCGAACGCGTCGCGCAGCACGCGCCCGCCATCACGCACGAGCACCGCGCCCGCCGCAAACGGCACGAACATCCATTTGTGCGGGTCGATGGTCACGGAATCCGCCCGCTCGATGCCCCGCAGGCGATGTCTATATTTTTCCGACATCGCGAGCGTCGCGCCGTATGCGCCGTCAACGTGAAACCAGAGTTTGTACTCGTCGGCGATGTCCGCGAGTTCGTCGAGCGGATCGATGACGCCGGTTGAAGTCGCGCCCGCCGCGCCCGCAATGCAGACGGGCAGGTTCCCCGCCGCGAGATCGCGCTCGATCTCGCGGCGCAGGTCGTCCGTGCGAATGTGAAAGCGTTCGTCCGTGGCGACCTTACGCAGGTTGTCGCGCCCGAGGCCGAGTATGTCCAGGCACTTGACGAACGAATAATGACACTGATCCGACGCGTAGACGATCATATTGCCCGCCGTCGCATGAGACGGAGCCTCGTCTTTACTGCTCCCCGGCAAGGGCGCGGCGCGCATCCCGCCGTCGCGCACGAAATCGGCGGCGCGGTCGCGGGCGCACTTGAGCGCGATCAAATTCGCCTCCGACCCGCCGCTCGTCAGCGTGCCGAAACTGCCCGCGCCATAGCCGACGATTTCGCACAGCCAACCCAGCACGCGCGATTCGACGACGCTCCCCGAGGGCGAATTGCGCCACGCCGCGCCGTTCTGATTGATGGCCGAGCACAACGCGTCAGCCCAGACCCCGACGGGCAGCGGCGTCGGATTGAACAGACCGTAATAGCGCGGGCTGGGGATGTTCATCGCGTGCGGCACGATCTCGCGCTCGAAGCGTTGGAACAGTTCCGGCGCATTCGTGCCTTCAAACGGGAGCGGCTCATCGAACATCTTTTCCAGTTCTCCGGGCGTGGCTTCGGAGCAGACGCGCGCGTCGTCGAGTGCGTCCGCATACCGCGCGATGATCTCCGTCGCGATCTTTCCGAGTCTTTCGTGTTCCGCGCTGATAGGTTCGCTCATCCCTGTTTTTTCGTCCCTGTGCATGAAATTCAAAGTTCCGTTAAGCTAACCCAAGGAGAGGGATTTATTCCAGCCGCTAAACGAGATGACGCCGCACTTGCGAGAATTCACCGGGACGCTTGAAACGCACGCCGCGCGGTACGGCGTGCTATTAGGCACGCCTGAACTTCTGCGGCTGCGCGATTACTACGAACACCTCTTGAAGTGGAACGCGCTGCTGCACCTGGTCGCGCCCTGTGCGCCCGCCGAGTTTGCCACGCGGCACGTGCTCGAATCGCTCACGGCCTGCGCGCACCTGCCGGAAGGCTCGCGAGTGTGCGATGTGGGTTCGGGCGGCGGTTTGCCGATAATCCCCTGCCTCATCGCGCGCCCCGACCTGCCGCGCGCAACTCTCGTCGAAGCCTCGGCGAAGAAGGCCGTCTTCCTGCGCGAAGCCTTGAGCCGCCTGGAACTGCAAGACCGTGCGAGGGTCGTCGCGGAGAGATTCGAGCGGATGCCCCCGCCCGAAGCCGACGCTTTGATGTGCCGCGCGCTCGAACGTTTTACGGAGATGTACCCGCGCCTTGTTAAATGGTCGCCGCCGGGGTCGAGACTGCTTCTGTTCGGCGGGAACGCGCTGGGAGAGATCGTAGAGCGTGACGAGAACATACACTCCTTCACGGCGGTTAAAATGCCGGATTCGGATCAGCGATTCCTTTTCGTCATCGAGCGCAAGGACTAAAACAATTCGCGGGTTGAACCGGCTGAAAACTTTAAACGTCTCCTAATAACTCAACGCACATAAAGTAAAGAGGCGAGAGCATTTTGCCCTCGCCACTTTAAAATCCACTCTAAAACTAACTTGTGGTGCGTCTCACCGTCAGCGTATGACGTTGATGCTGATCAGTTGTTGGCCTTCGATGACGAACTCGGCGGGCGGAAGCTCCTGCTCGAAAATGGGCGAGAGCGCGGTCGGCGTGAAACCGCCGGAAGTGCGATCACTGTTGAGCGTGGCGACAACCGAGGGCGGCAAGCTCGGCATCTCGTCCGTGCCGATGACCGCGCCCGATGTGACGCGGAATAGTTTAACGTAGAGCCGGTCGTTCTTCTTGATCCGGTTGATCGCGCCGACGAGTTGGGTCAAATCTTTCGGCACGAAGTTCTGCGCGGCCGATGCCTGTTGGAGTGCGCCGCCGTCGCCGACGAAGAGGACGAGCGGGCCGCGCGGCACGTCCGAAGGGATCGTGACGGGTATGCGCTGCACGAACTGCTTGCCCGAATCGGTGCGGACATAAGCCTGCACTTCCACCGTCTCGCCCCTGCCCACTTCCGTCCGGTCGAGAGCGATGCGGTCGAGCGTGCCGGACATGCGCTCGTCGGTCGAGGTGATGTCGAGCGTGATCTGGCCGATGTCTACGTTGTCGAAACCGCTTGAGAGCAGCGCGGCCATCGGCACGGCGACGGAGGCGGCGGCCTGCGTGCCGGCATTCATGGAAGAGAAGCGACGCTCGATCTGAATGGGTTGTTGTCCGGCGACGTTGATTTGGCCGCGCAGCGAGATGGTCGAGTCGCCCATAGCGCGCTCGGTCGAGCCGATGGTGCTGAAGATGGTGATGTTCAAGAGAATCGGCGTCAGAAATTTATCGTTCGCCACTTCGTAGGTGTACGTCTCGGTGCGGTCGCGGCTGGTGTGCAGATTGACACGGACGGGTATCATCTTGGGCGCGCGGCCGAGCATGCCGTAGATGCCGGTCGCGCGATCCTGCGAGATCGCTCCGACCATCTGACCCGCCGAAGATAATTTGAAGGAATTATTGACGCTCGAAATCACCGTCACGACGTTCGACTCGGACATCGGCATGTCGGCGACGCCGAGGCCGAGGAACGGGTGCCCGAAAGCGTAGATGCGTTCGCCGTCGCGCCACGTGACCGTGCCGAAGGCCGCGAGCGAATAATCGCCGCGCACGAGTTGGACGCTGACGGACGAACCGGGCGGGAGCGTCTTGTCGGTCACTTTCCCGAGCGGCGTGATCGAAGCTGCGCCGCCGACGCCCGAAACCGGCAACAGGCCGTTCGCTTGAAGTTGCGGCGCGTAGAGCGAGAGGGCTTCCGAACTGATGCCGCTAAAGACGAGCGGCGTTGCAATCGGTGCGATGGTCTGGCCGAGCAGAGCATTTAAAGGCGAGCCTGCGGCGACGGGCGCGGCGAATGTGCCGCCCGTGACGGCCGGTTTCGGCCAATCGGTCTGCCAGTCGGTCGAGGCGAGTTTGGCGAAAGACATCGTGCGCGGCGCGCCCGAGGTGCGAATTGTTCCCTGCTGCCGCTCGAAGATGTCGATCATCTGCTTGATCGGCGTGATGCCGCAGATCGGCTCTTTCGAGAAGGGAAAACTGAACGCAATCGCGCCGACGAGTTTGCCGTCGATGTAGACGGGCGAGCCTGACATCCCGGCGAAGACGCCGGTCTTCTCAGCGTTCGCGCCCGTCAGCCGCCCGATGATCGCCGACTGGCGCGGAGCGGGAAAGCCCGGCAACACGCCGATGATGTCCACGCCGAACTCCTGCGCCTCGGTTCCCGAAAACACCGTCCACGCACGCGCCTTCATGCCCGCCCGCACGTCTTCCAGAGGAAACAGGCGCGCGTCCGGCTGGGCAGCGGTTGCGGCCGACGTTTTCGCAGGGGTTTGCGCTGCGACGGAGGCGGCCGACAGAGTGAGCGCGAAGGCCAGAGCCAGCGCGGGGCGAAACAAATTTTTCATGTGAATACCTTTTGGAACGGGGGGAAGCATGTTTGAACATCCAGGCCATGAGGCTCGCCGTGTGCGACTTCCGCAACGACCGGCGCACCCGCGAAACAACCAAGAGCGACTATAGCGTCCGGTTTCTCAGATGGTCAAGGCAGGGTAAAGGTTGTCACAAACACCCTTTACGTTTCCGGCTCAGGTCTATCGGCGGTGTAGACGGACGCGTGACCCGGCAGTGACCGGCACAAGCTTCAGCTCGGGCATCACGCTGACCACGCCCCAATCTTGTTTTCGTCACAGAAAAGATTATCATCAGCCCGCGCGCCGGAGTTGTACCCACCGATACTTCAGCGAAAGAGGATGCTATATGGCCGACCAACAGAAAATTCTCGATCTCATCGACCAAGCTGAAAGGGGACGTTGGACTGCTCTCAACCTCTCCGGCAATCAACTGACGGCCTTGCCGCCGGTGATCACAAAGCTGACTTACCTGACTCACCTCGACCTCAGTGACAATCAACTGGTAACTGTACCGCCGGAGATAACTAGCCTCATTAATCTCCAAGACTTAAACCTATCCTTCAACCAACTGGCGAACTTACCGCCAGAGATAGTCAAGCTGTCTAATCTCAACACCCTCTTTCTCTCCGGCAATCAACTGAAAAACTTACCGCCGGAGATAGTCAAGCTGTCTAATCTCAACATCCTCTTTCTCTCCGGCAATCAACTGAAAAACTTACCGCCAGAGACAGCTAAACTAACTAATCTCCGCGGCCTTAGTCTCACTAACAATCAACTAACGAGCCTACCGCCGGAGATAGCTACGCTGGCTAATCTCCTCGCCCTCTTTCTCTCCGGCAATCATCTGACGAGCGTGCCGCCAGAGATTGCGAAGCTAACTAACCTAACTCACCTCGACCTCCACAATAACCAACTGGTGGGACTACCGCCAGAGATCATTAAACTGACTAATCTGACTCACCTCGACATCCGTAACAATCAACTGCCTATTCCGCCTGAGACATTAGCTGATCCGAAAGATGTAAAAGCAATCTTTGCCGCGTTGGCCGGGCTGGCGAGTGGGGAGCGATTGAACGAGGCGAAGATGCTGGTGGTCGGAGACGGTAAGGTTGGTAAAAGTTCGGTGGTCGAACAACTGCTCTACGGGACATTCAACCCACAGAAAGAGACGACGTTGGGCGTCGAGATCAACGACGAGATGAAAGTCGTCCAGAGTGAAGTCAAGGGTGAAGGCGAGCCGGTCAAATTAAACATCTGGGATTTCGGCGGGCAGGAAATTCAGCACTCGACGCACCAGTTCTTTCTGACCACGCGGAGCCTCTATCTGCTGGTGGTGGATGCACGCAAAGGCGATCAGATCAGCAATATCGAATACTGGCTGAAATTGATCGAAAGCTTCGGTGGCGATTCGCCAATCCTAGTCGTCATCAATCAGATCGATCAGTTGAAAGGCCAGCGCCCGCTCAATCTGGATCGCAAGGGTTTGCAGGACAAATACAACATACGGGATTTCGTTGAAACCTCGTGTGCAACGGGCGAAGGCATCGAGCAGTTAAATGCATCAATCGCTCGCGAAGTCGAGATGAAACACGTGCGCGACATCTGGCCGCGCGAATGGCTGGCCGTCAAACGGCGATTGAAGGATATTCAGGAAGATTACATCCCGGTCGAAAAATATCTGGAAATCTGCGGCCAAGAGAACTTGAACGACGAAGACATCCGCAGGTCTCTGCTCGGGCTGCTGCACGACCTAGGTGTCATCATTCGCTTTCCGGGCGACACGCAGGTGTTAAATCCTCGATGGGTGACACAGGGCGTGTACGGACTGTTGACTTCGGCGGAACTTGTCAAATCTCAGGGACAGTTCGATCTGAAAGAAGTGGGCAAGATATTGGCGAGCCTGCCGGATGCCAAAAGCCATTACCCATCGCACACACACCGGCGGTTGATTGATGTGATGAGGCATTTCGAGTTGTGCTTCGAGTTCACCGATCGGCCGAACCATTACCTGATCCCGCGCCACCTGCACGACACCGAACTGGACATCCTGTGGGATGATGCCGATGCCTTGAAGTTTCATTACCATTATGTCGAGACGCTGCCCGATTCCATCATCTCGCGCTTCATCGTGCGCATGAACCAGTACATCACCAAACAGTATTACTGGAAGAACGGCGTCTTCCTCCACAGCGGCGAGAACCGGGCAAAGATTAAAGCCGATCTGGTAGACCGCAAAATCTTCATCTCGATCATCGGTAAAGAACAGACCCGCCGCGCCTTCCTTGCAGTCATCCGCTCGGCCTTTGACGAGATCAATAGTAACTTCAAAATCACGATCAAGCAGATGATTCCTGTTCCCGGAGCGCAGAATACGCTGGTGTCTTATCAGGAACTGCTCGTTCATGAAGATATGAATGAAGCAGAGATCGTGATCCCCGAATTACGGAAGAAGTTTCCGGTCAGAGAATTGCTCGATGGCGTCGAGGAGTTGAGCGCCCGCATCGAACGCCGCGAACGCGACTCATACAGAAGGAGTTTTCCAAATCATATGCCTGAAGAGATGCGTCCCAAGTACCAGACTCCAACTCCGATTCAAAAGAACAATCCCTGGCTATCAGGATCGTTTTATCTAGTCAGTTACGTGGTAGCAATCGCCACGATCCTGGGCGCTATCATCGTGCTGAACAAATACGGCATCTCCTGGACAACAGCAGCCGTCATTCCGCTCGTCGTAATTGGCGGATTGTTGAGCATCGGGATCATCGGCGCGAATCAATTGAGAAACGACGAGCGTTTGTCGGATGAAAGCTACGTCACGCTCATGATCGAATCATACAAGCGTCTGCCGCTGCTCAGGGGCAAAGGTAAATCCAACAATCTTCTGGAGAAGTAGGCGATCAGGAGTTATGCCTTTCAGTGTGTCTAATAATACACCGGGTTCTGTTCAATTGCTGAGGAATTTGTCCGCACTGGGAATCGAGCCGCCCGTAATGGTGGTGGATATGTCAGCCATCAGGTTACGGCCTTGAGCGGCGAATTACTTTTACTTCTATTCACAACGGAATACCACTTCTACCAGCCCGCCTTTGCGCTCGCTCGCGCGGCGTGTTAATTTTCGCGAACGATGCGTCCGTCACCCTCTCCGAGCAATCCCCTTGCTATACACTTGCAAGGGTTCGCGTCTCTTCCATCACGACACGCGGGGACGCAGCATACAATTCATGTCTGATGCGGAGGGTTTCATACTCGCCGGCGGCGCGTCGAGTCGCATGGGCACGGACAAGGCGCGACTCCGGCTCGGCGGGCGCACCTTCGTGGAACGCATCGCCTCGGCTCTCGGCGCGATCACGACTGAGATCAGCATCGTCAGTGCGAGGCCGGGGTCGAACGACTTGAGTTTTCCGGTGGTCGAGGACGTTTATCGCGGCTGCGGCGCGCTCGGCGGTTTGCACGCCGCGTTGCTGGCTTGTCGCGCGCCTTGGGCGGCGGTCGTCTCCTGCGATCTGCCCTTCGTCACGGGCGAACTTTTCGCGAGACTTTGTGACTTGCGAACCGCGGACGCCGCGGCGGTCGTCCCGAGACAACCGGACGGCCGCCCCCAACCGCTGTGCGCGCTCTATTCGCCTTCGCGTTGTCTCGAACTCACGACGCGACTCCTCGCAGGGGGCGAGCGACGCCCGCGCGTTCTGCTGCAACAGGCGCACACGCGCTGGGTTGTCCCGGCCGAGTTGGCCGACCTCGGCGACGCCGAACTGTTCTTCCTGAACGTCAACACGCCGGAAGATTACGAGCGCGCACGGGAAAATTTGAAAGAGGTTCGCGATGAAAAGCCGTTAGCGCGCGGGCGTAAGCGCGAGTCGCTGTAGATGGAATTGAACGACTGATGACGGGCAAAGCACTACTTACTTTAAGGACAACTGACGGCCTCTGATTTCATGTCGCAACGCAAAAGACCGGGACGAAGATTATTGATGGCGCTGCTGCCGGTGGCGTTACTCCTGGCGCTCGGCGTCTTTGCGGGGCTACTCTTCATCGTTCATACGATTGCGCGCCCGGACACGCACCAGTATCTCGTCACGCCGGAAACCTTTCCCGCCTATAGCGCGCGTGGCTTGCGTGTGACCGAGGAGCGTTGGAACAACGGCGACGGAACCGTGGCGCGCGGCTGGCTGTTGCGCGGTGCGGAAGGCGCGCCCGCCGTCGTGTTGCTGCACCGCTACGGGGCAGATCGTTCGTGGCTCCTGAACCTCGGCGTCAAAATCAACGAAGCCACCAACTGCACGATTCTCTGGCCTGACCTGCGCGGCCACGGCGAAAATCCTCACATCGGCCAGACCTCTTTCGGCGCGCTCGAAACGGCCGACGTGTCGGCCGCGCTCTCGTTCCTGCGCAACCTCAAAACAGCGCAGGGGAATCGCCCGCTTGTCGGCGAGAGCTTCGGCTTCTACGGCGTCGAACTCGGAGCCTATGCCGCGCTCGCCGCCGCCACGCGCCCACCGGATGGCGGGCAAGTGCGCGCGCTCGTCCTCGATTCCATCCCCGCATCGCCCGACGACCTGCTGAGCAACGCCACGCGCGACCGCATAGGCTTTGACAACGGCCTGCTCAACCTGCTCGTCGGCGGCGCGGCGCGTCTCTATTTTCTCGGCCGGTATGAAAACGTTTCTTCGTGCCAACTCGCTTCGGGGTTGGGGGCAAAGCGCGTGCTGCTCCTAAGCGGCGAGGACGCGGGCGAACTGCGCGATTCCACCAGCGCGCTCGGGCAATGCTTTTCTTCTTCGTCGCCCGCCGCGTTGAAAATCGATCTTCCCGTGACGGGCTTCACAGCCTCTTCCGCCACCGGCGAACAGGGCGAGACATACGACCGTCTCGTCATCGAATTTTTCTCACAGGCATTCGACGAAGTCTCCCGGCGATAAGCGCACCGCACCTGTCTTCAACGCGCCCGCGCGGCGACAAGCACGATTGTTCCGTTGTCGCCGATCACTTCAACCTCCAACGGATCGAAGTTCAACAACTGCCCGACGTATTCTTCCGGCACGATGACGAGAACAGCCCCGCCTCTCGCGCGCGCCACCTCCAACACCTCGCCCGGCCCTTCAAACTTATGCGGCTCGCCGCCGCGCGCCTTGTCGTAAATCAAACGCTCCGCCGCGTAGAACTGCGACGTGCGCTCGATTGTGTGCAAATTCAGGATCGGCGACGCGCCATAGCCTCGCCCGTTCGCCGCGCGCAGCAGATCACGAACGGACTCGCGCGCCGCCACGTGCTGCGCGGCGCAACTCACGATCAGCACCGTCGTCAGGAAGGATGCGCCGACGGCGGCCAACACGCCCGGCAGGCGTCGCGTTGCGAACAACATGTACGCGCACGCGGCGACGACCGGCGCGGCGACGAGCGCAACGCAGGCGCGCGATAGTTCAGTCTCTTTCAACCCGTAGGCCACCCCTGCAACTGTCAGGCAGAGCATGAGCGCGGCGGTGGCGCGCAATGCCCGCGTGCCGCCCTCGCCGCGAAGGAAACCGGCGAGCCGCTCGCCCGCAAGCAACGCCGCGCCCGGCAGAGCGGGCAGGATGTAGCCCGGCAGCTTCGAGCCTGACACCGAAAAAAAGAGCAGCGGGAACAACACCCACGCGAGCGCGAAGAGACGCAGTTTGCCGAGCGCGTCGTCTTCACCGCCGCGCCAGTTCCAGCGTCGCGCTTGAAAGACGCCCGACGCGAGAAACGCGCTCCACGGCAGCATGAGCGCGGGGATGATGGCGAAATAGAACCAGAACGGCTGCGGGTGGTGATACTTGTTCGAGAGGTAGCGTGCGAAGTGATGCTTGACGAAGAACTCGTCCACGAACGTCCACCCGTGCCGCGCGATGACGGGCGCGTACCACAGGGCGGCCACGGCAAACGTGATGAGGAATCCCCAGAAAGCCGACTTCCACATCTCCGGCCAACGCCGTCGCAACAAATAATAGAGAGCGACCACGCCGACCGGTATGACCACGCCGATCAAACCTTTCGCCAATAACGCCGCGCCCATCCCCGCGTAAAATCCCGCGAGCAGCCACGCCCGCGCCCTTAGCGCGGTTTCAAGTTCGGCCGCGAAGAAAAACGCGAGCGCGCACGCGACCGTCATCGTGACGAAGACATCGAAATTCACGCCGCGCGAAAAGACGATGAGTCCCGCGCTCGTCGCCGCCGTCGCGCCCGCCGATAGTCGCAGCCAATCCGCGCGCCCGACTTCCCTCTCCTCGACGCGCTTCGCGATCCAACCGACGAGAAAGACGGTCAGCAACCCGGCGCAGGCCATGCCGAGGCGAGCCGTCCATTCCGCCACGCCGAACAATTTGTAACCGGCCATCGCCGCCCAGTAAACGAGCGCGGGTTTCTCAAACCACGTCCGGCCGCCGAGCGTCGGCGTCACGGCATCGCCGCGCTGGAACATCTCGCGCGCCACCTGCGCGTAACGCGGTTCGTCCGCGCCGACGAAGGGCGCGCGTCCCAGACCGTAAAAGTAGACGACGGCGGTCGTCGCCAACAGCAAAAGCCAGCCGCGCTTGGCAAGCGTCGAAGGTTGCAAGTATAGTCACCCGAAAAGCAATCAGCCGTCAGCACGTCAGCCGTCAGCCGGAATTTTGTTTTACGTCGTGAGTATTAACGAAGTCGCGGCGATGTACAAAGTCAGGAAACGCGATTCCACAACGACGACCGAGCCGCCCGCCTGATCTCTGATTGCCCCAAAAATAGCCGATTGCCGACAACTAACATTCAATGATCGATAGCTGACTGCTGACTACTGACAACTGACTACTGACAACTGACTACTGACAACTGATAGCTCATAACTCATGATGCCTCTACGCACCGCCGCCATCGGCACAGGCCACCTCGGACGCCAACACGCGCGCATCCACGCCGCGCTCGCCGCCGAGGGACGCACGCAATTCGTCGGCGTCTGCGATTCCGACGAGGCGACCGCGCGCCGCATCGCCGCCGAACGCGAAACCGAATGGACGACCGACTGGCGAAGCCTCCTTGGCCGCGTCGATGCCGTGAGCCTCGCCGTCCCGACCGAATCGCACGCTGAGATCGCCTGCCCGCTGCTCGAAGCGGGCGTCCACGTCCTTGTCGAAAAGCCCATCTCGCACACGCTCGAAGAAGCGGATCGGATGATGGAAGCGGCCGCGCGCGGCGGCGCGTCGCTCATGGTCGGCCATGTCGAACGCTTCAACCCCGCGCTCTCCGCGCTCTACCCGCACGTCCGCCAGCCGCTCTATTTCGAGATTCACCGCGTCGGCGAATTCACCGCCCGCTCGCTCGACATCGACGTGGTGCTCGATCTGATGATTCACGATCTCGATGTCGTGCAATGGCTCGTCGGGAGCGAAGTGAAAGTGTCGGACGTGCGCGCCGTCGGGATTCCCGTGTTGACGCACCGCGTCGATGCGGCCAACGCGCGCATCGAATTCGCCACGGGCGCGGTCGCCAACATCACGGCCTCGCGCGTCGGCATGGAGAAGATTCGCAAGATGCGTTTCTTCCAACCGCATGATTACGTCGCGGTTGACTATGCCGCGCGCCACGCTTCGATCAGCAGCCTCGCGCCGCCGCCCGACCCGGCGAGCGCGCGCCCCGGCGTCAACCTGCGCCGTCTGGAGATCGCCGATGTCGAGCCGCTCCGCGTAGAGATCGAAGCTTTCCTGCGTGCAGCCTCGACGGGCGAGCCGCCGCCCATCACGGGCGCGGACGGACGCCGCGCGCTCGCGCTCGCCCTGCGCGTCCTCGAACGCATACACGAACACACGGCCAACGCCGGGCTGCACGCTTTGGCCTCGCGCCCGACTTTCAACCAGTCCGACAACCGCTGAACGCCGAGCCACACCTTGACCTCCCACAGCAACACACCGGACGAAGAAATCGAAGCGCTTCTCGCCGCGCGCATCGCGGCGGGCGACTTCCCTTCCGCCGTCTATCTCGTCGCCGAGCGTGGCCGCGCGCGTTTCTCCGGCGCGCTCGGCGACGCCGTGCGCGAACCCGCGCGGCACGCGGCGACCGTCGAGACGATCTACGATCTCGCGTCGCTGACGAAGCCGCTCGTGACGGGTCTGCTCGCGGCACTCATGATCGAGCGCGGCGCGTTGGAGTTGGAACGCCCCGTCGCGGAATACCTGCCGGAGTTCGCGCCGGGAGAGACGGCCGCGATCAAAGTGCGCCATTTGTTGACGCACACCTCCGGCCTCCCCGCTTGGCGGCCGCTTCGCATCGCGACCGGCAACCGGCGCGAGCGTGTGTTGGAGACGATTGCGGCGACCGGACTCCAATACGAACCTGGCACGCGCGTCGTCTATAGCGATCTCGGTTTCATCACGCTCGGGCTGTTGCTCGAAAAAATCCGCGGCGCGACGATAGACGAGTTGGCCGCGCGTGAAATCTTCCGCCCGCTCAAACTCGAACGAACGTTTTTCAAACCGGAACGCGCCTTCCTGACCGGAGTGGCGGCGTGCGAATTGGCGGGCAACGCCTACGAGCGCGGGATGTGCGAGACACTGGAGACGGCCGAAGCGCGCGCGGAGAACGCGGGAGACGCGCGCGGCCTGTGGCGCGAGGAGTTGATCTGGGGCGAAGTGCATGACGGCAACGCCTATTTTCTCGGCGGTGCGGCCGGGCATGCCGGTCTGTTCTCGAACGCGCGTGAGACGCAAAGCCTCGCGGAACAGTTCATCGCGGCGCGCACGCGTTTGCTCGCGCCCGCGACGTGTGCGCTCTTTCGCACAGACATGACGCCGAATCTGTGCGAGGCACGTTCCATCGCGTGGCAACTCGCCGCGACGAAAGACTCGACGGCGGGCGGCGCGCTCGCGCACGACAGTTTCGGCCACCTCGGTTTCACGGGAACAAGTTGTTGGGTCGATGCCGCGCGCGAGCGCGTCTTTATTCTGCTGACCAACCGGACGCACACGCGCTCGCTGCCCTTCGTCAACATCAACGGCGTGCGGCGACAGTTTCACACGCTCGCCGTCGCCGCGCTCGAACGCTCCGCGAACGTCGGCGACGCGAGATAACAGGGGAACGAATGCCAGTTATGGAAAGTACGAACGCGACGACGCCGGGCAGCGATGTGAATGCGTCGCCCGCTCACCCGGCGCATGTTTCGTTCGGGGAAGCGTTTCGCTTCTGGGTCAAACTGGGATTCATTTCGTTCGGCGGCCCGGCCGGGCAGATCGCGATCATGCACCGGGAATTGGTCGAGCGCAGGCGTTGGCTCAGCGAGGAACGTTTCCTGCACGCGCTCAACTACTGCATGCTCCTGCCCGGCCCCGAAGCGCAGCAACTCGCCATCTATATCGGCTGGCTCATGCACCGCACATGGGGCGGCATCGTGGCGGGCGCGTTCTTCGTCATTCCCTCCATCTTCATCCTGCTCGCGCTTTCCTACGTCTACGCGAAATACGGGCAGATCAGTTCGGTCGCAGGGGTGTTGGGTGGATTCAAACCGGTGGTCGTGGCAATCGTCGTCGAGGCTCTATTGAAGATCGGCGGTCGCGCCCTCAAGCGTCGCTTTCATTATCTCATCGCGGCCGCCGCCTTCGTCGGAATCTTCTTCCTGCACATTCCATTCCCCCTCATCGTGCTCGCGGCGGGTCTGTGCGGATTAGCGTGCGCCCGTTTCCGGCCGCAGCTTTTGGTCGCCCCCCCGGCTAAGGCGGCAGCGCAAAGCACGGGCAGTTCGGTTGGAGGGCATGCGCGAGTTGAAACGAAGCGAGATGAGGATTCGACCGGCGCGCGGCCTTCGACCTCTTACGTGATTCAAGACGACGCGCCGCAGGGGGCGCACACGCAACCTTCCAAAATCAGAACGCTCAAAATTCTCCTGATCGGCCTCCTGCTCTGGGCGTTGCCGTTCGCCGCGATCATCTGGTGGAGCGGTAGTGGAAGCCTGCACGCACACGAGTATCGCTTTTTCACGCAGGCCGCCCTCGTGACGTTCGGCGGAGCATATGCCGTGCTGGCCTACGTTACGCAGGCCGCCGTCGGCTCCTACAACTGGCTGACGCAGGCGCAGGCCGTCGATGGCCTCGCGCTGGCCGAGACCACGCCCGGCCCGCTCATCATGGTGCTGCAATTCGTCGGCTTCATGGCCGGTTGGAATCATCCTCCCGGCGGCATGGATCAAACTGCGAGCGCAATCGCGGGCGCGCTTATTACGACTTACACGACCTTCCTGCCCTGCTTCCTCTTCATCTTCCTCGGCGCGCCCTACATCGAACGACTGCGGGGGAACAGCAATCTGACGGGCGCGCTCTCCGGTATCACGGCGGCGGTCGTCGGCGTGATCCTCAACCTCGCGCTCGTCTTCGGCGTGGCTGTCATCTGGCCTCAGGGGCTTCTTGCGGGCGAGACCAACCTGTTCGCGTTGATCCTGACCGTCGCCGCCTTCGTCGCGTTGTATCGCTGGAAACTCGACGTGTTGTGGGTGGTGCTCGCGGGCGGCGCGCTCGGTTTATTGCGCGCGTGGTTGATCGGTTGATGATTCCGTCGCGCGCGAGTTGTAGTAGTATAACGACTCGGCCGTTAGGAATACTGGGCCGCCTGTTCTGGAAGTGAGTTTGATGTCAATCCGTCCTTTTAAACCGGCAAAATTCGTCGCGTTATACGTTGCGTTCGCGCTGCTCGCCCAATCTTTCGCGCTGGCGCAGGGCGAGGGGGCGCAGACGCGCCCGCGCCGCGTTCAACCCGACGCGCCCGCCGCGCAACCCCTCCAACCGGCGCGTGATGATTACGCCTTCAAACGGCTCGACGCCGAACCGACGATACGCATCGGCCTCTCCACGAGCGCGCGCTCCGTCACCGTCTCCACGAGCGGGCAGACTTTGAGCGTGTTGCAAACACAACCCGGCGAGACGAGCGTGCCCGCCGCGCTCGCGGTCGCCCGCGTGCGGATCGAACCGCGCATGCTGACGCCGCTGCCCGCCCCGCGAACGGACGAGAGCGCGCTGTTCCGCGTCGAGATCGCGGCGGTGACGAGCCGTGCGCAGGCCGATGCGGTCGCGCGCGAGGTGAGAGAGTTAACGGGCGAGTCGCCGGAAGTCGCGGGCGACGAGGCCAATTCTACGTGGCGCGTGCGCGTCGGCCAGCCCGCTCCGCGCATCGAGGCCGAAGAGCTTCGCACACGGCTTGAAGAAGCGGGCATCGCCGCCGTCTCGCTCGTCGGCGCACAGCCTTCGGCCGGAGGCTCGCAGGAAACCGCTCGCCGCGCGTCGCCGGGCGTCAGACAAACGGCGACGACGCGAACTCCGAATCAAACATCAGCGCCGGGAGAGCGCGCGAATCCAAACGTCGCTGCCACGGCCGGACGCGCGCCGTCCAACTCCCCCTCGCAGAGCACGAGCGGCATCCGGTTGGCTTCGCGCGCGTCGCTGCCCGCGCGCGGTCTCGTCGTCTATGCGGGCGGCACGTCGCCCCTCATGGATTCGCGCGCGCCGGTCACGTTCGCGCCGGGAGAAGCGAATGCTCCGCTGCGCTTCAACGAGAAGCCCTATCGCGGTCGTCTCGAAGTGTTCACGAACCTGAACGGTTCGCTCACGGTCGTTAACGTCCTCGGCCTCGAAGATTACGTGCGCGGCGTCGTGCCGAACGAACTTTCGCCCGGCGGCTATGGCGCGCTCGAAGCCTTGAAGGCGCAGGCCGTCGCGGCGCGCACCTACGCCGTCAGCAATCGCGGCCAGTTCACGGCCGCCGGTTTCGACCTCTTACCGACCATCCGCTCGCAGGTTTACGGCGGGCTTTCCACCGAACACCCGCTCTCCACGCGCGCCGTCGAAGAGACGCGCGGCATGATCGCGACCTACCGCGGCGAGCCGATCAATGCGCTCTACACTTCCACCTGCGGCGGTCGCACCGAGAACGCAGAGAACATCTTCGGCGGCGCGGCCGTCCCCTACCTGCACGGGCGCGAATGCAGCGCGCACCTCGCGCACGCGTCTCTCGCGCAGACGCTCATCCAGACCTCGCGCGAGCCGGGCAGCCTGCGCGATGCCGAACATGCGACGAGCGAGCGCGCGGGCGCGTTGCTTGCCGTACACGGCTTCCGCCTCCCTCCGCGCGTAAGCGACGAGTGGCTGGCGGCCGCCGTCTCCGCCGAGGACGTGCGCGCGTTGCTCGATGTCGCCGCACGGCTCGCGCGCCGCACGACCCCCGCCGTCATCAATAGCGATGCGACGCGCCCGCCCGGTTTCAGCACCGCCCTTATGCTCACGCTCGACGGCGAGAGCCGCGCGGACGTTTTACTGTCGGCCGACGACGTAAACTACCTTCTGGCCTTCCGCGACGCCGGAGACATTCCCGCTCCCAATCGCGCCGACGTGGCGTTGCTCCTGCGCGACGGCCACCTCGCGCTCCACATCGACGCGACGCTCAGGCCGCGCCAGCCTTTGACGCGCGCACGCGCTCTGCGCACCGTCGTTCGCGTGCTCGAAGCGCGCGGGCTGTTCGCGTTGCAGAAGGCGACGGCGCGAACTCCCGTCGGCGGCGCGCTCGTCGTGCGCGCGGGCAAATCGCCCGAGCGCGCGTTGACGCTCGCAGCCGACGCTTACATCTTCCGCGCTTTCGGCGACGCGCTTTTCCAGACGCGCAGCGCGAACGTCGTGGGCGGCGAACCCTTGACGTATCACACGGACGGGCGCGGCGCGGTTGACTACCTTGAGTTGTACACGCCGCCGAAGGGCGCGTCCGCCGAACGCGTCTCGCCTTTCACGACATGGACGACCACTCTGAGCGCGGCAGAGGTCGCCAACCGGCTCGGGCGGCGCACGGGTCGCATCGGTTCAATCGTCGATCTGCGCGTCGCATCGCGCGGAGTTTCGCGCCGCGCGCTCGACCTCGAAGTCACCGGCACGAGCGGCACGGCGCACGTGCGCGGCGGGCGCATTCGCTCCGCGCTCGGCCTGCGCGAACAACTCTTTGTCATTGATCGCAAGTATGACGAGGCCGGGCGCATCACGAGTTACACCTTCACCGGGCGCGGCTGGGGTCATGGCGTCGGCATGTGTCAGGTCGGCGCATACGGGATGGCGCGCGCGGGTCTGAGTTACGAGCAGATTCTCAAAAACTATTACACCGGAATCGACCTGACGAAAATGTACTGAGCGCGCCCACAAGCTCCGGGGCTCACCCCAAAAACATCATGACCGAGACAACAGACGAAAACGCCGTGACTCTCTTTGTCGTGCCGAACTGCCCGCTTTGCACCACCGCGCGGGCGTGGCTCGCGCGCCACCATGTAACTTACGTCGAGCGCGACGTGAAAAACGACTGGCGCGCCCTGCGTGCCATGTACCTGCTGACGGAACAAAAACTCGTGCCCGTCTTCGCACGCGGCGAACGCGCCCTTGTACGCCCGACCGAAAAACAACTGGAAGAGTTTTTAGTAAATCGTGAATCGTAATTTAGTAAATCGTAAATCGTGAATCGTAAATAGAGAAAGCCCTTCTTCTTCTATTCACGATTCACGATTTACGATTCACGGCTTTTCTTTCGATTCACGATTCACGGTTTTTCTTTCGATTCACGATTCACGGTTTCACCATGCGTTTCTCTCGCGCACAACTCGTCGGCGCGCTCGCCCTGCTCGCGATCATCTGGGTCGTGCTCATCTTCCGTCTCTGCTGCTCCGCCTCGTGAGTTCTCCATCGCATCTACGGCCGATCATAGCCGTCGTCGGCCCGACGGCTTCGGGCAAAAGCGATCTCGGTATCGAGTTGGCCCTGCGCTTTGGCGGCGAGATCGTCAACTGCGATTCCGTGCAGGTTTATAGGGACATAGAGATCGCCACGGCGAAAGTGCCGCTCGCGGAGAGACGCGGCGTGCCGCATCACTTGCTCGACTTCGTGCCGCCCGCGTTCAACTACACGGCGGGAGACTGGGCGGAGGCGGCGGCTGAAAAGATTCGCGAGATAGAAGCGCGCGGCAATCTCGCGCTGCTCGTCGGGGGGACGGGCTTCTATCTTCGCGCGCTGAGACAACCCTTCTTTCCTAGTCCGCCGACGGACGCGGCATTGCGCGCGCGCCTGACGAAGATCAGAGAGCGAGACGGCGCGGAGCGTCTCCACAAAATACTGCGCCGCCTCGACCCCGCATCCGCGTCGCGGCTCCAACCGCGTGATTGGTCGCGCGTGCAGCGCGCGCTCGAAGTGCGACTGCAAACGGGCGCGCCGCTCTCGCTCCAACAACCCGCGCGCCCCGCGCCGCCCGCATCGGCCGCGCGCCTGCGTATATTCGCCCTCTCCCCGCCGCGCGCCGCGCTCTACGCACGCATCAACGAGCGCGCCGAACGCCATTTCGAGGCTGGCTTGATTGAAGAAGTCCGTCGCTTGTTGGAGGCGGGCGTGCCAGCCGCGTCGAGTGCGCTCGGCGCGCACGGCTACCGGCGCGTCGTCGAATTCATCCGCGGCGAGCGCACGCGCGAGAGCGCAATCGAACAGACCAAACTCGATGTGCGCCATTACGCGAAACGCCAGTTGACGTGGTTTCGACGCGAAACGGGCGTCGAATGGTTCGAGGGCTTCGGCGATTCCCCGGAAGTGCAGCAACTCGTCTCCGCGCGCGTCGCCCGGTTGCTTGAAGCGGGCGACGAATGAGCCTTTAGAGGGGACGGCCTCCGGTGAACGCGCCGCAGAAATTTGTAACCGCGCGGCAGCCTTCGCCGTTTTAAGTTGCTGCGGTCAACATTTACTTGTCACGCGTGACAGCGTGTTGTAATCTGACGGTCTACTAATTACCAGTTGAGCGGTGTGGAGTGTTGTAGTGGACGCGAAGCCTTCACCTCAAAATATTCAGGACGCATTCCTGAACACTGTGCGACGAGAGAAAGACGCCGTCACCATCTACCTGATGAACGGCGCGAAGCTCACGGGTCGCATCAAGAGCTTCGATAAATTCTCGGTGCTGTTGGAAGCCGGCGTTCAGGAACAGTTGATCTTCAAACACGCGATCTCGACGATCTCACACAACCGACGCCACACGAGCGGCGAACTGCGCGGCGCGCATTCTTTCGACCCGCCCGCCGGCGAAGGGGCTGGCAGCAGCGACGCCTCCGACCGTTCCGACGGTTAAAACCGCCCCGCTTCCCTGTAACCCTAGACGGAGTCCCACTTTTTTGACCGGCGCATTCATCACCTTTGAAGGCATTGACGGGTCGGGCAAGTCCACCCAACTGCGGATGCTGGCGAGCGTGCTTCGCCTGCGCGGCATGGATGTGGTGCAGACGCGCGAACCCGGCGGCACTCCGCTCGGCGCACGCCTGCGCGAAGCGCTGCTCGACGCGCAGGAGCAGGTTGACCCGCTCGCCGAACTGTTGCTTTATGCCGCCGACCGCGCCCAGCACGTTCGCGCGCTCCTCAATCCCGCACTCGCCGGAGGCCGCGTCGTGCTTTCGGATCGCTACGCCGACGCCACCGTCGCTTATCAGGGTGCGGGGCGCGGCTTCGAGCCGTCGCTGGTCAACGAAGTCGTCGCGCTCGCAACCGGCGGACTCAAGCCCGACCTGACGCTACTCTTCGATCTCTCCGTCGCCAAAAGCGGCGAACGCTCACGCCAGCGCACGAAGGGCGGCGAGGGCGCAACGAAAGACCGGCTCGAACTCGAAGCGGAAATTTTTCACACGCGCGTGCGCGACGCCTACTTGCAGATCGCCGCCGCCGAACCCGAACGCGTGCGTGTCGTTGACGCGAGTTTGTCCGTCGAAGAAATTCACGCGCACGTGCTGGAAATCGTCGTCCCGTTTCTTGAAGGCAGAGGCCAGTGGGCGGAGACTCAATCCTCGCCAAAACATTAGACCTGAGCTTTTCACCTGTAACTTAAAATATTCCCTTCTATGTTTGATCGCCTCATCGGAAACCAGCGCGCGCGCGACACGCTGCGCCGCATACTCGCGGGGCGGCGCGTCCCCGGCGCGATGATCTTCGCGGGCGAGGAGGCAATCGGCAAAAAACTCTTCGCGCTCGAACTCGCCAAAGCTCTTAATTGTCTCGCGCCCGCCGGAGTCGAAGCCTGCGATAAATGTTCTTCGTGCGTCCGCATCACGCATTTCGGCGACGCCCCGGCGGATAAGACCGCCGACGCCAGACATATCATTTGGAGCGAGCACAGGGATGTCGGTCTGGTGAGGGCTGAGAAGAACATCATCAAAGTCGATCAGGCGCGCGAGATCGAACGCGAAACCAACTTCCGGCCTCACGAAGGCCGCGCGCGCGTTTTCATCGTCGAAGAGGCCGACAGGTTGAACCCGCAGGCGTCGAACGCGCTCCTGAAGACGCTCGAAGAAGTCGCGCCTACGTCGCACTTGATCCTGCTGACCGCGCGCCCCGCCAACCTGCTCACGACGATCCGCTCGCGCTGCCAAACGATCCGGTTCGCGCCGCTCACGGCCGATGAGATCGAAAAGTATCTGGTCGGCAACAAGATACGCGCGGGCGAGGAAGCGCGCCTCGCCGCACACGTCGCGCGCGGGCGGCTCGGCCTCGCTCTCAGTCTCAACCTCGACGCCTATCGCGAAGGGCGCGAGGCGATGCTCTCAGTCCTCGGCGCGCTCGCGGCGGTTCAGAAGGATCGCCTCCAATTGCTTCGCGCCGCCGAAGAGTTGAGCGATGCGAAGCACAAGGAGGAGTTCGAGCCGCGACTCGACGTGCTCGAAACGCTCATCCGCGACGCGTGGCTGCTCTCGCTCGACCCCACGGCCAGGATAGTCAACGAAGATATTCGCCGGCGTCTCGCGCCACTCGGCGCGAAACTCAAAAGCCGCCACGCGGCCGTTTGGCTGGCGCGCATACAGGAACTACGCGGCCAACTCGCAGTCAATATCAACCGCCGCATCGCCACCGACGCGCTGCTTCTCTCGATGGCGGCGATGGCGGACTAAGGCAAATGGTCAAAGGGTAAAGGGTAAGGGTGAAAGGAAAGCATCGGAGACGATCTTCCCTTTCACCCTTATCCTTTACCCTTTGACCTGTCTTTATCTTTCGATAGTGATCAGTTCGGGGGTCGGCTGCGCTTTGGCGGCCGCGCCTTCCGCGACGAGTTTTTCAGTCTCCGCGACAAAGGCTTCGACGATGTCCGCGCCTGCCACCTTGCGCATCGGCTTGCCGTCTTTGTAGATCATGCCGACGCCGCGACCGAAGGTGATGCCAAGTTGGGAATCGTGCGCCTCGCCCGGCCCGTTGACGGCGCAGCCCATGATCGACAGGTGGAGCGGTTCTTCGATGTGCGCGAGGCGGCGTTCGATCTCCGTCACGATGCCGACGAAATCATCAACGTCGAGTCGGCCGCAGGTCGGGCAGGCCACCACCGTCACGCCGCGCTTGCGCAACTCCAGCGACTTCAAAATCTCCCATGCGACGCGCACCTCCTCGTGCGGTTCGGCCGCCAGAGAGACGCGTATCGTGTCGCCGATGCCCTCGTGCAAAAGTATGCCTAGACCGATAGAGGATTTGATCGAGCCGCTGAAGGCCGTGCCCGCCTCCGTCACGCCGAGGTGCAGCGGGTAGTCAACCTGCTCCGAGAGCAGGCGATAGGCGGCCACCGTGCGATGCACGTCCGAGGCTTTGAGCGAGACGATGATGTCTCCGAAATTCAAATCTTCGAGGATGCGTATGTGCCGTAAGGCCGACTCGACCATCGCCTCAGGCGTCGCCGTGCCGTATCTGGCGAGCAGGTCTTTTTCGAGCGAGCCGCCGTTGACGCCGATGCGGATAGGCACTTTCTGCGCCTGTGCGGCGCGCGTCACCTCGCGCACGCGTTCGTGCGCGCCGATGTTGCCGGGGTTGAGGCGCAGTTTATCGACGCCCGCGTCGAGCGCCATCAGAGCGAGCTTGTAGTGGAAATGAATGTCTGCGACGAGCGGCACGCCGGGCACGCGCCGCCTGATCTCTTTGAGCGCGATGGCAGCGTCTTTGTCGGGCACGGCGAGGCGGACGATCTCGCAACCCGCGCTCAACATCTCTTCGATCTGTTTGACCGTGCCCTCAACGTCCGTCGTGTCAGTCTTCGTCATGGACTGCACGGCGACGGGCGCGCCCCCGCCGATCTGCATGTTCCCGATTTTAACCGCCCGCGTCACTCTCATAAGGTTTCAAGTTTCAGGTTTCAGGTTTCAGGACTGAGGTTCTTCGTTCTTTAACTTGAAACCCGCAACCTGAAACCTGAAACTCATTTCGCCGGTTGTGTGACTGCGGGTTTGTCGTCGTCCGAGGCGCGCCAGCGCGTGGCGACTTTAACGAGGTCGTTGGTGATGACGAAGCCCATCAACAGAAGCAGCATCACCATGCCAACCTGCTGAATGCGCTCGCGGATGGTCATCGACATGCGCAGGCCGATCCAGCCGAGCACGGCTTCGACGCCGAGCAGGAAGATCGCGCCGCCGTCGAGTACGGGGATCGGGAGCAGGTTGACGATGCCGAGGTTCAAACTGAGGAAGCCGAGCATCGCGAAGACGCCCGCCCAACCGAATTTGGTCGCGGCGTTCGACGAAGCCTGCGCGATTCCGATGGGGCCTGACAACGACTCGCGCGCCGAACGCTGCCCACGGAAAATTTGCGCGAAGGCCGCGCCCGTCATGCGCAGCACTTCGAGGTTGCGCCGGACGGCGTAGCCGAGCGCGGCTACCGGGCCGATGCGTTGCTGCGGCAATATTGATTCGGGGGCAAAGCCGATTTTGCCTTCCGCGCTCGTCTGCGCGGAGATTTCCTGTCGCTGCCCGTTGCGCTCGACCGTCAAGCTCACCGTCTCGTTCGGGTGCGCCTGAATCATGGCGCGCACGTCGTATTCATCGCGCACAGCCTCGCCGTTGACGGCGATCACGCGGTCGTTGACCTGCAAGCCCGCGCGCTCCGCCGGTGAACCGGCGACGACCTGCGTGATCATCACGGGTAGTTCGCCGTAGTCGGGTCGGAAATCTATGTCGCCGATGCTCTCGCCCTCTTCGACGTATTTCGTCGGCTTAACCGTCAAATTCACGCGTTGCCCGCCGCGCTCCACCGTTACGGGCAGCGGTTGTTCAGGCGAGAGGCGCACGTCGTTCAGGATGCGCTCCCACGAAGGATTTTCCTTACCGTTGAATGCCACCACGCGGTCGCCCGCGCGCAAGCCCTCTGCCTCGGCCACGCCCTGCGGTTTGACGTAGCGGACGGTAGGCGATGCCGGAGAGACGGGGACGCCCGCGATCATCGCGCCCACCCAGACCACGGCGAGTGCCGTCAGAATATTCATCGTCGGCCCGGCCACCATCACGAGAAACTTCTGCCAGCGTGGGCGCAGATCGAAACGCTCGTTTGCCGGTATGTCGCTCTCGCCCGCGCCCTCGACCGAGGCGTTCGACTCGTCGCCGCCGAGTTTGACATAGCCGCCGAGCGGGATCAGGCTCAAGCGGTAATCGGTCGTGCCCCAGCGCCGCCCGAACAGGCGCGGCCCGAAGCCGACAGAAAACGTCTCCACGCGCATTTTGAAGAGTTTCGCCACGATGTAGTGGCCGAATTCGTGCAGCACGACGGCCGCGCCGAGAATGAAAATGAATGCCAGCAAGCCGATCAAACTCATAATTTTTAGCGTCTTTCTCCGGGTAACACGACACAGGGGCGAACCACGTTAGAGGCGGCTCATGCGCCCACAGTTGCACGAAAGAGTTTACGGGCTTGAACTTACCGCGTCAAACTAGCCGTTCACCGAAACCAGCGCCTCGATCTCTTCCGACGCGCTCTGCCGCGCCGCCGCGTCGGTCTCAAGCACGACTCTGAGGTCTGTTACGGGGCGCGACTCGTGCCCGTCGAGCACGTGTTCGATGACGCGCGGTATGTCGGTCAGGCGGATGCGTTCTTCTAGAAACGCTCCGACGGCCACTTCGTTGGCGGCGTTCAGGGCGGCGGGCGTCGTTCCGCCCGCGCGCAGGGCGCGATAGGCGAGCGCGAGGCAGGGGAAACGTTCCGTGTCGGGCGCGTCGAAATGGAGCGCGGACTGTTGCGTCAAATCGAGCGGTGGAAGCTGCCGGGCGCGTCGCTCCGGGTAGGTCAGCGCGTACTGTATGGCGTGGCGCATGTCGGTGACGCCCAACTGCGCGATGACCGAGCCGTCGACGAGTTCGATCATCGAGTGGACGATTGATTCGGGATGGACGATCACGTCTATGTGGTCGGCGTCGAAGCCGAACAACCAGCGCGCCTCGATCACTTCCAGCCCCTTGTTCATCAGCGTCGCGCAATCGATGGTGATCTTCGCGCCCATCTCCCACGTCGGGTGGCGCATCGCCTCCGCGACCGTCGCTTCTTCCATCTCGCGCAGAGTTTTGGTGCGGAAGGGGCCGCCCGAAGCCGTCAGGACGAGGCGGCGCACTTCCTCGCGTCGCTCGCCGCGAAGACACTGGTGCAGCGCGTTGTGTTCGGAATCGACCGGCAGGAGTTCCGCGCCCGACATGGCCGCCGCGCGCGTCATCAACTCGCCCGCCATGACGAGCGTCTCCTTGTTGGCGAGCGCGACGCGCTTCCCCGCTTCGAGCGCGCGAAGCGTCGGGACGAAACCGACCGCGCCCACGGTCGCGCTGACGACGCAATCCGCGCCTTCATGCGTCGCCACCTCGACCAGCCCCGCCTCACCCGTCACAATGCGCGACGGCGGGGCGATTCCCTCGCGGCCGAGTTCGGCGCGCAACTTCTCCGCGCATTCTTCCGTTTCGACGGAAACGAGTTCCGGCCTGTAACGCGCGATCTGTTCCGAGAGCTTTCCGACGTTACGACCGGCGGCGAGCGCGACGGGTTGAAAATCGTCCGCGAACGCGTCAACGACGCGCAGTGTGTTGCAACCGATTGAGCCGGTCGAACCTAAAATAGCGATGCCCCGTTTGTTCATTCCGTTCCCAGATATTTTTCGAGCAGCGCGGTCAGTTGTTGTTTCGAGATCGCCCCTTCGCGCCGCTCGCGCTCGCGGCCGTCCGTGTATATCAGGACGACCGGCACTTTCCTGATTTCAAAACGCTTGTACAAGTCGGTCTGCTCATCGACGCTGTAACGGACTAGGTTCACGCGCTCGGAATAGTCTTCGGACAATTCGTCGAGAGTCTTCTCAAGCGCCCGGCTGTCGAGACTGTATTGCGACAATAGGACGACGAGAGTTGTCCCCTCCGATTGCGTGACGTTCGCGGAAAAACTCTCTTCGTCGAAACTGTCGCCCGCGCCGCCCGCCATATCCGTCCCGGCCGCGCCTGTTTGAGGCTCCTGCCCTTCGCCGCCCACGGCCTCCGCGTCCTGCTCGTAAGGATTCAGCAGTTTGACGGTCTCTCCCGCATCGTTCGTGTAACTGGCCGCGACGACCACCCACTCGCGCCCGTTCCGGTAAGCGAGGTTGACGCTTGCGGGGACGGTCTTTTGCGCGCCGATTGCTTTCAGATTGAGCGTCGCCTCGCCGTCGGCGTTGTGCGAGTTGATGTTGCCCGTCACCCAGAAGCCGAAATCCCGCACCTCGCCGATGTCGCTTTTGAGTTTTTCATTCTCCCGCAAAAAGGTCTTGGCCGTTTGCGCGGCCTCGCTCTTGCCGATGGTCGAGAAGGCCACCCACACGACGCCGCCGACAAAGAGCGCGATGATGAGTCCGAACACGGCAACCACCCCGCCGATGATGAGCAGAATCTTTTTAGTTGTCATGCGGCGTTTTATCCGTCGGAAATAATTCTGTGCGGTTCAGGGAATCTGCGAGCGTTGCAGCGCGTCGGCGAAATAGAAGACGGCGAAATAGTAGATGAGGGGCGCGTTGAAGAGCAAGCTATCGAGCCGGTCGAGCAGGCCGCCGTGGCCGGGCAGAATCCGCGCCGCGTCCTTCGCGCCCGACCCGCGCTTGAGCGCGCTCTCCGTTAAATCGCCGACGACGCCGAGCACGTTCATCGCCGCCGCCAACGGCAAGGCCGCGCGCAATTGCAGTTCCGGGAAGAACCAGTAATGCGCGAGGGCTGCGAAGCCGAGGCTCGCCAGGAGTCCGCCTGCCGCGCCCTCCCATGTCTTCCCAGGGCTGACCGTCGGCGCGAGTTTATGCCGACCGAAGGCGCGCCCCGTGTAATAGGCCGCCGTGTCCGAACCCATCAAAACGAAGAAGAAGAACGTGAGCAGGCGCGCCGCGAGCGGCGACGGGAAACCGGCGCGCAACGCGATGAGATGACCGCCGAGCAAGACGACGTAACAGACCCCTGCGATGGTCGCGCCCGTTGCGGGGATCATGCGCTCGAAGGGTGCGCCCTTGAGCATCGCGCCCGCGAGCGTCGCGATGACGAAGGCGACGAGAATCATCAGCGGGAGCGCAGGCCACGTGACGGGGGCGTTGAAGTAAAAGGCCGTGAGCAGGGCGACGGCGAAGATCGTGCCGAGTTCGCGCTGCGCCTTCGCGTCGCGTTTCGCCGACAACATCCAGAACTCGTAAAGCCCGATCATCATCGCCGCCCCCGCCAGCGCGACGAAGAGAAGTTCCAAACGCTCGATCCAGATTGAGGCGAAGAGGATGGGCAGGGCGATGATGGCTGTAATGAGGCGCGACATTATGTTTTCAGTGATTGGCGGGCGAGAACCTCCGCCCCATCGAAGGATTATTCTGAAGATGGTAGAACTGTAAGGAATCTCGCGCGGGGCGGCATTCGGTTCATTCGCCTCCGCCTCCGCCGTCGCCGCCCCCGCCGGAATCGCCGCCACCGAAATCGCCGCCGCTCCCGCCGCCGCCGAAATCGCCGCCCCCGCCGAAGTCGCTGCCCGAACTGCCGCTGTCGCTTGTGCCGCCGAAGTGCCCCGCGTCGTACGGCAGGATACTGTAATTACCGGTCGAACCGCGCCTGCGCTTATTCTTGCGCGGCCACAATAACATCACCACGACGGCTAAGAAGAACAATGCGATTATGATCATGAACACGTGAGAAACGTACTCCATAGTTGAGAATTGACAGGGAGCGGATTGCGCCGTTTGAAACTCATTTCGCGTTCGCCACGAGCTGCAATCCGCCGAAGCGACGGTCGCGGCGTTGATACTCCACGATGGCTTCCAGCAGATGCACCCGCCGGAAATCAGGCCATAAAGTCTCCGTCACATATATCTCGCTGTAGGCCGCCTGCCACAGCAGAAAATTAGAGATGCGCATCTCCCCGCTCGTCCGCACCAGCAGGTCGAGTTCCGGCAACCCGTGCGTGTACAGTTCACGCTCGATGTCCTCCTCCGTGATCTCACCCGGAGCCCGCCCTTCACCAACGAGGCGCGCGATGGCGGCGCGGCACGCATCGACTATCTCTACGCGCCCGCCGTAGTTGAGCGCCATCGTCAGGACGAGGCCGTTGTTCGCCGCCGTGCGCTCGACGGCCTTCTCTATCTCGCGCTGCACGCTGCCGGGAAGCGCGCCCGTGCGCCCGATGGTCTGGAAGCGTATGTTCTGGCGGTCGATCTCGTCGAGTTCGAGCCGCAGGTAGCGTTTGAGCATGCGCATC
>DASQMC010000030.1:0-156665 GCA_035645695.1 Pyrinomonadaceae bacterium
TCGCTCTCCGATCTGCTCAAGAAGTTGATCGAGCAGGGCGGATCAGATTTGCATCTGACCACCAACACCCCGCCGCAGGTGCGCGTTGACGGTGAACTCAAACCGCTCGACGGCTTCAAAACTCTCACCTCCGCCGACACCAAGCAACTCGCCTACAGCGTCCTGACCGACGCGCAGAAGCATCGCTTCGAGGAATCGCTCGAACTCGACTTCTCCTTCGGCGTGCGCGGCCTCTCGCGCTTCCGCGCCAACCTCTTCAACCAGCGCGGCGCGGTCGGCTGCGTCTTTCGCGCCATCCCCTACGAGATCAGGTCGTTCGAGAACCTCGGCCTTCCGGCCGTCGTCACCAAGCTCTGCGACAAGCCGCGCGGCCTCATTCTCGTCACCGGCCCGACCGGCTCCGGCAAGTCCACCACGCTCGCCGCGATGATCGATAAGATCAACCGTGAACGTCATGAGCACATCATGACCATCGAAGACCCCATCGAGTTTTTGCACAACCACAAGTCTTGCCTCGTCAACCAGCGCGAAGTCGGTTCGGACACCAAAGGCTTCGCCGACGCGCTTCGCACGGCGTTGCGCCAGGACCCGGACGTAGTGCTCGTCGGCGAAATGCGCGACCTCGAAACCATCGAATCCGCGCTGCGCATCGCGGAGACCGGCCACTTGACGTTCGCCACGCTCCACACGAACTCCGCCGCCTCGACCATCAACCGCATCATCGATGTCTTCCCCTCCAACCAGCAGGCGCAGATTCGCGCGCAACTCTCGCTCGTCCTCGAAGGCATCATGTGTCAGGCGCTCTTGCCGAAGGCCAACGGGCAGGGGCGCGTCGCCGCGCTCGAAATCCTCGTCCCCAACGCCGCCATCCGCAACCTGATCCGCGAAGACAAGATTCACCAAATCTACTCGATGATGCAGACGGGTCAGGAAAAGTACGGCATGCAGACTTTCAATCAGGCGCTTGCCACGCTCTACCACAAACGCCAGATATCGCTCGAACTCGCCATGCAGCGTTCGTCGAACACGGACGAACTGCGCGACCTCATCGAACACGGCTCGGGACTCAACACCGGCAACGGCAATGGCGCGAACGCAGCGCCCGTGCGCCCCGGCACGCACCCGAGCCCCTACGCACAGTCGCGACCCATCGGCACACGCCCCACTAGATAAGAAAAGTTTCAGGTTTCAAGTTTCAGGTTTCAAGTTCAAGACAAAGAGCCTCGAACCTCAGATTTGAAGCCTGAAACTTGAAACCCGAAACTTAGGAGTTTTCCACCAATGCCTACTTACGTCTTCAAAGGCCGCAACCGACTCGGCGAAGTGATGGTCGGCGAGCGCGTCGCCGACAGCCGCGACGTGTTGAAGCAACTGCTGCGCCGCGAACAGATCATGCTCACCTCGGTCAAGGAGAAGGGGCGCGAGGTCGCCGTGCCGAAGCTCGGCGGGCGCGGCAAAGTGAAGTCCAAAGAGTTGTCGATCTTCACGCGCCAGTTCTCCGTGATGATCGACGCGGGGCTGCCGCTCGTGCAGTGTCTCGACATTCTGGCGAGCCAGCAGGAGAACAAATATTTTCAACAGGTCTTGACGCAAACCCGGCAGGACGTGGAGGAGGGATCGACGCTGGCCGTCGCCATGTCGAGACACCCGAAGGTGTTCGATCAACTCTTCGTCAACATGATCGAGGCGGGCGAGACGGGCGGTATTCTCGACATCATCCTGCAACGCCTCTCGACCTTCATCGAAAAGATCGTCAAACTGCGCCGCGACGTGATCTCGGCCATGATCTACCCGACGGCCGTCATCGTCATCGCGATTCTCGTCGTGGCCGCGATCCTCATCTTCGTCATCCCGCAGTTTCAGGCGATCTTCCTCGGCCTCTTAGGCCCCGGCGAAAAACTCCCGTTCCCCACGCGCATCGTCATCGCCTTCAGCGATTTCGTCGCCGGCTGGGGCGGCCTCTGCATCCTCGCCGGCGTCATCGCCGCCATTGTCGCCATACGCACTTACGGCAAGACCACCGACGGCCGCCGCAACCTTGATCGCCTGCTCCTGAAAGCGCCCATCATCGGGGCAGTCCTGCGCAAGATCGCCATCGCGCGCTTCTCCCGCACGCTCTCGACCCTACTCTCTTCGGGCGTTCCCATCCTCCAATCCCTTGAGATCACGGCGCGCACCGCTGGCAACGTCGTCATCGAAGACGCGATCCGCGGCATCCGCACGGGCGTCGAACGCGGCGAGAGCTTCGTCGAACCTCTGAAGGCGTCCGATGTCTTCCCCAACATGGTTGCGCAAATGGTCGGCATCGGCGAGCAGACCGGCGCGCTCGACTCGATGCTCGGCAAGATCGCCGACTTCTACGAACAGGAAGTGGACACAGCCATCGCCAACATGCTCACGCTCATCGAACCCGCCATGATCGGCTTCCTCGGCGTCACCATCGGCGGCATCGTGATCGCCATGTACATGCCCCTCTTCACCCTCGTCGGCAAGCTCTCAAGCGGCGCCGGCGGCAACTGATGAGCCTTGACGATAAGGTTCTGAACCAGACAATAAAGTTCTGAACTGAAGTAACAAGCTTAGACGCCCGTTTGAACATATGTTCGAGCGGGCGTTTACCTGTATGGTAATTACATATTCGGATGGTCTCTATATTCTGTTAAAGTGATGATAAGCGAGCAGGCTGGTCACGCTTCGCGCGGATATTGGGCTATCATCAGTAGGGGCATCGTCTCTCACAATAAAGTTTATGAAGAATGTTTTGATCCTCTGCCCGACGAGCAGAGAGTATCGCTATCTGCCCGCCGTCGCCACCGATTTGAACTGCCGCCTCACTTTCGACGAATTTGCGGACACCTACTTCGACCGGCAACTCGCCGGCGCTCACCAGCCCAGGTCGAGCGACCTGGAAATCCTGTCGCTGATCGAAGCAACGCTCGACCGCTATAAGGATAGCGACATTAAAGGGGTCGCGTCGGGCGTCGGTTATCCCGGCATGCCTGTGGCGAGCATTATGGCGGAGCGCATGGGGTTGGCGGGGCCGAAAGTAGAGCGCGTGCTGCGCTGCGAACATAAGTATTATTCGAGGGTGGCGCAGCGGAATCTGACCCCGGCGGCCACGCCGTCGTTTCAAATCGTGCCGCCGGCGGGCATTGACGGCGACACGCTCGACATTCCCTTCCCGCTCTTTTTGAAACCCGTCAAGTCGTGCTTCTCCATCAGCGCGCAGAAAATAAGCTCCCTGCCGGAGCTTCAACGCGTTGCGCCCGAGAGCCTGCTGCCGGAAGGGTTCCTGCGTCCTTTCAACGACCTGCTCAGAGCGCACACCGATTACGAGTTCGACGGCTCGCACCTTCTGGCGGAGACGTTGCTCGAAGGCATGCAGGTTTCCCTCGAAGGATACGTGTTCGAGGGGCGGGTACGCGTCCTCGGCATCATCGACTCGGTGATGTATCCCGGCACGATCTCGTTCGAGCGTTTCGTCTATCCCTCGCGTTTGCCGGCGGGGGTGCAAACTGCTATGGCGCGGATCGCCGAGACGTTCATCGGCGGCATCGACTACGACAACGCGCTCTTTAACATGGAGTTGATCTATAACCCGGCGACGGGCGAGATTCACATCATCGAGGTTAACCCGAAGATCGCCTCGCAGTTCACAGACCTGTTCGAGAAGGTTGACGGCGTGAGTTCCTACGCGCCGCTTTTACAAATCGCGCTCGGCGAAGAACCGGTCTTTCCGCACCGGCAGGGAGATTTTAAGATGGCCGCGAGTTGCATCCTTCGCACGTTTACGAACAAGAGGGTGTTGAGCGTGCCTTCCGTGGAGCAGCTCGCGCAACTGGCGCGCGCGTTCCCGGACGCGAACGTGGAGGTGACCGTGGCCGCGGGGGACGCTCTCTCAGACATCATGCAGGATGGTAAAAGTTTTCGTTACGGCGTGATCAACATCGGCGCGAACTCGCCGGAAGAGTTGGACGCAAAACTCGCGCTCTGCAAAAACTCGCTCGACTTCCTGTTCGCCGCGCCGTAAAACTCCGGGCGGCGAAGGTTCCTCCTACACCTCCCTTTTCATCAATGCCGCGCCCGTGAACATCTCCATTCGGACGAGCATGCCTGATCGTTGACGGCTCCGCTAAAAGTTGTTGACAGCAAAGAGGCAAGCCTCATAAAGTGTAGCCGACTTAGACATTCACTCTCGCAATCAATCAGCCAGTTTTACTATTCTCGAAATTACCGGCAAACGCGCGCGCCGCGTGATGTCTCAATTGAATTAAGCCTTACACGTTGTTCCCACTAGTCTCTCTCTCCGCGCTGTGACGAGCAAGCCCGCACCCGTCGTTCGCCACGCGGAGTCAATCGTGAAATTAAGGACTGTTCCCTTTCCCTTGAGGAGGCCGGATTGAAGATCGCGAAAACCCTTACCTGCTGCTTCTTCCTTCTGTTTATCGTCGTCTTTGTTAGTTTCAATCCCGTCGGATATGTAACCGGGGCGGCATCTGCGCCGCGGTCGAGCGCGGGTACGCAGAATCGTTGCGGGTGGCCGCTTCGCCAACTGCCGAGCCAGATCGGCACCGTTGCGTTCGAGCAACTCCTGAGCGATTACGTGAACAGCGAGTGTTATAAAACCGACCCCGGCTGGAAAGCGGATTTGGAAATTCGCGACACCGGCGCCTATCTCGGCGGCAAGTATTACGGGACGCACAACGCCGTCCGCGTTTACTACTCGCCGGAGATCGTGAAGTGGCTGGGTAGCGGTCGCGACACCGACAGGAAAGAGGGCGACATCGCCGACGGCGGCACGATCATCAAGGAGATGTATCCTGCCCCGGCGCAACAGAACGCCGACCCGAACATCAAATGCAACGACCCGTCCGGCAAGAACGACCCCTACAGGTGCAAGGGGCTGGCGATCATGGTCAAGGACAAGCAGGGTTCGTATGACGGCTGGTTCTGGAGCGACGGCAACCCCGCCAGCTACGCCATGTACCCGAACGCGGGGTTCGGCCTCTACTGCGTCAACTGCCACGCCTCCGCCCGGACGGAACTCACCTTCTCGACCCTGAACAACATCCTCGGCAATTCGATCACTTTCAACCCGACGATGCCGCCCAACCAGATCGACGTGACCGCGGCGGCGACATCTTCTGCGGGCGGGCGCGCCATGTCGCAACCGCGCGCGCAGATCGCCGCCCGGCGAAGGCTTTCACCCGAAGAGGACATCGCCGTCCACCTGAAGAGGTCTGCCGACGGGGCGGACAATTCAAAAGTTGCGGCCAATGCCGCCGCAAAACTTCTGACCGCGCCCGCGCATCGAAGCCCGCGCGCGGCGTCCGCGCCGTCAACCGCGCCCACGCCGAAGCAGATGGTGATCGAGTGGTACGACACGGCCACGCAGCGTCCGCAGTCGCAAAAGCCGCAGATGTTCATCACGTCGAACCAGTGCATCGGATGCCACGACGCGACGCAGAACAACCCTTCGATGCCGAACATGATCTATCCCCAAATCTACAACAAGATTCCGGCCAGCCCCTCGCCCACGCCGACGCCGGAATTAGACCTCAATCTCTCGCCCTACAGCGAGTGGCGTTCCTCCATGATGGGACTCGCGGGGCGCGACCCGGTCTTCTTCTCGCAGTTGGAAACCGAGTTGAATTTGTACCCGGACATCAAGGATCAGATCGTCAACACCTGTCTCAGTTGCCACGGCGTCATGGGGCAGCGCCAACTCTCGCTCGACACGGGCCTGTCCGATCAATTCAAGTTGGAATATCTCGACCACATTCCCCCGCAGCCCTACGCCAAATACGGCGCACTCGCGCGCGACGGAATTTCGTGCGCCGTCTGCCACCACATTTCGGATGAGGGATTGGGCACGCCCGCAACCTACACGGGCAAGTTCAAGACGGGCAAGGCCGACGAGATTTACGGCCCCTTCGATGATGTCGTCACCGTCCCGATGAAGAACTCTCTCGGCCTGACGCCGCTCAAGACGAAGGCGAATCAGATTCAGAAGTCCGCGATGTGCGGCTCGTGCCACACGGTCATCCTGCCGGTGCTGAAGCCGGGCACGCGCTACACGCCGGGCGACAGGGTCTTCACCAATCCCGCACAGAAAGTCGAGCACGAACAGAACACTTATCTCGAATGGCGCAACAGCAAGTATCAGGACGAACGCGCGCCCGTTAATCGCGAGACGGCGCAATCGTGCCAGCAATGCCACATGCCCGGCCAGTATACGAGCAAGACCGGCGCGGAGTTGAAGTTCAAGATCGCCAGCATCGAGGAGGAGACCTTCCCGGCCGTGGAATTCCGCGCGCCCGACGAAGATATACACCTGCGCGTGCGCGGCGGCGGAGGCAAGGACGGCACTTACTCGCGCCACACGCTCGTCGGCCTCAACCTGTTCGTCATGGAAATGTTCAACCAGTTCTCCGCGCCGCTCGGCATATCGAGCGTTGATTACGGCGGTAACCCGGTTCCCTTCTTCGACCCGATGGCGACCTACGGCAACCCCGTGCCGGGCATGTTGGTGACGAAAAAGGCCGCGCTCCACATGGCGCGCAACGAAACCGCCACGGTCGAGGTGGCCGCGCTCAAGCGCACGCCGAAGGGTCTGAGCGCGCAGGTTAAAGTTACCAACCTCGCCGGTCACAAGTTTCCTTCCGGGGTGAGTTTCCGGCGCGCCTTCATAGAGTTTCGCGTGAACGTGGGCGGCAAGCCTTACTGGGTTTCCGGTGCGACGAACGACAAGGGCGTGATCGGGATTTGGAAGGGCGCGCAGTTCAAACCGCTCATCACCGAGTCGTTCGCGAAATCGACCAACCCGCAGCAGTTGTTTCAACCGCATTACGATGTCATCAACAGCGAAGATCAGGTGCAGATTTACGAGGAACTCGTGAAAGACGCCAACGGCAATTTCACGACGAGTTTTCTGAGTCTCGCCGACGAAGTCAAAGACAATCGCATGATGCCGCAAGGGTGGAGCGAAAACGGGCCGGACGCGAAAGACACCGCGCCGCACGGCGTGCCGCGCGCGTCGAACCCCGGCTACTTCGACGGGAGCGGCACGGACATCGTGACCTACGAAGTTCCGCTCGACCCGCGCAACACAGCCCCCGTCACCGTCTCGGCCACGATCTATTACCAGACCATCCCGCCCTACTACCTCGAACAGCGTTACGCCAACGCGCCCGACGGCCAGTTCACCAGATCGCTCAAGTACTACGCCACGAACCTGAACGTGAACTACATCGATCCGAGGTGGAGACTGTTCCTGAACGAAGCGCCCATCAAAGACTGGAAGTTGTTCATCGTCGGCGCGCCGCCGCAGACGCTTCCTTAAACCCAGACCGGCCGCCGCGCGATAAACGAAAGGGCTGACGGAAGAACTCGCTTCCGTCAGCCCTTTCGTCACGCCGAACTTTTACGAACGCGCTCGCCGCTTCCCGAGCAGGCCATCGAAATAAGCCGCGATGCTTTTCGCGAACTCGCTCCCACGGCCTACATAGCGCGCCAGCACGGAGGGGTTGATCAACTCCGCTTCCATCAGCATCGGCCCGCGTTCGCTCTCGATGATGTCGATGCGGCTGTAGTGTACGGGGCAGCCGAACGATTCGTATGCGCGGAGCGTCCTCAAGGCGAAATCCATTTCCGCCGCAGTCGGCTCGTAGCGCACGACCGTCGCGCCCTGCGATTCGTTGCAGCGAAACTCTCCCGGTCTCGACGGTATCCGCAGGAAAGCGTGCTGGAATTCAAACCCCAGAAAGACCAGACTTCGCTCGCCCGCCCGGATGCCGGGGATATAATCCTGCGCCAGATAGCCGTCCTCAAGCCCTTCGACGGCGGCGAGTTCGTCAGGAGTTTTGACCAGCGTCACGCCCTCGCCGCGCTCCCCGCTGATCGGCTTGAGCACGAACGGCTCGCCGCGCGCCACGCGCTCACGCACCGAATCGTTCATCAACTGCGTCGGGGGAACGAGTATCTCTCTTTGCTCCAATTCCAGGAGGTATCGCTTATCTATGTTGTGCCTGATCGTGGCCGGGTGGTTGACGACGAGCGGCGCGGCTTCGGCGAACATCTCCACCATCCGAAAAAATCTGGGAAGGTTGAAATAGAATCCTTCCATCTTGTAGACGAAGATCAAATCCGCTTCGGACGGCGCGAGCGGCGTGATGAACCTCTTCGCGTTATCGTGGAACATGCGCGAGAACTCGTCGCCGTCGAGGTCGTCCCAGTTGGCGAAAAACACGTCGTGCCCCAACGCCTGCAACTCGACGGAAAAATCGTAACAGTCGCCCTCGTCGACATTCAACTTCACCCCGAAGTGGTCGTCCCGCGTCGAGGCTTTATCTTCCGCCATCGTTATCAGGATGTTGCTCACGGTCTCCGCCTCCGAAGAAGAGATCGCTATCACGCTTCCGTGGCCGAAGCCGCGCCGTGTGACGCGGCCGGGGCACGCTCAATCGTCAACGCCGGATTTCGCGCGCTCGACGGCGACGCGGGCGATGATCTCCAAAGGATCAATCACGATGAAGGGTGAATTTTCGGAAGTCAGCACGAGCGAAACTTCCGTGCAGCCGGCGATGATCATTTCCGCGCCCTCCGCGACGAGATGCTCCGCCGCCTCCGACAGCAAAACGCGCGGCTCGTCCTTATAACCACACTTGATGCCCTCTCGCCCGTAGATCGCCTTCATCACTTTACCCGCCTGCTCGTCCTCGTTCGGCGCGACGAGACGCCGGCCGTGCTTTCGCAACGCCTCGTGATAGAGGCCGCTTTGGAGCGTGGGCGTCGAAGCCAGAATACCGGCCTGCCCGCACTGCGGGTATTGCTCGGCGATGTAGCGCACGGTCTCCTCGATCATGTCGAGAATTTCGATTCGGACGGCGGCCTGCACGTCTCGCAAAAAGAGGTGCGCCAGATTGCAGGGCATCAAGAGAAAGTCCGCGCCCGCCCCTTCCAGAACGCGCGCCGTCCGAATCATCTCCGGCACGGGACTCTCGCCTCGCCCGTAGGCGGCATGAACGCGGTCGGGGATGTGAGAGTTGTTGAAGGTGATGACCGGAACGTGATCCTGATCTTTGCCGACCGGCGTGCGCCCGGTGATCAATGCGCACAGTTGGTTCGTCGCTTCCGGCCCCATCCCGCCGAGAATGCCTATCGTTGAAACGTTTGACATAGCCTGAGAACGGACGCCGCGCCGACGCGCGCCCCGCAGGGTCGTTTGTTATCCTTACTCTTTCCTGTCCAACTTGAGCACGGCCGAGTTGATGCAATAGCGCTGCCCGGTCGGGCGCGGCCCGTCGTCGAAGACGTGGCCGAGGTGTGAATCGCAGGCGGCGCATAAGACTTCCGTGCGCCTCATCCCGTAACTCGTATCAACCTCCGTGCGGACGTTATCTTCCGCCGCCGGTTCGGTGAAACTCGGCCACCCGCACCCCGAATCGAACTTGGCTTCCGAGGTGAACAACTCGTTGCCGCACGCCGCGCAACTGTATGTCCCAGGGTCTTTGGCGTCGTAGTACTCGCCTGTGAAAGGACGCTCCGTCCCCTTCTCACGTGCGACGCGATATTGTTCGGGCGTCAGCGTCGCGCGCCATTCCTCTTCGGTCTTCACAACTTTTTTCGTCACGATTCAAATTCTCCCGTAGTTCAATAATTTCGGATGCACGCGCGGCGCGCGCAGTTAAGAGCGCGCCGCGCCCGCGACGAATTTCAAGGCCGCGCCGTTCATGCAGTAGCGCAGGCCGGTCGGGTCGGGGCCGTCGTCGAAGACGTGGCCGAGGTGCGCGTCGCAGCGGTTGCAGAGAACTTCGGTGCGCGTCATGCCGTCGTCTGTGTCCTGTTCCTCGCGGACGTTTCGCTTCGCGATGGGCGCCCAGAAACTCGGCCAGCCCGTGTGCGAATCATACTTCGTCTTCGAACTGAACAGGGGCAGAGCGCAACCGACGCAGACGTATGTGCCTTTCGCGTAGTTCTTCAACAGCGGGCTTGCGCCCGGCGCTTCCGTTCCCTTCTGCCGCGTGATGCGATATTGCTCGGCGGTCAGAATGCGCCGCCACTCTTCATCCGTCCTGATGATTTTTTTGAACGGGGCAGCATTGGTTCGCCCGCCCGCGGCGGTTCTCTGCGCCAGCGTTTCGGCGAACGGCACGCGGAAAAGCACTGCGGCCATTCCGAGGGTCGCGCCGGATTTGATAAAGTAACGTCTATTCATTCACACACCTCTCTTTCCAGTCTCCCTCTATTTACGTATCAAACGGGGCGTTGGATTGAGCGTAGATTTATTGTAGCGTGTTCGTGATACGCGCTGAACCGTTTAACCGAACATATTTTAACCGACCGGCAATGCATATTCTATCCATCGAGTCGCTCAGCAAGAACTACGGGCTGAGGCCGCTCTTCCAAAACGTCACGCTCGGCTTCGATTCGCAAGACCGCATCGGAGTGGTCGGCACGAACGGTTCGGGTAAAACGACGCTGCTGCGTCTCATCGCGGGCGCGGAGCAACCGGATACCGGCCGCGTCGTGTTCGCGGAAGGCGTCTCGCTCGGTTACCTGCCGCAGAACCCGCCCTACGATGCGGAGCAAACCGTGCTCGACGCCATATTCGCCGCCAGCGACGCGGCCACGAAACTGCTCCTCGATTACGAGCGCGCCTGCCAATCTTTAGCCGCGGGCGACGGGCGGGACGAGCGCCTGCTGAACCGCGTCTCCGAGTTGGCGCACGAACTCGAAGCGTCGGGCGCGTGGGAGCTGGAGACGAACGCGCGCTCGATCTTGAGCCGCCTCGGCATACGGGACACGAATGCGCGCATGGGCACGCTCTCGGGCGGGCAGCGCAAGCGCGTCGCCCTCGCCCACGCTCTCATCTCGAACCCGCAACTGCTCATACTCGACGAGCCGACCAACCACCTCGACGCGGAAACCATCACGTGGCTCGAAAACTATCTCACGCGTTATCGCGGCGCGCTCCTGCTCGTCACGCACGACCGCTATTTCCTCGACCGCGTGACCGGCCGCATTCTCGAAATCGACCGAGGCGCGGTGCAATCCTTCGACGGCAACTACGCCTACTACCTCGAACGCAAAGAGGAGCAGGAACTCACCCGCGCCGCCGAAGGGCAGAAGCGCGAGATGCTGATCCGGCGCGAACTGGCGTGGCTGCGTCGCGGCGCGAAGGCGCGCACGCGCAAGTCAAAATCGCGCATCGACCGCGCCGAGAGTTTGATGGCGCAGCCCAAAGACGCGCCGCGCGCCGAACTCGACATCTCCGTCACCTCCAGCCGCATCGGCAAGAAGATTTTAGAGCTGCGCGGCATCAGCAAGTCTTACGACGGCCGCGCGCTCATCGAAGATTTCACTTACACGCTCAAACCCGGCGACCGTATCGGCATCATCGGCCCGAACGGCGCGGGCAAAACCACGCTGCTTGAAATCATCACCGGCCGCACGCCTCCAGACCGCGGCTCGCTCGATGTCGGGCAAACCGTCCGCTTCGGCTATTACGATCAGGAGAACCGCGCGCTCGGCGACGCGGAGCGCGTCATAGACTACATTCGCCAGGTCGCCGAACGAATCGAAACCGCCGACGGCACCGTCATCACGGCCGGGCAGATGTTGGAGAAGTTCCTCTTCAACGGCGCGATGCAATACGCGCCCATCGGAAAATTGTCCGGCGGCGAGCGGCGTCGGCTCTACCTCCTGCGCATGTTGATGGGCGCGCCGAACGTCCTCATTCTGGACGAGCCGACCAACGACCTCGACATTCAAACGATGGTCACGCTCGAAGACTACCTCGACGGCTTCAACGGCTGCCTGATCGTCGTCAGTCACGACCGCTATTTCCTCGACCGCACGGTCGAACACATTTTCCGCTTCGAGGAAGGCGGCCGTGTGCGCGAGTATCCCGGCAACTACACGGCATTTCTGGAAGCGCGGCAGAAGCAGGAACAGGCGACCGCCGGAGCGCCCGCGCCGCCCGCGCGCGCCGCGAAAAAGGAGGCCGCGCCCCCCGTCGCCGCCGTCGCCGCAGCGAAGGCTCAACGCAAACTGACTTTCAAAGAGCAGCGAGAGTTAACGGAGTTGGAGGCGCGCATTCAGGAGGTCGAACGGCGGCAGGGCGAAATCGAGGGCCAACTCGCCGCCAACTCAAGCGATGCGCATCTCGTACATCAACTCTTCGTGGAACGGGAAACTCTCGCCGCCCAACTCGCGCGCGATCTCGAACGCTGGTCTGAACTCGCCGAGCTTGCCTGAGCCGAACTTCCCGGCGCAGACGCTTCCCCATCGCGGCGTCTCACGAAAACGGAATATATGCAAAGGGGCGCAAGGTTCGTCCGCCGCCCGCGTGTCTATGAAAATAAGCGGACACGCGCCGGGCGAGGGGTTGGTCGGCCGTTGACCGTGGAGACAGAAGACTGTTATAGACAAAGCATCCGGCGTCCGTGGAAGAAACAAGTGCGCGCGACGAACATTTAGCGCGCACGTTTTACCGGAATGCAAAGTCGCTTTAGGGTCGTACATTCGAGAGCCATCTTGAAACTTTCAACAAATTTACAATCCGCTCTTCTCGCCTGTCTCCTCCTTCAACTCATCTGGCCGCTCGAAATCGCCGCGCAAAAAAAGACCCCGGCGCGCGCGGTTGGGAACATGCAAAACGCCGACGCCGCCAGAGATCATGAAATAGCGTCGCACTTCGCCCCCGTCTTCCGGCAGGGACTCGGCGATAGACGGCGGCACGATTACATCACCAATTTCGACTTCGACGGAGATTGGCGCGGCGACAACAACTGGGAGAACGCCGACGACGCGCGCTTTCCCCAGAGGGCTTACGTCTATTACGCCGTCAGCGAAACGCCGACGCACTTCTTCGTTCATTACGCCGTCTTTCACCCGCGCGACTATAAGGGCGACACGGCGGGCGGTCGCATCCTCAGCGAAATCATCCGCGAGGGCGTGCGGCGCGGCGGCCGTTACGACCCGACTGGTTTGTCGAGCGGAGCGGTGCTGGCTCACGAAAACGACATGGAGGGATGTCTCGTCGTCGCGGCGAAAGCGGGTGCCGAACTGAAGGCGGCGCGCGTCGTGTTCGTGGAGACGATGGCTCACGACCGCTTCCTGAAATACGTGCCCGCCGACGCGACCGAGGGCGGCGCGCGTGAGTTCGATGTGGTCAGGCTGGACGCGTCGGGTCGGCCGATATTGTACGTCGAGCCTAAGGGTCACGGCGTCTTCGCGTTCGACGGAGGTGAGAAACAAACGCCGTCGAGCGGGTCGCTCGTCTATGCGTTTGCCGGGAGAGCGGACGACCCGGACAAAGTTCCCACGGGTGAAATCGGCTACGCGCTGCTCCCGCTCTCGACGACGCTCTGGCCGCGTGCGCGCGGCGGCGTCAACCAGACCTTCGGCGCGGTGCAAGGCTACGGCACGCGTTCTTTCAGCGCGGCTCAAGCCCCCGCGCAGAGCGCGAAACGCCTGAGCGTCAATCTCGGTAATCTCGGCACGGCCTTTCGCGGGAACAAGGGCGCGCCCAACGCCGCGCGGCCGCCGTGGGGCTGGTTCGACAGGAGCGACCGGCAAGGGGCGCCCGGCGAATGGTTCTTCGACCCGGCCGCGACGATCAAACGCCATTTCAAACTTGACGATGATTTCTCGGTCGCATACACGCACGCGCCTTTCCTCGGCGTCACGCGTAAATTGTAATTGGCGTTTGAAGGCGGCCGGCCGGCGGCGCGGCGGGATGGATATTCAAGTCCGAAACTATGTATCCGTTAAGCGGGAAAGTTTTTTGCGGGCGACTGCCCCGGCGTTGCTATAATCAGGCATCGAATGTCGAGTTTGAAGTAAGGAGCATTACCCATGAAGAGTTTGAGTGTTAAGGCACCGGGTTGGGCGTCGCTGCTGCCGCTGCTGTTGTTGCTGTGCCTGCCAATCGCAGTGGCGGCGCAGGCGCGTGCTGCTGCTTCTGGGGCGGCGGGCGGTAATTGGCCGCAGTGGCGCGGCCCGAATAGAGACGGCATCTCGAAAGAGACCGGGCTGCTCAAGCAGTGGCCTGCCGAAGGCCCGCCGCTCGTCTGGAAAGCTGCGGGCGCGGGGCGCGGCTACTCTTCGCTCGCCGTTGCCGACAACCGCCTCTACACGATGGGACTGCGCGGCGACCGCGAGTTCATCGTCGCCTTCGACGTGGCGACCGGCAAGGAACTCTGGGCGAAGCCGCACGGCGCGGCCTTTCGCAACGACCGCGGCGACGGCCCGCGCGGCACGCCGACGGTCGATGGCGAACGGCTCTATGCCCTCGGCGGCAACGGCGACCTCTCGTGCCTGGAGACGCGCACGGGTCGCACGGTTTGGACGATGAACGTTCTCTCGAAGTTCAACGGGTCGAACATCACCTGGGGCATCAGCGAATCGCCGCTCGTCGTCGGCGACAAACTGCTGGTCAACGCGGGCGGCGAAAACGCTTCCATCGTCGCGCTCAATAAGCGCGACGGCTCGCTCATCTGGAAAAGCCAGAGCGACGAGGCCGGTTATTCCTCCGCCATCACGATGGAGGCGGGCGGCACGCCGCAGGTCGTTTTCTTCACCTCGCGCCGCGCCGTCGGATTGGCGCTCAGCGACGGTAAACTTCTCTGGGAATACTCGCGCGCCGCCAACCGTACGGCCAACGCGGCGACGCCCGTGGCGCGCGGCAACCGCGTCTTCATCTCATCCGATTACGGCACGGGCGCGGGGCTGGTCGAGATCAAGGCGGGCGAGCGCGGCGCGCTGACGGCGCATGAAGTCTATTTCACGAAGGACATGCGCAACCATCACAGCAGTTCGATTCTCGTCGGCGATCACCTCTACGGCTTCTCCAGCGGCATCCTGACGGCGATGCGTTTCGACAACGGGCAGGTGGCGTGGAAAGACCGTAGCGTCGGCAAAGGCTCAATCGTCTATGCCGACGGCCACCTCTATTGCCTCAGCGAGAACGGCGTGGTCGGCCTCGTCGAGGCCACGCCCGAAGCCTATCGCGAGCGGGGACGCTTTCGCATCGCGCAGGATTCCCTGTTCACCTGGGCGCACCCGATAATCGCGGGCGGCCGTCTCTACATCCGCGATCAGGACACGATCTACGCGTATGACGTGAGGCAGAAAAAGTAGGAAGCCCGAAGCATCGAGAGACGTTTCAACACGAACGACACCACACGAACGGCAACCTTGCCGGTTAACCGAGCGGAGAGACGACACATGGGCGTGGAGCGATTGGAAGAACTCGCGCGGCAGGCGTTGGCCGAGTCGCGGCGGAATGATTGCGAACTGATCTCGGTCGCGGCGGCGGAAGGCGCGGCGCACACCTGGTCGATTGACCTGCTCGACGTGATGCAGGAACAAGAGCCGTTTCGCGTGACGCTCGAAGCCGCGCCCGCTTCCACCGAAGAGGAGATCAAAGAGGCGATCCGGCGCGGCATCGCCGAACACTTCAGCGCGACGAGTTATTGATCTCATTCACAACCCGGCTTTCCCTGACGACACGAATGAAAGAAGCAACTTTGCGGGCGCACGCCGACGGCGGCGACGCCCTGAGCGTCGAAGAGATCAGGGCGCACTTTCCCGCCCTCGAACGCCGCCACGGCGGGCGCGCGGTGGCCTATTTCGACGGCCCCGGCGGCACGCAGGTTCCGCGCGCCGTGGTCGAAGCCATCGGGAATTATCTCTATCAACACAACGCCAACACGCACTGGGCTTACCCGGCCAGCGCCGAGACCGATGCCGTGCTCGAAACGGCGCGCGGCGCGCTCGCCGACTTTCTGCACGCCTCGCCGGCCGAGATCGCCTTCGGCGCGAACATGACGACGCTCACCTTTCACCTCTCCCGCGCGCTCGGCCGCTCAAGGCTCACGGCGGGCGACGAGATCATCGTCACCGAACTCGATCATCACGCCAACGTCGCACCCTGGCTCGCGCTCGTCGGCGAGCGGGGCGTCGTCGTGCGCAGCGCGAAGATGCTGCCCGAGACGGGCACGCTCGATTGGGAAGATTTCGAGAGCCTCGTCAACGAGCGCACGAAGTTGGTCGCCATCGGCGCGGCATCGAACGCGCTCGGGACGATTACGGATGTGCGCCGTGCGACTGCGGCGGCGCGCGCCGTCGGCGCCCTGTCTTTCGTTGACGCCGTTCACTACGCGCCCCACAACCTTGTTGACGTGCGTGCGTTCGGCTGCGACTTTCTCGCCTGCTCGGCCTACAAGTTTTGCGGCCCGCACGTCGGCGTGCTCTACGGCAGGCACGAGTTGTTGGAGTCGTTGGATTTTCCCAAACTCGCGCCCGCGCCCGACACCTCGCCGGAGCGCGCGGAAACCGGCACGCTCAACCATGAAGGCATCGCCGGGGCGGCAGCCGCCGTCGACTTCTTCGCCTCGCTCGCTCCGGCCGCCGTCGCGGCGAACGACTCGCGCCGCGAGCGCCTGCGTGCGTCGTTCGCCGCGCTCCACGCGCGCGGGTCGATCTTGACGAAGCGCCTGTGGCAGGGATTGTCCGAGATTGAAGGCGTGCGCGTTTACGGCCCCCGGCCGGACGAGCCGCGCACGCCCACCGTCTCTTTCACCGTCGCGGGCACGCCTTCGACGGTCGTCGCGCGAGAGTTGGCCGCGCGCGGGCTGTTCCTGTCGCACGGAGACTTTTACGCGGCCACTGTTGTCGAACGTCTCGAACTCGGCGACGAAGGTTTAGTGCGCGCCGGATGTGCCTGCTACACGACGGCCGAAGAGGTCGAAAGTCTCATCGGCGGCGTCGCCCGGATAGCCCGCGGGGCGTAGTTGGCGGGCGCGCGGCGGGTATTTATTTTTTGCAAATATTATTGACGGGTCTGCCGTTTGGTGTTAGCCTCTGCGTCAATAAAAGGCGGGGGTGTAGTGAGGACACCACTCGCCGCGACCGTCAACGGTCACAAAAGCGAACAACAGCTTCCGAGTTAGCGCCGCCCGGCGCACCGGGAGATTGAACAAGCCCGTAGAAGGTGCTGTGAGGACATCTTCTACGGGCGTTCGCTTTTGTTGACCGTAACCAAACGTCAAAAGCGTTTGCCGCATGTGAACCGGGGCGCGCCTCTGCAACGGCGACGGCGACGACGGCGGGACGCCGAAACTTACCCGCAACCCACATTCGGACTATAATCCACACATGCGCGACGCTTACGTACTCCGTTTCCGCGACATGGCGTTGCAGAAGGGCGGCTGGACGCGTCGTCTCGTTCACCTCATCCTGAGCATCGCGCTCCGGCTCTTCTTTCGCCGCATAGAGATCGGCGGGGCGCGACACGTTCCGGCGGGCGAGCCGCTCATCTTCGTCTCGAACCATCCGAACGGATTGATCGATCCCGCGCTCATCTTCTGCGCCCTGCCGCGCCGCATCTCCTTTCTCGCCAAGTCCACGCTGTTCCGCATCCCCGTCATCAAGTTCCTCATCAATGCCGTCGAGACTCTGCCGCTCTATCGCCGGGTCGATACGCACGAAGACATCACGAAAAACAACCGGGTGACGTTTGAACGCTGTCACGCGCTGCTCAGGCAGAACCGCTGCATCGCGCTGTTTCCCGAAGGCGTCTCGCACAATGCGACGCGGTTGTTGCCCGTCAAGACCGGCGCGGCGCGCATCGCCCTCGGCGCGATCTCCGTCGCGCACAGCGCCGAAGGGGCGGACGCGCTCGATTGTTTGAAGATCGTCCCCGTCGGGCTTTACTACACGTCGAAGACCTCTTTCCGCAGCGAAGCGCTCATACGTTTCGGCGCGCCCATCGAAGCGCGCGCCGTCTCGCTGGATGCGCAGGGCGAACCGCCGCGCGAAGCCGTCAGGGAGCTTTCGACACGGATCGAAGAGTCTCTGTTTGAAGTTACGTTGAACGTCGAAGACGACGAGGAGCTGGGGGTGGTGACGAAAGCGCAGGAACTCTTTTCGTCGCTTTATGAGAGCCTCAGCCTGCGACAGACGCTCTCGGCGGAGTTTGACCTGCGTCGCCGCTTCGCGGAAAAGTTGTTGCCCGCCGTCGCCGGAACCGTGCAGGGTCAGGCCACGCTGAGACACAGGATTTTGAAGCACGAGGAGGAACTCGGCGCGCTCGGCATCAACGCGGAAAATTTGTCGCTGCTGACGCACACGCGTTGGAACGTCTTCCGTCATTTCCTGCTGCGCGGCGCGCTCGTCCTGCTGCTGCTGCCCATGTCGATACCGGGCGCGCTCCTGCACCTGCCCGCGTTCCTCATCTGCGACCTGCTCTCGCGTCTCTATCGTCGTCACGGGGTTGACGAGATCGCGCCGACGGTCAAGATACTCGCGGCCATGGCGCTCATGCCGCTGACGTGGCTCGTCGTCGTCGCGCTCTGTTATTTCCGCTGGGGTTGGGAAGCCGCGCTCGCGGCGCTGCCCGCCGCCGTCGCGTGCGGCTACGCGGCGATGCGCTCGCTTGAGACGCTGTATGACATGCGCGGGTGGTTCAAGGGCGTGCTGGTTCTGGTCAACAACCGGCGGCGCGTGCTGCGCCTGTTTCTCGAACGGCGCGCGTTGCATCAGGAGATGGCGAAGTTCGTGGAGGCCGCGCCGGAGTGAGGCATAAGGGAAAGTAGGAAGTAGGAACGCGGAACGATGAAGTGAAAGGATTGATTCATTGATTCATCGGTTCATTGATTCAATGAAGAAATGGATCAATGAATCAATCTTTCTTCACTTCATCGTTCCGCGTTCCTGCTTCATCGTTTATTTCCGCGTGGCCTTCTCGGCGAGAGCCTTGTCGATGGCGGCTTTGAGTCCCTCGTAGCTGCGGTCTTTGGCGATGCGCCCGTTGACGAAGAAGGACGGGGTGCTGCCGACGCCGAGGCGTATGCCGTCCAACAGGTCGCGCTGCACTTTATCGGCCATCTGACCCGAATCGAGCGCCGCGTCGAACTTCTGCCGGTCGAGGCCGACGCGCGTCGCGTACTCCTTCAATTTATCCACGCCGAGAGCCGTCTGATTGGTAAACAAAAGGGCGGCGTACTCCCAGTACTTCCCTTGCGCGCGCGCCGCCTCAGCCGCCTCGGCCGCCTTCGCCGCGTTCTCGTGTTGCTCTAATGGAAAATCGCGGACGACCAGACGCACGCGGTTGCCGTATTCCGCGACCAGTCTTTCGAGCACGGGCTGCGCCCCGGCGCAACTCGGGCACTGGAAATCCGTGAACTCCACAATCGTCACGGGCGCGGCCGGGTTGCCCTTCGACGGCTGGTCGTCGGTGGAGACTTCGAGGACGGGCGACTCGGGCGCGCGCAAATTAACTTGCAGCGTCGCGGCCTTGCGCAACTGCTCGGCGAAAGACGATTGCAGATTCTGCTTCTGCGTCTCTTGCAGGTATTGAACGAGTTGGGGCTTGATTTGCGCGAAGTCGCCGTTGATGCGCTCCTTGTTTTGATCGTAAAAAGTTTGCGCCTCGGCGTCTGTGACGGGCTTTGTTCTGGCTTCGACTTCCGCGTCGAGCAGAGCCTTCGTCGTGACCTTGCGCTTCTGCGCCTCCTGTTCGAGCAGCGCGTCGTTGATGCGCAGGTCAACTTCGGTCTTGCGCAGTTGGTAGATGCGCTCCTGCACGCTGTAGATCAGCGGCTTGAGCGAGTCTTCGATGTGGGCGGAAGTTAGTTGCTCGCCGTTGACGACGGCCAGGACGCGAGCGCGTTCGGCGGCGTTCGCGGGCGGCGCGACCGTCGTCGCGTTGATCTTGACGGCAGCCGCGGTGCGCAGTCGATCCGCAAACTGTTTCGCCATTTCGCGCTGCCGCTGATCGCGCAGGTAAGAGATGATGTCGGCTTTGACCGTGTTGAAGTCGCCGCCGATTCTGGCCTTGTTGTCGGTGTAGAACTTCTGCGCCTCGGCCTCGGTCGGCGCGGTCGCTTTGGAGACGATCTCTTGCTCCAGAAGTTTTGCCGTCGTCGTGCCGCGCTTCTTCGCTTCGGCGTCGAGCAGTCTGGAATTGATCTGTAGATCGAGTTCGCGCGCCCGTGCGTCGATGACGCTCTTGCGCATTTCGGCGATCTGCGGCGCGATGCGTGAATCGACCTCCTGCTTCGTGATCCTGACGCCGTTCACGACGGCGACGACTTCGGGCAGCGGCTCGCCTTCACAGGCGCAATCCATCGCCTGCGCCGTAGAGGCGGCGGGCGAGGAGGTTGTGACAGGCGGCGTCGCGGGCTGCGCTTGCGGGGTCGGCTGCGTTTGCGCGGGTCTGGTCTGGGCGTTTGTCGCGAAAGAGACGGACGCGGCGATAAGTGCGAGAGCTAAAAACTTCTTCATAATCCTCCAAAGGCAATTGTGACGGGGGAAGTGCGGATCGCTATTGTAACAACTGAGATGACTTTTACCACTACGGCGGATGCTTCCGAGGGCGGCACAAAAGTTTGCGACCGGCGACGCGTCTTTACACTTTCGCGCGCGTGGCATCAAAGGCATCACATGGCGATATTTTTCAGGTGGTAGCGTTCGGTGTCGTAGTGGCGTTCGATGTCCACGGTGTTGAGTTTGCCGAGCACCGACACGATCTCGACGAGCGAGAGTTCGCACGCGGGGGCGATGCCGCGCGCCGAAACCATCATCCCGAGATCGCCCGCGGCGAGGGCATCGGCGGCTCGCGCGCCGAACATCATGCCCATCACACGATCAATGGGCGAGGGCGCGCCGCCGCGCTGCGGATGGCCGAGCATGGCCGAGCGCGCATCGTAGGGCGTCTCGGACATGATGCGCCGCGCGAGCACTTCGCCGATGCCGCCGAGGCGCGCGTGGCCGAACGCGTCGTGGCGGTCGTCAACCGTGACGAGTTCGCCGTCCGCCGCATACGCGCCTTCGGCGACGACGATGACGGAGTAGCGCGGTTGCGTGCGGTCGCGGCGTTGAGCGGTCGTGTCGCCGAGACGCTCTTGCAGGTGCCGATATATCTTCTCGTAGCGGAAAGGGTGTTCGGGGATGAGGATCAAATCCGCGCCGCCCGCCACGCCCGCCCAGAGCGCGAGGTGCCCGGCGTGGCGTCCCATCACTTCGATCACCTGCACCCAACCGTGCGAACCTGCCGGCGTGCGCGAACGCTCGATCACTTCCGTCACGTTGCGCAGGGCGGTATCGAACCCGAGCGTGTAATCCGTCCCGGCCAAATCCTTGTCAATCGTCTTGGGGATGCCGACGACGCGCACGCCGCGCTCGTGCAAACGGGCGGCGACGCCGAGCGTGTCCTCGCCGCCGCAGGCCACCACGGCATCGAGTCCGAGCCGCGCGATGTTCTCTTCGACTTCCGCGGAGCGGTCGATGCGCTCGCCCGTGCCCGTGGAGGTCTTGAATGGATTGGTGCGCGACGAACCGAGGTTCGTGCCGCCGTCCCTGTCCCAACGCCGCACGACGCTGCGGTCGAGCGCGAGCACGTCGCCCGCGGGGTTGAGCAGGCTGCGCCAGCCGTCGTAAAGGCCGATGACTTTGATGCCGTGCTCCGAGGCACGATAGACCAATCCCTTAATGGCCGGATTGAGACCGGGCGCATCGCCGCCGCCCGTCAACACGCCGATGGTTTTCACTGCGTCCATTAAATGTAAACTTGCTCCTTGTAAAAGAACGATGATTTCGACGGGAAAATACCGGGCGAGTTAAGAACCGGTTGCGCCGCCCGCGTCATCATCGGCGCGCGGAACGGCGAGCCAGATCGTCGAGAGCGGCGGCAGATCGATGAGCGCGGAGTAAGGGCGTAGATGCAAAGGCGCGGCCTCCGCTTCGATTGAATCGAGTTCGACCGAACCGCTCCCGCCGTAGAGGGCCGCATCCGTGTTCAAGATCACGCGGTAGTTTCCCGCGCGCGGCAGGGCGAGGCGATAGCTTGAGCGCGCGGCGTTCGAGAAATTGCAGACGCAGACGATTTGACGATTCGCCGCCGGCGCGCGGCGAATAAAAGCGACGACGTTTTCGGCCGCGCCGTTGGCCTCGATCCACTCGAATCCGGTGGGCTCAACGTCGGCTTCCCAGAGCGCGGGTTCGCCCGAGTAGAGCCGGTTGAGATCGCCTAGGAGCGTCTGCACGCCTCTGTGCGCGGGTTCGTCGAGCAAGTGCCAGTCGAGGCTCTGGTCGTTGTTCCACTCGCGCCATTGCGCGAGTTCGCCCCCCATGAAGAGGAGTTTCTTGCCGGGGTGCGCCCACATGTAGCCGTAGAGGGCGCGCAGGTTCGCGAACTTCTCGTTGCGCCCTCCCTGCATCTTCGCCAGCATCGAACCCTTCAAATGAACGACCTCGTCGTGCGAGAAGGGCAGGATGAAGTTTTCGCTCCACGCGTAGATGAACCCGAACGTCAGGTTGTTGTGATGGAAGCGGCGATAGAGCGCGTCCTTGCCGAAGTATTGCAGCGTGTCGTGCATCCAGCCCATGTTCCACTTGAAGTCGAACCCGAGCCCGCCCTCGGAGACGGGACGGCTGACCTTCGGCCAGGACGTTGACTCTTCCGCGATCATCATGACGCCGGGGTGCTCGCGCCGGACGGTCTCGTTCAACTCTCTCAGAAAATCTATCGCTTCGAGATTTTCGCGCCCGCCATACTTGTTCGGCAGCCAGCGGCCGTCGTCGCGGCTGTAGTCGAGGTAGAGCATCGAGGCGACGGCGTCAACGCGCAGGCCGTCGATGTGGCATTCCCTGATCCAGAAGAGGGCGTTGGCGATGAGGAAGTTGCGCACCTCGTTGCGCCCGTAGTTGAAGATGTAAGTGCCCCAGTCCGGGTGCTCGCCCTTGCGCGGGTCGAGGTGCTCGTAGAGCGCGCTGCCGTCGAAACGGCCGAGCGCGAAAGCGTCTTTGGGAAAGTGTGCGGGAACCCAGTCCATGATGACGCCGAAGCCGCGCCCGTGCAGGTAATCGACGAGGTAGCGGAAATCGTCCGGCGAGCCGTAACGCGCCGTGACCGCGTAATAGTTCGCCACCTGATAGCCCCACGAGCCGCCGTATGGATACCCCTTGAGCGGCAGAAACTCTACGTGGGTGAATCCCATCTCCTGTAAATAATCTGCGAGCGCGGGCGCGGTTTCGCGATAAGTGAGCGGGCGATTGCCTTCCTCGCGCACGCGCCGCCACGAACCGAGATGCATTTCGTAAATCGAGAGCGGACGCCGCAGGTGATCCGTCTCTGCGCGGCGCTCGATCCACGCCTCGTCCGTGAACCGGTAGTTCGGCTCGAAGACGATGGATGAAGTGGCGGGCGGCACTTCGGTTTGCAGCGCGTAAGGGTCGGTCTTGAGAAAGGCCGGGCGTCCCACGTGATGCATCTCGTACTTGTAGAGCGCACCGGCCGTAAGATCGGGGATGAACAACTCCCAGATGCCCGACATGCCGAGCCTGCGCATTTGATGCAGACGCCCGTCCCAATTATTGAAATCGCCGACGACGCTCACACCGTCCGCGTTCGGCGCCCACACGGCAAAGGCCACGCCCTCTGCGTCGCCCACGCGCCGGACGTGCGCGCCCAGTTTTTCGTAGAGTTTCAGGTGTCGCCCTTCGGCGAAAAGATGCTCGTCGAAATTGCCGAGCGTGGGTAGGAACTGGTAGGAATCGCGTTGCGTGAAGACGTTGCCGTCCGGGTAAGAGACGCGCAGGCGATAAGGGAAAGTCTCAGTTTTGTCGGCGACTAAAACCTCGAAGAGTCCGGCCGGGTGCGCCCGCGTCAGAGGACGCGCCGCCTCGTCGCCGACGAGCAATTCGACCGTCGCCGCCTCCGGCCGGTAAGCGCGCACGACGATGCCCTGCGCGGTAGGGTGCGCGCCGAGCAGCGAGTGCGGGTCGGGATGCACGTAAGAGAACAACCGCCGCAGGTCCTCTTGCGCCGGAACCGTGGGATTGAAAGTTTCAGGCATTGTTTTTCCGAAGCCGCCGGGTCAACTCTCACGGCCTTTTGCGCATGCCGGTCTAGCGCCCGTCGAATCAAACTCTAAGCGCCGCGCCTTTTTATGACATGACGGATTCCGCGAACGGTTCGACAGGCGACTCCGCCGTCGGCGTAATTCCATGCAACAAGTTCGGAGCGAGTCCGAGTTTCAAGGCCAGCGCTTGCGCGTCTTCGCCGTGCGCGCGCCCGTCCCGCACGGCTTCGTAGACGATCTCCTGCACGCGCTCTAAATTCGCGTGCAGGTTCAGTTCACCGGCGAGGTCTATCAGGGCGAGCGCGGCCGCGTAAGTTTCCGCGTCGGCCGAGGCCACGGCCGCGCCGACCGTCGCCGCGATCAGCCGCTCGAACTTGCGGCGCATGCTCGTTCGGTCGAGCCGGTAGCCGAGCCGCGCCACTTCATTCGCGATCTTCAATGCCTCTCGAAAGGCCGCCGTGTCGTTCCCCTGCTCGAACTTTTGCATCTCGCGTTCGAGCCGTCTGGTAATAGTGAACTCGGCGGCGGCGCGCAGTTCCTCCGGCAGTTGGAAACCGGCCTGTTGCAGCATCTCGATGTTGCGCCGGTTCTCTTCGTAGAGATATTCGTACTGCTCGGAGAAACGCCCGACCATCCGGCCGAACATGATCTCGTAAATGCGCTGGCGGCCTTCGGGAAGGAGATGTTCGAGACCGAAGCCCGACGGGCCGAACTCCTCCTGCATCAGACGCAGGAGCGTGGGAACCGAATCGGTGCGAAATTGCGACCAGAGCTTTTCCGTCGCCGCCCGGAACACATCCTCCGATTGGTACTCTTTCAAGACGCAGTAAAAATCCACGTCGCCGACGTGCATCGCGGCGACGGCGAAATCCAGCCGCCTGCCCGTCGAAAACCTTTCCAGCACGATGCGCCCCGTGGCGAGCGCGAGCCGCCCGTGCTGCTCCTGCCTGAACTCCGTGAGTTTAAAAGCGTGACCGGAAATCTCGCCGTCCTGCTCGCTCTTATCCACGAGACTTGAAATGGCGAGGCTGGCCGCGATGCGCGACGGCGCGACCCGCACGCGCTCGACCTGTTCGCGGAAGATGTCCGCCCCGTTGCCGTGCTTTGCGAGGTTGCTCGCGGCTTCCGCCAGTCGTTCGAGAAATTCCGCGCGCGGATCGGGCAGTCGCAGTTCGCCCATAAAATCCATCGCCCGCGCGGCGTACTTCAACACCTGCACGGTCTCGATGCCGGAGATGTCGTTGAAGAACCAGCCGCAACTCGTGTACATCAGAAGCGAACTGCGCTGGAGTTCGAGCAGCGTGAGGGCGCGCGCCTCGTCCGCATCGCTCAAAGGGCGTCGCGCCTGTCGCGCCAAAAACTCGGCGCGGCGGGCGCGCTTCGCATCGACCAGCAACTCGACGTAATCGTCGCGCGCGCGCCACGGGTCTCGGAAGAGTTCGCCGCCGTGTTCGGCGTAGGCGCGCGCGGCCTCGTCGCGGACGTAGTTCAAAGCATCACGCAGCGGCGCGCGCCACTTTTGATTCCAGCCTTCGGGCGCGCTCGCGTGGCAACTGCAATCGCGCGTCCAACGACCGACGCCGTGCGCGCAACTCCATGCCGTCCCTTCGCCTTCCGCCCCGGCCTTGATCTCGACCTCGAACCTCGGCTCGTTCTCTGCGAGAAACTCACCGTAGTTCGTCACGCGCAGGCCACGCGCCGCCGCTTCGACCTCAAGCCCGTAGGCGAGACAGCGCTCGCCGAATTTGAAATGATGCCCGTATGATTCACCGTCGGTCGCCACGTGGACGACGCGCCCGCCCGTCGCGTTGCCGCCGCCGCTGCCCGCGCTGCGCTCGAAGCGTTCGAGCAGCATGTGCGAAGAGGCGAGCGCGCCGTCGAAGGCGATGGCCCTGGCAAGCCCGCCGTCGTAGAAAAAGACCGCGAGCGCGCGCCCGGAGCCGTCCGTGTGCAGGTAGCGATAGGGGATGGTCGTGTCGAGTTGACCGTCGATGACCGAGAGCCAGATTTCGCTGCCCGAGGGGCGCACGCGCGCCGCCTGAAACGGCGAGAGGATGACGTACTTCAAATTCTCGTCGATGAGCGCGTCGAGCGTGGCATCGTTGCAGGCCGTCTCGGGCAGCCAGAGCGATTCGGCCGCGCGCCCGAAGCGGTGGCGGAAATCCGCCAGCCCCCAGCGAATCTCGGTGCGCCGATCGCGCTCGTTGCAAAGCGGCAGGATCGCGTGGTGATAGCCTTGCGCGATGGCGTTGCCGTGTCCTCGGCGCGCGGCGACGCTCGTGCGGTCGGCTTCGAGGATGCGCGCGTAGGTCGCCGGGTCGAAACGTTCGAGCCACGAGAGCAGCGTCGGGCCGAAATTGAAATTGATCAGCGAGTAGTTGTTGACGATGCGTTCGACGCGCCCGTAATTGTCCACGATGCGCGCGAAAGCGTTCGGGCGATAACATTCGCTCGTGATGCGTTCGTTCCAGTTCGAGAAAGGATTCGCGCTCGGCTGGTGTTCGATGTGGTCTGTCCAGGGATTCTCGCGTGGTGGTTGGTAAAAATGTCCGTGAATGACAAGCGCCGTCGCTACTGAATTCGCCATCAAGTCTCGCTCCCGAAAAGTGCGCCGCCGCCGCCGCGCGCGAAAGCGTCGGCCCCTCGCACGCTTTTTGTGGATTGGTTTCCCGTGTGCTGTCCAGTTTACCAATCATACACATGCAGGGGGAAGCGTGCGTGCGCGAAAAACTCTTGTAGAGCCGCGCGGGGTTGTAGTAATTTTTGGCCGCGACTTAAGCGTCAAACTCATGTGCGGAAAGATGTGAGCGAAAGCGGCGCGGCGGCTGCACGCGAGTTCGCCCCGCCCGGCAAATTCCGCGCGGCGCGGGCTATAACTTTATCCGATCATTTTAAGGAGGGCTTCGGCGATGGCGACCAGAGAGCGACGCGCGGACGACGGCGGCGGCCGGGACGAGCAGCAGGGGCGGCGAGCGCGGCGCGTCAACAAAAAGGATCAGATACTCGCCCTCTTCACCTCCGGCCTCGGCGAAGTCGAAGACCTCGCCATGATCACCGGATCGCGCCCATCCTACATCGGCGCGATCCTTCAGGAAGCCGGACTCAAGCCCGGCTATTTCGATCTCTACACCTCGACCTCGCACTCGATGAACGTCTATTCCAAATTCTTCGCGGGCAAGCTCGGCTTCAAGGACGAGGAGACGGCGCGCACGAGCCTTGAGTTGATCGACCGCCTCTATCGCCAGTTCGAGTTAGCGGGCGACCGCGCCGGTCAGCACCACGCGCTGACGATGGGACTCACGATGTACAACCGCGCGCGCTGGACGGGCAAGTCCGCCGAGGCGGCCGTCTTCCGCGAATGGCTCGTCGCCTGCCTGCAAGAGACGGACGCGGGCGACGACGCCGGGACGGAGTTCGACGAGGAGAGCGACGCGCTCCCCTCCCTCGATTGAGTTTCTAAGGACGCACAGCACGCGCGCGCCCACGCGCGCCGGGACAAACTCACATGATCGTCGAAGGCTTCGACAACGCGTGGCACATCCTGCGCCACTGGTCTGAGAGCGGCTACGAATATTTTGCGCTCGACACGACGGGACGAGTCCCGCAACCGCGCCCGCTCGCCAACGCCGAACTGCCCTCAGGCGGCATGCTCGGACTCGACTACTTGCCCGTCCCGCCCCTCGCCCCGCGCGCAGGCCACGGCGACAACCCCGACCCCGAGCGCCCCCTCACCATCGCCGAAATCATACTCGCCACCGCCATCGCCGAAGGCTGGGAACCCGACACGCGCGAAGGCATGTAACTAAGAATTATTAAGCCCCGCACTCCGAGCGGAAACAATCGCTTATGAGCAATGAGCCTCTTCGCAAATATTCTGATAAGTTAAGCCGAACGGTTCGGCTTTTACTTGTCCGTTACGGAATTACGCTGCATCTATTCGATTGTTACACGCCCCATGACGGAATTATGCCGCATGATGCGGCATAATATGCGTTAGGCGTCGAACTCGGAGGTCGTCGTGACAGACAATCGATCACCCGCACCAATTGAGCGCTGGCGCCTCTGGCTATGCAGGCTCCTCATCCTCCCTATAGCCGCGATGTCGGGCGGGCTCCTCCTCGTTCTTTACCGGGCTGTGGTGACAGGTCATATAACCGCAGTCTCGAGAGGGTACCGGTCGTCAAGCAGGGTCATTTACTTCGCAGACAGCCCCGTAGGGTTCTTGTTATATTTCCTGCTGATAGTCATATTTACTTGCGTCGTTATTCTTGTCACTGTTGTCGTGATCAGGATGGCTCTTCAGAAGTCTCGCCCTTACTGATCTATATCGACCCTGGCGAAGCAGACGCCTAACAACGGCATGCGACCCGAATCAGCTAGAATGTCATTCGGGAGCTGGGATGCGGCTCGCGGTTGGGTGCGGGCGGGTGAATCGCAGCGTTATGCCGCATCACGGGCTACTTGTACAACATATGAAATTGTTACGCCATCTTAGCGTGATAATCGTAGCCTTGCTGCTCCCAACTTTTGGCTGCGCTCATATGTCTGACCCTTGTGACGATAAACTATTGCACCGAGTTCCCTCACCGGACGGAACTTTAATGCTTGCCACATACCACAGGGAATGCCCGTCAAAGGTTTATACAGTGGCGACTGTGGAGAAGCCTGCCGTATTTTTGCGCTCAAGTGGTGTGGTCGTCTGTTATCTAATGTCGTGGGGTGATCGCCACCCGGTCGAAGCAGTATGGAAGACCGGGGATACCATTTTTATCAGCACGACGGATAGATTAGAGAAGCTTGATTTTCACGGCTCGAAAGAATCGTGCTCAGGCATTAAAGTTAACTACGATGTTCGGTTCCGAAACGAGCGACAGCAGACGGATGACCCGGAGGTGATCGCTAAGATAAGGAATGTCTTATCCGAGGTCGCGCCGTGTGTTAAAAATTTTTACAGGGACGCCAACTCCGCTGACGACCCCGTGGATTATATGAATGAACTGGTAAATAGAGGTGAGCATCGCTCTACGGTTGAATTGATTCTGGGTTATACGTCTGATGCCGCCTGCCCTATTTCGCCTGAGACTTATGATTCTCTAAAAGAGTTGTCGGAGACATTCGAATTGAAAACCCGATACCTCGAAGGCGTGACTCCCCTGATAAGGCGCTAATCAGTTCCAAAGCTAATAATGGCCGCCGCGCATAACAACGGCATGCACCCGACCGCGAAGAGCGTTGCTTTCATGCGCGAGACGCAAGCAATCCAAAGGCCGTGCGCGGCAGTTGATGCCGGGCGTTAGCCCGCTGACTTGAACGGATATGATTGGGTTACATCGAGGAACAGTAAGATTGATGCCCCATTCTGAATTGTGGCATCAACTGTTTGCCGAAGAAGAAACGCAATTGCGTAATGCCATAGGTGCGCAGGTAGTCGCAATCGAGCATGTGGGGAGCACAGCCATTTGCGGTCTATCTGCTAAACCCATCATAGATATTGCCGTCGCCGTGCGAGAGATTGCTGATGCCGGGAAGTGTGTAACGCAGCTTGAAGGCATCGGTTACAAATCTCGCGGCGAGCTTGGCATTCCGGGTCGGCAATATTTCACAAAGGGCGATCCGAGAACCCATCATCTACATATGGTCGAATTAGGCAGCGATCTTTGGAGAAGTCATCTGTTGTTTCGTGACTACCTGCGACAGCACCCCGAAGTAGCTAAAGAGTACGAAAATCTCAAAACGGAGTTAGTGCGAAAGCACACAGAGAACCGAGTAGCATACACGGAGGGGAAGGCAGCCTTCATCGAAGGTGTCTTACAGGCAGCAAGCAGGTAGTGGCACGGGCTAACAAGCTGTTGCAGCGCGACGCCTCGACAGCTCCGTCATCAAGCATCTTCCTCGCGGTCAAGTTGGATGCTGTTCGCTCGGCGCGGTTGAAGCGGAGCGTTCGGCTGCTGTCTTTAGAGTTTGGTAAGAGTGTATGAATGATCAAACCAAAGTAAACGGTCATGAGGGTTTGCCCGTCACCAGACTTGACGTTCAGCATACGCCAAGTGAGACGCGCACTTGTCATAATTATTGGTGCAATTACAAAACCGACCGGCCTCTTTCACGCTGCCCGGAATGCGGGCGACCTCTCCTAAATGCTCAAACTTACCGAATCCTTGGATGGGTGCTCGTGGTGGTCGGACTATTACTGTCAATCACCGGTGCCTCGTTGCTGATTTTCGCCGCCCCCAAACTTGTAGGCGGACTTGGAGTAAAGCTGTTTGTTTGGGGTGTTTTCGGTTTCCTCCTGGCAGTCGGCTTAACGACTATGTCGGCAGGTTTTTGGCAGGCATTATTCGGCAAACGTAGTCAGCCGTTGATGAAAGTAGTGATCGCATTAGCAATCGCGATCATGCTGATCGTAACAATTGGCACTGCCGTTTTATAGTTTGCTTAAGTTGGCTTAACACTTCCAACCGCGCCGCCGAACAACTCATTCAACCCGACGCCTCGGTAGCATTCTTTTCATCCTTAACTTATCCTTCCCGCGTTGAAAGCTGTTCGCTCGGCGCGGGTCGATTCCAGCGTTAAATTGCCTCCACTGGTGTCCGGACATATATTGTGTTCCCATGAAAGCTAAACTTACTTTCGCCTTATTACCGATATTGATGATGATGCTGGCTGCTACTTGCCTGGCTCAGGAAGGCCGCGTCGCCACCGTCGACACTGCTGCATTCAGCGACCCTCGAAGAGGTATCACTCGCTTAGTTAAAGCGGTGCAGAAGATTGATCGTGAGTTCGATCCACGCCGCGCCGAGTCGGTGTTGATTCAACAGCGCCTTAATGATCAACTTAAGAAGCTCTCCTTCTCAGGCCCGATCCCGACTGACCCTGAGCCGATGACCCGGAAGCGCAGACAACAGCTGGAGGCGCAGGCCGAGGAGATGCGGCGTCTCGTTGCGCGGAAGCAGCATGAGGCGCAACGTGCGTATAGCAAGCGTATGGAAGAAGTCACTACTCCGATCCATGAGGAGATTCGTAGGAACCTTGAGACGTTCGTCGAGGCGCGGGGGATAACGGTGCTGCTTGACGCGAGCAAAATGGCTTGTTTGGTAGGTTGTGACAGGGAATCTACTGCCGCCATTGATGTCACACAAGAGTTCATTGCCGAATACAATCGTCTGAATCCGTGAGGCGCAATCTAACGCCCGGCGTGTGCCCGAACGCGAGTAGCGGGACTTTCACGCGCGAGACTTGCTTTAATTCCGCGGTTCGTCGCGGCGGGTGATGCCGGGCGTTGGGCGGCTTCTACCGACTTCGGGCAATGATTATTGGAACAGAACTACCATTCGGGCGTTCTCTAAGAACTAATGAGTTCTTAGGAGGATTGTGTCTACTGTGAAAGTCTCTTTCTTGTTTTGGCTTTTCATAGCCTTAGTTTTGCCTTCCGCCCCTTCACTAATCCAACCAGCAAACGCGCAATCAAATTCAGCCCGACAACTTGCTGGACTTTGGGAAGCAAAGCGTCGCTTCGGCTCTGATGTCGGCGGCTCATTGATTATCAGGCAATTCGATGGGGCATGGCGGGCGGAGATTGCCGGTCGCGCAGCAGTAGTGAAACTGGCGGGCGATGCCGTCTCTTTCCAGTTACCCGGCGATGAAGGAGCTTTTCAAGGAAGGTTTGATTCACGCCGCACTAAAATCATCGGACACTGGATTCAGCCCACCACTGTCGAAAACGGCACGCCCTACGCTTCGCCCGTCACACTTGCGAAAAACAAACAAAACATTTGGCGCGGCGAGGTCGAACCGCTTGACGATAAGATAACATTTTACCTGATGGTCAAATTGAGAGATGACGGTTCGGTGGGCGCATTTCTTCGTAATCCCGAACGCAATCTTGGTAGATTTATTCGGGTTGACCATCTCGAACTTGCAGGAGAAACTGTCAAACTTTTTGCGGCGAACTCAGCCGACGCTAAGGGACGCTTATTGGCAGAAGGTAAATACGATGCCGGGAATGAAGTGCTGTCAATATATTTCTCGAATCGCGGTGGGACTTACGATTTCAGGCGTGTTGAAGCAAATCAATCCAGCGATTTTTACCCGCGCAGTCATCCGACTGTGCCTTACGTTTACACACCGCCGCTCGCATTCGACGACGGCTGGCAACCCGCTTCGCTCGAAGATGTTGGAATTTCCCGTGCGGGTATCCAAAAATTCATTCAGATGATTATTGACACGCAGATTGATTCCGTCAGCTCTCAGGAGGTTCACGGCGTGTTGATTGCGCGTCACGGCAAATTAGTTTTGGAAGAGTATTTTCACGGCGAACATCGTGAAAAGCCGCACGAAACACGCTCTGCGGCAAAGAGTTTGACCGCAACTTTAGTCGGCGCGTCAATCAAGGCAGGCATCCCCTTTGATGTTTCAAGTCCGGTTTATCAGGTAATGAACGGCGGCACGTTTCCGGCCGACCTCGACCCGCGCAAGAAAGCTCTGACGGTTGAAAATTTGCTCACGCAGTCTTCGGGCTTAGACTGCGACGACGGCGACTCGAATTCACCCGGCAATGAAAGTAATATGCTCGACCAAACCGAGCAACCCGATTATTACAAATACACTCTCGCTTTGAAAACGATTCGCAATCCCGGCGAAAAGGCCGTCTATTGCAGCGTTCAGCCAAATCTCATCGGGGGCGTTCTCCAGCGCGCATCCAGGCAATCGCTGCCGGTGCTGTTTCAAAATTTGATTGCCGAGCCGCTCCAAATCAAACGATATTATATGCCGCTCACGCCGACGGGCGACGCTTATATGGGTGGTGGCGTGCGATTGCTGCCACGCGATTTTATGAAACTCGGTCAGCTTCTTATGAACGGCGGAACGTGGAACGGACGCAAAGTTCTCACGCCGGAATGGTCACGCCGTGCCGTCTCTCACCATGTCAATATCGGCACTCATAAATATGGATATTTGTGGTGGTTGGAAGACTATCCTTATAAAGGACGAACAGTTCGCGCCTTTTTCGCGGACGGCAATGGCGGGCAAATCGTCATGGCGATTCCCGAACTCGACTTAGTGATGGCGTTTTACGGCGGCAATTACAACGATTCAGCCAGTAACACGGCGCGAAGAGTTTATGTTCCGCAGTATATTCTGGCGGCAATTGACAAATAACGCGCCGCCCAACAAGTCCCTGCACCTGACCGTCCGACAGCGCGCCTCTCAAGTTCTTTTGTTCCATGATATCGAAGGCTTCTCGCGGGCGGCAGGTGAAGTCCGGCGTTAGGCCGCGACGAGTAACGAAACTATGCGCTAAGTTCTGTGTGAACGAAATGCTGAAATCTGAATCCGATGTGAATTACCGCGCCAGCCCTTCCGTGACAAACGATGAGCTAAACGCGCTATTCGCTGTTGCCTGGCAAAAACATACCTGGCGCGACTTCGATCACGTGCTGGCTCGAAGCTTGACGTTCGTTTGTGCTTACTACGGAGAACGCTTAGTGGGCTTCGTTAATTTGGCGTGGGATGGCGGCTACCATGCGTTCGTTCTGGACACGACCGTACATCCGGAGTTCCGGCGGAGTGGCATAGGTCGAGAGCTTGTCAAACGAGCGGTGGTGGAAGCCGAAGGTCGCGGTGTCGAATGGGTGCATGTGGGTTATGAGCCGAATCTGCAAAGTTTTTATGAGCAGTGCGGATTTGTAAACACACCGGCAGGTCTTATTCGGTTGAAAGACTGATAGGTCTAACCAACGCACGGGCCAGCAACGGCATGCACCCGACCGTGAACAGCGCGGCTCTCATCGGCGAAGGCGCTATGCTTGATACGTTGAATGCGCGGCGCATGGTGCCGGGCGTTATGCGTCTTTCGGCGCTGCCTGTGTTCAGATGCGTTATCTGGTCGTTCCCTTCGCGGCCGCCGGGGAAGCCTTCTCGCGAAACACTTTGAGGACTTCGCGCTTGTCGTCCGCGCCGAGAGCGTCGAGGCCGCCTGTAACCTTGTACTTTTGATCGATCCACTTGCGCACCTTGGCCGCGTCGTAGCCGAGCGCGCCCGCGCTTTGCAGAATTTCCGCATCGAGGTTCACGCTCCTTTCCGTGGAGGCCGCGTCGGTTGCCGCGGGAGCAGGAGTTGCCACAGAAGTCGAAGGCGGCGGCGTGGCGGGTGACGGCGCGCGGGTCGCCTTGTCGGTCGTCATTCGCGAAGTCTTTTCGAGTTCCTCGCGACTGGCGATGCCGCGCTTGACCTCGAAGCCGAGGAGAGCCAGCGCGCGACCGACCGATCCGGTTTCGCAGTTTTCAACGAAGGAATTTTTATTGATGTAGGAATCTCCCCTCACTTCACTGGCATGCCCTGTCGCGGAAGGCTGTGTGTCAGTGGCCTCTCGGTAAACCATAGCTTGCATGAGGACAAATCCCGTTTCGTGATTCAGCTCTACGACATTTGTAATAATTCGTCCATTAGGATATTTCTCATAGAATTTCTCGACTCGCTCGCTGACAGTAATATATTCGTCGGGATTAAATCTGGCATTTTGCTTTGGAACATTACTAGACATTTTCCATATCATCCTTCCTATAGTATTTACCGGCTAGAACGTTGCAGATGGTTTGAATAGAAACCCCATATTGCTTGGCGAGCTTGGTCTTTTGACCCCATACGCCGCTGTAGTCGGCTCGGATGTGTGCAGCCTGTGCCATCGTCAAGGTCGCATTATGGTGATTTTCGCCTGTTGCCACAAAGTGACTTTTGCGTTCAGTGAATAAACGACCCCGGTACTCCGCCGTCTTCCATTCTTTCCCTGTGACAATATGACTGATGCGTGAGCGCGATACTTTGTATTTATCTGCAAGTTTTTGCTGTGACACTTCGCCGTGAATATACTCCTCGCGAATGGCGGCGACTTCTTCATCTGTGAGCTTCGAGAGCCAGTGCCTGGTGCCATAAACATGCCTTCGCTTAGCGACCTTATCTGCCACGTTGTCTGCGTGCGTGCCGAGAAAGAGATGATCGGGATTAACGCATTTAGGCACATCACATTTATGACAGATAACCATTCCCTTCGGAATCTCGCCGTGAGCAATCTCGTATGCGACACGATGCGCATACTTCTGTCCACCACTGACATGCATCTGACAATAACCTGAGGGTGAGGCATTACCTAGCCACAACCAACAACCGTTTGGTTGGACTCCTTTATCGACTTTCAACCAAAATCGCCTCTCAAAATCACGCTGGTACATAATTGTAATCACTAGCGGCGGGTTGCGCGTCGTCCGGGCGAGCGATAAACTTCGGCGCGCATGAGGACGAATCCGCTCTCGGAATTGTGCTCGATGATGTGCGCGATGAAGCGCCCGTCGGGGAATCTCTCGTAAAATCTTTCCAGCCGTTCGGCGACGGGGACGTAATCCTCGAATCTATCGTTACGCGGTGGCGCGGGGCGTGACATGGCGTTTGTTGCTCCTCGATGTTCGACTTACAGACCTCACTGCAACGGGCGTTATAAGGCAGAGACAATCTAACCTTCCCCCTGTTTTTTTTCAATCACCAGGCGCGCGTCTCTATAGGCGTTCGTCGCTGGCCGTTCCCGCGCGTTATCTCTCTTGTTTCAAGTCTCTCATGCGAGGTTCGAGTCCAGTGCGACGCTCTCTTCGCGCCGGGGGATGTCGAAGGTCATGAAGTCGCGCGCCATGTCGGTGCGGGGAAAGACGGCGCGCGCCTCCGCGAGCAATGCTTCGGGCGTGATGTGACCTTCCGGCGTGTAGCGCGGGCTGATATGCGTGATGAGCAGTTGCCGCGCCCCGGCTTCGCTCGCCACGCGCGCGGCCATCCCGGCGGTCGAGTGCATGCTCTGCACGGCCAGCGGCTCGTCCCCGGCGGCGAAAGTCGCCTCGTGAATCAAAGCATCCGCGCCCGCCGAGAGCGCGACCGCGCTGCGGCAATAGATCGTGTCGGTGCAATAGACGACCGAACGCCCCGCCGTCGTCGCTCCGATCAACTCGCCTCCATTGACCGTGCGCCCGTCCGGCAGTTCGACGCTTTCGCCCTTCTTCAGCCGACCGTATAGAGGGCCGGGCGGGATGCCGAGCGCATGCGCCCGCTCGACATCAAACTTGCCCGGCCGGTCGCTCTCCGTCACGCGGTAGCCGAACGAAGGAATGCGATGCTTGAGCGGCTGGCAGGTGACGCTGAAATCCTCTTCGCGGTGAATGAGGCCGGGTTCGACCGTGTGTATTTTGAGCGTGTCGGAAAGCGACGTGCGTGAAATGCGGCCGCACACGCGCACGTATTCTTCGAGGCCGTCCGGGCCGTAGAGGTGTATCTCCTGTCCCTGCCCGGCCAGCCCGCAGGTGGCGAGCAAACCCATCAGGCCGAAAAGGTGGTCGCCGTGCAGGTGTGTGATGAAGATGCGGCTGATCTGGCTGATCCTGATCGGCGTGCGTTGCAACTGGTGCTGTGTGCCTTCGCCGCAATCGAACAGCCATGCCTCTGCGCGTTGCGGCAGGCGCAGCGCGACGCTGGAAACGTTCCGCGAGCGCGTCGGTACGCCCGCGCTCGTCCCTAAAAAAGTGATCTGCAAAATTAACCGGGTTCTCCTGTCGAGATGGTTGACTTAAAAAAGGATTCGGCTTCAGGAAATATCTGATTTCCCTCTGACCCTGAGCGCAAAAGTATTCCCCCACATGCCGAACATTTTAATTGTAGACGACTCCGACATCCGGCGTCGCCTCACGAAAGACGCTCTCAAGAAAAACCCTTATTTCCTGCTCGAAGCCGACTCTGGCGAACACGCTCTTGAGGTCATGCGCGAAACTCCCGTCGGCATCGTCATCATGGACTACCGTATGAATCGTCTCGACGGGATGGACACTTCGCGCCGGTTCGGCGAGATTCCCGGCTGCGAACAAGTTCCCGTCATCCTCGTCACGTCGCAAAAGTTTCCCGGCGATTGCGAAGAGACGCCCGCGCCTTGTGTTGTTGGCTACGTGGACAAGAAACATTTGATCCGCGACCTGGACGATTGCGTCAAACGTCACCTCGACCGGAGCGCGGCCGTAGCCTGCAAGCGCCTAAGTGTTCGCGCTTCGTTCGATTTCGCTCAGGAAAGACTTGTCAGATAGGATTTTTGGTGTTAGAGTCCGCAGCCATATCGCATCCTTCCCCCAAAAATGGAATGGTGTGAGAAGCAAGAGGCCGGCTGCGTTGCGAGGGCGCCGCCGGCCTCTTGCTATGTCAGCCCCGCGTGTATTTCAAACAAAGAGCGCCTCACGTCTCAAGTTCCGAACAAACACACCTACGCATCTAACTTCCGGGCGCGTTTGCGCGGACAAAGTTTCGTTGCTAATCTTGTCAGCCGTGCCTTGCAAAGTATCAACCCACATCGAGCGTACCGGAATGAAAAGACCTCTGCTGCTTACGGCTGTCCTGCTTTCAGTTCTGTTCCTGCCTTCGGCCTGCAAAAAATCGGCTCCGCCGCAACCGGCCGCAGGCGGCGCGCCGAACCCGGCCGCGTCCGCCTCGCCGAACATCGAGGCGGCCTTGAAAGATTTCGTCCAACTCGACCAGGAGGCCATTCGCAAGAACCCGAACGACGCGGGCAACTACTATAATCTCGCCAACTTATATTTCACGGCGGGGAAATTTCCGGAGGCCATCGAACAATACCGGCAGGCCATCCGCCTCGACCCGAAGGACGCCGCCGCGCGTTACGAACTCGGCCAGTGTTACCTGCGTCTGGAACGCTACGACGAAGCGTTCGCCGCCTTCAACGAATCGCTCAAACTCAATCCTAAGAACGCGAGCGTTTATAACGAGATGGGCAACGCCTACTTCAAACAGGAGCGCACGAAGGAAGCCCTCGCCGCCTACCGGAAAGCCGTGAGCCTCAAACCCGACTTCGCCGAAGCCTATTTCGGTCTGGGCAATCTCCACACGCGTCTGGAGCAACCGCAGGAAGCTGTCAAAGCCTTCCGGCAGGCCACGCGCCTCAACCCGAAAGACGTGGACGCCTTCTTCAATCTCGGCAACTCTCACAGCCGCCTGAAACAGTTTGACGAAGCGATCACGGCCTACAAGGAAGCCGTCAAACTCAAGCCCGAAGACGGGGAAGCGCGCCTGCGCCTCGCCGTTCTGTATCTGGAAACAGGCAAACGCGACGCCGCCGCCGCCGAACACAACGCGCTGAGGGGCACGAATCCCGAACTCGCCGCCATGCTCGATGAAAAGTTGAAGGGGCAAAAATAGGCGCGGGCGAAGCGATCTCGGTTTTATTCGTTATGTAATCCAACCGCAATCACTTTGCAACCTGCGCCGCGAGTGCCGCGCGTATATTCGGTTCATCCTTTTACGGCAACTGGACGGACACAAAAGGGGCGGCAGGCTTGGGGGAGTCTGAAGCCCCTTTTGTCCATCCAGACGAGATCAGCGATCCGATTTTTCCCTATCAATTCAATCGAGTACGCTCTCGTACAGACTCCCTTTTTCATGCGCGTTAAAATCCGCGTCCTTCGCACGTCGAACATCTGTCACCGGGAGCGGTTTAGCCGCTTACCTTTGAAGCAAAGCGAACGGCGGAAGCAACTTTCACATCAGCTAACGGGCGGGGCGACTCTCGAAATACACGATGCGCGCCGCCCTTTCTTTTGCTCCGGGCGAGCGCCGCTGGAAACGCGCGCAGAGTCCGTTCTTATTTTCGGTCGATTGACTCGCGTCGCTTTTGGAATAGATAATAGTCCCTTCCAATTCCTAACATGCAGGTCGCGGTCATGAGAAATTCCATTAAAGTCATCTTCCTCTGTTTGCTCGCGCTCGGCCAGTTCAATTGTTCCAGACAGAATAAACCTGCGCCCGACATAATCGTTTCGAGCAGCCCTGTTCCCGCCGCTCCGTCCCCTGAAAATTCTCCTCCCGCTGTTGCCATACCGGAGCCGCCCACGCAGGACGCGCAAGGCTATTACACGCTCGGCCTGGAACTCTACAAGCAGAATCGCGACGAGCAAGCCGTCGAAGCATTCCAGCAGGCGATCAAGCTCGACCCCGAATTCGGCGCGAGCTACATGAAACTCGCTCTGGCCTACAAGGCGCTCGGCAAAGAAGAGGACGCCGACAAGAGTTACGAAAAGGCCGTCAAGATTTACGAAAAGCTGGTGAAGAAGGAGCCTAAAAACGCGGAGGCGCAAATCAATCTCGGCGAAGCTCTCAGCCGTCTCGGCGATTATCAAAAGTCAATCGAGGCTTATCGGCGCGGCGTGAAACTCGCGGAACCCGACAGCGCGATCTATTACGACATCGGGCTGACCTACAACAAGCTCGCGCGTTACACGGAAGCCGTCGGCGCGTTCAAAAAGTCAATCGAACTCGACCCGGACGACTATCGCGCGCAGGAGGCGCTCGAACGCGCGCAGGCCGACGCCAGCAGGCAGAAGGTGCGCATCGAAGAGGAAAAGCGGAAACTGGAACGGGCGGGCAAAGCGGACGCGAAACAGAAATCAGACAGCAACGCGAACACTGCGGCGTCCGACAAAAATCAATCGTCCCAAAATACGAACCAGTAGATACCATCTATTCGGTTCGCCGAACTCACCGGCGGCACTCACCGGCAGTCGAAGGCGGCGCTTCAAGCCGCCCCCTGTCCACACTTCAACGCGCGCACGTCTGCGCCCGCCCTCCGTCTATCGAATAGGTCGCGCCCGTGATCCACGCGGCTCGCTCGGAGGCCAGAAATAAGATCAACTCGGCAACTTCCTCCGCTTCGCCCACGCGCCCGAGCGGGTGCGTCGTGCGTGAATGTTCGAGGAACGTCCCGTAAGACTCTTCGCTCATCCCGCCGCGCCTGTGTACCTGCGTGCGCACGACGCCGGGATTCACCGCGTTGACCCTGATCTTTTTAGTTGCCAGTTCGAGCGCGGCGCAGCGCGTCAACTGATCGACGCCCGCCTTCGACACGCAATAGGCGATGACGCCGGGGAAGGCGCGCAAGCCCGTCACGCTGGAAACGTTGACGATGTTGCCCTGTCGAGTTTCGAGATGCGGGATCGCCAGTTGCATGAGGTGAAAGACGGCGCGCAGGTTCACGTCGAGCATGGCGTCCCAGGCGGAGAGCGTGGTGTTCTCGACCGTTCCGTTGACGAGTCCTCCGGCCGCATTGACGAGCACGTCCAACCCGCCGAAACGCTCGACGCTACGCGCGACCGCGCTCTCCGCCTCGCGCTCCTTCGTGACATCGGCGGCGACGGCGAGCGCGTCGCCGCCGAGTTTTGCGATCTCGCTCGCGACCCCATCCAAAGCCTCCGCGTCGCGCCCGACGAGCGAGACACGCGCGCCCGCCGCAGCGAACTTCAAGGCCGTCGCGCGCCCGATCCCCGAACTCGCGCCCGTCACGAGCGCGACCTTGTCCTTCAACTCAACACTCATCGTTCTTCCAACCCTTCCGTCCGGCAAAACGCCTCTGCTCGACAGCGCCTATGCTTCTTCCGCCTCTCGCACCAACTCCTGAAAACGCGCGGCGTCCTCGGCCATACGCACGTTATTGAACAGCACGTAAGAGACGCCCGCGCGCGGCAGCATCGAGACGAGTTCGGCCAGTTCGTCCTCCTCGTACTTGTATCGCCAGCCGGTGCGGCCGTGGAGGCGATAATAACAACGCTCCGGCGTCACGGTGCGCGCGGCGAACGGATCGACGACGTGTGTGAGATCGAGCTCGCCGCACAACTCCCTGACGAGTTCGTCAGGCCACTTCCCGCGCGGCTCCCAGAGATAGACGAGCCCGCGCGGGCGCTCTATGCGCGCGAAAAACCCGCGCAGGTCGCGCACGTGTTCCTGCGTCGGCGTGAAGCTCGACGGGCATTGAAACAGCAGGCGCGTGGCTTTCAAAGCAACGGCGCAGGCGAGCGTCGTCTCCCACGCTTCGCGCACGATGGCCGTCGGGCGAAAGGAACCGGCCTCCGACTTTTCGCCTTCGGTCAATTCTCTTTTCAGGCGGCGATAAGTCGGGCTGCGCGCCTCGTGCGTGATGAGTTGCCACGCCTTGAGCGTGAATTCAAAGTCGGGAGGCGCATCGGCGCGCCAGCGTTCAAGAGTTTTCAACTGCGGCGGCTGATAGAACGTCTGCTGCACTTCGACCACCGGGAAGCGCGCCGCATACTCCGCTTGCGACTGCCGAAAACCGCAGCACCCGGCTTTCACTACACGCTTCTCGCCTCGTCGCTTCACCTTGATTGACCCTCAACTCTCTGTGCCCCCTCTGTGCTCTCTGTGTCTCCGTGGTGAATGACTATTGATCAAGCATTCAACACAGAGACACAGAGGACACAGAAGGGGGCACAGAGAAAAAATGCCCTAGCCGCGCGTCAACTGGCGATACTTGATGCGGTGCGGTTGATCGGCAGCCGCGCCGAGTCGCGCGCGACGGTCGGCTTCGTATTCCGAATAGTTGCCCTCGAACCAGTAGACTTTGCTCTCGCCCTCGAAGGCGAGAATGTGCGTCGCGATGCGGTCGAGAAACCAGCGGTCGTGGCTGATGACGACGGCGCAACCGGCGAAGTTTTCCAGAGCCTCTTCGAGCGCGCGCATGGTGTTCACGTCGAGGTCGTTCGTCGGCTCGTCGAGCAGCAAGACGTTCGCCTCCTGCTTCAACATCTTCGCCAGATGGACGCGGTTGCGCTCGCCGCCCGAGAGCGAGCCGACTTTCTTCTGCTGGTCGGAGCCTGAGAAGTTGAAGCGCGCGACATAAGCGCGCGAGTTCACCTGTCGCGTGCCGAGCATGACCACGTCCAGCCCGTCCGAGATCACTTCCCAGATCGTCTTGTCGGCGGCGAGCGCGTCGCGGCTCTGATCCACGTAGGCGAGTTTGACCGTTTCGCCCGTGCGGAAGCTCCCGCCGTCGGGTTCTTCCTGCTTCGTGATCATGCGGAAGAGCGTGGTCTTGCCCGCGCCGTTCGGGCCGATGATGCCGACGATGCCGCCGGGCGGCAGCGAGAAGGTCAGGTCGTCAATCAGCAGGCGATCCCCGAAGGCTTTCGTGACGTGCTCGGCCTGAATCACGATGTCGCCGAGGCGCGGCCCCGGCGGAATGTAAATCTCCAACTCCGACGCGCTTCGCTGCCTCTCCTGACTCGCCAGAGCCTCGTAAGAGTTGATGCGCGCCTTCGACTTCGCCTGACGCCCCTTCGGCGACATCCTGATCCATTCCAACTCGCGCTGCAAAGTCTTCTGCCGCTCGGATTCCTGTTTCTCTTCGACGGCGAGCCGCTGGCCTTTTTGTTCGAGCCACGAAGAATAGTTCCCCTGCCACGGGATGCCCTGCCCGCGGTCGAGTTCGAGGATCCAACCGGCGACGTTGTCGAGGAAATAGCGGTCGTGCGTGACGGCGATGACCGTGCCGGGATACTTCTGCAAGTGTTGTTCGAGCCAACTGACCGACTCGGCGTCGAGATGGTTGGTCGGTTCGTCGAGGAGCAAAATGTCGGGCTGTTGCAGCAGCAGGCGGCAGAGGGCGACGCGACGTTTTTCGCCGCCGGAAAGAATCTTGACGGGCGTCTCGGGCGGCGGGCAGCGCAGTGCGTCCATGGCGAGTTCGAGGCGCGAGTCCAAATCCCACGCGTCGGCCGCGTCGAGTTTCTCCTGCACCGTGCCCTGTCGTTCGAGCAGCGCGGTCATCTCGTCGTCCGACATCGGCTCGGAAAACTTATCGTTGATCGCTTCGTACTCCTTCAACAAATCGACCGTCGCCTGCACGGCCTGTTCGACGATCTCGCGCACGGTCTTCGTCTCGTCGAGCCGAGGCTCCTGTTCGAGAAAGCCGACGGTGTGGCCGGGCGAGAGCACGGTCTCGCCGTTGAACTCCTTGTCCGTCCCGGCCAGTATGCGCAGGAGCGAACTCTTCCCCGATCCGTTCAAGCCGATGACGCCGATCTTCGCGCCGTAGAAATACGAGAGGTAAATGTCTTTGAGGACGGGCTTCTTGTCGTAAAACTTACTGACCCCGATCATCGAGTAGATAACTTTATTGGGAACGCTGCTCATAACAAACTCACTTTCTCCTGACTTAATGGATACGAACTTTTTACGCGAATTTTAAGGGCGGCCGTGTGCCGCAAATTTCAACGCGCGGGCGCGGGCGACGCGGCCGGGACGGCGGCGCACTTGAACACGACGGCGCTCCCGATGCGCACAGGGTTGAGCGGGCTATCGCCCGCGACCGCCATCTTGTTGATGGCGTCCACCGCGTCCATACCCTTCGTGACGCGCCCGAAGGCCGCGAACGTTTTGTCCAGATGAGACGCGGTGCCGACAAGGATGAAGAAATTCGTGGTCGCGCTGTCCGGCCGGTCGGAACGCGCCATCGAGACGACGCCGCGCTCGTGTTTGACGGAGTTCGGCTCGTCCGGGATCGTGCGACGTGCGCGGGCGGCAAGCTCCGGGGTCATCTCGGCGCGCGTGGAGAGGTTGCCGCCCTGTATGACGAAATTCTTGACGACGCGGCTGAAGGTCGTCGTGTCGAACGCGCCCGTGGCGACGAGGTTCAGAAAATTGCGCACGGTCTGGGGCGCAACCTCGGGCAACATCTTCATTTCGATTGCGCCCGCCTCCGTCTCAAGTTTCACGCACTGCGCGGCCATCTGCTCGACGGTCGCCGAGTCGAAAGGCTCGGGCGCGGGCGTCGGCACAGGAGTCGGCGTCGGTGCGGGTGTCGGAGCCGGCGAGGGCTTGATTTGCGGCGTCTCGGTCGCGCCTTTTTTTGGCGCGGTTTTCGGCGCGGGGCGCGGGTTGCTTTTTTGCGCGGGCGCGCTCGACGCTAAAATAAGCGCGGCGCACATGAAGAGGCTTGAATTGAGAAATTTCTTCATAGTCGTTTTATGTGAATTTGCGAATTGCTGCTATATCATTATCACAAAGCGCGCCGCTGTTGTAGTAGCCGAAAATTCGGTGACGCCCTAATTTGATTTCCACTCTGGAGCAGACATAGAGGAAGAACGCGGATGACTGATGAACAGAGTTTGCAGGAGAGGTACGCGCCGGGGATGGCATGCTTCGGCTGCGGCCCGGCCAACGAACAGGGCTTGCGCATACGCAGTTTCGCGCGGGGCGACGCGGAAGCGGTCTGCGAGTGGCAGCCGCGAAAACAACACGAGGCTTATCCGGGCATGTTGAACGGCGGCATCGTCGGGTCGCTCATAGACTGTCACGCCAACTGGACGGCCGCGTGGCACCTGATGCGGCGCGCGGGTGCGGAGTCGCCGCCCTGTACCGTGACGGCCGAATATTCCGTCAAGCTCCTGCGCCCGACGCCGACCGATGCGCCCGTCGTCCTGACCGCGCGCGTGGTCGAAGCGCGAGAGGATCGCGCCACGGTCGAGGTAGAACTCGTGGCGGGCGCGAAGATTTGCGCCACGGGGCGCGGAACTTTCGTCGCCGTCAAGCCCGGTCATCCCGCGTATCATCGCTGGTAACAAAAAATCATGTCGAATAAAAAGATGCTCACACGCCTCGGCCGCGCCGTGCTCGCGGGCGTGCTCCTGTGTCTCTCCCTGCCGGTTGCGACGGCGCAAAAGCGCGCGACTTATACCAATCCGGTCATCGCGGGCGACTTTCCAGACCCGTCCGTGATACGCGTCGGCGACGACTACTGGACGACGGCGACTTCGGGCGAATGGGCACCCATCTTTCTCATCATGCACTCGCGCGATCTCGTCCGATGGACAGCGAAGGGCGCGGTCTTCACGAACCGCCCGGCATGGGCGGCGAGGAATTTCTGGGCGCCGGAGTTGCAGCAGTTCGGGAATCGTTTCTACGTCTACTACACGGCGCGTATGAAGAACGGGCCGCTCTGCGTCGCCGTCGCGAGCGCGAGCGCGCCGCAGGGGCCGTACACGGATCATGGCGCGCTCGTCTGTCAGGAGATCGGCTCGATTGACGCCGTGGCGACCGCCGACGAGCATGGCGACATTTACCTGATCTGGAAAGAGGACGGCAACAGCCGCAATCAACCGACCCCCATCTGGGCGCAGAAACTTTCGGCCGACGGGACGAAACTCGTCGGCACCCGCAAGGAGTTGTTTCGCAACAACCCGGCGACGTGGGAGGGCGGCGTGGTCGAAGGCTCGTTCGTCGTGCGGCGCGGCGAATGGTTCTACATGTTCTATTCGGGCAACGCGTGTTGCGGTCGCCGCTGCGACTACGCGCTCGGCGTGGCGCGCGCGCCGAAACTTCTCGGACCGTGGGAGAAGAATCCGGCCAACCCGATCCTCGCCCAAAACGACATCTGGCAGTGTCCCGGCCACGGCAGCATCGTGACGAACAAAGCGGGGAAGGATTACCTGCTCTATCACGCCTACCGGAAGTCCGCCACGGCCTTCCACATCGGGCGTGAGGCATTGCTCGACGAAGTGACGTGGGAGGCCGACGGCTGGCCTTCCATCAACAAAGGCCGTGGGCCGAGCACGACCGCCGCGCGCCCCGCCGCCACGGGCGCGGTTCTCGGCGAGGATTCTTTCTACGACGAGTTCGACGCGCCCTCGATTGCGGCGAGTTGGCAGTGGCCGCAATGGAGCGTGCCCGCGATTGCCGTCGAGACGGTGCGCGGCGGGCGGCTGAGACTCGCAGCTTCGGATCGGAAATCCACAGACCCCCTCGCCGCGCTCGTCACGCAACGCGCGCCCGGCGGCGACTACGTGGCGACCACGGGGATCGATCCGTCGCGGCAGGCGCGCGGCTCGTCCGTAGGGTTATCGGCCTACGGCGGCCGTGAGAACGCTTTGGGCATCACCACGACGGGCGGCGGTGAGATCAAGGTGTGGCGGATGGAGAATAAAGCGTGGAGCACGGTCGCCGCGGCAAAGACGACGCGGCAGGCAGTGTCGCTCAGGATGACGGCGAAAGACGGCGCGCGTTACCGCTTCAGCTACAGCCTCGACGGGAAAACGTGGACGCCCATCGGCGACGAAGTTGACGGCTCGCACCTCGGCTATGTGCGCATCGCGCTGAACGTCGGCGGCGCGGCCGGGGCGGTCGGAAAATTCGAGTGGCTGCGGATTGAAGAGGGGAAACGATGAAGTAGGAACGCGGAAGGAAGAACGATGAAGTAGGAACGCGGAACGATGAAGTAAAAGCGGGAGCCGGAATACAGGAGTCAGGAGTCAGGAGTCAGCATAAACACGCACCCGTCTTGCCTCCGCTCCTGAACTCCTGACTCCTGTTTCCTGTCTTCTCATTCCGCGTTCATCGTTCCTACTTCATCGTTCCTACTTCATCGTTCATCGTTCATCGTTCCTACTTCATCGTCAGAATTTCTTATCGAGGAGTTCTTTTGCCTTCGTCACGGCTTCCTTGTGTTCGGGGACGAAGGCGGGGTGCGGGGTCATGTTGAGGATGGAGTCGATCTGCTTGCGGGCGTCGTTCATGCGCTTGTTCCTGATGTAAGCCTCGGCGAGCCGGAGGCAGTAGAGCGCGTTCTGTTCCCCGTATTTCATGCCGCGTTCGAGCGTTTCGATGGCGCGTTTGGGGTCGCCGCCGAGCATCGAAGGGAGTTCTAGGTCGAGGCGGCCGAGCACCATGAACGCGCTCCCGCCCTGAAAGCCCTCGTCGAGTTTGAGGACGATCTCCATCTCCTTACGCAACCCTTCCGCCGCCGACAACCCATAGAGCGGCCCTCTCGACTGAGCGTAGCCGCCCTGATTTGCGCCGAGCCAGAAATGGCCTTCCGCGCGCTGCGGCTCAACGCGCACGGCCGTCTCGCCGGCCTCGATGCCTTCGCGGAAAGCCTTCTCGCGCTCGGCGGCGTCCGTAGTTTTGTCGCCGAGCGTGTAGTTGAGTCGGGCGGCGCGCCACGCCGCGTCGAAGTTGGCGTAATCGACGGCGCGGGCGCGGCGCAGCGTCTCCAAACCCTCGCGGACGCGCACGAGGTCTTCGCGCTGCGCATAACTTTGATCGGCCTGCCGCAAGAGTTCGGGATTGGGCGTGTTGTTCGCGGTGGCCGTGGACGCGGGCGCGCTCTCCGAAGGCGCGGAGCAGGCCGCGAAGAGCAGCGCACTAAAAAGGACGACCGCCCGTGCAATCGAACGCGGGTTGCGGGGTCTGTTATCTCTCATCAATTAACAAAGTTCCTTTCCCTGTTTCGACATTCCGAATACTTTTAAGTTCAACCACTCACGCCGTTTTCGCAACGCTACTTCTCTGCGAGATGTTCGATGTGATTGAGCACGCGCATGTGGATGCGCCCGATGATGTAATCCGACCACAGATTCCAGTAGACGCCCGGCCAGAAATTGTTTTCATACCACGTCGTCCCTTCGAGGAGCGTGCGTCCGCCCGCAAGCGGAGTCAACAAAAACTGTCCACGGCGCGACTGTAGATAGTTGTTGAGGTGTGGAGGATTGAGATGCGGGTAGGGCGACATCTCGTCCATGATGGGCGGCTGCGCCGTGACGCCGAACTTCAACAGGCGCGGCTCGTCCCACACTTCAATCGGCTCCACGAACGCTCCCGTCGAAAACACGCAATGCCTGACCGCGCCGACGCCGTGCCCCTGAATTTCCGCGCGAACCGGGTATGCGATGCCCGTCTTGAAAAGTCGCTCTCCGGGCGCCGGGAGTTCCGAGAAGGCGATCAGTTTCTGCCACACGCGTTCCGGCGGCGCATCGATCACGACGGAAGTGCGCACGGCTCTCGGCGGCGGCGCGAGGCGCACGGAATTCTCCAACAGCATCAGGGCGGGCAAGGCCAGCAGGATGGCGGCGAAGGCGTGCGTGGTGTATGTGCCGGGCGATTGCGGAAATTCGTCGTCGCGGCGTTGGATGACGTAGCCTATGAAGCCGCCGAAGAGGGCGAACACGGCCCCGAGCGGCGCGGCCATCACGATACAAATCAAACCCTCTATGGCTAACCCTACGAGCAACAGACTCGTCAGCATGACGGAGAGCAGAGACACCAACAGGCACTTCCCCAGCCTTCGCGATTCGTGATAGCCGTAGACGAGGACGGAGGCCAGCCCCAGGCAGAACGGCAGACCGACGAACAAACCCCAGCCGTAATTGCCCAGACCCTTGACGCTCCAGACCGTCGCCGCGACCGTCAACAACGCGATCATTGCGACGCCGAAGAACGCGCTTCCGAACGCTTCGCGCGGGATGAGCCGATCAAGAAACCTTTTGAGGCCGCCCGTCAACTGATGTCGCGTGTCCTCGCTTGACGGGCGAGCGGGCAGCACGCCGAGCAGGATGAAGAACAGCAGGTTAACGAACGGGATGAAAAACACGAGCACCAGCCAGAGCGGCAACCCCGTCGATCTTAACCGCCGCAGCGTCAGCACGACGCCCGCCCAGATGAAGGGGATGGCGATGAGCAGAAGCGTCGCATAGAACTGTTTGTAGTCGAGCCCTGAGTCTTCGACGCTCGACGCTGTCACATAGAACTGTTTGTAGTCGAGCCGTGAGTCTTCGACGCTCGACGCTTCGGGGAAGACCCAATAGTTAAAAATCGACCAACGCCGGTTGAAAACCGAGGCCGCAACGAAGCGGTCGAGGTTGTGCTTGAGCGCGAACAAGACGAGCCCGATGGTGAGATACTTGCTGCGCCCCACCGTGCCGCGCCAATCCCACAAATCGGAGAATCCGAAGTTCATGGTTTCCTCCTCCGCACGCTGCCCGAAGCCCTTTACAACTTCAAACCGGGGCGCATCGAGCGCTCAGTATCGGCCGCCGTCTCTTCGGCGGGTTCGAGTTTCCACAAACGCCGCACGGCCTCTTCGAGTTTCGCCTGATCGCCCGTTTGCAATGACTCCGCCCCTTGCGCGAGCCACTTCGCGGCCTCTTCGGTGTTGACGAACCTGCGCCCCGGCCGCTGGAAATACTCGAACCACTCGCGCCAGAACCAGTCCTGCGCGTAAAGAATTTGACCGCGCAAACTCTTGAGCGCGCTGTTGAGTTTTTGCACCCCGCGCGCGTCGCCCCGCGCCGAGGCGCGTTCCAGCTCGCGGGCGAGCGCGTTGAAACGCGCCTTCTGGGAGTCGTTGCCGTAGTTCTCCACGTACTCGCGCGTCTCGGAGGCGAGCGATTCGGCGTCCGAGGCGCGGGAAGTTTTCGCGCTCCCGCCGGTGCGCTTTTCGAGATTCACCAGCCGGACGCGTATCTCGCGCGCGCGCTCGACGAAGCCCTTCGCCGCGTCGGCGTCGAGCGGCACGCTGCCGTTGCGTTGCAGGATGATCTCGATGTCCAAATCCTCGATCTCGCGCCGCATCCGGTCAATCTCCGACAGCGGGCTGTGATCGTCGGCCGGCGTGGAAGATTGTTGCCCCGCTTCGCCCGGCGATGCGGCGGAAGTAAGTTCGCCCTGTTCGTAGAGCACTTCCGGGAAATCGAAGACCTCCGCCTCGTCCGCATAGTCGCCGAGGAGCAGACGGTCTTCCAGCAGCCTCAGGCGCAGCGCGTAGGATTCGAGTTCGAGCGGGACGCCTGCCAACAGTTCGAGATAATCGGGTTCTTCGTCCTGCGGGATGTAAACGCGCTCGCTGAAATTCGCGTTGAGATGCGGGATGAACACTTCGACCGAGATGAGACGCGAGGCATCGATGCGGATGTGCAGTTGAATCTCCGCGCCTTCGGGGATGGGGCGGCGGATGTGATCGTTTCGGATGTGCATGTTGCCGACCCAGTTGTTCGCCTGCGGCTCGCTCGTCGCCTCGCCCTCCCACAGCTTGATGGCGAGAGACGCGTCGGCGTCGCTCGGCCTGAGCGTCTTCGCGGCGCGATACGAGACGGTCTTTTCGGCGGGCAAGAGCGTGCGGCGCGGGAAGACCGGACTGAGTTCAATCGTCCCGTCCGGCCGCGCCAACTCGACCGAGATCGTGTGCGGCAGCGGCGGCGCGCTGATCATCAAACCGTGACGGACGGAGAACTCAGACGGCTCCACGGCTAGCGCGCGCCCTTCCGCGTCGCGCACGCTGATCAGAAAATTGTTGTTCTTCCCTTCCTGCAAGACGAGCGGAATCTCGAAATAGTTGTCGGCGAGGGCGTGCCAGCCGCTCGTCCAGAAATTGTTGTCGGCGTCGATCTTCACTTCACGCGCCTCCTGCGCACGCGCGCCGTCGATCTTCCCCGCGACCGCCGCTTCGAGCGACGCGCTGACCGGATCAAACGCCAGTCGCACCGACAGCTTACCCGCCGCTCCGTGGGCGACGCGCGGCGCGACCCCTGCCGCTGCCGCCGCGCGTTCCAACGTCGCCCCGTAGAGCGCCGCGCCGTAAGCCACGACCGTCATCGGGTCGAGCGAGAAATCCACCTTCGCGCCGAGGGCGTCGCCGATCCGGCTGCGCACGTAGGGCATCTGTGTCGGGCCGCCGACGAGCAGCACGCGGTCGAGTTCCGCGCCGCGCAGGCGCGCGGCGGCGAGCGTGTCCCCGGCCAGTTGCAGGCAACGCGCGACGAGCGGTTCGATCTCCGCCTCGACTTCGGCGCGGCTGAGCGGGAGTTCGGCTTCGATGAGGCGGCCTTCGGCGTCCTCGCCGAGATCGATCAGGCTGACGATTGTCTCATCCGAAGTCGAGAGTTCGATCTTGGCATACTCGGCGATCAAAGTGAGCTTGCGCAGGAGCCGCCCGCCGGCCGCGGGCTCGTCGGGCAATGCGAACTGCGCGGCGAGGTGCGGCAATAAGATGTTCCGCACGATGAGCCGGTCGATGTCTTTGCCGCCGAGGTGATTGTCGCCTCGGTGTTCGAGCACGCTCAGACGCCCCTCGCGCGTGGAGACGACGGCGATGTCGAGCGTGCCGCCGCCGAGGTCGAAGACGAGCCAACGCTCGTCCCGGCTGTCGGGTCGCGCGCCGTAGGCGAGGGCGGCGGCTATCGGCTCTTGAAGCAGAGGGTGTTCGTCGAGTCCGGCGAGGCGGGCGGCGCGCGCCGTCGCCTCGCATTGCAGCGCGGTGAAGGCGGCGGGCACGGTGATGACGGCGGCCGAGAGGTCGCCGTCCGGTTGCCTGCGCCGCGCGTCCGAGAGCAGAGACTTCAGGACTTCCGCCGAGAGTTCTTCCGGCGACATCGCGCGCCCGGAGGCCGGAAATGCGTGTTGGTGCTTCTGCCCCATCAGGCGCTTGAACTCGGCCGCCACGTTGTCGGGGTCTTCCGCGATGGCGTTATACGCACGCCGCCCCACCAGCATGCTCCCCGACCGCAGCACCCTCACCACGGACGGCGTCACGTTCATCTGATCCGCGTTTTGCATGATCGTGAACTCGCCGCCGTCGAGCCGCACGATGCAGGAATTCGTCGTCCCGAGATCGATGCCGTAGTTAATAAATGCGTTCATAGCCAATGCCCATCTTCTAACGACCGGCTCACCCGACTTGATTGCCATTCGCACATCGCTATAAACAACCCTTGCCCGCCGTGTTCACCGGGAACAAGTTAAGGTTTCGCCTGTGTCGCGCCTTGCCTGACGACTACCCGCCCGTATTTCACCACACGCCCCCGCCACAAAATGATCGGCTCGACCATCTCGTCAATCAAACTTTCGTGCTCGCCGAGCCGCTCGTCTTCCAATGCTTCGAGCACCTCCAGAGACATGCCCGGCTCGTAATTCCTGCCCGTCAGGTCGAGCGCGCTCAGTTCACGCTCACTTAAAAATTTTTGCAGGCGGCGCGCGACGTGCCGCAGTTTCGACGCGGCTTTTTCCGGCGGCAACGCGGCGATCCACGCGTCCAGACGCCAGCTCTCAATCGCCAACTCGATCAGGGAGGCGAGCGGCACGTCGAGTTGCGCGGGAAGTTCTTCGGTAGCCATCGATCAGGTTTCGTGCGTCGCGGAGAATAATACCGGGACGCGTCGCTTCAAGTTTCGCTTCCGTGCCGGGCTGGATTCCGCCGGGGTTTATTTGACCGGAAACCCGGCGTCGAGCCACGCGCGATAGCCGCCTTCGAGCACGGAGACGCGCGTGAAGCCGAGCGCCTGCAACGTGCCCGCCGCGCGCCTGCTCGCCTCCTGCTCGGCGCAATAACAATAGAGGACGAGTTGCCGTTGCTTCGGCAAATTCTTCGTGCGCGCGAACAGTTCCGCCTCAGGCGCGGGAAGCGCGCCCGGAATGTGGCCTGTCTCATACTCGCCTTTCGCGCCGACGTGCAGCAGCGTCACGGACTTCGCACGCAACTTAGCACGCAACTCGCCCACGGTGACGAAATCCGCGGGCGCGATGAGATTGAGTTCCCGCGACGGAGTGAACCGTGGCAGAGGGGCGTTGAAATTCGACGGCCGGTACGCGTACGGGCGGCTCGAACCGGGCAGGCTATTAAAACATTTGCCGACGAAGAGCGCGACCATGACGAAGAAGATAAATCTGAATGCCCCTCTGCCCCAGCGTTCCAAATCTTTCTCCGTCTCCTCCTTTTGAATATAGGATGTGAACAACTCGGGCTGCGCCGCCGTCTCGCGCAACGCCATGCGCACCTGGAGCGCATAGTCGGCATCGGTCTTGGGTTGTCGCACGCTCGCGTCGCCCGCGGCGGCGAGGTGTTCCTCGACGAGCAGGAGCGTCGCGCTCTCGGGCGGGGAGAGTTGCCACGCCTTGCGCAGCATCTTCACCCTCGACCCGTTATCGAAAGCCGTCTCGAAGCCTTCGGCCAACTCGTCCAGAACCTGGGCAGCGGCGGCGAACGCACGACGCGCGAACGCGCTCTCGGCACCTGCCAACTCGTGAATTTTTCTGAGCGCTGGCTTGACCTGTTCATTAAACTTGGCGTGCGCGCGCCAGCACGTCTCGCGCCTCTCGCCGATGCTCTGATCGGTTTTCACTTCGTAACGATAGCCGCTGAAAACTTCACCCAGCAGAACATCGAACTCATCTTCGACCGGCCCCAGAATCTCCTGCTCGTATTCATCCGCGAGCGCCTGCGGCAAGCCCGATTCGCCAAGTAGGGCGAGCGCGCGCCCGGCCTGCGCGTAGTCTCTGCGCCGGACGGCATCATTCGCCATCTCTTTGAGCGGCGCGGTGACGAGCCGCCAAGTGCGCGCGCGCAAGTCCGCGATCTCGGCGAAGGTCGCCACCTGTTCAAAGTCGCCTTTGAGATCGGCGGCCAGCAGAGACGACCAGAATTCTTTATCCCCGATCAACTCTTTCCAGAGCGCGTAAGCGCGCCGCCAGTCGTCCCCGTGTTCGAGCGCGGGGTCGAGCCGGAGCATGATCGAGAGAGAGATGAGGGCGATGTCGTGTCGCGCCGAAAGGCTTCCATCCGTTCGCAGGCGGTCGGATGTCTCCCGCAAAGACGTTAAATTGAGCGACGTTGTTTCCGCCGCCTGCGGGTCGAAGAACCAGAAGAGGCGTTCGTAAATTCGTTGCGCGGGGATGCTCAACCGGCCGAGGGCATCGCGCACGTCGTTCTCCGTCAGGTCGGGCGAGCCGAGCCATCCGATCTGGTGCGCGGGCGTCTTCGCCACGCCCAGCTTGATCGCGCGACGGAGGGCGGCGGCCGAGGCGTAAATCTCCCGCTGCGAAGCGTGACACGACAAGCCCAGCAAGCGAAAAGCGTTATCCGCGAGCGGCGTCAATCTTCGCTCGCCGTCGCCCGCATGACGGGTCGCGCGGCCTGTATCGGTAACGGTCTGCATGAAAGATTAGGCCAACACGGCGAAGTGTGTGCGGCGCGACGGGCGGCTCGAAGCCTGTGCTGAGAGTGATTAAGAGCGACCGTGAAAGACCGCCGAAATCTTATCACCTTCGCGCGTGAAATTTCGCGCCCTGTGGAGAGATGCGGTTGAACGTAACAAGGAGAGAGCCCTATCCTTCATTCTTCAACCGCCCCTCCAGTTCGTTCACCTTCTTCTTCGCCTCGTTGACGGAGCGCGTCAGAAACCTGATCGTGCGTCTCAGTTCCAGTTGCGTCATGACCTGCTGGCTGAGCACGCGCAGGGCGGCCATCTGTTCGGGCGTGATCTCGCGCGGGTAGCGGTCGATCACGCACAGCGTGCCGAGGCTGAAACCCTCGACCGTGGTGAGCGGCGAACCGGCGTAGAACCTGATGTAAGGGTCTGCCAGAACGAGCGGGTTGTTGCGGAAACGCTCGTCGTCGAGCGCATCGCGGACGACCATCGGGCCGGGTTGCTTGATGGCGTGTGCGCAGAATGAAACGTCGCGCGCCGTCTCTTCGAGAGAAAGCCCCACCCTCGCTTTGAACCACTGCCGGTGCGCGTCGACAAGGGTGATGATTGCGATTGGCGTGTGGCAGATGTAGGCGGCGAGGCGCGTGATGTCGTCGAAAGTTTGTTCGGGGTCGGTGTCGAGCACCGCGAACTCGTGCAACACTTCGAGCCGCGCGGCTTCGTTCGCCTGAGACTGTGGCGCCATATCATGGTTCTCCTCTCGAATTCGCCGCGCGACGCGAGCCTTTTTAAACCGCGCCGCCGCCGCTTGACGGGTAAACTTGAGAGCTTGCCCGGCCGATAAAAACCTGAGGCGTGCATTATACAGAACGCCCCGAATATGTTTAGACTCCCCGCGCCGGTTCGCCGCCCTATCCACCGTCTACGGGATTCTCGCGACGCGCGCCGTGCAACAAATTTTTTTGTGGCGACAAACTCGCGGGTGTCGTTATAGTTCCTTTCTGCCGTCGAAGCGGGCTTCGCCGCGCGGGGAGAAGCTTCGTAGGGGAAGACGCCGTATAATTTCATGCTGCGAGAGATACGGAACATCAAAGAGATTCCCGGTCAGGGACCGCGTCGCTGGTTCAACGACGAACATCTCGACCTGTTCGTGTGGTACGACACGGGCGGGCGCATCCTCGGCTTCCAACTCTGCTTCGACAAGGACACGCGCGTCGAACGCGCCCTCACCTTTACGGAAACGGGCGGCTACTCTCTCGATCATGTGGCGGCGGAATCCTCCGTCTGCGACATAGGATCGCCCGTGCTCACGCCCGCGGACGAGTTTTCGCGCCGCGAGTTCATCGATCAACTCCGCGAGCGCGGCGCGGTTCTGGAGCGTTCGCTTTACGACTATCTCAGGGAGAAACTGGAAGCGTGCCCGGCGCGGTTGCACGTTCACGCGCCCGAAGCCGCGTCGAGACCATGAAGGGGCGGCAGTAGATGACGCAAACCGCCGGCCACGGTCTGCGACACCGGACATGCCCGCCGCGCCTTTCGAGTTTACTGATCACAACCCGCGACGAAGACAAGGGGCGCGCCGCAGTTCAACCGTCGCCTGATCTACACGCCTTCGCTTATTCGCGGTTAATTTTGAGGCACATAATAGAATCACGCTATGAAGACGCTTTATTACACGGTCGCCTGCCTTGCGCTCGCCTTCGGGATTAGCCCGCAACCATCTCCGGCGCAGGAGACGAACGCGCCGCGATTCGAGGATTACGCGGCGGCGGTCGTCAGCCGCGCGCGAGTCGCGCCGCTCGATCTTCGGCGCGGCGATCCGCTGGCGCGCAAGTACCGGACGATGATCCGTCAGCAAATAAGGGAAGAGGGCGTCAACTTCGCAGGCCGTTACACGCTCGCGTCGGCCGGTTGCGGCACGGGTTGCTCGATAGGAGCGATCATCGACGCGCGCACAGGCCGCGCCTATTTCCCGAGAGAGTTGCAGGGGTGGACGAGCATCGTCGGGGATTACGACCCGCCCGAGGGCGAAAATTTGTGGACGTTCCGGCCAAACAGCAGATTGCTGCGCGCTCTCGGGCGGCCGAACATCGGCAAGGCCGGAGAGGAACGATACGGGGCGAGCGGAATCTATTATTACGAATGGACGGGTAACCGGTTGCGTCTGGTGCGGTTCACGCACGTCGGCTCTTATCCCACGGCCGACCCGCCCGCTCCGTCGAAGAGACGTGAGAAACGTTGAGTGCGTGGAGACTCGCGCGGAGAGTTCGCGGCCGTGCGCGGGCAACAGGCGACGGCGGCGCGAAAGTGTTTTTCGACGCGAGACGAACCGGCGACGCGGAATGTTTTCGACGCGAGGCGAATTGGCATCAGCGGGGCGACGACGGCGACGACGCAGCGGCGAGAGCTTCGTTTAATTCGTCATATACGCGTCGCCGTTCGGCGCGGGCGTCGTCGCCGTCGGCCAGCGTAAGTGATTCCAACTCGGCCACGACGCGTTCGAGTTCCTGCGCGAGCGGCGAAGCCGCGTCCGCCGCGTTGAACTCGTCGGCGAGTCGCCGGTAATACCACACCACGGAATGGCTCTCGCCGCGCTTGAAGCGTGAGAAGACGGCCTCGCCCAGTTGGCGATAGTCCGCCAGAATCGCGCGCGCGTTATGCAGCTTGTCCGACATCGAGACGAGCCGCACCGAGGTCGAGGCCGCCCGTACGTGCGCGATGTATTTCGCCTTGCGCACAGCCCAGGGGGGCTTCGGAGTCTCGAACGTGTCGGAGCAGGCCGCGACGATCCCGGCGACCCGCTCGCCGAACCGCTCGCGAATCTCTTCGAGCACGGGCATCCCGCCGCAATCTTCCGGGGCGTCGTGCAGGAGCGCGGCGATGGCTTCGTGCTCGTCCGCGCCGTGCTCGATGGCGATACCGGCCACCGAGAGCAGGTGCGAGACGTAGGGAACGGATGTCGCCTTGCGCACCTGTCCGGCGTGCAGCGTCGCGGCGTAGTTGAGCGCGGCGAGGAAGCGCGGCGAATCAGACCTGAAGCGCGGCGCGGCGTCTTCCGTCATCGAGACCTCCGGTTCGTGTCGTTGATTAACTCCGATTTACTCTCGCCCGCTGTTTGTCGTCCCCGCTTGAGGAACATCGCGATAAGCGAAACTTCGCTCGACGGACGCGAGCGGCTGACCGTCCGCCTCTGCATAAGGATAGATGAAATAGTTGAGCGGAGCGCCCCGCTGTTTCGGGTTGAGCACGAGGTCGCGTCCCGTGGTGAACTCGACGCGGTTCTCGTCGTGCGCGCCGAAGAAGTATTCGCGCCGCGCGGGGTCTTTGGCCGCTTCCGACGCATCCACGGGAACCCATCCGATCCCTTCGGCATAAAACTCCGCCCAGCAATGATAACCGCTCACCTGCCCCGCGCCCCTGTCTGCGGGCAGCGGGAAGCCGATGGCGAAACGCGCAGGGATGCCGAGGGCGCGCGAGTAGCCGATGAAGATGGCGTGGAAGTCCGTGCAGTTGCCGCGACGCGCGTCGCAGGCGTAGTAGATGTCGCCGCGCCCCCAACCCTGCCCGCTCTTGTCGTATTTCACCGTCGAGACGACGTGATTATAGACGGCGCGCGCCTTCTCCAAATCCGTCTTCGCGCCTGCCGCCGCCGCCACCTCCCGCGCCCATTCGCGCACCTTGCCGTCAATGGGCACGAGCCTGTCGGGTTCGAGCCAACGAGCCATGTTCGGGTCGCGTTCTTCCGCGACGACCGGGTAGGCGGCCTGCCGCAGTCGTCCCTGAATGTGCTCCCTGCGCACGGCGTTGAAGCGCATCGTGACGGTCAGGGGAGACGGCGGCGGATTGTTCAGGCTGAGGTGCATGATCCTGTTCCCGTACTGCGCCGTGTGGATACGATAGGGGTGCGCGGAATCTATGCTCAGCCCCGTGATTTTCTGGAAGGGGGTGTCGTGCGGGACGGGAATCCAGAGGTCGAATTTTCGCGCTCCGGCCGGAATCTCTTTGACCGTGGCGCGGTATTCAAACTCGAACAGCCGCTCTCTCGGCGCGATTGTCGCTCTTGTTTGAGGTTGAACTTTAGGCCGTGCCGGGCGGCGCGCGCGTTGCGCCTGCGCGAGGCCGGAAAAGTTGAAGGCGATGCCGCAGAAGAGCGCGGCGAGAATCAGCGTGAATCTTTTCATGTGGACGAGTGGCTCGCTTTCCTTAGAGGCTCGGGAAAGCGGGCGACCCGTCCCGCACTCTATGTGCGGACGACGGGCGACGGCGCGCTTACCGGCCTGTGTAGATGTAGGTCGTGTGCGCTCCCCGCCGGGGACGCCGTGCGACCCGCTCAGTTAAATTGTTCGTGGCGCGCCGCAGTCGAACTAACAGTTTCGACCGGCGTCAGTCGTTTAGCATTTTTCATGTCGGACATTTCTCCGTTCACAACACATCCCGATGAACCCTTCGCTCTCTCCGCTCGCGGAAGAGTAGAGAGTCCGTCAGACGGCATGTGCTGGTTAGTTACTTTTGATCGGGATTGTGCAACGCGCACGCGGGCAAGTCAAGAAATCGAGGCGGGTTGAATTTCAACCGGGTTGCTTCAATAATGGCGGCGCCCGAATTTTCCCAATGCCTTCATGCCGCCTGTAGCGTGCGTCGCCCTTATGTTCCTGGACATCTCGCCTTTAAGAATCTCACGCGACTATCGACTGCTTTTCTTCGGCCAGCTAATCTCGGCCTTCGGCACGGCGATGAGTTTCGTCGTCGTCCCCGTGCAGGTGTATCAGTTGACCGGCTCGACGCTGCTCGTCGGGATGCTCAGCGTCGCGGAGTTTGCGCTGATCCTCCTGATGGCGTTCGTCGGCGGCGCGTATGCCGATTTCATCGACAAACGCAGGATGCTCAGGCTGACGGAGATCGGCCAGACCGTAGTGACGCTCATGCTCGTCGCGAATGCGCTCGCGCCCCGCCCGCGTGTGTGGATGCTGTTCGTGTGCGCCGCGCTCCACGCAGGGCTTGCCGCCCTGCAACGCCCTTCGTTTGAAGCGTTGATGCAAAAACTCGTGCCGCCGGAATTGATGTCTTCGGTGAGCGCGCTGAATTCCCTGCGCTGGAACGTGACGACGATCCTCGGCCCCTCGCTCGCCGGAATTATTCTGGCGCGGTTCGGCGCGACCGTCGCATACTCGATAGACCTCCTGACGTTCGTCGCCTCGCTCACGGCCGTCTTTCAGCTTCGCGCCGTGCCAAAGGCCGCGCAAGCGGGTGAACGCCCGACGCTGAAATCCGTCGTCGAGGGCGTGCAATATGCATGGCGGCGCAAGGAGATTCTCGGCACGTATCTGATTGACATGAACGCCATGTTTTTCGGCATGCCGACCGCGCTCTTCCCGGCGATGGCCGCGCACTTCGGCGCGGGGACGGTGGGCTTCTTCTACGCCGCCCCGTCAGTCGGCGCGCTGCTCGCCACACTGACTTCCGGGTGGACGAGGAAAGTGCATCGCCACGGTTTGTTCGTCGCCGTTGCCGCCGCGCTGTGGGGCACGGCGATCATCTTCTTCGGCCTCGCGCAGAATTTATATCTGGCCCTGGCGTGTCTGGCTCTGGCGGGCGGCTTCGACATGATCAGCGGCGTGTTCCGCATGACTATGTGGAACCAGACGATCCCGCACCACCTGCGCGGGCGGCTCGCGGGGCTGGAGATGATCAGCTACACCTCCGGCCCGAAACTCGGCGATGCGGAGGCCGGTCTCGTCGCCGCGCTTTTCAGCGTCAGGACTTCAATCGTGTCGGGTGGGATTTTGTGCGTCGTCGGGACGGCGATCATCTCCGCGCTGATTCCGCAATTCCTGCGCTATGACGGGCGCGAAGGCGTCAGGCAAAAAGAGTTGGAGGAAGCCCTGCGCGAAACTCAGACCAAGCATCTGGTGCTCGAATGACGCCGGAGCCGATGGCGTCCGACCGCCGCGAACACGACGGGGAGGCGCGGGTAAGGAACACAGAAGAAATCAAATGAGAATTTCAGATCTGAAATCTCAAATTTCAGATCTGAAATCTCAAATCTCAGATCTGAAATCTCACTTGTTTGAAATCTGAAATCTGAAATCTCAAATCCCGGTGGATGACGCTTCTACCGGCACTGAGCCGCACCCGTTATATTGCTCGCGGACTATATTGATCCCGCGCTCTACTTCGCGCCGCTTGTTCGCCCGGCGAGGTCCGCGATGACGCTGATCAGCTTTGCGGGTTCGACCGGCTTCGACACGTGCATCTGGAAACCGGAGCGGAGGGCGCGCGCATTGTCTTCGGTTCTCGCGTAGGCCGTCAAAGCGGCCGCGGGCGTCTGGCCGCCGCGCTCGGCGGGCAGTTCGCGGATTCTCGACAGCAGCGAATAGCCGTCCTCTCCGGGCATCCCGATGTCCGTGATAAGCACGTCGGGGCGCGCTCGCTCGATCTGCGCGAAGGCTTCGGCCGCCGTCGCCGCCTGAATCACGTGTGCGCCGCAGGAGTTGAGCACCTCCGCGATAAACTCGCGCGTGTCGGGTTCGTCGTCCACGACAAGCACGCGCAAGCCGGAGAGTTGGGGCGGACAACTGAGTTCGCCGTTGAACGTCGTCTGCGTGAGCGACGGGTCGGCGACAGTTTCCCGGTGCGGCGGCAAAAGCGGTAGGCTGACGGTGAACCTCGCCCCGCGCCCCTCGCCTTCGCTCTCGACCCGAACCGAGCCGCCATGCAGTTCGACCAACTGCCGCACAATCGCCAGCCCCAATCCAAGCCCGCCGTGCATTCTCGTCGTCGTCTGGTCGGCCTGCCGGAAGCGGTCGAAGACGTGCGGCAGAAACTCCGGCGCGATTCCGCGTCCCGTGTCGGCCACCGTGATCTCGACGTGCGAGTCGCCCCGCGCCAACCTGACCTCGACGCGCCCGCCCTGCGGCGTGAACTTGATGGCGTTCGACAGGAGATTCCAGACGACCTGCTGCAAGCGGTCGGGGTCGCCGGAGATGAACCCGGCGTGCGTGTCGAGAAGCGCCTGCAAGCGTATGTCTCTGGCTTCGGCCGCGGGGCGCGCGGTTTCGGCGGCCGCCGAAACGACGCTCGCCAGATCGACCGGGCGCATGTTCAGGCGCAGTTTGCCGGTGATGATGCGCGAGGTGTCGAGCAGATCGTCTATCAGTTCCGTCTGCGCCCGAGCGTTTCGTTCGATGGTGCGCAGGGCGCGCGTGCGCGCCGCCTCGTCGAAGTCGCCCGTCTGCAACAGGCGCGACCAGCCGAGGATGGCGGTCAGGGGCGTGCGTAGTTCGTGCGAGAGCGTGGCGAGGAATTCGTCTTTGAGGCGGTTGGCCTCCTGCGCCTCGCTCAGCAGGCGCTCGCGCTCGTCCTCGGCACGCTTGCGCTCCGTGATGTTTTGCGTGATGCCCGCAAAGCGCGGCTGGCGGTCGGCCGCGCTGTTCGTGAGCACGCCCTGACCGCGCACCCACACGATCTCTCCGCTCGACGGATTGACGAGCCGAAATTCCGATTCATAGACCTCCCCGCTGTCGGTGGCGGCTAAAATTTTCCGCATCGTCGGCTCGCGATCTTCCGGGTGCAGGTAGTTTAAGAGGTCTGTAAAATTCGCGGGCAGCGAGAAGCCGAGCACACGTTCGAGATTCTCCGACCATTCCACCAGTTGCGTCGTCAGATTCATCTCCCACGAATAGATCTGCGCGGCGGCCATCGCCATTTGCAGGCGTTCCTGACTTTCATCGAGGGCATGTTCCGTGCGCTTGCGCTCGGTGATGTTGTTGAACAGGATGGCGACCCTGCGATCCTCCGGCTGCCCGGTGCGGAAAGCGTAAACGTCGAACCAGCTTTGCATCGCCTCCGAGTTGTTGACGAAGCGCGTGGCTTCGCCGGTCAGCGCGACGCGCCCGTAAGTCTCGAACCAGTGTTCCTCAAGATTCGGGATCAACTCGCGCGCGCTCTTACCGGCGAGCGCCTCCTCGGCCGGGATGCCCGTCAATCTCTCGAACGCCGGGTTGAACTCAAGGAAACGATAATCGACCGCCTTGCCGTCGTCGTCGAACAACACTTCGATGACGCAGAAGCCTTCGTCGATTGACGCGAACAGGGCGCGGTAGCGTTCCTCGCTCTCGCGCAGCCGCATCTCGGCCTGTTTGCGCCCGGTGATGTCGAGCGAGAGATAGAGGACGGCGCGCGTGCGGCCGTCCGCGCCGGGCAGCGGCGTCCACGTCACGCGCAGGTGCGACTCGCCGCCGTTCGGCATCGGGGCTGCGATCTCATGCGTCTCACCCGCGCCCGTTTCGTACACGCGTTTGAGGATAGGAGCGACGACGGCGTCCGCTTCGGGGACGACCTCCGCGTGCGTGCGGCCGATGAACTGTTCGCGCTTCAACCCCGTCAGGCGTTCGGTGCCGGGGTTGGCTAAAGCGAAGCGGTGCTCCGCGCCCTCCAGAACGCCGACGGCGAGCGGCGCGTGATCGAGCACGAGTTGCACGAAGTCGCGCTGGCGTTCGGCCTCCGCGCGCGCCTCGCGCTCGCGGGCGAGCGCGAGGTCGCGGTCTGCCTCCGTGCGCTTGCGCTTGTTGATGTCGTGGAAGTAAACCGACAGCCCCGCGGGAGACGGGTAGGCGTGAATCTCGAACCACGTTTCGAGCGGCTGGTAGAAAGCCTCGAACCTGACGGCGACTCCGCTCGCCACGGCGTCCTTGAACTGATCGTGGAAAACCGATTGCGCGGCTTCGGGAAACTCTTCCCGGATGTTTTTGCCGAGCAAGTCTGCGCGCCCGCGCCGGAGCAGCGTCTCGCACTGGCGGTTCATATAAGTGAATCGCCACTCGCGGTCGAGCGCATAGAAGGCGTCCGAGATGCTTTCCAGTATGCTGTGCGCGAACGCTTCGGAATCGCGCAGGCGATCTTCGGCCTCCTTGCGCGCCGTCTCGTTGCGCAGGATTTTCGCGAAGCCGCGAAGCACGCCCGCGTCGTCGCGCAAGGCCATCAACAACCCGTTCGCCCAGAAGCGCGTGCCGTCCCTGCGGACGTGCCAGCGGCGGTCTTCGGCGCGCCCGTCCGCGGCGGCGTCGCGCATCTCCCGCTCACACTCGCCGCGCTCTTTGTCTTCGGGCGTGAAGATGACACAGGAATCGAGGCCGACAAATTCTTCTTCGCCGTAGCCGAGCAGTTTCTCGACGCCGGGGTTCCAACTCGCAATCGTGCCGTCGAGGCCGATGGCGAAGACGGCGAAGTCTTCGACCTTCTCGGCCACGAGGCGGAACAATTCCTCGTTACGGAAAGAAGCGCCCCTCTGGTCTAGTGTCATAGCCTCATCAATTATAAACGGTCTGGAGGTTCGTTCGGTTGACAGTATAGCGGAAGTCGCCGCGCATCACACTTTCGAGGGCGCGCCCGCCGGCGCGTTCGTTTGACGTTACGGGTCTGCAATATCAAAAAGCAGGGGGACGCGGCGGCGCGCGCCCTTACTCTTTTTACATGAATTTGCAGCGTAAAAGCGTGAATTTTCAGTGTAAAACCGTGAATTTGCGGGGTGAAAATCAGGCCGTGACCGGCGTCGTCATCCACGACAACGTCATCACCGGCAACCGCAACGGCCTCGACATCAACAACAGCAACGGCCACACCGTCCGCAACAACGTCATCGACTTCAACCGGACGGGACTCATCTATCGCAACCAGACCGACTACCATACGGTGGTCGAGAATTTCATCACCAACAACTGGACGGTCGGCATTCTCTTCCTCGACGCGAGCGGCGGCACGAACAGCCCCGTGCAGTCGGCCTTGCACTCGACGTTCAGCAACAACAACATCAGCGCGAACTGGTACGGCCAGATCGTAGACCGTCAGACGGGCGGCTCGCTCCCCGCGCCCGCCGCCACAAATTACAAAAACTTCATCGGCAACTGGTACGGCACGACCACGACCGTCGTCTCCACCACCAACAGCGAGGGTTCAGGCGGCCTCTTTCGGCGTCTTCCGCCGCGTCTCGGATCGCTCCCGTTCACGGGCTGCCGCGCCCGCCGCAGAGATTCTTGACAAGCATTTACCGCCGGAGTATTTTTCCATTCGTCCAGATATTCTCAAGAGCCGGTGACTTCCCCTCCACCAGCTATTCTTCAACTCCACCGTTTCACTAAAATAGAGGAACTTCCACGAGCCGACCGTGTACGGCCGACCGGCAGATCGCAGGACTTCACGCCCCCGCGTGCGGCGTGTTTCCTTTGGCGAGAGAACCCGCAACCACTCCGTTTAAAAGCAAGAGGGCGCGTGAAAAAAAGGAGCAACTTATTCATCATCATCTTCTTCACCGCGCTTACGGTCGCGCTCACCGCGGTCGTCGTTCTGACGTGGGAAAAGCTCCTGATGACGCCCTTCTATTCGCTCGTCGAGACGTATTATCCGGGCGATGCCAACAGCGTCGCGCGTTGGAGAATGCAGCAGAGGTTCGAGCACTTCTTCATCTCGACGGTCGTCGATGTGATCATCGTCTCGCTCCTCCTGCGGATGGTCGGCCGCCAGCAGCGCAAGTTGGCCGCCAGCGAAGAGCGTTACCGGGCTGTCTTTGAACACGCCAACGACGGCATCGTGATCGTGGCAGCCGCGAGCCGTACGATCATCGAGGTCAACAATAAATTCTGCGAACTCTTCGGATGCCGCTCTCAGGAGTTGATCGGCAAAGATATCGGCGCGCTCTTATGGGGTGTTGCCGACGGCGAATCCGGCCACAATCTCTCGGCCTTCTTAGACGAGAATTATTGCGCCGACGATAAAGAGCTGGCGATCAAGACCTCTTCGGGCGAAGTGCTGCCGGTCTCCGTGTCGTGCAGCGCGCTCTCGATGGACGAAGCGCGCCTGCTCGTCCTGATCGTCCGCGACTGGTCGATCCGCAAACGCCTCGAAGCGGAGAAGGAGGAGATGCAGCGGCAACTCTTCCACAATGAAAAGATCGCCGCGCTCGGGCGCGTCGCCGCGCAGGTGGCGCACGAAGTCAAAAACCCGCTCACGGGTTTGCTGCTCTACGCCATGCACTTGAAAAACAAACTGAGCGGCAAATCGGCCGAGGGCGAACTCGTGCTCTGCGACCGCATGATCGACAGCATCAATCACCTCGTCGGCACGACCGAGCAGATAATGAGTCTCGCGCGCCCCGTCACGCTCGCGCCGCGCCCGCTCGATCTGAATCAGGTCGTCAAAAAAGTTTTACAACTGCTGCAACCTCAGCTTAGCGCCTACCGGATCGAAGAGCGTCTCGACCTCCCCGAAACGGAAGTCATCGCGCTGCTCGACGAAACTTCGCTCACCTCCGCGCTCATCAACCTGACGCTCAATTCGATCCAGTCGATGCCGGGCGGCGGGCGTCTGACCGTCAGGACAAATCGCGTGAACGGCACCAGCCGCCTCACGATAGCCGATACGGGCTGCGGCATGACCGCCGAGCAGATCGAGAAAGTCTTCGAGCCTTTCTACACCACGAAAAGCCAGGGGCTGGGGCTTGGCATGCCCTACGCCAAAAAGGTGATCGAGCAGCACCACGGCGCGATTCACATCGAGAGCCAACCGGACGCCGGGACGCGAATCGTCATCGAACTGCCGGCGGAAAAGTGAGCAACTAAAAGATGCGTTCATGGGTCAGAATTCTGGTAATAGACGACGAGAGCAGCATCACGGGCGCGCTCCAGATGATTCTCGGGGAGCAGGGCTACGAGGTGCAAACCGCCGCCAGCATGTCCGAAGCGGCACGCCTGCTCCGTGGCGGCCGCGCCTTCGATCTCGTGTTCACCGATCTCCGCCTGCCCGACACGAACGGCTTAGAAGTCCTGAACGGCATCAAGGCCGACAACCCGGATACGGAAGTGATCCTGATGACCGCCCACGGCTCGCTCGACATCGCCATCAGCGCGATCAAGCGGGGCGCTTACTACTACGTCGAAAAGCCCTTCACGCCCGACGAGATCGTCATGCTCACGGAACGCGCGCTGCAATTCGCAGGGATCAAACAGGAGAACCGCGTGCTCAAGAGCACGCTCACGGGCGAGAATGAAGTCTACGGGATGATCGGCCGCAGCCCGCAGATGCGACGGATTCACGAGACCATCCGCGCCACCGCCCCCTCGGAGGCTTCCGTCCTCATCGAAGGCGAATCGGGCACGGGCAAGGAACTCATCGCCACCGCCATACACTTGCAGAGCAAACGCGCGAGCCGCCCCTTTATACGCATCAACTGTGCGGCCTTCCCGCCCGACCTCATCGAATCCGAGTTGTTCGGCTACAAGCGCGGCGCGTTCACCGGGGCGGATCGCGACAAGCGCGGCCTGATAGAGGTTGCCGCCACGGGCACGCTGCTGCTCGACGAGATCGCGGAGATGCCCGTCCACTTGCAGGCCAAGCTTCTGCGCGTGTTGCAGGAACGCAGGCTGCGCCGTCTCGGCGACGAACAGGAGATAGCGGTTGACTTCCGCCTGATCTCCTCCACGAACCGCGACACGCTTCAGGCCACGCGCGAAGGACTGCTCAGGGAAGACCTCTATTTCCGCATCAGCACGGTCAAGATCACCGTCCCGCCTCTGCGCGAACGCCCGGACGATTTGCCGCCGCTCGCGGATAATTTTCTGCAACGCTACGCGGCGCAGTATCAAAAGCAGATTCGCTCCATCTCGCAGCCCGCCCTCTCGCTGCTCATGCGCTACGACTGGCCGGGCAACATACGCGAACTCGAAAGCGTTATCGAGCGCGCCGTCCTGTTCTGCGAGGAAGAACAACTCACGGTCGAGAGTTTGCCCGAACATCTGAAGCCCGCCGGAACGGGTCAGCCTGCGTGCCTTATCCCCCCGCACCTCACGCTCGAAGAGATCGAGCGCGAAGCCATCGCCCAGACGCTCGAACGCACCGGCGGCAACGTCAAGAAAACCGCGCAGATACTGGACGTGCATCGTCCCACTCTCTACCGCAAGTTAAAACGTTTCAAACTCATCAACATCTAAGCCGCCGCGCTTCGTCACATTTCAACGACCCGCGCGAAATAGAGCACGCCGGGCGTCGCTTCACGGCCAAACCTTCGGACGGGCAATTGTCGCTTCCGCGCAGGTCTTTCCGCGCGCCGTCGTCTATAATGTGACGCTTCCGTCGCGTTTCCCCGCGCGGCGTCAAATTCGCCAATCCAGTCTTCACCCCGGTCGCGGTCACAGACGGCGGCGTGGCCGGGCAAATGCCCGCTTTAAGGATTAATCGCCGCCGGGAAAAGGAACTCAACATGCAATCAAAGATTACACGCGCGCTCTTTTCATTCATCGCCCTCGCCGCCGTCGTCGCCGCCCTGCCCGCAGGTTTTGCGGATGCGCACGCGGTCGCCGTCGCGCAGCGCAAACGCGCCGTCAAGAAAGCGGCGGTCGTCTATTCCTGCCCGATGGACCCGGAAGTGAAATCGAAGAAGCCGGGGCGGTGTCCGAAATGCGGCATGAATCTCCGCCCGTTGAAGAGCACGCCCGCCGGACACGAAGGGCACGCGGGCGAAGCCGCCCCCGTCGCCGCTACCATCGCGCCCGTCGCGGCGACGGAAACAGCGGCGAAGGGGACGACCACCGTCGCCCCGAACTCGATCAAAATTCCCGACACGGTCGTTTACGACCAGCACGGCCGGAAACTGAATTTCTACACAGACCTCGTGCGCGGCAAGACCGTAGCGATCAACTTCATCTTCACCACCTGCACGACGATCTGCCCGCCGCTGACCGCCACCTTCCGCAAAGTGCAGCAGGAACTCGGCGACCGCGTCGGGCGCGACATCGAGTTGATCTCGATCAGCGTTGACCCGACGACCGACGTTCCCGAAAGATTGAAAGAGTTCAGCGCGAAGTTTAAAGCCGCGCCCGGTTGGACGTTCGTGACGGGCAGCAAGCCCGAGATCGATCAACTGCTCAAAGCGCTCGGCGCGGCCGTCGGCGACAAGAACGACCACACGCCGATGTTGCTCATCGGCAACGACGCCGCGGGCTACTGGACGCGCACCTATGGCCTCGCCCCGGCCGCGACTCTCGTCAAAGTCGTCAACGAAGCAGCCAGCAAGAGCGGCGGCATGAGCCGGAGCGACTCGCAAATCCGGCTGAACGCCGACAATCGTCCCTGACGGGATTTTTCAAACGGCTTACGCAGTATCGGCGCTCGTTGGGCTTTCTATTGGGCTTTGTCACGCGGGTAACGCTGCAACATGCCCTCTTCGCTCATTAACTTTTCGATGGCGGGAATGTCCATCGGCAGCCAATCGGTCAGTATGTCCGCGCCCTTGTCCGTGATCACGATAACGTCTTCGAGGCGGATATAAATCTTCTCCTCCGGCACGCGCAGCGCGGGCTCGATGGTGAAAACCATCCCCGCGCGAAGCGGTCCGGCGTCCTGCCCCACATCATGCGTCGCCATCCCGACCCAGTGGCCGAGGGTCGAGCGCGGATTCGCCGCCGACCTCCCGTAGCTCTCGACAAACTCACGCGCGGCGCGCTCATAAACAGGCTTGGAGAAGCGCGTGCGCGCAAGCGCCCCCTGCATGTCTTTGAGGGCTTCGCCTTTGATCACGGCGGCGGTCGCGCCCGGCCTGATGTGCTTCAGGATGGCCTGGTAACACTCCAGATAAAAACCGTAGAGTTCGCGTTGCCACGCGTTGAATTTCCCGTTCACCGGCCACATGCGCGTCACGTCGCTCATGTAGTAACCGACATCGGGGGCGTAATCCATCAACAGGAAGTCGCCGTCCTGCATCTTCCTCTTGCCCGAATTGTAATGCGGATACCAGGCGTTCGTGCCGCTCGCGACGAGCGAATAATAAGCGTCGCCCTGCGCGCCGTTCCGGTAGTAGACGTATTTGGCGACGGCATCCAACTCGTATTCGGAGATGCCCGGCGCGGTCGAGCGCATCGCTTCCATCAGGGCTAGAGACGACAGCCGCGTCGCCTTGCCGATGAGCGCGATCTCGCGCGGACTTTTGATCAAACGCAGCTTATCGAGCGTGGGCGAGAGGTCTTGAATTTCAAATTGAGGAAAGCGCGTGCGCAGCAATTCGGCGAAACGCCCCTCGCGCGAGGGACTGGCGTCCCACGGGTCTGAGGCCACGTCGGCCACGGCGCGGATGGCTCCGTCGCGGCTCGTCGCCAGGCCTTCGGCCGGACTGAAAGGCGTCAGAAGCGTGCGCGCCTGTCCCGTTCGGGCGTAGCGCGCGAGGTGCTCGGCGAGCAATTCCGAGCCATGGACGGCCTGCACGCCGGAGAGTTGTTTGATCATCTCGGCGTCTTCGGCGGAGAGAACTTTGCCTTCGACCCGCTCGCGCCCCTCGTTGCGGTGCGGGACGTAGAGCGACGCGCTGCGCTGCGTTGCGTCGAGCAGCAGGTAGGCGTGCGGCGACTCGACCCCGCACAGGTAATAAAACTCATTCGACTGCCGGAAGCGCGTGAACCCCGCCGGACTCGGCGCGCCCTGCACGATGGCGATTTTTCCGCTCCCGATCTCGTCATAAACTTTGGCGCGGCGCGCGCTGAATTCTTCGGGCGGGAAATCGGTGGTGAAGAAAGGGATGCCCTCCTGCGCGGACAGCGTGGCGGGCATCAGCAGCAGCACGCACAGCGCTGCAATCGGCAATCTACTAATTAACACGAGTTGCTCCTTTGAATGAATAATCGAAATGGGGCGGCGCGAGCGCGTTCAAGCGTTTCCGGGCGGCGCGCTCACCATCTTTCGCAGCAATTGAGATAACGCCTCGCGCGGGTCGGAGCATAGCCCGGTATGCACGGGCGAAGTCCGAACGATGGTGCTGCGCGGCGCGACGAGCCAATCGAAGCGTGCGCCGCGCGGCAGGCGGCCGATAGCGCCGCCCGCGTCGCCGCCCTCGCAGATCAAACGGATCGCCTCAAGATGCGCCCGCAACTCGCCCGCGTCCAACCCCGGCGCAAAGGCCGCGAGCCGCCTCTCATCCACCTCGAACGCGGCGTCGAGGAACCCGGCCGCCTGACACGAGAGGATCACCCCGACGTTCATAAACTCTTCGCGCTCGGCCTGCGGCACGACCCGCACGACGGCGTAATTAAACGAGTGACGATCTGACACGCGCGGCCTCCTCGACGAAAAGTCGCGGCGCTTCGAGCCGCCGCATCAGGTAGTCGGCGTAAGCCTGCCGAAACTCCCCCGCGCTCTCGAAGGTGGAGTCCGTGCCGAGCCAAACGTCGGGTATGAGATTCACTATCTCGCCGATGACTTCCGCCGTCAGGCGCGCGGCGAGCGTCTCGTCAAGCTCACGCAGGAGAGCGGCGGACGGAAGCAGTATGTGATCCTTGACGTGCGCGAACGGGGCGCGGCTGCGCTCAAGATGGTTAGTCCAGGTGTGATGAAAGTAGAGCGCCGCGCCGTGGTCTATGAGCCAAAGCCCCTTGTGCCACATGAGCATGTTCGCGTTGCGCGGGGTGCGGTCAACGTTCGTCACGTAGGCGTCGAACCAGACGACGGACGACGCCAGTTCGGGACTGAGACGCTCGACGAGCGGGTCATACGTCACTGAACCCGGCAGGTAATCGAGCGCGAGGTTGAGCCCGACGCTCGCCTTCAAGAGGTCTTGAATCTCCGGGTCGGGTTCCGCCCCGGCGAGCGCCGCGTCGAGTTCGACGAAGACTATCTCGGGGACGGGCAGCCCGAGCGCGCGCGCGATTTCGCCCGCGACGAGTTCCGCGATGAGCGACTTCGGCCCCTGCCCCGCGCCGCGAAATTTGAGGACGTAGAGACCGTCGTCGTCCGCTTCGACGATGGCGGGCAACGAACCGCCTTCACGAAGCGGCGTCACGTATCGCGTCGCTGTTATCGTTCGCACTTGCAAGCTCACGCGTGTCTCTCTCTCAACTCCGAACCCGGCCGCCTCCGGCCATCTCACAAAAGCGTCTCGCGGCCGGACATGACCCCGGCGACGATCTCGAAAGAATGCAGGCGCGCCGCGTGGTCGAACATTTGCGCCGTCACCATGATCTCGTCGGCCTGCGTTGTGTCTATGAACGATTTCAAGCCCCGGCGCACCGTCTCTGGTGACCCGACGACGGAACAGGCGAGCATGCGCTCGATGCCCGCCTTCTCAATTTCGGACAAGCTCGCTTCGAGCGCGTCGTCGGGCGGTTGCAAGAGTCCCGGCACGCCGCGCCGCAGGTTGACGAACTGCCGTTTGAGAGACGTGAACAGTCGCCCGGCTTCCGCGTCCGTGTCCGCCGCGAAGACGTTGACCCCGACCATCGCATAGGGCGCGGCCAATGCTTCGGACGGCCGGAAGGTGCCTCTGTAAATTTCGAGCGCCTGCATCAGGTAGTCGGGGGCGAAGTGTGAGGCGAAGGCGAAGGGGAGGCCGAGCGTGGCCGCGAGTTCCGCGCTGAACAGGCTTGAGCCTAAGAGCCAGATGGGCACGTTCAAATTCGCGCCGGGAACGGCGCGCACGGCCTGCCCCGGCCGGACGGCAGCGAAATAAGACTGCAACTCCGCAACGTCGCGGGGGAAATCATCCTCGACGGCGGCGAGATGTCGCCGGAGAGCGCGCGCCGTGCGCTGGTCTGTTCCCGGCGCGCGGCCGAGGCCGAGGTCGATCCTTCCGGGGTAGAGGGCTTCGAGCGTCCCGAACTGCTCGGCGATGACGAGCGGCGCGTGATTCGGCAACATCACGCCGCCCGACCCGACACGGATCGTCTTTGTCCCGCCCGCGACATGCCCGACGAGCACGGCGGTCGCCGCGCTCGCGATGCCGGGCATGTTGTGGTGCTCGGCCAGCCAGTAGCGACGGTAGCCCCACGCTTCGGCGTGCCGCGCGAGGTCGAGCGTCTCGCGAAACGTCTCGGCGATCCCGCCTCCTTCTTTAACGGGTGCGAGATCGAGGACGGAAAAAAAAGCACTGTCCATATCTTATGAATCCGCGCCGAACAGTTTGAGCGAGCGCGAGCGCGCGGCGGCGAGTTTTTCCAAAAATTCACCGCGCGTGATCTCGCGCGCGCCGAAGGCTCTCATGTGCGGCGTCATCACCTGAATGTCGAGCCAGTCGAGTCCGCGCTGTCGCAGGTGATCGACGAGATGCAGCAACGCGAGTTTCGACGCGTTCGGCCGCAGGTAAAACATGCTCTCGCCCGCGAACGCCCCGCCCGCGTCAACCCCGTAGAGGCCGCCGACGAGCGAGTCGCCTTCCCACGCCTCGACGCTGTGCGCGTGTCCGAGTTCGTGCAGGCGGCAATAGGCGCGAAACATATCCGGCGTGATCCATGTGCCCTGCTCGTCGGCGCGTTTGACGCGGGCGCAGGAGAGAATCACTTCGTGGAAGGCCGCGTCGATGGTGAATCGGTATGGGGCGCGGCGTCTTATTTTCGAGAGGCTGCGCGGCACTTTCAGATTATCGAACTCGATGATGGAGCGTTCCTGCGGGGAGAACCACGTCAGCGGCCACCCCTCGACAGGCCACGGGAAGATGCCGCGTGCGTAAGCGCGCCGCAGATTGAGCGGATGAAGATTTCCGCCGACGGCCACGATGTCGCCGAAGGGCGCTTCGCGCGGGTCGGGGAAATCGATCAAACTCACGTCCCGTTTGAAAAAGACGGCGGGATGCTGAGTTGCGGTTTCTGTCTCGGACATGGTGCGGGTGTGAGCCGGGCAATCCTCTATCTCTCGTCAGACTTCGCTTGCCGGACTTGATGGACGCGCGAAGTTGAGCGTGAGTTCGTCGCCCGCGACGCCGACGACCACCTCGCCGCCCGACGTGAGCGACTGGCCGAAGAGCAACTCTTCCGCGAGCGGTTCCCTGATCTTCGACCCGATCAGGCGAGCCATCGGGCGCGCGCCGAAAAGCCGGTCGAAGCCGCGCACGGCCAGCCATGCGCGCGCCGCATCGTCCAGCACAACGCGCACGCGCCTCTCCGCGAGTTGCGCGTTCAATTCCTTGACGAACTTATCAACCACGCGCTCGATGACTTCAAAACTGAGCGGCCGGAAAGCGATCCACGCGTCGAGCCGGTTGCGAAACTCGGGGCTGAACGCGCGCTCGATAGCGCCGCGCCCCTGCCCCTTGCCCGTCGTGTTCGACTGAAAGCCGATGCCGCCCGCGCTCAATTCCTGCGCGCCCGCGTTCGTCGTCATGATCAATATGACGTTGCGAAAGTCGGCTTTTTTACCGTTGTTGTCGGTGAGCGTCGCGTGATCCATCACCTGCAAGAGGATGTTGAAGAGGTTCGGGTGCGCCTTCTCGATCTCGTCGAGGACGAGCACGGCGTAGGGCGTCCGGTTGATCGCATCGGTGAGCAGGCCGCCCTGATCGAAGCCGACGTAGCCGGGCGGCGCGCCGATGAGCCGCGAAACCGTGTGCGCTTCGGCATACTCGCTCATGTCGAAGCGTATGAACTCGACGCCGAGGGCAGCGGCGAGTTGCTTGGCGAGTTCCGTCTTGCCGACGCCCGTCGGGCCGGAGAAGAGGAACGAGCCGATAGGCTTTTCAGGACTGCCGAGGCCGGAGCGCGACAACTTGATGGCGTTCGTCACCCCCTCGATGGCGTGATCCTGCCCGTAGATAACGGCCTGCAACTCGCCGCGCAGATCGCGCAGGCGGTCGCGCTCCGAACCGCCGACGCTCTTAGGCGGAATCTTCGCCATGCGCGAGAGAACGAGTTCGATCTCGGCCACGCCGACCGTCTCCGGCCGCTCTTCTTTCGGCAGCAGTTTCAACGCCGCGCCCGCTTCGTCGATCACGTCGATGGCCTTGTCGGGGAGCAGGCGGTCGTGCAGGTATTTGGCGGCGAGTTCGGCGGCGAGTTGAATGGCCTCGGGCGAGTAGGTGACGCCGTGATGCTGCTCGTAGTAGCTCTTGAGGCCGTTCAGAATCTCGATTGTCTCGGCCACGCTCGGCTCGCCGATCTCGATCTTCTGGAAGCGACGCGCGAGCGCGCGGTCTCGCTCGAACGCGCTTTTGTATTCGGCGTAAGTGGTCGAACCGATGCAGCGCAGTTCGCCGGAAGCGAGCGCGGGCTTGATGATGTTGGAGGCGTCCATCGAGCCGCCGGAGACCGCGCCCGCGCCGACGATGGTGTGAATTTCGTCTATGAAGAGGATCGCGCCGGGGATTTTCTTCAAGGCGTTGATGACGCCTTTGAAACGCTGCTCGAACTCGCCGCGATATTTCGTGCCCGCGAGCACCGCGCCCATGTCGAGCGCGTACACTTGCGCGTCGCGCAAAACTTCCGGCACGTCTCCCTGTTGAATCTTGAGCGCGAGTCCTTCGGCGATGGCCGTCTTGCCGACGCCGGGTTCGCCGACGTAGACGGGGTTGTTTTTGCGACGGCGACAGAGAATTTGAATCGTGCGCAGCACTTCCACCGTGCGCCCGATGAGCGGGTCGATGTAGCCTTCGGCCGCCCGCTCGTTGAGGTTGACGGTGAAGGCCGCGAGCGGGTCGCGCTGCTCCTGTTGTCCGGGCGCGGCGTCCGTCTCGGCGTCGAAGTCGTCGCCGGCCGGTTCGTTCGCGCCGGAGTGTCTGGAGATGCCATGCGCGATGAAGTTCAGCACGTCGAGACGCGTGATGCCCTGCTGCCTGAGCAGGTAGACGGCGTAGGAACGCTCGGCCTGAAAGAGCGCGGCGAGGATATTGCCGCCGTCGATCTCTTTCTGCCCGCTGCCCTGCGCCTGAAGCATCGCGTATTGCAGCGTGCGCGTGAACATCTCGGTCTGTTCGGGAACGTGCGCTGTGTCGTCGGCGAGTTGCTCGACGCGCTCGTCGAAGAATGTTTCGAGATCGCGGCGCAGGGCGTCCGTGTCGCCGCCGCAGTTGCGTATGACGTTCGCGGCCGTGCGGTCGGACAAGAGCGCGAGGAGCAGGTGTTCGAGCGTGACATACTCGTGCCGCCGCTCGATGGCTTCACTAACGGCTATGCTTAAAGTTGCTTGTAACTCTCTGGTAATCATAAAAGCAGGGGACGTAGGTTAGAGGTCGCAGGCCGGTCAAAAGGGACTTTGTTTACATTGCCCCCCGCGCCCGAACTCCGGCCTCTAGCCTGTTGTTTCTTCAATCGTGCAGAGCAAAGGAAATTCATTAGCCCGCGCCAGTTCCGTCACCTTCGCCACCTTCATCTCGGCGATCTCGTAGGTGTAAACGCCCGCCACGCCGACGCCCTCAAGATGAACCTGTAGCATGACGCGGACGGCCTCGGTTTCGGATCGCTGGAAGACATTTTGCAACACGTAGACGACAAACTCCATCGTCGTGAAGTCGTCGTTGTGCAGTATGACCTGATAGAGCGGCGGCTTCTTCAGCCGCATCTCGCTCTCGGTCATCACCGCTTCGTCCGTGTCTGAATCGTATCTTGACATAACCGTCGTCTCACGTGCAGGTGGTCTGTCCGGCGAACGCGCATTGACAGGATACCAACATCACACGCCGGACGGTAGCGCGCAAAAATGCGGAAGCCCGCCGCACGCGCCGGGGCGTCTGGCGGGCTTACTTTTTTCTCGCGCCGAATCGAAACGGTCGAGGCGATGATCACCCTGTCAGGTTCTATGCGGGCACGAAAGCCGGGTAGAAAAAGGCGACGCTCTTGTGGGGCGGCGCCTCTTTTTTGTGCTACGGGGGTTCGGCCGTAAGCGGTTGTTTTGCCGCCGCGGGTTCAAACGCAAACCGGGCTCAACGGTGAGAAAATCACTCGCTGTGCTGTACCGGGTTGATGCCTTTGCCGGTCTGAGCCGTGGTGCGTTCACTATGCTGGACGGGATTGATACCTTTACTCGTCTCCGAAGTAGGCGACGAAAGGGCGATCAACAGCGCGAGCAATGTAGCTATCGTAGACATAGGTTTTCCTTTCAGACTGGTGACGTGAGGCTAACGGAGCATCAGCGCGGCCAAGACTATAGAGAAGGGTGTCGAGTGTCAATAATTATCCGGCTACATGTTCAAAGCGATGAGTTGGACGAACCCGGCTTCCTTACTTTCCCCTGCCTCCGCGATAGCCTTCGAGCGCTTCAAGGACGAGGCGCGCGAGCCGCCGCACGCCTTTCGTCTCCGCAGGCAATGCGTAATCGCCGCGCACGTGTAATTCGAGACCCGGCTCGATCTCCACGCGCGCCCATGTGGCCTGCCCCGCGGGCGAAGTTTGCCTGGCGGTGGCGGCGGGCGCGTGGGGGGCGGAGCGCGTGATGCCTGTTGCGGGGCTGTTCAAGTTTTGACTCCGGGGCGAGGATGGGGCGGCGGGCGAGGTCGATCTGATCAGCAGCTTTTCGAGATAACTGTGGGCTTCGTTCTTCGCCCCGGCCTTCGCGTCGAGGCCGAGTAGGCGTTCGAGTTCCCGCTCCGTGCGGCCGTCAACCAGCTCCTTGATCTTGCGGATCGGCAAGTGCTCGGATTGCAGTTTTTTGACGACGAGCAATTGAAGCAGGTGCAGGTATCCGAAGACGGAGGCCGTGCCCTGTTTTTCGGCGGCGGGCGAGAGCAGCCCCTCGGCGAGGTAATAACGCAGCGTGCGCTCGTCGGGCACGTCGCTGACCGTGCCGCGATCCTGCGTTGTGCCGATCTCGGCCAGAATCCTCGCCGCATGGTGCGCCAGTTCCACGACCCCGATGTATTTTTGACCGCGTATCTTTTCCAGTTGTCCGCTCATGGCCGGAGACAATAATCCAACCGGCGATACTCGTCAACAGCATTTACTGTCAGTTAGCGGTTGCGGCGAAATCCGGCGTCGCGGCCGCCTCTCCGACGAGTTATGATGGGCGAAGTTTTCCACGCGTTCGTTGATTTTCATCCGGGGGTTTTCAGACTTTGAGCGGGCGGGGCAAATATATACGCGCGTCGGAGGTGGCCGAATACGTCTATTGTGCGCGGGCTTGGCGGCTGCGCGCGGACGGGCACGCGCCCCCCTCCGGCCACGGGCGACGCGCGGAGGGCGAGGCATGGCATCTGGCGCACGGCCGCGATGTCGCGCGCGCGCGGAAGATGCGGCTCGTCGCGAAGTTCGCCCTTGTCTTCGCGCTTCTCATAGGTCTCTTACTTTTGGTGTTGCAATGGCGATAAGTCTTCTGGCTCTGGCCTTCATCCTGCTATTGCTCACGGCCGCGTGCGCGTGGCTGGCGGCGCGTCGCGGCGCGAGCCGTGCCGATTTGCCGGAAGGGAGAATCATCTACAGCGATACGGGCGCGCCCGTCGGCCGCATCGCCCCCGTGACCTTGAACGAGCGCGGGGAACGACAGGAGAAGCCGCTCCTTTCGCATCGGCACGGGCTGACCGGGCGGCCGGATTATCTGGTGCGATCTGAGGAGGGGATCATCCCCGTCGAGGCGAAGTCAACGAGATGCCCGCCGAGCGGCGTGCCTTACGAGTCGCACTTGATGCAACTCGCCTGCTATTGCCTGCTCGTCGAAGAGACGACGGGCGAGGACGTGCCGTTCGGCGTGATTCGCTACCGCGACCGGCAGTTGCGCGTGGATTACACGGACGAATTGCGCGAAGGATTGCTCGCCCTGCTCGCGGAGATGCGCGCGGCGCGCAGGGCTCCGGACGTGCCTCGCAGCCACGACGAGACGGCGCGTTGCGCCGCCTGTAGCTATCGCGGAATTTGCGTCGAGTCGCTGGCCGATTGAAAGGCGGCGTGAGCGGTCTCTGCGGCCGTCCGTCTATCGGGGCTCGTCGTCTATTCGGCCAGAGTCGAATCGAGCAGGTCGTGGCGCGTGATGATGCCGGAGATGCGGCCGTACTCTTCGACGAGGATCGCCGGGCTTTTCTGCAAGTGGCGCGACACTCCGGTCGCGCTTTCGTCCACGTCAACGATGGGGAAACTCGCGCCCATCACGTCGCTCACGGGCGCGTTCAGCAGTTCGCGGTTGGCGAGCACTTTCGCCAGCATACGGTTCTCCCTGAGCGACCCGACGGACTTCCCTTCCTCTATCACGGGGACGCAGGAGAGGCCGAGTTCGTCCATCTTAGCCAGCACGTCCGTCACGCGTTCCGTCGGCGCGACCGAGACGAGAGCCTTCGGCGATTGCCCCCCCTTCGTCCCGCTGATTAGTCCGGCCGTGATCTTCTGCGGCTCGATGAGCCGCTTCTCTTTCATCCACTCGTCCGAATGGTGTTTGGTGAGATAGTGCTCGCCCGTGTCGCAGACGATGAAGACGACGATGCCCGATTCGTCCAACCCGCGCGCGACTTTGAGCGCGGCCGCGAAAGTCGTGCCCGTCGAACCGCCGCAGAAGATTCCCTCCACGCGCCCGAGTTGGCGCGAGAGTTCAAACGATTCTCGATCCGTGACGTTGATGATCTCGTCCACGTATTTGAGGTGGACGTTTTCGGGAATGATCTCCTGCCCGATGCCTTCGACGAGGTACGGCGTCGCCTGAATCAGTTGTCCCGTTTCCTTATAGGTCTTGAAGACCGAGCCGTAAGGGTCTGCGCCGATGATCTTTATTGCGGGATTTTTTTCCTTGAGGAAACGCCCCGTGCCGGAGATCGAGCCGCCCGTCCCGAGGCCGGAGACGAAGTGCGTGATCTTGCCTTCGGTCTGTCGCCAGATTTCAGGCCCCGTCGTGCGGTAGTGAGCTTCGGGGTTCGCGGGATGTGCGTACTGGTTCGGGTAGTAAGAGTTCGGCGTCTCTTCGGCGATGCGGCGGGCGGTCACGACGTAGTGGTCGGGCGTGCCGGGCTTGGCCGACGAAGGCACGACCACCACGTCCGCGCCGAGCGCCTTCAGATAACGCACCTTCTCCACGGAAGCCTTATCCGTCATCACGAACGTGCAGCGATAACCTTTGACCGCCGCCGCGAGCGCAAGGCCGATCCCAGTGTTGCCCGATGTCGCCTCGACAATCGTGCCGCCGGGTTTGAGTTTCCCTTCGCGCTCCGCCGCCTCGATCATGGAGATGCCGATGCGGTCTTTGACGGAATAGCCGGGATTCAAATTCTCCATCTTGGCGAACACCGTCGCCTTGATGCCGTGCGTCAGGCGGTTGACGCGGACGAGCGGCGTGTTGCCGATGAGGCCGAGTATGTTTTTGTGAAATTCCATAAACTCTCTTCTGCTGCGTAAGCGAACCCATCCGCGAGTTCGTGTTGAAAGATAAATTTAACCCGACTATAAAAACTTTTCTCGCACGCTTTGTCAAAGTTGGCCGCCGAAGTTATGCGCGCCGCAGTTTGACCAATCAATCTCGCATTTCGTTGAAACACGTTCGCGCGGTTCTGTTTCATCTGTGAAATATTGTTGCACTCGCGCCTGAAACGTGTTACAGTGCCGCCGTTTTCGAGGAAAACGCTCCAGTGCTGCTTGAAGTTCGTTCGATGGGCACTCCCGAGCGCGTCGCAAAAGTTTTGGCGGGCGAACACGCATAGCAACCGTCACCGAAAAAACGAAACACTGAAGGAGCAAGTAGTGATGAGCAACACAAGGAAACCGAAAGTTAATCCGCTGAGCCGTCGTCCGCGTCAACAGCGTCTGGTGATGGCGGTGCGCGGCGGGGCGGGCGTGGGCAAGAGCCATTTCGTGCGCAGCATGGCGGAGGCGAATCTGGGTCGTCTCTGCATCTTCGACGTTGAGCGCAAATCGCGCCTTCTCAAAGGCAACGGCACGATCTTCGACGGCCTCGAAATCGAACACCCCGACGAACTGCCCGAATTTATCGACTGGGCTCTTTCAGGCGAAGGACAGGAGCAGAACTACGGCTGCTTCGCGCTCGATTCGTGGGCGTCGTATTTCAGCGCGAAGCACAGCGAGATGGTCGCGGCCGTGCGCGAGCGCACGAACGATCCGCTCGCTCAGCCCTCAGCCGAAGAACTCGCCGCAGACCAGATGATCTTGCAGGGCGTCTTGCGCCGCCTGTGCATCGAGAGCGGCAAATCGGTCGTCATCGTGGATCAGATTCCGGCGAAGGGCAAAGAGGCGAAAGAGGACAACGAGGTCGGGCGCGTCTTGCCGATGACGGCGAGCGGTTTGGAATACTTCGTGGACATCATGGTCGAGGTGTCGCTGCAAGAGCGCGACGGCGAAGTGGTGCGCGTCTTTCAGATCGTTAAAAGCAACAGCCCGGCTTTCGAGGTCGGCTTCGAGTTGACGGGCGCGGTCACCTTCTCGGATTTCATCAACCACATGAAGCGCGAGACGGGCGACGACCTGCCGATGGAGGCGCCGCGCGCCGCGAGCGTGCCGGAGACGCTCGAAGAGAAGCCTTCGCCGCTTTCGCTCGTGCCGCAGGCATTGACGATTCAGGAGTTGATCGCGAAGGCCGAGGGTCACGGCTTCAAAGTCGCGGACATCGTGACGGGCGCGAAGCTCTACCACAACCAGACCAACATCTACCGCCTCACGCCCGAGCAGATCACAGACCTTGACCGCCGCATCTCCGCGCGCATCGAAAAGACCAACGCGGCGCGCGACGACAAAGCGGAAGCGTCGAAGCAGCAGGCCGCCACGGGTAACGAAACGAACGCGCGTGTCGCCACGGCGCGCAACATCAAACGCGCGTGAGAGCGCGCGCCGGTGTTCGTCCGGTCGTTAATGTTAAAAGCAGAGGTTTGAGCGTAATGCTCAAGCCTCTGCTTTTTTACGCCCGGATGAGGTACTTTCGTGCGCGGTGCGAATGGGCTACCAGCCGCGTTGAATCTGCCAGCGGTCAACGATGCGCTCGCCTTCGAGCACGTTGTAGTGCGGATGCTGCGCGGCTGTGAGGCACGAGTGGTTGGCGAGTATGCGCAGGCGCGTGCCGACCTTCAATTGATCGAATAGCGCATCGTCGTGCGTCTCAATCATCCCGTGCTCCTGTGAAAGCGAGGCGACACGTAAGCCGAGATCGCGTCCTTCAACGTCGAGCACGCGCCCGTAGCCGCTGTCGGCGTCAACGTCCACCGCGCCGCGATCTTTTGAGAGCGCGACGGCTCCCGCGTCGATCACCACTTTGCGTCGGGTGGAATCTCTATGCACGACCGACGCCAACACCGTCAGTGCGCAATCTTCAAAGCGACAACTGCCGAGCGTCGCCTGAAAAGCGTCGAAGAAGATGTAGTTGCCCGGCCGCGCTTCGTCGATGCCTTCGAGGTGTTCGACCGTCGAGATGGTCGGCGTCGAGCCGACGCTGACGACGGGCACGCTCAGACCGGCCGCGCGCAGGGCTGCGGCAAACTCGACCATCACATCGCGCTCGTGCCGCGCGACGGCGCGCAACTCTTCGAGGCCGCGGCTGTGGTAAGAATGCCCGGCGTGTGTCAGGATGCCCGCGAAGCGCAGGTGAGAGGCATCACTGATGCGACGCGGAATGTCAAAGGCTTCCTTCGTCTCCGGTTCGACGCCGCAACGGTGGTAACCGCAATCAACTTTTAAAAACAGATCGAGTTTGACGTTCGCCGCGCGCGCCGCGTCGTCGAGTTGGGCGGGGATTTCAGGGTCGTCCGTCAGTAACGCGAGGCGCTCGCACTCTCTCGCGAGTTTGACGGCGTCGGCGAACTTCCCCGGTTCGATGGGCACGGCATAAGTTATATCCGTGAAGCCGCGCGCGGCGAACCAGCGCGCCTCGGCGAGCGTCGAGACGGTGAGCGCGGGAGAATCGGCGGAGATTTGCAGGCGCGCCACCTCGGCGCACTTGTGCGTCTTGACGTGCGGGCGCAGGCGCGCGCCCATCCTCTCGACGCGGTCGCGCATGTGCTCGGCGTTTCGGCGCACGCGCCGCGCGTCGAGCACGAGCGCGGGCGTAGGTAGTTCTGATAAATTCATACGTGCGGAAGATGTTGCCGCAAAAGTTGCCGTGAGGGCAAACGAAATCCGTCCGGCGACGCGCCCGCGACGCGCTCTTTTTCCTCTCTCCTTAAATTACACACATGACTTCGAGACTCTGGCACATGAATGCCGACTTTGAGACGGAACTGGCCGCGAGCGCGGGCGCGTACCGCCGTCCGGTCTCGTTCGTCGCGCTCAACCGCCGACTCGCCCCGCATCTCCTGTGGCTTGCGGACAGGGGAGACGCGCTGCTCGTCGAAGAGTCTCCGTCGGAATCTCTCGCAAGTGAAGCGGCGCGGCGCGGCGTCGAGGTGATTGCGCTCGCGTCGGCGAAGAAAGAGGCGGGCGGAATCTTTACGCCGTGGGGTTGGACGCACGGCGCGGTCGCCCTCGGCGAGCGCGTGGGGGCGCGCGTCTCGCCCGTCGCGCTCGAAACGGTCAGGCGTGTAAATTCCAAGCTGTGGAGCCACGCGCTGGAACGGGAACTCGGCATCGAGATGGCGGGCGCGTGCGTGGCCGCGAGTTTCGCGGAGTTGGCGGAAGCGGTGGCGCGCGCCTGCCCGCGCGCGGATGACAAGTGGGTGATTAAAAGCCCGTTCGGATTCGCGGCGCGCGAGCGCGTGCTCGGGCGCGGCGGGCGGCTCGAAGGGGCGCAGGCGACATGGGCGCGGCGACGATTTGCCAGTGGCGAGACGCTCATCTTTCAACCGTGGCTTGAGCGCGTGCGCGAATATGGCGTGACGATGGAGATCGCCCCCGGCGGAGAGATCGAGCTTGTGGGCATCAGCGATCTGCAAACGAACGGCGCGGGCACGGGCACGGGCTACCTGCTCGGTCGCAAAATAGATTCGGCGCGGCGTGCGGAACTCGAAAATGTGGCGCGGTTGGTCGGCGCGCGTCTGTTTCGAGAGGGCTACACCGGGCCGGCCGGCGTGGACGCGCTCGAACACACCGGGGGGCTGCACCCGCTCCTCGAAATCAACGCCCGCTACACGATGGGCTTCGTCGCACTGGCCGTCGAGCGCGCTCTGAAACCCCGGACGCCTATGTTGTGGGAGCTGAAATAAGGCGTGCGAGCGCAGGGCGCGGTTTCATCGTCGCCCTCTCGCGCACCATCATCGCCGTCCGCGTCCGTCGCCTTTCGCGGAAACTCATCCGGCCTGCTTTCCTTTCGACTCCCGACCGGCGGGCGTCTTCGCGTAAGCCACGACGAACAGCGCGGCGAGAATCAAATCGAGCGCGGCGGGAACGAGCACGACCGGCGATACGCGATGCTGCAAATATAGAATTACGGCGGCGACGCCGAACCCCAGTTTTTCCAGCACGGCCGGAATCATCAACGGGCGAAAACGCACAGGGTCTCTCGCCAGAATCAGAAAGAGCACCTGCCACGCGACGGCCACCCCGATGAAGCCGTAAAAGTATTCCGGGTGTGTGATCCGCGGCGGGTAATTGCGCCCGTTATAGTCTTCCAGAAAGTATTGCGGCAAGAGCACGAGCAGGCCGTAGATGCCCGCGACGAGGAATACGACTTTCGCGAATTTCATCTGCTTTCAAATCACCTCATGGGCGTGGAATCGGCCGTTGCAACCGGGCATTAAACCGGAAATACATATTCACGATTCGTTTCGTCCCGGCACGGGCGGCGCGGAGTAATTTAGTCTTCGAGGAACCGCCCGCGAAAGAGCGGCTGCCCGGCCAGCGATGTGTGGAAGGCGTAAAGCAGAACCGCGCCTAGCACGAACAGTTGCAGGAGGAAACTCGTCGCGTACCACGCGGAGAACTCGGTGGTCACGGGGTAGAAAGGCACTATGTGCGAGAAGAAATGCGTCGCTATCAGGACGAGCAGCCCGAAGCGCGTGAGGGCTGTAAGCAGGAGAGTGGGTACGATTGCGCCGAGCAGCAAGCTGACCGGCGTCGCGTCGCCGAAGTTCAAGTTCAGCGCGACGTAAAAGAGCAGCCACGTCGCCGCGATCCCGAGCCGCTTTCGCCGCAGCACCATCGTGAAGAAAAGCAGCACCGAAACGATGATGAAGGGAAACATCAGCGAGGACAGTGTTTGACTTAGCAGCAACGGGATGAAACCGCTCATGCCGAGCAGTCCGAACTCGTAGAGGAGATTGGAATTCATAAGGATGGAGGGCGGCTGCCGGTCGAACAGTCGCGGCAGGAGCGTCTGTGCATAGTTTGCGAGGGGAAACCCGAGGCCGAACATCGCTCCGATCAGCACGTCGCGCCCGATGAGCGGATCGCGAAAGTCTCCCGCGAGCAGGCGGCTCCACGAGATGATCCACTCAGGCCAACGCCGCCGGAGAAACGGTTCGAGCGCGAGATACATCAAGCCTATGAAGAAAGCCCAGTAAACAGCCGACTGAAGCGCCACGACCAGTTGACCCATAACTTCGCCCACGGTGGGGACATGGTGCGCTAAGAAAACCCAGTGGATCATTCTCAGCACGAAGATGAAGAGTGCGAGGCGAAAAGCCCCACGGCGGTCGCCGCGCCCCAGACGCAAATTTCTCCACGCGAGCAACACGCCGAGCGTGAGCGTGCCGAAATAGAAGGTGAGCAGAAACCCGACGAAAGTTTTCTGCGCGGCTGAAGCCTGGTAAGGCTCCTGCCGATCCGGCCGTTGCCACGAACCGATCAACTCGAAATAGACGGGCTTGCCGCGATAGGCGGCGGCCTCCACCCTGAGCGGGAGTTCCGTTCTGCCGGGATAGGTTCCCTCCCACGCGGCGCGCTCGTCGGTGTGGCGCGGCGGCGTCCAACGCGACTCCGTCCGGCGGAAGTTTGCGATGTCGAGTCCCGCGTCCTGAAAAAACAAAGACCAGTCGGACGCGCCGTTCGCGTTCGCGCCGTTCGCGTTCGCGCCGCTCGCGTTCGCGTCGCCCGTCTTCGCGTTAGCGTCGCCCGCCTCGTCCACCTGCGGCGGCGCGGCCTCGAAGTAAGTTAAACGCCCCGTCGTGTCGAGCTTGACGAGCACCATGCCGGAGACTTCGTTCGGCGGGTCGAGCGGGCTGATCTGCCAGTAGTCGTAAGCCTCCAGATAGCGAGGACTCTGGCGATACCAGAAAGTGACGGGGGCGGGTTGCCCAGTCTTAAGTTTCTCCCAACGCTCCGCCGACGCGTCCTGCTTCATCACGTATTCAAGATACTCATATTCCGCGACAAACCCGCGCGCCGTATCGAGCGGCGAAACGTACCCGGCCTTTCGACTAATCTCCGCCGCGCGCTCTTTGAGATCGTCCGGCGATTTTTTGAGCGGCACGAAGCGGTGAAGCGAAATCCGACCGGAGAAAAACACGATGACGACAACGGCGACGAACGCCGCCGCGAGCAATGCGAGGGCGACCGGCGGCGAGAGGCTGCCTTGTTTGGGCGCGGCGGCGACCATCTCGGGCGAAGGCGTCTCGCCGGCGGCGAGCGCGGCGGCGAGCGGGTCGCCGCCGGGCAGAGCGGCGGCCACCTGTAACGCCGAGGCGGGGCGCGCGTCCGGGTCACGTTCAAGGCAGCGGAGTATGACGCGCTCCACGAGCGGGTCGAGATCGGCGATTAATTGCGAGGGGCTGGTGGGCGTGGTGTCGCTGCGGCGCAGGCGCAGCATGTCGCCGAGGTTCGCCGCCTCGAACGCCTTCCTGCCGGTGAAGACTTCGTAGAGCACGAGGCCGAGCGAGTAGATGTCGCTGGCGACGGTCAACTCGCGCCCGTCGAGTTGTTCGGGCGACATGTAGGCGGGCGTGCCCGCCACTTCGCGCGCGGCGTTGAGATTTTCGGTGAGGGCGGCGATGCCGAAATCCGTGATGCGCACGTCGCCGCGCTCGTCGAGCATGATGTTGGCGGGCTTGAGGTCGCGGTGGAGCACGCCCCGGTCGTGGATGGCTGCGAGGCCGCCGCAGAGTTGGCGCGCGACCTCGACGGCCTTGTCGTGCGGCAGGCGTTTGATGCGCTTCAGCAACGAAGCGAGTTCTTCGCCGCGCACGAACTCCATCGAGATGAAATGTTGCCCCTCGTATTCGCCCACGTCGTAGACGCGGCAGACGTGGCGATGCGAAATCTGGCGCGCGACGCTCACCTCCTGATAGAAGCGCGCGAGCGCGGACGCTCCATCCGCCGAGAGCGTTTCGGGAAGAAACTTGAGCGCGACCGGCTGCTTGAGTTTGAGATCGTCGGCGCGGTAAACCTCGCCCATGCCGCCGCGACCGAGCAGACCGGCGATGCGGTAACGTTCGGCCAGCACATCGCCGGGGACGAACCGCGCATCGTCTATCGAGCCGGAAACGGAATGAGCCTGCGAACGCTTCGACGAATCTTTTTGACCGGCGAGCGCCGCCGCCGCTCCCGCGCCGGACGGAGGGCGAGCGTCGGGCTGGCCGGTCATCAACCGCGCGGCAGCGTCGAAGATCGGCGTTTCGATGAAGTCTTCGGCCTGACGGTCGAAGGCGAGCATCTTCTCGACCTCGCGGCGCAGGGCTTCGTCGCCCGCGCAGGCCACGGCGAGAAATGCCGCGCGCTCCCCCTGGTCTTCGCGTTCGAGCGCGGCCTCGAAGAGTTCGTCAATTTGTCGCCAGCGGTCGTGTCTCATCGCCGCCTCCTTCGGCGAGCGCGCGATAGAGCCACGCCTTCGCCCGCCGCCACTCGCGCCTGACGGTCGTCGGAGAAATGCGCAGCACCTCGGCCGTCTCCTCGATCCCGAGTCCCGCGAAATAACGCAGTTCGACGATCCTTCCCTTTTGCGGGTCGAAGGCTTCAAGCGCGCAGAGAGCTTCTTCGAGCGCGAGGAAATCCGTCGCGCGCCCGCCCTCAAGCATCGCCGCCTCGTCGAGTGAAACCTGAATCGCGCCGCCCCCGCGCTTGTCGCGCGCGTTCGCCCGCGCGTGATCGATCAGGATGTGTCGCATCACCTGCGCGCAGACGGCGTAGAAGTGGGCGCGATCCTGCCAGCTCACGTCCTCGCGCCCGGAAAGGCGTATGAACGCCTCGTTGACGAGCGCGGTGGCCTGCAAGGTGTGGCCGTCGCGCTCGCGGCTCATCTGCCGGCGGGCGATGCGGCGCAGTTCCGCATAGACGAGCGGGGTGAGTTTTTCGAGCGCCTCGCGGTCGCCCTTGCCCCACTCGGCAAGCAGTCCGGTGATCTCTTGTTTGGAGATAGTCGTCATGTGCGCGTTCGGCCCCGGCGAGGCGTCGCATGCAAAAGCGCGCGGATTGTATCACCCAAAAAAAATTGTGAAAGATTTTTTCTCAGAGGTGGACACTTTTCGCTCCGGTTGTCGCTTTCCTCAGTGAGCGCGGATATAGCCCGGCAGGCGCGAGGGCGCGAACGCCGCGACGCCCCGCGAGGCGCGTCAACAAAAATTTTCGAGCGGAGAAAATCGACATGCGAACTTCAACCACGGAAAAGAACACAGAGGCGCGGATGCTTTGCGCCATCACACTGACCTGCTACGTGACGACGCTGGCCGGGCTGCTCACGATGGGTTATTCGATGTTTTCGCTCGCCGCGTGCTCGCTCGACGAGAACATCTTAGGCGTCTATTCGCGTCAGATTTTTTAAACATGCGGCCTGACGGCCATGCGCCAACGTCGCGGCCGTCGGTTCCCGATTCCAGTTACCAACTTCTAACACTTCACACAGGAGAAACGAGATGAAAACCTACACGCTAAACAACCGCCGCTTCCTTTGCATCCTGACAGCCCTCGTCGTCGCCGCCTGTTGCGCGCCGGGAGGTTACGCCCGCCCGTCAACCGTGCCCGACACGAACGCGGCCGACGAGGCCGCCATACGCGAAAACGTGCGCGGGATGGAAGTTGGCTGGAACACGAAAAGCGGCGCGCTCTTTGCGAAGTCGTTTGCCGCCGACGCCGATTACGTCGTCGTCAACGGCATGCACATACGCGGGCGCGAGGCCATCGCACAAGGCCACCAGCGCATCTTCGACACCATCTATAAGAACTCGACTGTCACTATCGCGGTCAAACAGATTCGCTTCCTTCGCCCCGACGTGGCCGTCGTACACGTACAGGGCGTCAACAAGGTTCGGCAAGGTGAAGAGACGCGCGAGATGAACGCAATGATCACGCTCGTGCTGACGAAAGAGAAAGGTGAATGGAAGATCGCGGCGTTTCAAAACACGCAGATCGCCCCTGACCAGGCGCGTACCTCCGTCCCCGCACGTTAAAAATTTAATCGGAGCAAGCGAAAGGTGAATCGGACATCGCGCTCGGGGCGGCGTTCGCCGGGTTCGGATGGCAAGTTCCGGCTCGCCCGGCCGTGTGGGAAAATTCAGGTCGCGTTGAAACTATGAATGAAGCTTTGCCGGGCGCGTTGCGGGCGAGCGCGTGACAATCGTCAGGCGCGGTCGGATTCCAGCGCGAGTTCGTCGTCTCTGAAATTGATTCGTTCCGGGATCGCTCCCAACTCGACATTGTACGTCGAGCGAATCGACTCTTTCGGCGCGGGCTGAGGCCACACCGGAATCCACGCGCCGAGTTTATGACTCTCGACGCACGCGCGAAAGTACTTTTCGTGCTCCCATTCCACTTCCGCCATCGTGAGCAGGCAGTCTACAAATTCCGCGTGGCCTGCGCGCGAAGCGTGCCGCGCGGCCGTCTCATATTCGTTGATGTTTCGGCTCTCAAGTTTTCCCGCCCCGTACATCGGCAGCAGCCAGCCGGTGACGTGGCACATCGCGCCGAGCGCACGCCCGATGACGATTGCGCGAAGCTCGCGCGTGCGGTCGGGCTCCGCGCCGACTTGTTCGAGCATCCGCCCCACGAGTCGCCTGTGATGCCATTCCTCTTCCTCGATCCGGCGAATGCGCGTCCTCGTCGCTTCATCCTTTACCGAACGCCAGTGGCCGCGATAGGCATACGCCGCCGCCATCTCGGCGGAGTATGCGAGCCGCAGTATGTTGATTAGTTCGTCGAGGTGAGATGTCATCCGCCCGCGATTGTAGGGGCGGCGCGTGCGGGATGCAACCGGGTTGAGAAACTACGAAAACTTTCCCCTTGCCCGCCCGTCGCTGATATTTTCCGCGCGCGGAAACTTTCGACGGCGGCCATCCCGGCCTCCGGTTAGTGCGTGCTCGGCGGCGACGCCTCCCGGCGCGATCTCGCCCATACGCGCAAGGTCTGAGGGCGTGATGCGAACTTCGAGCGCGTCCAAGTCCTCCGCCGGATACTTGCGCGCTCTCCCGAATCCGTCGCCGGTTTATTGATTAGCGTTTCAAGACGCTCACAGGGATTTCATGTCGATGACGAAGCGATAGCGCACATCGCCTTTGATCGTCCGTTCGTAAGCCTCGTTGATGCTGCCGATGGGAATCACCTCCACGTCCGAGGAGACGTTTCGCTCCGCGCAGTAATCGAGCATCTCCTGCGTTTCGCGGATGCCGCCGATCATCGAACCGGCGAGCCGCCTGTTGTTCGTGATGAGCGAGAAGGCGTTCACCTCGCCGGGCTTTTCCGGCGCGCCGACGAGCACCATCGTCGCATCGCGGCGCAGCAGGTTGATGTACATGTTGAGATCGTGCTGGGCGGAAACGGTGTCGAGGATAAAGTCGAACGTGCCCGCGAGCGGTTCGAGGTTCTGCGGGTCTTTCGTCACGACGAAGTGGCGCGCGCCGAGACGACGCGCATCCGCCTCTTTCGATTGCGAAGTGCTGAAGACCGTGACCTCCGCGCCCATCGAAGCGGCGAGTTTGACGCCCATGTGGCCGAGGCCGCCGAGGCCGACGACCCCGACGCGCTGCCCCTCGCCCACGTCGAAGCGACGCAGCGGCGAATACGTAGTGATCCCGGCGCAGAGCAGAGGGGCGACCGTTTCCGGCGACAGGTTGCCGGGAATCTTCAAAGTGTAATTTTCGTCAACGACGATTTGATTTGAATAGCCTCCGTAGGTGGGCGTCTGCTCGTCCTTTTCAGTTCCGTTGTAAGTGGCGACGAGGTGCTTCCGGCAGTGTTGCTCCTCGCCCGCGCGGCAATTCTCGCAGGCGCGGCAGGAATCCACGAAACATCCGACGCCCGCCAGGTCGCCCTCCCTGAAACGCGCGACCTCCGCGCCGACGCGCGCGATGCGCCCGACGATCTCGTGGCCGGGAACCATCGGATAAATCGAATTGTCCCATTCGTTGCGCGCCTGATGAATGTCCGAGTGGCAAACCCCGCAGTAGAGTATTTCGATAAGCACATCGTGCGCGCCGAGTTCGCGCCGCTCGAATTCGAAAGGTGCGAGCGGCGTGGTTGCCCCCGTGGTTGCGTATCCGCGTGTCTTTAACATCGTTTGATTTCTCTTCCTTCTTTTTGATTGGGATCATTTGCGCTGTTTGACGACGAGCCGACCGAATATCTCCCTGCTGTTTCCGGGTCGAGCGCGCTCCGGCAAGTCCTCCAACCTTAGCAACGACTGTTGTCATTTCCTTCACTACGATGCCACTATTCATCTCCGCCGGGGCATGCGGCGCGCGTTCCGGTGGTCTCGCGCCGCGTGCGGCCGTCCTGTCATCTTGTCGCTTCGGTTGAGCCGTGATAAGTTCTCAACCAAAGAAACTCACGAGAGACAACCTGGAAGGAAGTAAGGCCGATGGGTGAGGTGCAGGCGGGCAATCGCACGGTTCTCGTCGTAGACGATTCGGGCGACATTCGCGAGTTGATGCGAATGATGTTGCAAATGAAGGATTGTTTGGTCGTCGAGGCCGTCAACGGGCGCGAAGCCGTGGAACTCGCGCCGCAGGTGCGTCCGGATTTGATCCTGATGGACTTGAGCATGCCGGTGCTCGACGGCTACGAGGCCACCCGCCTGATCAAAGCGGAACTCAAAACGCAGAACATTCCCATCGTCGCCGTGTCGGCCTTCTGCGACATGGAGAACCGGCACAAAGCCGTGGCCGCCGGTTGCGTCGAATGCGTCAGCAAGCCGATAGACTTCGCCATGATCGGCGAGGTGGTGAATCGCTACCTGCAAGCGCGTTGACGCGCCGCCCTCGTCGCCCGTTCACCGGGCGCAAAAAACAATCGGATTTTATCTATTCATCGTTCGCCGTTCACTACTTGATCGCTATCCACCCGCTCGCCGGGGCAAACTGCTTCTTCTCAGTTTCGACGTTGACGATATACGCGCCCGCCGCGCCGACGCGACGGTTGGGGCCGTAGGTGAGCCGCGGCGTCAGCCCCGTGTCGTACTCGTAGAGTCCTTCGAGCGCGGCGATCAACTTCTCGCGGCTCAGGTCGCGCCCCGCGCGCTTCAACCCTTCGACCAGAAGTTGCGCCGAAACGTAGGCGGAAATCTGCGCGGCGACGTGGCCTTGCGGGAGCTTATATTTCGCGGCGAGCGCGCGCAGGTTTTCCAGAGCGGCAGGCTTTATGTCCGAAGGCAGGCTCGGAAACGAGAGAAAAATCTTGCCCTTGAAAGCCTGCGGCGCGTCTAGTATGTCTCTGCCCGTCAGCGCGCCGGGCAGGTAGAGCGCGGGCGTCCAGTTCGACTTCTCCGCGCCCGCCAACAGGGCGCGCTGGTCTTCACTGCCGCCGACGAGGAAGACCGCGTTGACGCCCTTCGCGCTCAACTCCCGCACGACCCCCGCCGCATCAAATCCCGCGCGCGCGTACTTCACAACGGCGGGCGCGCTCCATCCCTCTTTTTTTATTTGTTGCTCGATTGCGGCGGCGACGCCCGCGTTCACGTCGCTCTCCTGATAGACGACGGCCGCGCGCGGCCGTTTGCTCTTATCGTCGGCGAACTTCTGCGCGGCGAAGACGACGAGGGCGCGCGCCTGATCGTCGATGCCGGAGAGCAGGTAGAAGACTTGCCGGTTGACGGACGGGGTGACGGGCGGGTAGAGCGTGAAGGGGCCGACGAGCGGCACTTCCGAGGTTTGCGCGAGCGTCGCGATCTCTTTATCAGCGCCCGCGATCATCGCGCCGGAGAGGGCGAAGATTTGTTCGTCCCTGATCAGGCGTTCGACGCTCGCCGACGTGGCCGCCGCCGAGTCGCCCGTCTCGGCGAACTTCAACTCGATCTTGCGATTGTAAATTCCGCCCTGACTGTTGACCTCTTCAAAGTAGGCGGCGGCAACCGATTTGATCGCCGCCCCCATCTCCGCCAGCGCGCCTGTCCGTGCGGAGACGAGCATGCCGATGCGGATGCTTGTGTCCGTCACGCCCGGATCGCGATCCGTGCCGAGCCGCTTGAGGTAAGCGATGAGATCATTCATATCCTCGCGCGCCATCTGGTAACGCGGCATGACGTTGAGCAGGCGGTTGCCCGCCGGGTCGAGGCCGCGCGTGAGGGCGAGTTCGAGGGCGCGCTCGGTGTAGGGCGGGTGCTTGCGCCCGCTCGCGTGCGTGATGCCGTAAGGCTTGGTGAGCGCCGCCCAGGTGAGGTTCGAGGGCGCGATGCCGCCTTCGGGTTTGCCCTGCCCTTCCGCGCCGTGGCAACCGGCGCAGGTTATCGCGCTCGCCGGCACTTCGAGCGATCCCTCGCCGAGATAGGCCGTGATCTCCCTGCCCGATGCGCTCGTGCCGCGCAGGTAAATCTGCTTGCCGCGATTCTCTTCCGGCGTCAGCGCGACGCGGCCTGCCGCTGCTGCTGCGGCGGCCTGCGACGTTTGAGTGGACGCGGGGGCGGCCGTCGCCTGCGCCGACGCGCGCGACGCCGCGCCCGGCGGCGACAGTTGGAAGTATGCCGCGAATACGATGAACGCGAGCGAGACGAGCGCGCGAAGAAGTTGTTGTTGTCGTGTGAAGTGACGCCGCATTATTTGCCGCCGGGGGTCTTGGTCGCGGCCGCCGGTGCGTCGTTCAAAACGCTCTCGACGATCTTGACCAACTCATCCGGCTGCGAGAGGCCGAAGGCTTTCTTCCAGAGTCCGGTGCGCTCGTTGCCGATGATGAAGATGTTGGTGTGCTGCTCGCGCTGCTCGACGTACTGCCCCAGTTTGTAGAGCGCCCAATCGACGTTCTCTTTCTTTCCGGTGAGGAACAACCGGCCGGGCGCGGCGTTCAACTTCTTCGCATACTCCTTGAGAACCTGCGGCGTGTCCACGGTCGGGTCAACGCTGATCGAGACGATGTAGAGGTCTTTGCCCATGCGCTCCTTGAAGGCCGCCTGCACCTTCTCAAGGTTGCGATTCATCGGCAGGCAACTGCCCTGGCAGGTGGCGAAGAAGGCGTTGACGACGACCACTCGGTTCTTGAGCACGTCGCTGTAGAAACGCACACGCTCGCCGTTATGGTTGACGAGTTCAACGTCCGTGAAATACTTCTGCGCCGTCGAGGCGTCGGCGGCGGGCGCGGGGACGGCGGCCGGTTGAGCCGGTTTCGCCGGGGCCTTCGGCTGTTGCGCCTGCGGCTGCCTCGTTGGCTGCTGCGGCGCTGGCGTCGGCGCGGCGGGCTTCGCGCCGGTCGTCTGTGCCAGGGTGACGGCGGCGTTCGTCGCGCCGTAGCCGAGCGCGACGGCGAGCGACGCGAGGCGGCAGAGTTTGCCGAAAAAACGGCGGCGATTATTTTCGTTGGCGTGTGTGTCGGTCATAGCGTTTTCAACCTCTCGAAAGTCCTTCGCGCGGGCGGCGGTGGCGGCGCGCTTATCTTCGTGCTGTTAATGCCTGCCCTTCGCTGCCGCTTCGGCGTTGAGAATCAGGTGCGGTATCTGCCTGTAGGCGACGCCCGGCGAGGGGCACTGGAAGAAGATATAATAGACCCCCGACCCCGGCGACACGAAATCGATTTCGCAGACGCCGTCGCCGACAGGCTTCGCCCGGTGACGCTGCTGCCGGGTGCCGGGCGCGTGGAACGTCGTGAGCACGTCCACGTCCTTCAAGTCGGCGAGCGGCTGCCTGACCGCTTTGCCGACGCGCTCCGGCATACGCATTTGAAGCACGGCGGGCGGCGTTTATGATTACCTCCGGCCACTCGTCGTTTTTGTGATAGGCTTGAAGCGTGACGCGTGAAGAGCAGACACGGGTGAAGTCGGGAGCGCCTTTGCGACGCAAAATGTGGTGGCTCATCGCCGGCCGCTTCGCTTTGGCCGTCGCGCTTTTCGCGTTGAGTCTCATATTCGGAAGGGGCGGGGCGTCGCCGGGCGGCGCAAGCTTCGATTCGCTTCAGAGCACGCTTGGGGGCGCGCTGGCCGTGCTCCTGCTCTCCGCGCTTTCGGCGGCGGCGCTGCGCTTCTCGCGCGTGCCTTTACAGTGGCAGGCGGGGGCGCAGATTTTCTGCGACGTGCTGCTCGTGACGTGGCTCACGGCGATGCGAGGCAACCTGAATTCCCCCTACGTCGCGCTCTACATAGTCATCATTTCGGCGGCGGGCATCTTCATCGGCGTGCGCGGCGCGCTCATCACGTCCGTCGGGTGTGCCGTCTGCTACACGTTCGCCGTCTTCGCGGGCGCGTTCGGGTGGTATCAGGCGGGCGGGGGCGATCTGGCCGCGGCGTCCGTGCCGGAAGTGATCGGGAACGTGGGGCTGCACGACATCGCGTTTTTCGTCGTCGGCCTGCTCGCCTCGCGTCTCGCCGAACGACAGGCGCACTCCGAAGTGCAACTCATCGAAGCCAAGCACGCGCTCGCAGACCTGCGCGCGCTGCACGAGCGCATCGTCGAATCCATCCGCTCCGGCCTCGTCACGACCGACCTCTCGGGTCTCATCTACACTTTCAATGCGGCCGCCGAAGAGATCACCGGCTACACGGCCGAAGCGGTGCGCGGTCAGGACGTGTCGATTCTCTTCGGCGCGCTCGCCCCGAAGGTCGAGGAGTCTCTGCGCGCGGCGGAGGCGGGCGCTCCCAGCCCGCGTTACGAGGCGGACTGTCTCACGCCCGACGGCCTGCGCCTGCGCCTCGGTTACAGCATCTTCCCGCTCTTCGGCGAGACGGGAGCGCGCACCGGCCTCGTCATCACCTTTCAGGATTTGACGCAGGTGCGCACGCTCGAAGAGACATCGCGGCGACAGGATCGGCTGGCGGCCGTGGGGCGCGTCGCCGCCGGTATCGCACACGAGATACGCAACCCGCTCGCGGCCATGCGCGGCTCGATTCAGGTGTTGCGCTCCGAGATGAACGGCGACCCCTCGCAGGCCGAACTCATGGAGATCGTCCTGCGCGAGTCAGACCGGCTCAACAACATCATCACCGACTTTCTCACCTACGCGCGGCCGCGTCCCGTCTCGCTCGCCGACACGGACTTGCGCGAACCCTTGCGCGAAACCTTCACGCTGCTGCGCCACAGCCCGGAGACGCGCCCCGGCCATACGATTGAAGAAGACTTCCCCGACGAACCCGTCAGCGTGCAGGCGGACGCGGCGGGCTTGCGTCAGGTCTTCTGGAATCTGGCGCGCAACGCGCTCTCGGCCATGCCCGAGGGCGGGCGGCTCCGCGTCGAACTAAAGGGCGCGACGAACTCCGGGCGCGTCCGCATCACTTTCACAGACACAGGGCAGGGCATGTCGCCCGAACAGGTCGAGAGATTGTTTGAACCCTTCTCTTCCTCCACGACGGGCGGCACGGGACTCGGCCTCTCGATTGTTTATCAAATCATCCGCGATCATGGTGGTACAATAAACGTCCGCAGCCTCGAAGGGGACGGCACGACGATCATCATCGAACTACCGGAGAGACCGAAGTAATGAGTAATGAGTGATAAGTGATGAGTGACACCCTGTTTTCTCCTGACTCATTACTCATCACTCATTACTCATTACTCATTACTCATCACTCGTCACCGAGTCATTAATTGCTCTATGGCAAACATCTTAATTGTTGACGACGAACAGGGCATGCGGCAATTGTTGTCGCTGGTGTTCGGGCGCGCGGGGCACGCCGTGCGCGCGGCGGAGAACGGGCGGCGCGCGGTCGAGATGCTGCGCGAGTCACCGGCCGATCTGATCGTCTCCGATGTGCGGATGCCGGATATGGGCGGCATCGAGTTGCTCAGCGCGGCGCGCGAGTTGTCGCCGGATACGGCCGTCGTGATGATGACGGCGTTTGCGACCGTCGAGACGGCGCGCGAGGCGTTCAAACTCGGCGCGGACGATTTCATCCAGAAGCCTTTCGACGTGGACGAGTTGAAGCTGATCGTCGAGAAGGCTTTGGAACTGCGCCAGCTGAAACAGGAGATTCAGGACTGGCGCAAGACGCAGAGCGACCGCGGCCGCCTCGATCAAATCATCGGGCGCTCGCCTCGCATGCAGGCCGTCTACCAGATGATCGAGACGGTCGCCGTCGTGCAATCCACGATTTTGATCACGGGCGAGTCGGGCACGGGCAAGGAACTCGTCGCGCGCGCCGTCCACAATCTCTCGCCCCGCAACAACAAACCCTTCGTCTCGATCAACTGCGGCGCGTTCACCGAGACGCTGCTCGAATCGGAACTCTTCGGCTACGTGCGCGGCGCGTTCACGGGCGCGACCGCAAACCGCAAGGGTTTATTTGAAGCGGCGGATAAAGGCACGATCTTTCTCGACGAGATCGGCGAGATGTCGCCCGCGATGCAGGTGAAGTTGCTGCGCGTGCTGCAAGAGCGCAAGGTGCGCCCCGTCGGCGGGCACGAAGAGTTGAGCGTGGACGCGCGCGTCATCGCCGCGACGAACCGCGACCTCCCCGCGATGGTCAAAGCCGGGACGTTCCGCGAAGACCTGTTCTATCGCGTCTCGGTCATCCCTATCGAATTGCCGCCCCTGCGCGAGAAGCGCGAGGACATCCCCGAACTCGTCACGCATTTCGCGGAAAAGTATTGCAAGCAGGCCGGTCGCAGCCTGAGCGTCTCGGAGCGTGCGATGGAGTTGCTCGAACGCTATTCGTGGCCGGGCAACGTGCGCGAACTCGAACACACCATCGAACGCGCCGTCGCGCTCGAACGCACAGACCAGATTCAACCCGAACGGCTCCCCGAACAGATCACCAACTACAACCCCGCGCGCGTCGCCGACGCGCTCGATCTGCCCGAAGACGGACTCAACCTCACGGCGCACCTGGACCAGTTGGAAAAGACCTATTTGCTCGAATCCCTGCGGCGCACCGGCGGCAACCAGACGCGCGCCGCCGAACTGCTGCAACTCTCCGTACGCTCCCTGCGCCACCTCCTCGACAAGCACGGCATCCGCAACCTCACGGCGCAAATCCGCAACGACGCCGCACGCGGCGCGCCCGAATAATCGCCCGAATAATTTTAGTGATGAAAGCTGGCGAGTGTCGGTACGGGAACCCGGCGCGGCGGGCGAAAAAACTTCCCGGCATGAGCGCGGCCTCGCTCGCCTTCCGCATGTCGCTAATTGACGAGTCGCGCGGCGAGCGTCTTTGATTCAGATTTGATCAATGGCGTGCAGCAGTTCATGTGCGAGTTGCGCGTCCAACTCAAGCAGCTTTTCGCACGCCGACTGCGCGGATTCTTTGTCTTTGATTTCGACGTAGACCAGACCCAGTGAATAGTAAGCCATCGCATATTTCGGGTTCAGTTTGAGGGCGCGGTTCAATACGCCGATGGCCTCCTGATAAGTGCCCGCGTTGAAATAGAGCACTCCCAGATTGTTGAGCGGCTCCGCGTAATCCGGTTTTAAGCGCGATGCCTGGCGGTAGGCTTTCACGGCCTCCAGATATTGCCCCAGACCGGCGTGCGCCAGCCCGAGATTATTGTAGGCTTCGGCGTAGTCCGCTTTTAATGTCAGTGCTTGCTGGTAAGCCTTGACGGACTCGGCGGGGCGTCCGAGATGGTCGCAGGTGACGCCGATATTGAAATGCACTTCAGCCCAGCGCGGCTCTCTGGCCGCAGCCCGCTTGAACTCTCGCAGGGCTTCCGGGAATTGTTGACGGCGCGCCAGTTCCATCCCGATCTCGTAGTGTTGGACGGCTCCGCCCTTTTCGCCCGCATCCGGCTTGCCCGGAGTTGCCTGATTGTTGAGCTTGAAACTCCTGAACATCTCGAACATGTTTTCCTCCGTCCTTCGCACAAGACGCCCGCCGGCTCGCGTCCAACCGTGGCTTAATACTCACGCACCGCAATGACGTTACGTCCTGCCAGACCGAGCGCCCTCTGCACGGCGGTCGGGTCGTATTGCACGTTGGAGGTGCCGGAGCCGTTGCTATTGAAAGTTGGCGCAAGGAATGGCCCACCTATTACGTTGCGGTCGAACCGTGCGATAGCCACAGCACCGAGCGTGTTGCCATTGCCACCGCCGTCGCGTAACAGCACGCCATCGCCAAGCACCAGGATCAAGCCGTCAAAGGCCGTCGAACCGTGTGCCGTCAGAGTTCCGGTGACCACCAGCAGCCCGGCTCCGCCAGCCGATCCCAGGTCTACATTACCGTTGACGAACGTAAATTTCGGCGCCGCCGAGGTGCCTAAAGTAGGAGGCGGATTGGCCGTCGTAAACAGACGGTTATGATTGCGGGCTACCGATTCCAGAGAGTTGAGGAGCGACCGCGCGGCGTCGGGGTTTTGCAGCCAACTAGGTAATACCGAGAGCGGCACTTGTTGGACGGCAGGATTACCTGTCGCTTGTCCCGAACTATTTAAGCCACTGATCATGTTGAAATCAGGAGTATTTGTGACGGCAAATGCGGAGATGGCGTTATTCCCGGCAGGAGAGTTTCCGCTATAGCTATAGGCCGCACTGTTGCCCGCATTGAAACTCATCAAAGATTGATCGGTTGCACCACGAATAGCGATAGTTCCCTGCGGAGAATAGTCCAACACCAGACGCCCGACCATCATCTGCATCTTCTTCAACGAAGCGCGCGGGCCGAAGCCTGTGACTTCCACCAGAATCCTTCTCGGCTCCGGTGCTCTCACAGTGACCGGAATGCTGTTGATAAACCCTGTAGAACTGGAAATCAGAGGGAGGTTAAGGCCGCCCAGTTCGTACTCCGTGCCCTCGGCAAGATACTTTTGCGAACCGGGGATCAGGCGCAACGGGTCGGCCAGGACGCTTGGGTTGCTGGAGACGGAACCCTGTACCGCGTACCTGATGACGACTGTCGCCGGCCAGGGTAGAGTTTGATTGATGGTGAGATTGAAGGTTGTGCCCGCCGGGAAGGTATAAATTTGCGGGCTGCCCATAACTCTAATACTACCCAACATCGCCGTCGCGCTCGGAATCGCATTGAGCGTCGTAGCCGTGCTTGGCGGCGTGAAGACTATGGAACCGGCGTTGCTGCCGTTGCCAAACGTCAGCGTGCTGGTGCCGTTCGCGAAAGAGCCGGAGGTCGTAAAACTGACCACGCCGGAATTATCCGGGTCGCTCAGGACTGCATTGAAGGCCGAGCCGGTGAGCGGCGAATAAGTGGCGGCCGGACTTAGAAGGACACGGTCGGTATAGGTCGTGTCATAGGTCAGCCAATTCGAGAGGCGGGCGTAGGTAAGCGCGCTATCCGCCGTTTTATTTGAGTTCAGAGGCGTGATCGCTTTGCGATAGCTGATGTTCGGCGCGACGTTGCCGCGCAGCGCGTTGAGAACCTGCTGCATGCCGGATTCCGCCGCGTAGTAAGCCTGCATCTCGCTCATCGGCTCAACCGTCGTGCCCACAGAAGAGCCGACCGTCAGCATCAATCCGCCGCCCGCCGCCAGCAACAGGAAAGAGATTAATAATGATGTAATGAGCGCCGCCCCGCGCTCCTGGCGGCGGTGCCCGCCCTTCTTATTTTCAGACATCTTGTGCTTCTTCATAGTTCCTCTCGACCCGTGAAATTCGCGAGCTTTCAATAGGCCGCCAGATCGGCGTTGCGCAGCACCACGTCGGAGATGAGGCGCACGCGCGAGGCCGGTTGGAATCCCGCGCTGCCCGGCGTGCCGCGCTGCGGTAAATTGACGCAAAGCGTAATCACGACATACCTCGCATCTTTCTTTTGCGCCACTTCGGGCGCGCTGACGGAAGAAATATCGCAGGCGTTCGCGGCCGGGTCGGGTGTGTAACTGACCTTCAACGGGTAGTAGCGAATCCGTAAACCGTCGATGCGATTGGCGAGGATCGTGGTCTGGTTATTCGTATTGACATCGAGCCGGACGATATAGCTGAACTCGCCGGCGACATCCGTCACCAGCCGGTACTGGACATCCTCGTCCGCATCGGACGTGACCTGGCTCGTCGTCTGACGCATGAACGCGTTGAGGTTGGCGCGCAGGCGAATCGTGCTCAGGCCGCTGTCGGCCTCCACGATGCCGTTGTTTCTCAGACCGAAGCCGGAGTTGGCGATGTCGCGCGACAGATAGGTCAAGGCGCGTTGCGCATCGACGAGGGCGTCGGAGCGTTGGTTCTCGCGCGCCCGGATGCTGAATGCCCCGGCGACGAGCGTCATCGCCAGTGTCATGATGACGAGCGTCACGGCCATCCCGATGAGCAGTTCGAGCAGCGAAAAACCGGACTGGCTCACACGCCGCTTTTGTTGTTGTTGTTCCATAAAAAGTTCTTTGCTTCTTTCAAGCAACTCGTTCCGGTGGCTTATTGCAGGTAGGGGCCTGTTACAGGCGCGGCGCGCTTGGTGCTCAGCACGACCGCCATGCTCGAACCCAGCCCGTCGATTCTGACGGGCGTCACCACGATCTCGATATGCTTCAAGGTCGCGCTGCCGCCGCAGGCAGACGTATCGCAGACGGTGGTTTGCACCGTGTACGAGCTATCGACGCCGTTCACGGTCGTCGAGGCTGTGCCGGGCGTGAGGAGGACATCGCCGAAGTGGACGCCGCGAAACTGCTCAACGGTCTGCTGCGCGATGGAGATAGCAGCGGCACGCGTCCCGGAGATATTGTTCACGCGGATGGCGTAAGTGAACAGCGCGACCGCGCCCAAGCCCGCGACCATCATCACGATCATAGCGATGGCGGTTTCGATCAACGTAAATCCCCGTTCACTTTTATTCATCATGGTCATGTGGCTTGTCCGGTTAGACTTTGTTTTAGGTGTTTGCATTTTGCTGTTCTCCCTTTAGGGATTCACTCTGACCTGCACAATCCTGGTAAAACAGGGAGAACTAAAGGTCACGTTAAAAGTGCCCCTCGAATTGTTAATCGATCTCACGCTAAAACTCCCCATTCCTGAAATTGCTTGCGAGGCGGGAGTAATGATTAAGTTGCTCGGCCCTGAAGCCGTCACGGTAGTGGCAGTGCCGACTGTGACTTCAAAGGTGCCTGTGGAGAGGCTATTCTTGCGTATCTGGAGAAGTGCGGGGCTGATTGTATTTGTAGTGCCGTTGCATCCGGTGAATGTGGCACCTCCACCTCCACCGCCACCTCCACCTCCACCTCCACCTCCGCCGAAACAGTTCTCCGCAACGAGCGTAGGCGCAGGGGTGGCCCCGCTGACAACGGCCTCGCTGGCGATGTCGTTTGAGTTGCTGACGCTTGTATAAGCGACAACAGGAACAGCACCAGCATCACTATCAATCGTTACATCACCCGATCCGGACACGTCAATTGTGGTCTGCCCCCTACCGCTCTCCATGGTGAAGGTCTGAGTACATAAAGCAGTGCGGCCTCGCCAGTTAAAGACAATCGGCGGCGGCGGGTCGCTCACGAGACTCACGTCCGCATCAAGTGGAACGACACGTGTGCTGCTGGTTCCGGTGCCGGCAAAGTCCATCGTGACGCTGTAGCTGCGCAGGTCGCTTGCGAATTGCACCGTCGGCGGCGCGGAGGCTTCACCTCCATGCCGGCGGATCGCGTCGAGGCGGGCTTTCTCAACGTGACTGGCAAACGTGCGCGCCACGCTTTGGAGACGTATCTGCTGGCGGGCGGAGGTGAGTTGGATTACAGCGAAACTCGACACGATGCCGATGATGGCGATGGTGAAGACGAGTTGCAGCGCGGTAAATCCGCCCTCGGAGCGTGCTCTTGAATTGATCTTCAAACGAATTCTGTTTTGCGGTTTCATCATGCCTCCACTAGCTTCGCAGCGCGGGATCGGTAAACCCGACATAGCTCCCGCCGCGTCAGTTAAGGGCAATACATGTGCCAGTTATTTTTACTAACAAATAATTATGCCCGCTCCGCGGAGCAGGCATGTGGCAGTTACCCTTAGTAACACTTTGAGAAGCCGGCTACATACGCCGGTAAAGACTACCGGCGCGGACGTATTGCATCAGTAGTCCTTACGTGTGAGAGCCTCTAACTCAACGTGAGTTCAACATAAATATGACTGACGACCGTAGCCCCGTCAGGGGCGATAGATAATAGCCCACGGCATGAGCCGTGGGGATAGCCGTCACAGGATGCGAGAAGCCCCGGTAGGGACGAAAGAGATTCAACCTCGAACTTCTTTCGCCCCTACCGGGGCTTCGCTATTTTACCTACGATGAACCCACGGCTCACGCCGTGGGCTATTCATATGCCGCCCCTGCCGGGGCTGAAACCATGACGATCTTCTCGCTTATATCGAACTCACGTTATATAGAGTCGGCTTCCCGCCATACAGAGTCGGCTTCCCTGCCGATGCCTTGAGCCTATCGGTACACCTCGGGCGACGGCGGAGAGAAAAGTTCGTCGATGCCTTGTCTTTTAACAAAATTCGTCATTTCGCATCTGACGGGTTTTGTCACACACCGCTCGCCGGAACTGCCGTCGCGCCGCCCCTTCCGTGCCTGAATAAGCGAAAAAGCCGCCTTTCGACCAGCTAAAACCGAATGTCGCGCGGGCGCGCGCGGGCTTGGCACGGCAGTTGTTAATGAGACGTTCGGACACGTTGCGCAATGACGGTCTATGGCCTTTGATGGCGACCGACGGCGCGAGACAAAATTTCAAAATACCAACCCCTAGCTACTTAAGGAGCACCAGAAAGCACATGCAACAGAACAAAGGCCAGAAAGGCTTCTCTCTCATCGAGCTGCTGATCGTCGTTGCGATTATCGGTATCATCGCCGCCATCGCCATCCCCAACCTCCTCGCCTCACGCCGCGCCTCGAACGAAGCGTCGGCAATCGCTTCGGTTCGCACCCTCGGAACGGCACAGGCCACTTTCCTCTCGACGGTGGGCAACAACACCGCCTACGCCGCCAACATCGCGGCCCTCGGCGGCGCCAGCTTGATCGATGCGACGCTCGCCGCCGGAACCAAGACGGGTTACGTGTTCACCAGCACGAGCGTCGCCGGTTCGGTTGCGTACACGAGCACGGCCACCCCCAGCTCGGCCAGCACCGGCACGCGCAGCTTCTTCTCGGATGAGTCGGGCGTGATCCGCAGCAGAGCCGGCGCCGGCGCCGTCGTGGGCGATCCTCCCATCCAGTAAACTGAGCGTGTTAGTCGATATGACAATGCGGGGCAGAGCGTCAGGTTCTGCCCCGCAATTCTTTCACCTCTCCAGCGTTAAACTTTCCAAGCTAATACTCACACGGAGCTAAGGACTTCCATGCAACAGAACAAAGGCCAGAAAGGCTTCTCTCTCATCGAACTCTTAATCGTCGTGGCGATTATCGGCATCATCGCCGCCATCGCCATCCCCAACCTTCTCGCCTCGCGCCGCGCTTCCAACGAAGCTTCCGCCATCGCGTCCATGCGCACCATCGGCAGCGCGCAGGCCACTTACCTCTCCACCATCGGCAGCAACACCACTTACGCCGACACGCTGCTTAAATTAGGACCCGGAGCGGGCAACGCATCGTTAATCGACGGCACGTTGGCCGGAGGCACCAAGACCGGTTACGGGTTCACGTTGACGTTTGACCCGGCCTTGGCGACGGAGTTTTCGGCTAACGCAAACCCCTCTTCCGCCAGCACCGGCACGCGCTTCTTCTTCGTCAACGAATCGGGCGTGATTCGCGCCGATACAGTAGCGGCAACTGCCAACAGCACTCCGATTCAGTAAAACAACCCGGCGTTATAACATCAACGCTTTTCTTACGGGGATAGAAGTCATACTTCTTCCCCGTAATCCTCGTTCGCACACTGGAAATCCAACGTTCCCGAGATCAAAATAGACCGATGTAGCGCGCTATGCTAATGTTCAATACATTGTTCGTTAGGATAGGCGCGCCTGCTCGCAGACTTTTTGCGCCTTCAAGTCTATGCTCGAATCAATCACGGTAACCGAACGCGTGTCTCAACAAAGCGTGCGCACTCACGAACAGACCAATAACCCCGCCCGAAGCATCGCGACTTTCAGAGGAACCGTGGGGCGCGTCTCTTCAATCGCGCTGAATGCCTTCCGCGAGGCCGTGCGCGACCGCGTGCTCTACAACCTCGTCTTCTTCGTGCTGCTGCTGACGGGCGGCGCGATCTTCATCGGCGATCTCTCGGCCGCGCAGGAAGCCAAGATCATCGTCGATCTCTCGTTGAGCGCGATGCTCCTGTTCGGCGTCTTCATCGCGATCTTCGTCGGCGTCGGGCTGGTCTACAAAGAGTTGGAGCGGCGCACGGTCTACGTCATCTTCGCTAAACCCGTGGGGCGCGGCGAATTTCTCGTCGGCAAATATCTGGGGCTGTGCCTGACGCTCGCCGTCAACGTCTTCGTGATGGGGGCGGGCGTCTCGCTCGCGCTGCTTTACGTGCGGGGCGGCTACGACCCGTTAGTCCTCGGCGTGTGGCCTGCGATCATTTTGATCTTCGTCGAGTTGATGATCGTGGTCGCGGTGGCGCTGCTGTTCTCTTCCTTCTCGTCGCCCGCGCTCTCGGCGCTCATGACCTTCGCCGTCTTCATCATCGGCCACTTCAGCGCGGACATGAAACTGCTCGCCGCTTCGACCGGCACCACGGCCGCGAAAATCCTCTTCGGCGCGCTCTACTACCTGCTCCCCAATCTTTCGCACTACACCGTCATCACCGAAGCCGGGCACGGCGTCAGCCCCGCGCCCGCCGCGTTCGCCGCCGCGCTTCTCTACGCCTTCGTCTACATCGTCGTCCTGCTCGCCGCCTCCGTCCTCATCTTCAACCGCCGCAACTTCAAATGACCGCCACCACACGGAAGACAGAAACAGGACTGGACGCGCGCGGCGACGGAACGGGGCGCGCCCGACGCCGTCTCAAGCCGCGCGAGTTCGCGCTCGTCGCCGTCGTCGTCTGCGGACTCGGCGCGGCGGCCGGGCTGACTCGCTGGTTCGAGTTACAGCGTCGCCCCCTAGCGGCGGAGCAGTTGGCGCGAACGTCCGAGGAGTTGTACTTGAAGCCGGAGCAGGCGCGTCGCCTCAGTCTCGGCTTCAACGCGCTGGCCGCCGACTGGTACTGGATGCGCACGCTGCAATACATCGGGCGCAAGGTCACGGCGCACGAGGGCGCGATCCAGATCGACGACCTGAGCCCGCTCAACCTGAAAATACTCGCGTCGCTCCTTGAGAACACGACGACGCTCGACCCGCAATTCCTCGCCGCTTACGAGTACGGCGCAATCGTCCTTCAGGCCGTTGACGTGGAGGCCGCGATCAGGCTCGTCAGGAAAGGCATCGCCGCCAACCCGCGCGCGTGGCGACTTCACCACTACCTCGGCTACATCTACTGGCAACAGGATCGCTTTCAGGAGGCGGGCGAAGCATACGCTGCGGGCGCGCGCGTTCCCGGCGCGCCCGCATGGCTCTCCGCGATGTCGGCGCAGATGGCGACCAAAGGCGGCAGCCGTGAAACAGCCCGCGCCATCTACCAGAGCATGTACCAGCAGACCGACGACGAGCAGATGAAGAACCTCTCGCTCGCACGCCTCAGCCAACTCCAATCGCTCGACGAAATGGACGCACTGCGGGCGCTGCTCAACGCCCAACGCGAGCGCGCGGGCGCCTGTCCCCGGTCTTGGCGCGAAGTCGCGCCCGCCCTGCTGCGCGCCGCTCGCTTTCAGACCGATTCGTCCGCCGCTCCGCTCGACCCGTCAGGCGTGCCTTACGTCATCAAGCAGGACGGTTGCGACGTGGAACTCGGCGCAGAGTCGGCGATCATACGCAAGTATTAAGAGGATGATTAACCACCGGGAACACACGAAGAGACACCCGCAATACACTGAGACGAAAGAAGACGATCTGTTATCTCAGATTCTCAAATCTCAAATATGAAATCTCAGATTCTCAAATCTCAAATATGAAATCTCAAATTTCAACTTCTCAACTTATTCCTCTCAGTCTTCACCTGCGCCGCCGTGGTTAATTGCGAATCATGTTCTTCACGGAGAATGAAAGATGGCAGCCGTAATCGAGATCGATAATCTGACGAAAGACTACGAAGTCGGCTTCTGGCGCAAGCGCAAGGTGCGCGCGCTCGACGGGTTGTCGCTCGCGGTCGAAGAGGGCGAAATCTTCGGCTTCCTCGGCGCGAACGGCGCGGGCAAATCCACGACGATGAAACTTCTCATGCGCCTCATCTACCCGACCGCCGGGCGTGCGCGCATCATTGGGCGCGACATCGAAGACATACGGATGCACGCCTCAATCGGCTATCTTCCAGAGCATCCCTACTTCTACGATTACCTCACTGCCCGCGAACTGCTCGAATACTGCGCAGAGCTTTTCGGCTACACGCGCCGCGACTGCCGCGCGCGCGCCGCGACGATGCTCGCCGCCGTGCGCCTCGAAGAGAAGAATTGGGACAAGCAGTTGCGCAAATTCTCGAAAGGGATGCTGCAACGCGTCGGCCTCGCGCAAGCTCTCGTCAACGACCCTGCAATCGTCTTCCTCGACGAGCCGATGAGCGGGCTTGACCCCGTCGGCCGCCGCGAGGTGCGCGATCTCATCGCCTCTTTGCGAACGCGCGGCACGACCGTTTTCTTCTGCTCGCACATCCTCGCCGACATCGAAGTGCTCTGCGACCGCGCCGCCATCCTACAGCGTGGCCGCCTCGCGCACATCGGCCGCCTCGCCGAATTGCGCCGGATGGCGGGCGACGGCGCGCGCGCAATGGAGATCATCTGCGCGGGCGCGAACCTCCCGGAGTTGGAGACGGAGGCGGGGAAACTGCCGGGCGCGCGCCTGACGCCGACGCCGGGCGGGGCGCGTCTCGAAGTGGCGGGCGAGCGCGACGTTGATGCCGCGCTGCGTGCGGTGCGCGCATCGGGGGCGACGCTTGTCTCCGTCCAGCCGGTCGGGAACCCGCTCGAAGAGCTTTTCACGAGTAATAATTGAAGGGCAGTGCTGGCGGGAAACACTCGAAGGGCGGGACGGGCGAAACTACTCACCCGTTTCGACGCCGCTATTTCATCGCTGCCCGGCGCGAAAGCGCGCGCGCGTCACCAGGCGCTTTCCGAGAAAGATATAGACCCAGCTAAAGCCCCTCGCCCGCCCGCGCTTATTTGAACTTCACGCCCGTCACTTCGATGTGGATGTTGGCGCGCCCGTCGTCCTTCCTGAAGCCTTCCATCCTGATCGGCACTTCCAATACCTTGTTCGGTTCGAGTTCGGGCTGGCGGTTGGGGATGGCGATGACCGTGCGCTGCTGGATGGGGTTGCCCGCCAGGTCAACCACGGTGGCCTGCAATTCCAGACCGTTGAGCGTGCGCCCCGTGAAGTTGCGCACCTTCGGCATCATGTTGATGACCTCGTCGCCGATGGCGCGGGTCGATACCAGCGCGTGGTCGTCCGGGTTGAAGTCAACGATCAAACGCTCGCGCACCCCGGCGAACTCTGGCGCGTCGGCGCGTATAGCGCCCGCGAGTCGCGGCTGTTGCACGGGGCCGCCGGAATCCGAGCGCGTCGCCCAGAAAACCAGCAGGGCGATCAAAAGCGCGCTCACGACGCCCGCGATGATGAAGATTTTTCGCCGCGAATCGTCGGCGGCGTCAACGTTCGGTTTGGCAGACATAAGGCAATAGTAAATCGTGAATCGTAAATCGTAAATAGATTCAATAGGCGTAAATCGTTAATCGCGAATCGTGAATAGAGAAAACTCTCTTCTTCTATTCACGATTTACGATTCACGTTTTACGTCTTTTCCGTCTTTCCGTCATCCCGTGCGGGCGCGCATCTCCGTCTGGCCGGGACGGGGGTCGGACGGCTGTTCTTTGTTGAAAGCGGTCATGGCGGCGGCATCGATGAGCGAGCCGGTTCCGGTGCGCGGGCGCGTGTTGATCGGCCAGACGATGCGGAAACGGCTGCCCTCTTCGGGGCGGCTCTCCACGGCGATCTCGCCTTCGAGCAGTTCGACGATCTTGCGCGTGATGGCGAGGCCGAGGCCGACGCCGCTGTAGGGGCGCGTGAGGCGGTCGTCAACCTGCCGAAACTCGTCGAAGATGAAACTCAAAGCCTCTGGCGAGATGCCGATGCCGGTGTCGCTCACTTCCAGAAACCAGCGCGACTCGTCGAGCGGCGCGGCGACCACGCTGATCGTGCCCGTCGTCGTGAACTTCACGGCGTTGCTCAGAAGATTCGTGAGCACCTGCGAGAGTTTGTGCCGGTCGGTCGTGACGAGGCCGAGCGCGGGCGAAACGTCCGCTTGCAGCCGGACGCGCTTCTCGTTCGCCTCGGCGGCGAAATTCCTGATGGCTTCTTCCGCCACGGCGGCCACATCGACGCTTTCCAGATGCAGCGCGGAGCGTCCCGCTTCCAGCCGCGAATAGTCGAGCAGGTCGTTAACGAGTTCGAGCAACGAGCGCGCGTTGCGCCCCATGCGCTCGACCGCTTCCGACTGCAAGGGCGCGAGCGGCTGCTGCCGGTCGCGTTCGAGCAACTGGCACAGCCCGATGATGACGTTCAAAGGCGTGCGCAATTCGTGTGAGACGTTGGCGACGAAGGCCGACTTCAGGCGGTCGTGCTCGCGCAGGCGACCGTAAGCGCCCATCAACTCTTTATACTGTCTGACATCCGGCGTGATGTCGCGGAAAACCGCGACGACGCCCTCGCTTCTGCCGCCCTCGCCCGCCAGCGGCGTCGCGCTGACGGCCAGCACGCCCTCGTCGCCCCCGCCGCGCATGATCTGGACGTGCTCGCCCGAGACGTGTTCGCCTCGCCACAGAGCACGCCCGAGCGGCGTCTCTTCCGCGGGCATCACGTTGCCGAGCGAATCGCGCAGAGCCATGTCGTCGATGAGCGCCTCGACGCCGTCGCGAAACTCGCCGGGCCGGCGTCCGATGATGCGCGCCGCCGCCGGGTTGACGCGATAACGCCCGCGCGCATTCACGATGATCACGCCTTCGTCCATCTGGTTGATGACGCTTTCGAGTTCGGCCGCGCGCGACTTCTCGGCCGCGAAGGCGGCGGTTGCCAGTTTTTCCGCGCGCACGCGCTTCGAGACTTCCGAAAGAATCAGCAGCAGGTCGCCGCGCTCCTCGCTGCGCTCGCTCATCGGCCAGAGGATCACGTCCCAGTATTTCACGCCTTCGTCGCGTTCGCCGCGCTGTTCGCTCGTGCGCGCGACGAGTTCGAGAGGCAGGCCGTAGTTGACGAAAGCGCGCCGGGTGCGCCGCACGTCTTCGACCACTTCGCTGAGGACGGCGAGACCGGCCGCCGCTTCGTACAAACCCTGACCCGCCATCGACCTGCCGCTGCGCCCCACGATTCCGGCGAAGGCCTGGTTGGCCTTGCGCACGATCAGCCCGGCGTCGAGCACGGCCACGCCGAGCGGCAGGCTGTCGAGCACCTCTTCGATAAACGCTCCCTGCGTGCGCAGTTCGTTGAACTTCGTCTCCAAACTCGAAGCCATCACGTTGAACCCGGCGGCGAGCGTGCCCACTTCGTCGTCGGTTTCGACCGCGAAGCGTTCGTGGAGTTGTCCCTCACCGAGCGTCGAGGCCGAGGCGGCGAGGCGTTGCAGGGGTTTGGTGAAACGCCCGACCGCCCAGATGGCGAGAAAACTCGAAGCCATCAACCCGAGCGCCCACGCCGCCGTCAGCACGAGGTATGCGCGGCCTGCCGGGGTGTTGTGCGCCGTCGGGACGCCGACCGCCACGCTCCAACCGGAGATTGCGCCGCGCCGCTCGCTCGTCAGGCGTTCCGTGCCGTCGTTCCACTTCTCCTGGTGAATTTCCGTGGCGGAATGCGGTTGCGGCACGGGGGCGATTGTCGCCGTCGCGGCGGACTCGGGCACGATCCGCCCGGCGGCGTCGTAGACGACGATGGCGGCCTCGGTTTCGGGCGAGGCGTGCTGGCGCAGGCGCGCGTAGAGTTCGGCGGCCGACCGCGGCGGGAGCGACGCGCCCTCAGCGATTGCGGCCGGGTGCATTTCGAGCCACGATTCGAGCGCGCCTTCGGCGGCGACGGCCTTGATGCGCGCGATGGTTCCGGACTGTTCGATTAAAGTTTTCTGATAGCTGTCGAGTTGAAAGAGGCTGATGATGAGCAGGGGCAGAGAGAGCACGGCGAGCATCACCAGAAGTTTGGTGCGCACGTCGAGCGGGTTTCGGGAAGTTTTGCCATGTTTCGTCACGGCGCTTTCAGTGTTCCGGGAAGTCAGTGCGGCGGCGTCTCGGCGGCGGCCAGTGGGAGGTGCGCGTACGCACCTGCGGGCGCAAACTCGTCGCGTAGATCAGAACCGCCTGCGCGATCAACTCGTCGACGAACAAATGCGTCCGCCGCAGAGCCTCGCGCAGTTCCCGAATATCTCCCTCGGTGGCGCTTTTCACTTCGCGCCACAGAAAATCGTTTAATACGTCGCGTAAAATCATCAACTCGCGTGCCACTTCATCAATCAGACAGCCCTGTTGGAAACGAGCCTGCGAGTGCATCCGAAGGGAACGCACCGTTTCAGCGATTTCGCTGTCGAGCGCAGCGCTATCCAACACCTGCGCCAGTTCGTCGAAAATGTCGGGCAGATAGTCCACGAGTTGCTGGTAGGACAGGAGCGCGGGCAGGTCTGTGCGCCGATCCGTGTAGACGATATCGACGAACGCGCGCGCCAGCGCAGGCTCATGCTGTCGGAGCAGGACGGCGTAACGTTGGGGCATAGGAGAGATAACGATGAAGTCGGAACGATGAACGATGAACGAAAGATAGTCGCTTTTCGTTCATCGTTCATCGTTCCGACTTCATCGTTTTGCCAGTAGTTTCTTCAACAGAGCTTCCAATTCATCGAAGTCTATGGGTTTGGTGACGTATTCGTCGCAGCCCGCCGCGAGGGCGTCGGAGTGGAAATCGTTGGTGTCGTGCGCCGAGACGGCGACAATCGGGATGCGCGACAACCCGTCGAGCTCGCGTATGCGGCGCGTGGCGTCGAGGCCGTCGAGGCGCGGCAGGCTCAAATCCATCAGGATCAGGTCGGGACGGCTGCTCTCGGCTACATCGACGGCTTCTTTGCCGTCCACCGCTTCCAGCACGCGATAACCGCTCATTTCCAGTAACCTCCTCATCATAAAGCGGTTATCGGCAAAATCTTCCACCACCAGGACAGTCAACTTAGCATTTCCGTTTTCTTCCATTCACGCCCTTCCAGTCAACGAGGGTAAATAATTAAATTGCTCACGCCCGCCGCCGAACGTATCACTAGCAAACACTCGGATTTTTTGCTAAGATGCCGCATCGAAACGCAACACAAAAAACCGCATCGTTCGGGTTCAATTCGCATGGAGGGAGCGGCCTAACGTTCCCCGCAAACCGGCCGAAGCACCCGACGGGCGAGCCTTGTGAGCAAAATGAAGCCGATAAAAGCGACTACACACGACGCCGACGCCCTTATTGAATTGGGGCGAGCCTCCGTGCAGATCGTCCACGACCTGAAAAATCAGGTTAACGGTCTCAAACTCTATGCCACGTTTTTGCGCAAGCGCATGGAGAAGGGCGAACGCCCCGCCGACGAACTCGAAACCATCAACAAGATCATGAACGGGCTCGAACGCGCCGCCGCCGACATGAACACGCTCGTACGCTTCGGCCGCCCGCTCGAACTCCAACAGAAGTCCGGCCTCGACCTCGCCGCCCTGCTCGCCGCCGCCACCGAAGGCGACTTCGCCCCCCAGACCGGGGGCGACGGCGGCGGCGCGTACCACGGCGACTTCGACGCGCCGCTTCTCTCCGACGCGCTTAAGAACATCCACGCGAGCGCGCGCCAGCTTGCGCCGAAAGACGCCTCGCCGGACATCAACCTGCGCCGGGCGGACGCCGGGGCGACGAACGGGGCGACACCTTTCGCCCTCATCGAGTGGCGCGGCATCAATGCCGCGGGCGACGACGACATTTTCAACAGTTTCAACGGGGGCGCGGGTTTGCGCCTCGCGCTCGCCGCCAAAGTTATACACGCGCACGGCGGCGCGGTCGAACAGGCTTCGGACGCTCTGGGCGTCCGGCTGCCGCTTAGAAAGGATGAGGGATGAGGGATGAGGGATGAATCAGGAAAGCACTCAAGAGATTGAATGCTTTCTTTCATCCCTCATCCCTCATCCCTCATCCCTCATTTTTACCGAGGAGAGCAACAGGTGGATCGTAAAGACGTACGCATTTTGGTGGTTGACGACGAGGCCATGATGGCCGACTCGCTCAAGCAGAATCTGGTTGAGGAAGGCTACACGGTGGACACGGCTCTGACGGGCGCGGACGCCATCGAACTGTTCGACCGCGGCGGGCATCACGTGGCGATCTGCGACGTGCAATTGCCCGACATGGACGGCCTCGAAGTCCTGCGCCACATCAAGGACGCGCAACCGGCGACGGAAGTGATCGTGATGACCGGCTTCGGCACGGTGCAGCGCGCCATCGAAGCGACGAAGGCGGGCGCATTCTGGTTTCTCGAAAAGCCTTTCGAGTTCGAGGTTCTCCTGCCGCTCATCGAACGCGCCGTCCAGCACCGCGAGTTGATCGTGGAAACCGAGACGATGCGCCGCAACCTCTCGACGCGCACGGAGTATTTCAACATCATCGGCGCGTCGCGGCAGATGCAGCAGATCTACGAGACCATCGAATCGGTCGCCAAGTCCGACGCCAACGTCCTGATCGTCGGCGAATCGGGCACGGGCAAAGAGTTGATCGCAAACGCCATCCACTACAACTCCCTGCGCGTCAAAAAACCTTTCATCAAGGTTAACTGCGCCGCGCTTCCCAAGGAATTGATCGAATCGGAACTCTTCGGCCACACCAAGGGCGCATTCACCGGCGCGCACGCCGACAAGGACGGCCTCATCCAACACGCGGCGGGCGGCTCGCTGCTGCTTGACGAGATCGCCGAGATGCCCGTCGAGTTGCAACCCAAACTCCTGCGCGTGCTGCAAGAGCGCAGCTACCGCAAGATCGGTTCGGAGCGCACTTACGCCGTGGACTTCCGGCTCATCTCCTCGACCAATCGCCCGCCCGCCGACGCCATCCGCGACGGGTTGCTGCGCGACGATCTCTTCTACCGCATCTCGACCATCACGATCCACGTGCCGCCGCTTCGCGAACGCACCGAAGACATCCAACTGCTCGCCGAGCACTTCTTCAAGATGTACGCGCGCAAGTATCAACGCCCGATCACGGGCATCTCGCAGGCCGCTTACCAACGCCTCTTCTCGCACGGCTGGCCGGGCAACGTGCGCGAGTTGCAGAACGTTTTGGAGCGCGCCGTGCTGCTGGCGAAAGCCAACAAGATCGAGCCGGTTGACCTGCCCTTTGAAAACGGCAACGTGCCGGAGCGCGCCGCGCAGGGCGCGGCATGGGACGTGCCGCCCAACCTCACGCTCGAAGAGATCGAAAAACTCGTCATCGAAAAGACGCTCCAACGCACCGGCGGCAACAAGCAGGCCGCGGCCAACCTGCTCGGCATCTACCGCCCGCGCCTCTACTCGAAGATCAGGAAGTACAACATAGACATCGCGGGACTCGTCACGCCCTGAAAGAGATGGGAAAGGGGTAAGGGGTAAAGGTTTAGAAGAAACGGGGAAAGGGGTAAGGGGTAAAGGTTAAAGGGAAAGACAAAAGCGGGGCGCAGCCATTCGATGCTGCGCCCCGCTTTTTCCTGTGGCTTTCTACCTTTTCCCTTTACCCCTTACCCCTTTCCCCGTTTCTTCTAAACCTTGCCCTTTCCCCTTCTTACTAATCCACCTGATAAGTCGCTACGCTCGTCGGGGTTTCGTAGCAGCGGACTTTGTAGACCTGCACGCGCGCGTCGCCGACGCGGGCGGCGACGCGTTCAAGGATGTAGCGCGCGAGGTTTTCGGCCGAGGGGTTAAGTTCGGCGTCGAAGGGCGGCAGTTCGTTGATGTTGCGATGGTCGAGATACGCGACGATGTCGTCGGCGGCCGTTTTCAGTTCGCCGAAATCCACGAGCAGGCCGATGTGGTCGAGTTCGCGCCCGCGCGCGAAGATTTCGATTTTGTAGTTATGCCCGTGCAGGTTCTCGCACTTCCCCTTGTAGCCGCGCAACTGGTGCGCGCTCGAAAAGTTGCGCTCGATCATCACTTCAAACATTCCGCTCATGCTCGCTACAGTCCCTCTGTTCCCTTGACTCAATCGTACCGCGCGGCGCGCGCCGCAACGGCGATCCTATGAATTTCACTGGTTCTCTTCCATCTTCTTCCTCAAACTAAGCGGGCGCATATCCGTCCAGACTTCCTTGATGTAGTCGAGGCATTCTTGTTTCGTCCCAGACTTGCCCGCGTCGTTCCAACCGAGCGCGTTTTCGCGGTCGGCCGGCCAGATGGAATATTGCTCCTCGTGATTCACGACCACTTTGTAGATCGTTGTGTCTTCTTGTTCGTCTCTGCTCATATTGCCTCCGAAGTCCAAAAGTTTGTGGGTAGAACTTTGTCCAACGTCGCCGCCCATATCATCTAACAACCGCCTCCGTTTCATCAAACACGCGCGCCACTTCCGCGAGGTCGGAAGTGACGCGACAGGGCGGCAGACTCTTGATGAACTGCCGCCCGTAGCCCTGCGTCCTGAGGCGCGGGTCGAGCACGGAGAGCACGCCCCGGTCGGTCGCGCTGCGGATCAAACGCCCCAATCCCTGCTTCAAACTGATGATCGCCTGCGGCACGCTGTACTCGTAGAAACTCGAACCGCCCGCATCTTCGATGAAACGCTGCCGCGCGGCGACGATTGGATCGCTCGGCACGGCGAACGGCAGCTTGTCGATGATGACGCACGAGAGCGCGTCGCCGCGCACGTCAACGCCCTGCCAGAAACTCGAAGTGGCGAAGAGCACGGCGTTAGGCGTCGTGCGGAAGCGGTCGAGCAGCCCCGTCTTCGAGGCCGTGCCCTGCATGAGGCAGGGGAAATCAACCTGCGGCGCAACGCGTTCGTAGAGCGAGCGCATGCCGCTCAAACTCGTCGAGAGCACGAAGGCGCGCCCGCGCGTCACTTCGAGTATGCGCAGGACTTCGGCCGCCGCCGCCTCGGCCCACTGCGGCGAACTCGGCACGGGCATACGCGGCGGCAGGTACAGCACCGACTGGTTTTGATAATCGTAACTCGAAGGCGCGACGAGTTCGTCGGTCTTCTCATCATTCAGGCCGAGCCGCTCGCGCGCGAAAGTGAAGTTGCCCGCGCTCGCCAGCGTCGCCGATGTCATCACGACCGTCTCGACGCGCTCGAACAACTTGTCCTGCAAGAGGGTCGAGACATCAATCGGCGACGCGCGCAGGAACATCCCGCGCCCGCGACGCTCCATCCAGTAGACGTAACGCTTGTCGTCTCCGGCGACGATGAACTCCAACCCGAAACGCACTTCGCGTATGCGCCGGACGATCTGCTCCACTTCGGGCGACTGCTCGCGCAGCGCGTCGAGCGTCGTCTCCATGCGGTTCAATGCGCCGTCGAGACTGAGATAGGCGTCGCCGAGCGCGGTCGCTTCTATTTCGCCGCGCGCGTTCTTGCGCGCAAACGTGCCGGGCACGATGGGCGCGCGTCCCTCTTCGCCGCGCGTCTCTTGAAAGCCCTGCCAGAAGCGTTCGCCGAAGCGCGCGACGCGCCCGCCCGCGCGCGTCAGTTCCTTGTTCGCGTCCGCATCGGTGATGGGCAACAGTTGCAGGTCGCGCAGCAAATCTTCGACCTGATAGCTAGACACCTGATGCCCGAAATATTCCGCCGCCACGTCTTCAATCGCGTGCGCCTCGTCGAAGATGACCGCGCCGTAATCGGGTAAGACCTGCCCGTATTCGCCGCCGCGAAGCGCGAGGTCTGCGAAGAAGAGGTGATGGTTGACGATGACGATGTCGGCATCCTGCGCGCGCTGGCGCATACGCGTGATGAAGCAGGGGTCGTAGTCGGGACACTTCTGCCCCAGGCAGATTTCCGAGCGCGCGTCTATGTGACGCCAGAAGGAGAGGTTTTCGGGAAGTTGCACAAGCTCGGCGCGGTCGCCGGTCTGCGAGTCGCGCGCCCAGCGCCTGACTTCGTCGAAGTAGTCCACGTCGTCGAGGCCGTCGAGCACGGGCGCGCTCTCGGCGCGCTTGATGCGCTGGAGGCAGGCGTAGTTGTTGCGCCCCTTCATGTATGAGGCGGTGAACTTCTTCGGCAGCACGCGTTGAAGAAAGGGGATGTCTTTCTCCATCAACTGCTCTTGCAGGTTCTTCGTGCCCGTCGAGATGATGACGCGCTCGCCGCGCGCGGTGGCCGCCGCAATGGCGGGGACGAGATAGGCGAGCGTCTTGCCCGTGCCCGTGCCCGCCTCGACGAGCAGGTGGCGTCGATCCTCGAAGGCGCGCAGCACGGCCTCGGCCATCTGTATCTGGCCGGGGCGAAATTCGTAATCGGGATGTGCGCGCGCGATCAAACCGCCGCGCCCGAAAATCTCTTCCATACTTTTAAATTGCTGCGAGAGCCTTCGTTACCGGGGCGAACGCCGAACTAACGTCGCCGGTTGACGCGCAACGAGTCGAAGAACAAGATGCGGTCGGCGTCCGTCGCCGGGTCGCTCCAAAAAGACAACACAGCATAGGCTCGCGCCCCGTCATAGACCAACCGGACGCGCCCCGTCATCGTGTCGTATGTGAAATCCTGTTCATAACCGGCCAGCCCGGCCGCCGTCACCGCCCGTTGCTCCAACATAGAGAACTGCGCGGTCTGGCCTCTCTCGTTCATCGTCGTCTGAAACCCCTCGGCGAAGCCTTTGACGAACGACTCGAAGAAGGTGCGCTTCATCGCATCGTTCATAACTTCGGCGGGCAGGTCGTCGATGTAAGTCGCGCCGTAGAGACCGGACGCGCCGAGGCTCATGTAATTTCTAACGGTCACCGCCAGCTTCGGGGTGAGGCTCATGCGCTCCTGACTGCCGCCCGGTTCGGCGGGCAGGAGCAGGCTGAATCGCGTCGGGTTGCCGATCTCGTAACGCGTCCAGCCTTCCGGGGCGAGTTTGTCCACGACGGGTCGTGCCGCAAGCTGCACGGCGGGCTGAGTCGCGGCGGCGGGAGGCGGCGACGTTTTGCGGCGCGTGCCTTGTGCCGAAGCGGGGACAATTGCGAACGCCAGCGCGCACAGGAGCGCGAGGGATAACAGGGGGAACTTCGGAATTGTTTTCATTGGTAGTCCTCGAATGTCGCGTCGCACCCGGCGTCGGGATACCGGCGACCGCAAACGCGTTAGTTTAGATGCCGCGCGCGGCGCGATAATTTCCCCGCGCCGCCCGGTTCATTTGCATTCTTCGCAGGGCGCGGTGTAACGGCAAGCTCGCGGGTTGAGCGGCTCGGCCAGCATGTCAACGGCCGGTGGCGCGTGGAAGCGTTTCCCCCAGGATGCGCGCGCGAGCCGCCCCTCGACCGAGACGAGATCGCCCACGCTTGCCGCCGCCGCAGGGGGTTCGCCCGCGCCGCCCTTTGCCGCCGCTTCGACATCGCGCATGTGAATCGGCAAACTCGCCGCCACCGCAGCCTGCACGAGCAGCAGCGACGCCAGAGCGTAGCCCGCCACGCGCGCTTTCGTCCACGCCAGCGTCGCCGCCCCGTAGATTAGCAAAAAGGCCGCGTAACGCGCATTCGCCGATCTCGTCAACACAAGATAGCCGACGCAGGCCACGAATGCGAACGCGAACGCCGACGCCATCAAGTTCCGCGGCAGCCTTCCCTCTGCCGCCAACTTCCCCGCCGGACGCGAAAGCAACGTCAGACCCGCCAGCGTAATAACGAGCGCCCAGAATAAGGGCGAACGTCGCAAGCCCGTGTTGATGAAACTGAACAAAAGAGAGACGTACATCCGCGCGCGTCCGGTCGCCGAAGGTGCGGGCGGCGCGGGGCGCGGCGTGTTCCCTGCGCCCGCCGATACGCCCGCATGATCAATCGCGCTCGCGTTCGCCGCCGGGTTCGTATTCGCCTTCGTCTCCGCTTTACCCGCGCCGGATACGACAGAGGTTAATTGTTCCGCAGCGAGTTTGAACCGCTGAGGCCAGTACAGCCCCGCGCCCGCCAGCGCGGCGACGAACGCGACGGACGCGACGGACGCGATTCCGACGGACGCCAACCGCCGCGGCCACCCGTGCGCGTAGAACGCGCCCGACGCGAGAATGAACGGCAGCGCGATTTCATATGTGAGCAGCGCGAGCAACGCCGCGCAGGCCACCACCGCATATCCTCTCGCAGGCTTGCCCGAACGATGCGCCCACATGCTCACGCGCAGTTGCGCGGCGAGGAGCAGCAACACGAGCGCGTAGTTGAAAGTGCCCGACCAGAAGTTGAGCGTCTCGACCAGAATCGGCGACGAGAGCAGCACACCCGCCAGCAACGCCCCTCGGCGTCTGGAAAGCCCGGCGGACACGCAGGCGCAGACGAAGACGACGGTGGCGAACGCCAGAGCGATCAAAGTGTACGGGACGGGCGATAGAGAGGCGCGCATCACGGCACGATTCGACAGCGCATAGGCGGGCACGGCGAGCAGGCGGTAGAAGCCGAAATCGTTCCAGTAGACGGCGAAGCCGTCGGGGAAGCACATGCGCGCGTAGAGGGCATCGTCGGGAAAGAATCTGGGATGCGGCGTCCAGGCGGCGTTCGCGCGCACGAGCAGGTACAAGGACAACAGGACGACGAGCGCGCCGCAGGCGAACAACAGCGCCGCCCGCAACCCGTCATTTTCTGTGAACTGTCTCAGTTGCGCTTTGATGTTTCTCTGAACTGTCCCGGTCGTGCTTTTGTAGTGATGTTCGTGCGCTGGAACGGATTGTCAGCGCCCGGCGGCAGGCGCGCGGCGCGCCGTTCAGTCCGCGCCCATCGCTTCGACTTCGGGAGGCAGAGCGCGCCGCAGTCGGTTCGGGTAGAGCGGAAAACGAGAGGCGAGTTCGGCCACTTCGCGTCTCACCTTCTCGCGCACGTCCTCGGATTCGGGGGTGTGCAGGACTTCCGCGATGAGCCGTGCCACCGTTCCCATCTCCGCTTCGGTCATGCCGCGCGTCGTGAGGGCGGGCGTGCCGAGCCTGACGCCCGAGGTGACGAACGGCTTGTTCGTGTCGAACGGGATCGTGTTTTTGTTGACCGTGATGTGCGCCGCTTCGAGCGCCTTCTCGGCCACCTTGCCCGTGATGCCTTTCCCGCCCATGAAGACATCTACGAGCACGAGATGATTGTCCGTGCCGCCGGAGACGAGGCGGAACCCTTCGGCCTTGAGTCCTTCGGCGAGCGCGCTCGCGTTTCGCAAAACCTGCCGCTGGTACTCTTTGAAGTCCTCGCCGAGAGCTTCGCCGAACGCGACGGCCTTCGCCGCGATGATGTGCACGAGCGGGCCGCCCTGCACGCCGGGAAACAGTTTCTTATTAACCTCGGCGGCGTGTTCCTCGCGGCACAGTATGAGGCCGCCGCGCGGGCCGCGCAGGGTCTTGTGCGTCGTGGTCGTGACGTAATCGGCGTGCGCGACGGGCGAGGGGTGCAAGCCCGCGGCGACGAGTCCGGCGATGTGCGCGATGTCGGCCATCACGCGCGCGCCCACCGAGCGCGCGATCTCGCCGATGCGCGCGAAATCAATCGTGCGCGGGTAGGCCGACGCGCCGCAGACGATCATGCGCGGGCGGTGTTCCTCGGCGCGACGCGCGAGATCGTCGTAGTCGATCTGCTCCGTGTCGGGCGAGACGCCGTAGTCCGCGACCTTGTAACTGATGCCGGAGAAGTTCATCGGGTGGCCGTGCGTGAGGTGGCCGCCGTGCGAGAGGTTCATGCCGAGGATGGTATCGCCGTAGTTGATCGCCGCGAGATAGACCGACATGTTCGCCTGCGCGCCCGAATGCGGCTGGACGTTCGCGTGCTCCGCGCCGAACAACTCTCGCGCGCGGTCAATGGCCGTCTGTTCCACCACGTCGGCGAATTCGCACCCGCCGTAGTAACGCTTGCGCGGGTAGCCTTCGGCGTACTTGTTCGTGAAGACCGACCCCATCGCTTCCAGCACGGCCTCGCTCACGAAATTCTCCGACGCGATGAGTTCAAGCCCCTCGGCCTGACGCGCGACCTCGCTGTCGATGGCACGGCTGATTTCGGGATCAACTTCGGCGAGCGGCGCATTTCGGCGGTGGCGGTCGGTCATAGATTCTCTCCTCGGCGGCGTGAATTTGCAGTTGATGTGAAACTGTTTATCGGGCGTAGCGGATGTTACATCACGCGTTTACGGCGGCGCAAACTACTTGCAGCGGGCGGCAGTCACACGCCCGGAGCTTCTTTGCGTTTATACGCCCTGATGTCTTCGCTCAATCGTTTCATCTCGGATTCGGGAAATTCGCTCCCCCAGTTGCGGGTGAAATCATCCACTTCCATATCGTTCTGAATATCGCGCAGAGCCTTCCAGAAAGGATGACACAGGTCGAGCCTTGAACCTTCGTAGAAGAACACGCGCTCGCCCGTGCCCTCAAGCCGCAGGTGATTTTTGTACCACTTCACTTCGAGTTCGGCGCGTTCGCCGCGCGCTTTAAAATTAAAGTCCGCCTCGTCGGGCTCATACGCCCATTTCACCGTCAGCTCCGTCTCTTCCAACAGGAGTCTAGACAGTGCACAGATGAGATCACGCAAAGGATCGTAAGGCACGGAGGAGACGGCTTCGATCAAACTCTGCTCGCCCGCCCTCAGTTCAAACGACATCCAGCCGCATTGCGGGCTGTTGAAAGATACGCGCAGTTTTTCGCTCATGTGTTCAGCCTACCCCAAAAACTCTCCGCTCGTCCCGGCCGGCGGCTCATTGTGAGCGTGCCGCCCGTCTTCCCGCAAGGGCGTGCACGCCACGGCCGTTTGCCTTGCACGCGCACCGTGCGCGACAATGCCCGTTCACCTCGCGTCGCACTTTTATTCGACTTCTTTTAAAGGAGACTGGAAACAACTTTCATGCGCTGGTCAAACTTTTTCATCCCCACGTTGCGCGAAGTCCCGGCCGATGCGGAAGTCGTCTCGCATCGCCTTTTGCTTCGCGCCGGCATGGTGCGCCAACTCGCGGCGGGCATCTATTCCTATCTCCCTCTCTCCTGGCTCGTCATGCGCAGGATCATGGCTGTCGTGCGCGAGGAGATGGACGCCGTCGGCGGGCAGGAATTTTTCCTCCCCGCCCTGAACCCTAAAGAGATTTGGGATGAGACCGGCCGCTGGACGGTGATGGGCGACAACATGTTCCGCCTCAAGGATCGCAAGGGCGCGGAACTGTGCCTCGGTATGACGCACGAGGAAGTCTTCACCGGCATCGCCCGTCACGAACTGCGCTCTTACAAGCAACTGCCGCAAATCTGGTATCAGATACAGACTAAATTTCGCGACGAAGCGCGCCCCAAGTCCGGCGTCCTGCGCGTCCGCCAGTTCATCATGAAGGACGCCTATTCGTTCGACGTGGACCAGGCGGGTCTCGACAAGTCTTTCGAAGATCAGCGCGAGGCGTACATCAAAATCTTCACGCGCTGCGGCATCAAGTTCTCAATCGTCGAAGCCTCGTCGGGCGCGATGGGCGGCTCGGCTTCGAGCGAGTTCATGGTCAAGACCGACGCGGGCGAAGACTTGATCGCCACCTGCACAAGCTGTGACTACGCGGCCAATCTGGAGAAGGCCACTTCGCAACTGACCATCGTCATCGACGAACCAAGCGCGGGCGGCGCGCCTGAAGAATTTCCCACGCCCGGCGTCCGCACGATTGAAGATTTGATCTCGTTTCCCGGCGGCGCGGCCGCAGACCGCCAGATCAAGACGCTCGTCTACATTGCCGTGAACGAGGCGGGGGAGAGCTTCCCCGTCCTCGCCCTCCTGCGCGGCGATCATCAACTGCACGAGACGAAACTCGCCGACGCGCTCGGCGCGATTGAAGTGCGCCCCGCGCACCCGGAAGAAATACGCGACCTGATGGGCGCCAGCGCGGGCAGCTTAGGCGGCGTCGGCATGAAGCAGCGCGCGAAGTCCGCGGGGCGCGACCTGCGCGTCGTCGCGGATCATGCGTTGAAGGATCGCAGCAACATGACGACGGGCGCGAACAAGGACGAACACCACCTGCGCGGGGTGAGTATCGAGCGCGACATTCCCGTAGACCTCTGGACAGACCTGCGCACGGTGCAGTCGGGCGAAGCGTGTCCCAACTGCGAGGCGGGCGCGCTAGAAGTCTCGAAGTCGCTCGAAATCGGCCACATCTTCAAACTCGGCACGAAGTATTCCAAGTCGATGAACGCGACGGTGCTCGACCGGAACGGCAAGGAGACGCCCGTCGTGATGGGCAGTTACGGCATCGGCATCGAACGCATCATGGCCGCCGCCATCGAGCTCCACCACGACGCCGACGGCATCATCTGGCCGCGCGCCATCGCGCCCTTCGACGCGGTCGTCACCATCACGAACATCAAGCAGCCGGAGTTGCGAGACGCGGGCGAACGACTCTACCGGGAACTGCGCGCCGCCGGTCTCGAAGTACTGCTCGACGACCGCGACGAACGCGCGGGCGTCAAGTTCAAAGACGCAGACCTCATAGGCATTCCCTACCGCGTCACCGTCGGCAAGAAGACCACGGACGGCACGGTCGAACTATTCGACCGCGCCGCGAAACAATCCACCGATGTGAGCCTCGCGGATGTCGTCAGCCGCGTTCAACAACTCGCGCTCGCGGGTTCGTGATATAGATCGACGCGGGGACGGGGCACGCGCGCTCGAAACGAACGACCTCATCGCCAACATGGTCGAATACCCGGCCGTCGCACGCGGCCGCGGGCGCTTCCGCTTTCAGGTGATGGCGACCCACACGCCCGAACAGATCGACACGGCCGCGGGCATCTTCCGCCGCTCGCTCGCCCTAGCGCGGGCGTGCATGAGCGAATAATTAAACGATGAACGCGGAACGATGAACGATGAACTGAAAACGAGTGGCTTTCAGTTCATCGTTCATCGTTCCGCGTTCATCGTTTTTTCTTCTAGTTCGACATCTCGTTAATCAGCAACGTGAGGGCGTTGTCTTGCAGCGTCTTGTTGTTTTGGAGTTCGCTGTGGAAGTCGCAGGCGAAGACGCCGTAGGCGATGGGAAGCGGCGTGTCGAATAACCGGCTGCGGCGCGGCGCATCGAGCCGCTCGCCGAGAAGCGAGCGGCGCGTGACGCGGCCGTCGCCGGGTTCGTACATCGCGCGAATGACATCCCTGCGTTTGATCTTGCGACCCTGCGCATCGCGCAACTCGCGCGGCTCGGTGAGCGTCAACCAACGCCCGCGCCGTTCGTCGCGCAGGATGACGGGCGCGTTCAGAGTCTCTTCGCAGTCGCCGCCGAAGACGTAGAGCGCGACCGGAGGCGTCGCGGCTGTCGCGGTGTCGTCGTCGGGCGGGTGCGCGTCGAGCGCGGCGTGAAAGCGGCGTGCGCGCGTGAGGGCGGCGGCAAAATAGGCGTCGAGTTCGGCGAGCGTGGCGCGTTGGGGCTCGCCTTCCTCGTCGCGCACTTTCCCGAGGCGGTAGCGTTCGCGAAACTCTTCGTCGTTGATCGGCGACCACTTGTACTTGCGCCACACCTGCGGGTCGTAAAAATCAACTTCGAGCGGCGCGAGGTTTTGATCCAGAAAGCGGACGGCTTCCGGGTGCGGGAGCAGTTGATAAATGGAGGGGATCGTCACGGCGTCTTCGCGCGAGAGCTTATTGAGCAGGCGGATTCTGCGGCGCAAACCCTCGTTGATCGAATAGCCTTCGAGCAGCGTGGCGAAAGCCTCCATCGTGCCTTCGTTGGGCGTGCCGAACATGAAGATTTTTTTGATGTGACGCGCGCCCGCCCACGTCGGCTGCGGCACGGCGGCGTCGCCTTCGGGCAAGCCCGCGTCGCCGTACATCGCCGCGTAGCGCGCGACGAGTCCGCCCATCGAATGCGCCACGATGTTGAAGCGCAGGTCGGGGCGGCCGAGTTTCCGTTTCAACTCCTCGATGCGCTCGAAGAGCAGTTGCGCCGATTCGACGTTATCGCGCCGCCAATCATAAGGGAAGACGTAGAAGGTATCGCGGTCGCCTTCGGGGGCGGGGTTGTCCCAATCGCCGTCGCGATAGTTGCCGAAGCGGCGCAGGGCGTTTAAGAGTTCGTAATAGACGTAAATGTCGGGGGCGAGGCGCGCGAGCTTTGCCGTTTCGACGATGCGTTCGGCGACGAGTTCGTCGCGGTTCGAGGCGAGGTCGGGCATCGTCGGCAAACTCAGGCCGTCGGTCGAGGAACGAAACGCCGAAGGCCACACCACCTCGCGCGTGCGCCGGTTCATCAGTTGTGAGCCGAGTATGCCGGGGATGACGATGACCGGAGTCTTATCTTTGCGCGTGCGCGCCGGGGCGAAGATGCGTTCGAGGTCGGGCGTGCGCCGCGCGCCGCAACCCGGCAGCATTATCGCTTGCGCGATAATCAAAAAAACGATGAACGCGGAACGATGAACGCGGAATGAAAAAAAGACGCCTCTTATTCTTTTATTCATCGTTCATCGTTCCGCGTTCATCGTTACTTGCTCCGCCTTCATCATTCCACTTGCGGTTGACGAGGCTGGCGACGAAGCCCGCGCCGAAACCGTTGTCGATGTTGACGACCGTGACGTTCGAGGCGCAGGAGTTGAGCATGCCGAGCAGCGCGGCCACGCCGCCGAACGACGCCCCGTAGCCGATGCTCGTCGGCACGGCGATGACCGGCACCGACACCAGCCCGCCCACCACCGAAGGCAAAGCCCCTTCCATCCCCGCCGCGACGACGATGACGCGGAAAGCGCGCAGGCGTTCGTGCTCGGCGAACAGGCGATGAATGCCCGCCACGCCCGCGTCCCAGATGCGCGCCACGCGGTTGCCCATCGCTTCGGCCACGAGCGCCGCCTCTTCGGCCACCGGAATGTCGCTCGTCCCGGCCGTCACGACGCCGATCTCGCCCACGCCCAGTTCCGTCAGATTGCGCCGGATGCGAATCAGCCGCGCCGCCTCGTGCCATTCGGCGTCGGTCGCGATGTTGCGCACCTCGCCGTAAGTCTCCGCATCCGTGCGCGTGACGAGTACGTTCGGCGAGCGCGCGACGAGGCGTTCGACGATCTCGCAGATTTGCCTGCGCGACTTCCCCGCCCCGAAGACGACTTCGGGGAAACCCTGTCGCGTCGCCCGCGCGTGGTCGATGCGCGTGTGCTCGATGTTTTCGTAATGAAGATTGGCGAGGCGGCGCGCAGCCTCCGCCGTCTCCATGTCGCCTGTCCGGTGCGCGCGCAGCAGTTCTTCTATTTCGCGTAAATTCATCTTGTTTTGCGTCAACCGAGCCGTACCATGCCCTCGCGGCATTCTAGCATCGAACGCGCGCGCGTTCGCAATTTGGCGGCGCGCTGCCCCGGTTTCAAACTCCCATCCGGATCGCATGTGCGCGCGTATTTGCCGCGTGGTGTAAACTCCGGGTCGTGACGTTAACCGCACGGCGACGCTCTCTATAAATTGACGCGGGAGAAACTCATGGCGCTTTTCATCGAACGATATTTTGCCATCAGCATGCTGGCCGTGGGCCTGTCGCACATCGCAATGGCGCGACAGTGGCGCGACTTCTTCCTGCGGCTGAAAGCGACGGGCGTGGCTGGCATCATCATCGCCATGTTCACCTTTCCGCTCGGCCTGCTGATCGTGCTCGGGCATAACGTCTGGGTGCTCGATCTGCCCGTTATCGTCACCATCTGCGGCTGGGGCATGACCCTCAAGAGCGCGACTTACGCGCTCGTTCCCGGTCAGGCCGAACGCATGATTCCGGAGGGCGCAGACGCCCACCGGAAATACGTGGCGGGCGGCTTCGTGGCGTTAGCCATCGGCGCGCTTTTGCTTTACCATTCATTTTTCCGCGCGGCGTGACATTCGCGCCCTGACGGCGCGGCACGACTTATGGAACTGACTGTCGCCATCACGGGAGCTTCCGGCGCGCTTTACGCACACCGCACGCTGATTCATCTGGCGTCGAGCGGCGTGGTCGAGCGGATCAATTTGATCATGTCGGAGGCGGCGCAAATCGTGGCGCGCGTCGAACTCGGCGCGAACCTGCAAGGCGGCGACGCGCGCGCGATCAACGAATGGGTCGGCGTCGCGCCGGAATCGAAACTGATTCGCGCGCACCGCCTCGACAACATGGCGGCGACGCCCGCCTCGGGGTCGCACCCGCAGGCGGGCATGATGATCGTCCCGTGCTCGATGGGTACGCTCGGCGCAATCGCTTCCGGCGCGGGCACGAACCTCATACACCGCGCCGCCGACGTGACCCTGAAGGAAGGGCGCAAGCTCGTCATCGTCCCGCGCGAGTCGCCTTACAACGCCATCCACCTTGAGAACATGCTGCGACTCGCGCGCGCCGGGGCGCACATCCTGCCCGCCAGTCCGGGCTTCTATCACCGCCCGCAGAGCATCGAAGAGTTGGTCGATCATCTCGTCTTTCGCCTGCTCGATCAATTCGGCGTGCCCCACTCGCAGCGCACGCGCTGGCAAGGCGATCCGGCGTTGTTGACGAACGCCTCCCCGGCCGCCGCTGCTGACGGCGACTGAAACGAGCGAACGAGTTTGATGTCTTCCGAACTAACCAACACGACGGCGCGCAATATCCGCACGACGCTCGAAATGATCAAGATCGAGCACACGCTCTTTGCGCTGCCCTTCGCCCTGCTCGGCGCGGTGCTCGCGGCGCGGGGCGTGCCGCCCGTCCGGCAGTTGCTCTGGATCACGGCGGCCATGGTGGGCGCGCGCTCCGCCGCAATGGCCTTCAACCGCATCGCCGATCACAGGTACGACGCGGCCAACCCGCGCACGAGCGGGCGCGCCATTCCGGCCGGATTGCTCTCTTTGAAATTCGCCTGGGCGTTCACGCTCACGTCGGCCGCGCTCTTTTTCGTCGCGGCGGCGATGCTGAATCGCTTGACGCTCGCGCTCGCGCCCGTCGCGCTCGCCAGCGTGCTGCTCTATTCATACACGAAGCGTTTCACGTCGCTTTCGCACCTCGCGCTCGGCTGGTGCCTGGCAATCGCGCCGACGGGCGCGTGGATCGCCGTGCGGGGCGCAATCGACAGTTTCGTGCCGCTGCTGCTCTCGCTCGTCGTGCTGCTCTGGACGGCCGGGTTCGACGTGCTCTATGCCTGTCAGGATTACGACTTCGACCGCCGCGCCGGTTTGCGCTCGATCCCGGCGCGCGTCGGCATCGGGCGTGCGCTCTGGATTTCGCGACTGCTCCACGCCTGCGCGTTCGTCGCGCTCGTCGCGCTCTACTCGGCGGCGACGCCCGGCGCGCTCGCACTCTGCGGCGTCGTCGCCACCGGCGCGCTGCTCGTCTATCAACACTCGCTCGTGCGCGCAGACGATCTCAGCCGCCTCAATGCCGCGTTCTTCACGACGAACGCCTTCGTCAGCGTGATCCTATTCATCACCTTCGGCGGCGCGGTGTTGTTGGGGAAGTTCTAAGGTTTCGTCGTTGCCCGGCCGTCGAGCCGTGAGGGAGAAATTAAACATGAGCGCAACTTTAACTTCCGGCGAACGCGAACCGCTCGTCATCCACTTCAGCCCGATCCTGAAGAAAATGAGCGAACAGGAGTTCTACGAGTTCTGCCGCCTCAACCCCGACCTGAGCCTCGAACTCACGAGCGAAGGAGACCTCATCATCATGCCTCCGACCGGCGGAAAATCTGGCTTACGGAATGCGATCCTCATAACGCGTCTCACGGCATGGGCTTTAGAAGATAAAAGTGGGCAAGCCTTCGACTCGTCCACCGCCTTTACGCTGCCGAACGGCGCGAAGCGTTCGCCGGATTTCGCATGGGTTGTTAATGAACGATGGAACGCTTTGACGGAAGAGGAACAGGAACGCTTCCCGCCGCTCTGCCCCGACTTCGTGGTGGAGTTGCGTTCGCGCACGGACACGCTCAAAAATCTGCGGCAGAAGATGGAAGAATACGTGGCGAACGGCGCGCGGCTCGGCTGGCTCATCGACCCGCAGGAGCGACGCGTCTACGCCTATCGCCCCGGCGCGGCCGTCGAGCAGTTGGACGACCCGCGCACCGTCTCCGGCGACCCCGTGCTGCGCGGTCTCGTGTTGGAGTTGCAGGAAATCTGGGACTGACGGATCGAAATAATGAACATGGATTTTTCACACGACCCGAAACTGAACCGCATCGCCGCCAAGGTTGAAGCGCGAGCGCGCCTGTCTTTCGACGACGGCGTTGACCTCTACGCGACGGACGATCTGGCCGCGCTCGCGAAACTGGCCGACGGCGTTCGTCGTCGCCTGCACGGGCGGCGCACTTACTTCAACGTCAACCGCCATTTCAACTACACGAACGTCTGTTACGCCGATTGCAAGTTCTGCGGCTTCTACCGCACGCCGCGCATGCCCGACGCCTACACGCACAACGTCGAGGAGGCCGTCGAGGTGGCGGGCAAAGCGGTGGCCGAGGGCGCGACGGAGTTGCACATCGTCGGCGGGTTGAACACGAAGCTGCCGTTCAAGTACTACACGGACTTGCTCGCGAGTTTAAAGCGCGCTTACCCGCGGCTTCACCTGAAAGCCTTCACGATGGTCGAACTCGACCACATGGCCGACTTCTACAAGATGCGCGACGAGGACGTGATCGAGCGTTTGAAAGAGGCGGGGATGGATTCGTGCCCCGGCGGCGGCGCGGAGATTTTTCGCGAGCCGACGCGCTCGCTTATTTGCGCGCACAAGACGGACGCCGAACGCTGGCTTGCGCTCTCCGGTAAAGTTCACGCCGCCGGTTTGCGCTCTAACGCGACGATGCTCTACGGCCACGTCGAATCCGTCGAAGACCGCGTGGATCACTTCGTGCGCCTGCGCGACCAGCAGGACGCCTCGGGCGGCTTTCAGTGCTTCATACCGCTCGCCTTCTACCCGGAAGGGACGAAACTCGCGCATTGCGCGGGGCCGTCGGGCGTCGATTCGTTAAAGACTATCGCCGTCTCGCGTCTCATGCTCGACAATTTCCCGCACATCAAAGCCTACTGGGTGATGCTCGGCAAGCGGCTCGCGCAGGTCGCGTTGCACTACGGCGCGAACGATCTGGACGGCACGATCACCGAGGGCGGCGAACTCAGCGAAAGCTACTCGGTCGAGTCGAACAACGAAGTGAAGATGAACAAGAATGAGATCGCCGTGCTGATAGAAGACGCCGGTTTCGAGGCCGTCGAGCGCGACACGCTCTACCGTCCCATAGAGGAGATGACGGCCGCTTAGGCCAAACTTCCACGCGCTTATAACCCTTGAACGCGATGACACTGACAACACCATTCGACACCGAGCCGACGAAGCGGTTCACGGAGCGCGTGGCGAACTATGCGGCTTACCGCCCGAAGTATCCGTCGGCGGTCGTGGAGTTCATGCGCGCGGAGTTGGGCTTGGGGCAGTCGTCGGTCGTCGCGGATGTCGGGGCGGGGACGGGCATCTGGACGGAGATGTTGCTGCGGCGCGAGGGCGGCTGTCACACGGTCTTCGCCGTCGAACCGAACGATGCGATGCGCGCCGAGGTTGAAAAATCTCTCGGCAAGTTCCCCTGTTTCAAGAGCGTGAACGGTACGGCCGAGGCGACGACGCTTCCCGCCGCGAGCGTCGATTTCGTCACGGCGGCGCAGGCGTTCCACTGGTTCGACACGGCGCGCGCGCGGGCGGAGTTCGCGCGCCTACTGAAACCGAGCGGGTGGCTGGTCTTGATGTGGAACATGCGCCGGATTGAGACGACGCCCTTCCTGCTTGAACTCGAACGCATCCTGCGCGCTTACGGCACGGACTACGAACGCGTCGCCGCGGACAATCCCGGCCGTGAGTTGATGGCGGAGGTTTTTCCGCGCGGCCACGGCACGCGGAGTTTCGCGCACGAGCAAATTCTGGATTACGAAGCCCTGCGCGGCCGCTGGCTATCGGCCTCCTACGTGCCGCTCGCGGGGCATCCCCACCACGAGCCGATGTTCGACTCGCTCAGGCGCGCTTTCGACGCTCACCAGCGAGACGGCGTAGTCTCAATCGAATACGAGGCGGTCGTGTATTACGGCCGACTGCTTTGACCCGACCGGCCGATGCTCAAACGCGGCCGACCCGGTGGCGAAACTTTTTTGAACTTGAACATGACGAGAAGATTCAACTTACACGCTCGCGCGACGAATCGCGCCGCGCTGACACTCTTCGCGCTGGCGGCGCTGGCGGGGGCGGTCGCCGTTGTCGCCGACGCGCGCCCGCAGAAGCGTCCCGGCGCGAAGCGAGCGGCGTCGGCGACGACGGGCGCGCCGCCGCGTTTCGCCGATTACACGGTGCGGGAAGTCTATCAGGGTCGCATCGCCCCGGTCGTTCTGGACAACAGGCGGGCGCGTATGTTTCGCGGCAGATTGAGGGAAGATTCGCGGCAAGGGCCGAACTTCGCCGGTCGATACACGGTTGTGTCATGGGGGTGCGGTACGGGCTGCGCGCAGGTGGCCGTGGTTGACGCCGCGACGGGCAGGGTCTACTGGCCGCCGCTCGAATACACGGACATCCCGGAGTCTTCGGAGACAGACCCCGCGCGCCACCCGAACTTCCGCCTCGACAGCAAACTGCTCGTGCTCACGCGCTCTCATTACGACGGCCGCGGCGGTCGCACGGCCTACTATTACCTGTTCGATAAAAACCGCTTTCGCCTGCTTCGCCGGGCGGAAGAGAGAGACCCCGATGCGGAAAGTTCGCCCGAGCAATAATATTCACGCTTATGACGACACAAACAATCACCGTCGCGCACTCGCCCGACTCCGACGACGCCTTCATGTTCTACGGCCTCGCCACCAACAAACTCGACACCGGAAGTTTGCGCTTCACGCACGTTCTCGAAGACATACAGAGTTTGAACGAGAAGGCCATGCGCGGCGTCTACGACGTGACGGCCGTCAGCTTTCACGCCTACGCCTACATCTCGGATAAGTACGCGCTGCTGCCGCACGGCGCGAGCATCGGCGATAACTACGGCCCCATCGTCGTCTCGCGCGAGAAGTTCAAACCGGAAGAGATCGCGTCTCTGAAAGTCGCCGTGCCGGGGAAGTTGACGAGCGCGTTCCTCGCCCTGAGCATCTACTGTCCGGGGTTCTCTTACGAGGTCGTGCCTTTCGACAGGATCATCGACGCGGTGCGGGAGGGGCGCGCCGACGCGGGCTTGCTCATCCACGAGGGGCAGCTTTTCTACCAGTCGCTCGGCCTGCACAAAGTCTTAGACCTCGGCGAGTGGTGGCACGAACGCACGGGCTTGCCGCTGCCGATGGGCGGCAACGTCATCCGCCGCGACCTCGGCGCAGACACGATCTCGCGCGTCTCGAAGTGCCTCCACGACAGCATTCGCTACTCGCTCGACAATCGCGCCGACGCCCTCGAATACGCGATGCAGTTCGCGCGCGACATGGAACCGGAACTGGCCGACCGCTTCGTCGGCATGTGGGTCAACGAACTGACGCTCGACTACACCGACCGCGGACGCACGGCCGTCCAGCGCCTCCTCGACGAGGGCGCCGAGCGCGGCGTCATCCCGCACCGCGTCAAAGTCGAATTCGTACAATAGGAAAGTGAGCAGTAAGAAAGTGAGCAGTGAGCAGTGAGCAGTAAGCAGTGAGCAGTAAGAAAAGAGGGAGCAATAAGCGAAGGGTTTTAACTGCTTACTGCTCACTGCTCACTGCTTACTTTCTTCCGGCAAAACTTCCACGGAGAAAATTTATGAAAAGCTCTCGCTTGTTATTCGCCGTGTTGGCGACTCTCACGCTTACAGCGGCGGCGGCCGTTGTGCCGCCCGCGTCGGCGCAACAGGTTTCGACGGCCTCGACGAAAGCGCCGGGCGTCTCGCCTGCGGGCGTCGATGTCGAACGCATCATTCGGGAGTTCACGACCAAAGAGGCGATGTTTCGCTCCGCGCTCAACCAGTACAGTTTCAAGCGCGAGGCCATCGTGCAAACTATCGGAATGGGCGGGCAGATTTCCGGCGAGTATCGCCGCGTCTCGCGTTTCGTCTTCGACGACACCGGCAAACGCTACGAGAAGATCGAGTTGTTCCCGATCCCGACCCTCACCGAAATTCAACTCACGCCGGAAGACCTGGAAGACATGAGCGGCGTGCAAACCTTCGCGCTCGAACCTTCCAGAGTCAACCTATACAACATCAGCTACGTCGGTCGCGAGAAGATCGACGAGTTGAATTTGTACGTCTTCGACGTGGAGCCGAAGGTGTTGCCCGACCCGAAGAAGACGAAGGAGCGTTTCTTCAAGGGGCGCGTCTGGGTTGACGATCAGGATTTGCAGGTGGTGAAGGTGCGCGGCAAGGGCGTGCCCGAAAAGAAGGGCGAGCGCTTCCCGACTTTCGAGACTTATCGCGAACAGATCGACGGCAAGTTCTGGTTTCCCACTTACACCTACGCCGACGAGGAACTGATTTTCGACAGCGGCGCGGTCGTCCACCTGCGCATGCGCATCACCTTCAAGGACTTCGCGCGGCCGCGCGCCAAGGTGAAAGTCATCGACGAGGGGCAGGACATCATCCCCGACGCTTCGCCCGCTCCGACGCCCAGGAAACCTGAGCGGAAACCCTGAGCCACGCGCGCGTGTGCGCTGAAGATCAAGAAGGCGGCCGGGAAGCGAATTGTTCCCGGCCGCCTTCAATCTTCAGCCCCTCGATCTTCCGCGCGTCGCTTAACTCCGTGCCAACTCTTCCGCGACGCGCGCGCGCACCTCTTCCGAGAGGCGTCTCACGTCTTCTTCCGTAGAGAGCCCGCGGGTTTCGACCGGCGGCAGCATGACCATCTCAATCGTGCCGGGGCGCGCCGTGCCCATGCCCTTACCCATCAGCCTGTCCGTATTTTTCATCGCCACCGGCACGACGCTCACGCCCGTCTCGACCGCCATGTAGAACGCGCCTTTCTTGAACGGCAGCAGTTGGCCGGGGCGCGCGCGCGTGCCTTCCGCGAAGACGCCGAAGGAGACGCCGGAGCGGATGCTTTCGGTGGCCGTGCGTACGGTGGAGAGCGCGCGCTCGCGGCTGGAGCGGTCGATGGCGAGGATTTTGACGAAACCCATGCCGACGCCGAGGATGGGCACTTTCAACAACTCTTTTTTAGCGAACAGCCCGATGCGCCGCCCCGTGTAGGCGAAGAGCGTCGCCGTGTCGAGATAGGAGCGATGGTTGGCGATGAAGATGTAAGTCCGCCGCGGGTCGAGTTGTTCCAACCCGCGCACACGCACGCGCATCCCGCTCAGGCGCAGCCATTGACGCGCGCCCCACATGGCAATCGGGTAAACCCACTCGCGCCTGCCCACTATCCACGCGACCACCAGCACCGGCGGCGCGAAGAGGAGCAGGAGCGCGCCCGCGACGAAGAAAATCCACCAGTAGTGCAGCCGGCCGAGAAGCGTGGCCTTCGTCGCCGCCGCTTTAGGCGCGCCCGCGCCGCGGCTCTCGCCCCCGCGCGTCTCATCCTGTGCGGCGGCAACGGCGGAGGTGCGCGCCCCCCTCGCCCCTGTGCTAGACTCGACAGCCGCACTAACGCGTTCCGTCTCAAACAATTTAGGTGAAAGAGAATCAGGCATGTCTCGCTCCGTTCTCAGGCTCGCACTCTCTACTTTTGTCGCTGCCCTCGCAGCCGTTTTCTGCCACGACGGCGGACTCGCTTCGCCCGTTCAGGCTCAACCCGTGCGCGCGCCCGTCGTGAACCGCGCCGACTCTGCGCCGCCGTCGCCCGCGTCCTTACTCGGTTTCAAACCCGGCGACGACCGCACGATTGCCGACTGGCGACAGATCGTACAATACTTCACGCGCCTTGACGCGGCGAGCGAGCGCGTCGAGGTGCGCACGCTCGGCCTTACGACTCTGGGGCGGCCGCTCCTCGTCGCCTTCATCAGCGCGCCAGAGAATATACGCAATCTGGCGAAGTACCAAGACATCCAACGCCGTCTCGCAGACCCGCGCCTCGCGCCGGGCGACGCGGAGCGCGATGCTCTGACGCGGACGGGCAAAACCGTCGTCGCCATCTCCTGCTCGATCCACTCGACCGAGATCGTCGCCTCGCAGATGTCCATGCAACTCGCCTACGAGTTGGCGTCGGCCGAAGACGCCGCGACGCGCGAGATTTTGCAGAACACCATCCTCATGCTCATACCCGCCGCCAACCCCGACGGCGTGGACATCGTCGCCGACTGGTATCGCAAAACTCTCGGCACGACCTACGAAGGCACGGAGCCGCCGGAGCTTTACCACCACTACGCCGGGCACGACAACAACCGCGATTGGTTCATGCTCAATCTCAAGGAGACGCAGATCATCACGCGCCTCTTCTGGCGAGAGTGGTTTCCGCAAGTCGTCTACGACGTGCACCAGCAAGGCGCGACGGGGTCGCGTTTCTTCGTCCCGCCGTTCTTCGACCCGCCGAACCCGCACATCCCGCCGCTCCTGCTCCGCGAGGTCGGTCTCATCGGCCACAAGATCGCGGCGGACTTGCAGGCCGAAGGCCAGCAGGGCGTCATCACAAACGCGCTCTACGACACCTGGTGGCACGGCGGTTTTCGCACCGCGCCCTATTATCACAACTCCGTCGGCATCCTCACGGAAGCCGCGAGCGCGCGCCTGATGTCGCCCGTCGAAGTGTCGCGCGAACAACTCGGGCGCGCCACGTCGCGCGGCATGCCCTCCGCGCTACAGTCCGCGACCAACTTCCCCGACCCGTGGCCGGGCGGCACGTGGCGCGCGCGCGACATCATGGCGATGGAGATGACGGCCTCGCGCGCCGTGCTCTCGATGGCGGCGAAATATCGCGAGCGTTACCTGCGCAACTTTTACGACCTGGGACGCGCCGCCGCCACCGAAATAAAAGGCAGCGAGTTGCCCGCCTATTATTTGATTCCGCGCGAGCAAGGGAACGCGGAGAACATAGCCAAGATGATCGGAGCATTGATCGCGCAAGGCGTCGAGGTGAAGCGCATAGTCCGCGCGGGAGCTTATCAGGAATCGGCAGGCACGGGGGGGAGGCGCAACCCGCGCGTGATACCCGTCGGCGACTACATGGTTCCTCTGGCGCAACCCTACCGCGCCAACGTGCTCGCCCTGTTCGAGAGACAAGTCTACCCGGATCGTCGTACCGCCGGAGGCGAGGCCGAGCGGCCTTACGACGTGGCGGGATGGACGCTGCCGATGCAGATGGGGGTTAATGTAATTCCGATCCCTCACCCCGTGGTCAATACGGCCGACCAACGCGCGCCCGCTTACCAACCTGTGCGCGACGAAACGGAAGTGCGCCGCGATCTCGGCCTGACGTTACAGACGGGAACGGTCTCGCCCATCAAGAACCCGCTCACGCGCCCCGTGCGGCTCGCGCTCTACAAGAGTTGGACGGGTTCGATGGACGAGGGCTGGACGCGCTACGTCTTCGACACGTTCAACGTCCCGTTTCAAACATTGCTCGACCGCGAAGTGCGCGCAGGAAATTTGCGCGCGAAACACGACGTGATCGTGCTGCCCTCGATGCGCCTGCGCGAGATCGTGGAGGGACGAAGCAAGGCCACCGCGCCCGTGGAATTTACGGGCGGCATCACGGAGGCGGGCGTGGATAATTTGCGCCGCTTCGTCGAAGACGGCGGCACGCTCGTCTGCTTCGACGCGGCCTCGGAACTGGCCGTCAAGCATTTCAAATTGCCGCTCCGAAACGTACTGGAAAACGTGAAGACTTCCGAATTCTATGGCCCCGGCTCGATCCTGCGGCTCGAAGTTGACGCCGCGCACCCGCTCGCGCGCGGCTTCGGACAAAACGTGGACGCCTACTTCATCAACAGTTCCGCCTTCGAGTTGACGGAGGGCGCAAGTGATCGCGTTCGCGTCGTCGCGCGCTACGCGGAGCGAGACGTGCTGCGCTCCGGCTGGCTGCTCGGCGAGCGGTTGATTGCGGGCAAAGTCGCGCTCGCGGAGGTAACGCTAGGTCGCGGGCGCGTCGTTCTCTTCGCCTTCCGCCCCCAACACCGCGCCCAGACGTGGGGCACGTTCCCCTTCATCTGGAACGCCATTGAAGACAAACGATGAAGTATGAACGATGAACGATGAAGTGATAAGGATTGATTCATTTCTTCATTGATTCATTGATTCATCGGTTCATTGATTCAATGAAGAAATGGATCAATGAATCAATCTTTCTTCCGTTCATCGTTCCGCGTTCATCGTTCATCGTTTAATTTCCGGGCATCTATCGGGCATTATGCGCATCAAAGGTTAGTCCGCACCTCGTGGTCGCTGTATAATGGTTTCACTTAAGTTCTAAGGAGTTGAAAAGGCCATGAGAAAGTTCGCCGCCTGTCTCGCGCTCCTCTCCCTGTTCGCAATTCCCTTTTCTCAAACGCGCGCACAGTCGCGCCCGCGCCGCGTGGGGCAATCGTCCGCGGGCGGCACTACCTCCGCCACCACGACGACCGCGCCCCGAACCGCCCCACAGCCGACGCGCGACGCGAACACGCCGCGACGCGCGCCCACGCTCGGCGGCGCGATTGACCCGAACGCGGGGCAACGCACGAAGACGAATGATGCGCCCGCGGCCGATTCGATTGAGGTTGACGAGAACGAAGTGGTGCGCGTCAACACGTCGCTCGTGACGATCCCGGTGAGCGTGATGGACAGGGTGGGCAAGTACGTGCCGAGCATCCGGCAGGATGAGTTTCGCATCTGGGAGGACGGCGTCGAACAAAAGATCGCCTATTTCGCCACGGTCGAAAAACCGTTCACCGTCGCGCTCGTCATCGACACGTCAGGCTCGACACGCACCCGGCTCACAGAGATTCAGGATGCCGCCATCTCCTTCGTCAACCAACTGCGACCCGAAGACCGCGTGCTCGTCGTTTCTTTCGACGATCAGGTGCGCGTGCTCTCGGAGGCGACGAGCGACCGCGCACGCCTGCGCGACGCCATCCGCCGCGTGCGCCCCGGCGAAGGCACGAAACTCTACGACGCCGTCGATTTCATCATCAACGAACGCTTCAACCGCATAGACGGGCGCAAGGCCATGCTGCTCTTCACGGACGGCGTCGATACCACCAGCCGCCGCGCCAGCTACCAGTCCAACGCGCGCGACGCCGAAGAACTCGACGCGCTCATCTATCCCGTTCAGTACGACACCTACGATTCGAACACGGCATCGCGCGGAGGCGGTGGGGGCGGCGGCATCTACGGCGGCGGGATACCACGACGCAGGACGGGCGGCATCGGAACTATCCTCGGAGACATCCTCTCCGGCGGAACGATCTCCATCGGCGGGAGCGGACGCGGCGGGGGCGGCGGCGCGAACTGCAAGGGCTGCACGCGCGAAGAGTACGAACGCGGCGACGCTTACCTGCGCGACATGGCGCGTCTCTCGGGTGCGCGCGTTTACCGCGCCGACACCACGCGCGACATCGAATCCGCGTTCACACTCGTCGCCGAAGAACTGCGCCGCCAGTACAGTCTCGGCTACTACCCGAAACAGCAGGGGCAGGCAGGCCAGCGCCGTCAAATCAAAGTTCGCGTCACGCGACCTGACCTCGCCGTCCGCGCGCGCGACAGCTACATCTACAACCCGTCGGGCGCGAACAACAACAACAACGCGGCCAATACCTCGACGAACGACCGCACGCGTTCGCAGCCCGTCCTGCGCAGGTTGCCTCTCGCCGGTAAATAAGCGTTAGACACAGAGGAAAACGATGAAGTAGGAACGATGAACGATGAACTAAAGAAAGATTGATACATCGGTTCATTGGTTCATTTCTTCATTGAATCAATGAACCGATGTATCAATGAATCAATCCTTTCAGTTCATCGTTCCTACTTTATCGTTTCTACTTTACTTTTCCGTGTCCGCTTTCGGCGGATGTCTCCTGCAAAGCCTTCTTCAACGCCTTCTCCTGCATGACGACGTGGCTCGCCCCGACGACCGCGAACACGCGCCCGCCTTTGCCGCGCACCTCGTCGGCGAGCAATTTCACGATGTACCTGTCGCGGTACTGGCTCGACGCGTAGGCCACGTCGTTCGTGTAGAGGCCGAGGTCGGGGTTCGGGTCGAAGTGCGTGCTCTTGACCGTGCGCCAATCGGCGACGGAGGGCAACAGGCGCCTCACACTCGCCTCAAATTCCGCCACCGTCTTTGGCAAACCTTCAAAGCCCGGCGCTTTCGCCGTGGCGTCGAGGGCTTGTTGCACGAGTTCGTCGGCCGGGCGCGGGCTGGTCTTCTTGTTGTTCTCCGACACGCGCCGCAGGATGTAGAACATCATCACTTGTTCGGTCGTCCAGCGTTTCGTGCCGAGCAGGTAGCGAATCTCCTGCATGCGCGGCGGGTCTAGACTTTTGATGGGGACGTTGTGCCTGGCGGCAAGGAAACTGACCAGCCCCGGCTCGCCGTAGCGCGTGACGGCAAGTTCGCGCGTCACTTCGACGGGCGGCGTCTGGCTCTCGTTGAGCACGACCGTCGGTCGAAACTCCACGAAGCGCCGTTCGATCTCGGCGATCTGCGGGTCTTCCACACGGTAGACGTGCCCCGCGCCGAAGTATAGAAGCTCGCCCGCCCCGGATTTCAGTTGGAGCACATAAGGCCGCCCGTGCCTGATCCGGCCGTACTCTTTGTACGTCATGATCTCCGGCTCTTGATCGGCCTCTCGATTAACTTGACCGGAAACCGGAAGCGACGCGGCGGTCGAAGACAGGATGACGGCGAAGATGAATTTCGGGATCAAATTTCTCATAGCTCCGCTTCCCTTTAACTCGAAAATCGCAGAACGATTCCTAGTACGCCGGGAAGCGGCGCGGGGTTCGCCGTAACTTCGCTGCCGGTGAATTTACGTCGCCTTCTTAAGTGTCGACTCTTTAACGTCGGCTCTTTAACGTCGGATCGCGCGGCGCGCTCGTCTCATGCCACCGTGCCGTCTTTCACGGTCGCGTTCTTCGGGACGATGATGATGCCTTCGCGGATGTAGTAGCCCGCCGCTTCGTTGTCGAAGTGTTTGACGCCCGCTTCGTTCGTGAGGCGGACGTTCGCGCCGATGCGCGCGTTCTTGTCGATGATGGCGTGGCGGATGACGGTGTCGCGGCCGATGCCGATGAGCGGGCGACTGCTGGCGGCGTCGGCGCGTAGTTCCTCGATTGACTGGTAGTAGTCCGCGCCCATCAGGTAAGTGTCTTCGATGCGCGCGCCCGGTTCGATGCGCGCCCGCAGGCCGACGACCGAGCGCGCAAGCCGCGCGCGGTTGATGATGCTGCCGTCGCCGATAATCGAATCGACGATCTCGCAGTGGTGAACTTTCGACGGCGGAAGATAACGCGGGCGCGTGTAGATGGGCGCTTCCGTGTCGAAGAAATTGAACTTCGGAAGGAGCGAGGTCATGTCGAGATTCGCACCGTGGAAAGCCGAGATCGTTCCGATGTCTTCCCAGTAGTCGTCAAAGAGATACGACTGCACGTTGTAGTCCTTGATGGCGGCCGGGATGATCTCGCGCCCGAAATCCACCCACGCGGGATTTTCCGCGAGCAGTTGGCGCAGGCGCTCATAGTTGAAGACGTAGATGCCCATTGAGGCGAGAAACGGGCGGCGCGCCGCCTCTTCCGCCGAGAGGCCGAAGGCTGTCGTGTCCACGCGCATCTCTTCGAGGGCTTCGCCTTTCGGCTTCTCGCGAAACTCAAGTATGCGCCCCGTCGGGTCGGCCTTGAGCAAGCCGAACTCTTCGGCCGCCTCGCGCACGAACGGCACGACCGAGACGGTCACATCGGCTCGCGTCTCGTAGTGGCGCGCGAGAAACTTGCGATAGTCCATCCGGTAGAGATGATCGCCGGAGAGAATGAGAAGCGTGTCGATGCCCCAATCGTGGATGTGCGGCAGCACCTGCCTGACGGCATCGGCCGTCCCCTGAAACCACTGCGGGCTGTCGGGCGTCTGCTCGGCGGCGAGGATTTCGACGAAACCGTCGGAGAAGCCGCTGAAGCGATAGGTGCGCGAGATGTGCCGGTTGAGCGATGCGGAGTTGTACTGCGTGAGCACGAAGATCTGCGTGATATCCGAGTTGATGCAGTTCGAGATCGGGATGTCAACGAGACGGTACTTGCCGCCGAGCGGGACGGCTGGCTTGGAACGTTGGTGCGTCAGAGGGAACAGGCGCGTGCCAGCACCGCCGCCGAGGACGACCGCCAACACCTTATGTCCTAAAGGCATCGAAATTTCACCGTTGGTCGAAACTTTGCAGAGCTTGTAGGCGTCCAGCATAGACGCAAAGCGACGCGTGTTTCAAGACGGCAGGTTCTCGAATCGCTCAAACCGTCGCCCCGCGAGCCGGAAAAGATTCGCGCCGCGCTCGACCCGCCGCCGTTAGTTTGTCGCAATAACAACCGGCCGCTCAATATCCGCCGTTGCCCCCGGCGGCGACCCGCGCACCCGAAGCCTCCTGCGCGATTTTCACGCCGACGCTTGCGCCGAGCCTCGTCGCGCCCGCCTCGACCATCGCCCGCGCATCGCCGAGACCTTTCACGCCGCCCGCCGCCTTCACGCCCATCTCCTGCCCGACCGTGCGCCGCATCAACGCCACGTCGGCCACGGTCGCCCCGCCTTTAGCGAAGCCCGTCGAAGTTTTGACGAAGTCCGCCCCGGCGCGTTTCGCCGCCTGACATGCGCGCACCTTCTCGTCGTCCGTCAGTAGGGCGGCCTCGATGATCACCTTCACCAGCACGCCCTGTTCGTGCGCCGCCTCCGCGACCTGCCTGATGTCATACTCCACGGCGCAATCGTCGCCGCTCTTCAACGCGCCGATGTTGATCACCATGTCCACCTCGCGCGCGCCGTCGAAGATCGCGCGTCTCGTCTCATAAGCCTTCACGTCCGAGAGCGTCGCGCCGAGCGGAAACCCTATGACCGTGCACACAGCCACGCCCGTCCCGCGCAAATGACAGGCCGAAGCGCGCACCCACGTCGGGTTCACGCACACGCTCGCGAAATGAAACTGCGCCGCCTCGCCGCACAACCGTTCGATGTCGGTCTCGCTCGCCTCCGGCTTCAACAACGTGTGATCCACGAGGCTCGCCCAGTCGCGCGCCGAAGCCGTCTCGCCCAGCACCAACCCGATGCGCGATGCGCCCGCGTCCACCACGCGCTGCATACGCTCGGGGCAACGGTTGAAACACGCCGAACCGCACCCGCACAGCGCCGCCTGCTCCTCGGCATCCCCGTTCAGCCGCGCCACGATGACATCCGTGATCTGCTCGACGAGGTGCTCCAAATCTCCGTTGTTTGAATATGCCATAGAATACCGCTCCGTTATTATTTACTGTAAATAAGTTAAAACTCGATCACATTACCGTTTCGAGTTTCTACTGTCAGTACTCCCTGCTTATTCATCCCCAGCAAAATTTTCCTCACAAAACCCTGAACCGCACTGGCGCTGCCGTGTAAATCAATCCAAACATTGTGAGATTCAAAAAATCTTGGGGCTTGGAATCTCTGCGCATCATCTTCGTTCTTACATACTCTGGTAGGAAGTTTGTCGGGGGAGAGTCCATCGCTAAGTGCCCTTCTTACAACTTGTGCGAACATTTCCCGCCAAGTCGCTACGTTAATAGGATTTTCTTCATCATCAGCCCAAATTAATCTACTAGGTTTATCTTCACTTTGCTTACGCCTAGCTTGCGGCTGAATCTGCCCTCCAATGACAGGAGAAACAAATATGTCCGTCATGTAGTCACCGAGTTCTGGGGGCGGAATAAGCCTTTCTCTTTCAAGCACAATCTCACCTGCTATTCTGTAAGGTCTCAGCCGGAAGCATGAAACATCAATATTATGCTCGCGTAGCCAAGCGCAAGCTGAAATAACATCGGCCTCATAATCCGCTGCAACTAAATAAATCTTTTGCTTTTCCTTTGGGTCTATGATGCCCTCCAAATCTTCCTCGCTTAACTCTTCTTCTTCGTCAGCTAAATGCTCACACAGTTTCCCAATCGCCACCTGCCTATACTCTTCGATAAATACTGGATATATTTCATTTAGGTGCGCTGTTTCTCTCTCAAAATGGATACTTAGTAGATACCTAGCGTATGTTTCGATGATGGCATCAACTGTCATTTTTCTGCTCGCGGCAGCGTATCGGATTGCCTGAAACTCTATCCCTTCCACCCGATTACGCTCATCTGCGGCGTCTCGTTTAACTTCGATAACGATAAGGCTCCCATCACGGTGTATACCGAGAAGGTCTGCGCGTTTTCTGGTAGATGTCGTTGGTTGTCTTGAAATGATAAGCAGATCAGTGTTTTCCGGGTCGGATTGATCGAAATCGCCAAAATTGAGTAAACCGGGATATTGAACTAAAAAACTCTCTAAATCTTTCTCCTTACCAGATGCGTTATTTATCAAAACATCTCTAAAACGGGTATGCTTAATTTCTTCTTGTATGGTAATTCCTGTTGACGTGCTCACCTTAAAAAGCTGCATTATCCTTAAACCTCGATACGAATAATTAAAGAAATAACGAAAGCCTCAAATACAGCAGTTTGGTTCAGGCACGGGATTGCCAAACTCTGCTGCCGTATCTATCCATAGTTGGATCGCTTCGTTAGCGCTTGCTAGTGCAGCAGCATGACTATCGCCATGAGCCATGCAGCCGGGTAGCTCGGGAACCTCGGCGATGAAAACCTGATCGTCGTTGCTCCAGTAGATAATGATTTTGTACTTGTGCATTACGAGCCGCCGACAGTCGCTTCGCTATTTATCAATCGCAATCTTTTCCGCTGCCACCAGCACCACGCGCCCGTCTCTCCAGGCGGCGACGGTGTTGCCCGCGCGCTTGTGCGTGAGTAACGCGTGGCGGACGGCGCGGCGCATGGCGTGTTCGATTGATTTGGTCTGGTCGGACATTTTCGTCGGGCTGGTGTGTTTGTCTCTCATACGGAACGCCTCTGAAACTCCTGCCATAAATCCTGTTGGATCACTTTCGTAAACTCGTCTCGACGGCCGACGGCGACGGGGCGCGGCGCATCGAGGGTGGAATTATCGTATATTCCCCACGTATCGGCCAGGGGGCGGTAGAGACGGAAGAAGTTGCGCGCGCCGTTGCGGAAACGCCTGCGGACGACCGCTTCGTGAACGTGGTGGCCGCCGAGGCGCACACGCGAGCGCACGCGCTCGACGGCCAGTTCGGGACTCTGCAAGGTGAGGTAGAGCAGTTGAAATTCGTAGCCCTCGCGCCGTAAGGCGGCGACGAAGGCGGCGTAGGAACGCGTGGCGAGCGTCGTCTCGAAGGCGAAGCTCGCGCGGGCGCGGGCGAGGTCGCGAAGGCGCGCGAGCATGATGCGCCCAGCCTCGAAGGTCACACTCTCAGGGCTGAAGGCCGAGAGGCCGAGCGCGATGGTATCGGCGTTGACGAATTCGCCCACGCCGAACGTATCGCGCAAGAGAAAGGGCGCGAGGGTGGATTTCCCCGCCCCGTTCGGCCCGGCGATGATGAAGACTTGCGGTGTTGGCGTCAGCGCATCCGGCATCGAAACTTCACGCGCGATACTGGCGTTCGACCGCTACGATCTTCGCCACGCGCTTGCGGTGTCGATCCTCGGTAATCTCGGTCGAGAGCCACGCGGCGACGATCTCGCGCATCTCGGCGGGCGTGACGGTGGCGCTGCCGAGCGTGAGCACGTTGGCGTCGTTGTGCTCGCGCGAGTTGACGGCGACTTTGACGGAGTAGCAGGCGGCGGCGCGCACGCCGGGCACTTTGTTGGCCGTCATGGCGGAACCGACGCCCGCGCCGTCGATGACGATGCCGAGGTCGCATTCGCCGTCCGAGACGGCGCGCGCAACCGCGTGTGCGAAGTCCGGATAATCTACGGCGTCGGTCGAGTTCGTGCCGAAGTCGCGGACGCGGTGGCCGAGTTCGGCGAGATAAATTTTGAGTTCTTCTTTCAGAGGGTAGCCGCCGTGATCCGCGCCGACGCCGACCGACTTGCTTTCGCGCAAGCCGCGACGGGAGACGCGACGGACGAGTTCGATGCCCTGTTCGCGCACGATGTCGGCGGCAAGCGGAGTGAGCCGCGCGCCCTCGGCGATGCGCAGGCGCGCGCCGCGTTCGAGGCCGCGCACGTCCGCCTCGGTGATGACGGTCTTTGAGGATTCGTCGCGCGCGATGGGACGCTCGTCCGTCGCGCTCGCCGTAGGCGCGGCGGCGGGGCGCGTCGGCGGCGCGGCGGTCGTCGTCTTTGCGGGCGACGGCGCGGGGGCACCGGCGGGCGCGTTTGCGGATGAAGTCGCCGCTGAAGTCGGCGATGAAGTCGCCGCTGTTTGGGATGCGTCGCCGCTCTCTTCTTCGGGCAACGCGTTATTGAGCACTTCGCGCACGAGGGCGCGGACGCGGTCGCGTGTAGATTGTTCTTCGGGCATAAGAGTTAGCAGTCAGCTATCAGCCGTCAGCCGTCAGCTTTTAAAATTCGGTTGTTGCCGGTCTATCACTTCAGGTCAGACACTTACTGAAAGCTGATGGCTGACGGCTGACGGCTACCAGCTTGATTTCATTGACCTGCGGCGAGCGGCTACTTTAGTATGTCGCACCGGGAGGCGCGCGCGCAAACGGCGTTGCCCTCCCCAGCACACAACTTTTAAGTTCCGAACATTTCCATCATACGCAGTTACGAGGAGGCCGCCCTTGTCAGCTTCAGCCGCTCCCGTCCCCAGCGAGTTTACCAACGATAATCTCGAACCGATGTTCGGCGCCGAACAGATTCAGGCACGCATCAGCGAACTCGGCGCCGAGATCGCGCGCGATTACGCGGGGCGCAATCCCCTTTTGCTCGGCGTGCTCAAAGGCGCGTTCATCTTCCTCAGCGACTTGATGCGCGCCATCGACATGCGCGTCGGCGTAGAGTTCATGGCGATCTCAAGTTACGGCGAGTCCACGCGCTCGTCGGGCGAGGTCAAGATCGTGAAAGACCTGGACGTGCCCATCGAGGGGCGCGACATCCTCATCGTCGAAGACATCGTGGACACTGGGCTGACGCTCTCTTACCTCATGGCGAACCTGCATTCGCGTGGCGCGGCGAGCGTCAAACTCGCCGCGCTTCTCAACAAACAGGAGCGGCGGCTGCGGGAAGTGACGATTGACTATCTCGGCTTCACCATCCCGGATGCTTTCGTCGTCGGCTACGGACTCGACTTCGCCGAACGCTACCGCAACCTGCCCTACATCGCGGTCATCAAAGACCCAACGCGCGATTAAGGCGCACTTCCGTCGGCATCCGGCCTCAAATCGATCACCCAGGATTCCGGCAGCCGGGCTTCGACCAGACGGCGGCCGAGGTTAACCCAACGCGCCGCTTTGTCCAGAACGTTCGAGTCGGAGGTGACGGCGATTGCGGTTGAAGCCGCGATCTCCCGGTCGGGGTTGAAGACGAGTTCCACGCGCCACGGCCAACCGCGCCGTGCGGCCAAATTCCGAATCCTCTCCGCCAGCCGCCCGCTGTTCGAGATCGGCTTGTCCAGCAACCACCCGACCGTCGCGGGTTCGAGAACCTCAAGCGCTTCGCCGATCACATCCAACGCACGGTCAGTCTCCGCCACCGCGCGGTAAGAGCCGTGGACGCTCGACAGATCGCGCAGGCAGCCGTCGCGGCAGAGCATCAGGACGCCGCCGCCGAGCGCGGCCTCCACCGTGATGATGAGGTTGAAACCGTCTATGATCAGTTCGTCGCCTTCAACTTCGCGTTCGGACAGGCATCGCGCGGCGCGGCCTTCGAGGTTCGCATCGGAGCAGGCCGCGCGCGCGACGGCGAGGCGTTGCCGCTCGGTCAACTCGTAACGGTCGCCGACGAGTTTCAGCGCGGACTTCGATGCGTAGCCGCGCGAGAGCAGCCACGACAACTCCGCGACGGCGGCGCGCAGCGCGGCCAGCCGCTCCGCCGCGAACAACTGCCGGTCGGCCGGATGCGCGCCGCGATGTTGCCGCCTATCTGGACTCACTTGTACGAGACCCCGCCGCGCCGGTCGAAGTGATCATTTCAGCCGGTTATCTCAGACAGAAAACTCTCTCCCGCCGCGAGTCGCAGATTGAAGTTTTCGGCGACGGTCTGCCCCATGTCGGCGAGCGAGCGGCGCGTGCCGAGATTGACGCCCGCGCGCGCGCGCCGCCCGTAAACGATCAGCGGGACGTATTCGCGCGTGTGATCGGTGCCGCGATAGGTGGGGTCGTTGCCGTGGTCGGCGGTGAGGATGAGCAGGTCGCGTTCGCCCATCGCCGCTTCGATTTCGGGAAGGCGCGCGTCGAAGTGTTCGAGGGCGCGTGCGTAGCCTTCCACGTCGCGGCGGTGGCCGTAGAGCATGTCGAAATCGACGAGGTTGGTGAAGATGAGGCCGCGCGTGCGTTCGTCCGCGAGGGCGCGCATGGTCTGGTCGATTGACTGGTCGTTGTTCTTGGCCTTCAAGTCCTGCGTCGCGCCGAGCGAATCGTAGATGGAGGCGATCTTGCCGATGCAGACCACGTCGAGTCCCGCATCGCTCAGGGCGACGAGCAGATTCTCGCGCGGCGGCGGCACGGCATAGTCGTGGCGGTTCTCGGTGCGCTGGAACGCGCCGGGCGCACCCGTGAAAGGACGCGCGATGACGCGCCCGACTTCGTGTTCGCCGCGTAGTATCCGCCGCGCCGCCAGGCAAATTTCGTACAGGCGTTCGACCGAGATCACCTCTTCGTGCGCGGCGATTTGAAAGACCGAATCGGCGGAGGTGTAGACGATGGGCTTGCCCGTCCGAACGTGCTCCGCGCCGAGTTCCTTGATGATCTCCGTCCCCGAAGCGGGGCAGTTGCCGAGCACGCCGGGCACGCCCGCCTCCGCCACGAAGCGCGCGAGCACGTCCGCCGGAAAGCCTTCCGGGTAGGTCGGGAACGCCTCGTCCAGAATGATCCCGGCCATCTCCCAGTGTCCCGTCGTCGTGTCCTTGCCGTTCGATTGCAGGGCGCAGCGGCCGTATGAGCCGCGCGGGCTCGCAATGGGCGGCACATTCGCGAGCGGGCGCACGTTGCCGAGTCCGAGCGATTGCAAATTCGGCAGGCGCACCTCGCGCGACGCGCAGATGTGGCCGAGCGTGTCGGAACCGGCATCGCCCCACGCGGCGGCGTCCGGCATCTCGCCCATGCCGAGACTGTCGAGCACGACGAGGACGATGCGATCAAATGGATTCTCATTAGGCATGGAGACGGATTTCCTCTGGGTGGATTTTTTTAACTCTTCGGGGCTTGATAGCCTTCGCGTGCGACGACCTGTGCGCCCTGTTGCAGGCCGCGCACCTCGACTTTGATGGTGCGGAAGCCGCCGTCGCGCGCCTTGTTGGTCGAATAGTAGCCGAGACTGTATTGCTTGCCGATGTCCGCGGCGACCTGTGCGAAGGCGGCGCGGGCGTCGCGCAGGTCAGCGGCGTTAAAGGCTTTGCCGCCGGAGTCGCGCGCGAGTTCCTGCATCTCGCGGCGGGCGAGTTGGTAGAGAGCGCGGCTGATCTCCATGCGCTCGAACGGCCCCATGCGGCAGAAGTTCATATAGTCGGCGGCTTCGGCGCGCGGGTCGAATATTTTGCGGTAGCGTTGCAGTTGCACGCGCGAAAGGCTCAGGCGGCCGTCGTCCTGACAGTCTTTCATCAGGCGCTCTTCGACGAAATCCTCCGTGTTGACCCCTATGAAATAGGCGACCGTGCCCGTCTGTTGGAGGCGAGCGCGCGCATCCGCGAAGTCGGCCTCGCTCGTCGAATCAACCCCGTCGGTCAGGGCGACGAGCGCGCGACGGCCGCGCAACTCGGGGCGCGGCGGCGCGCGAAAGACTTCCTTTGCGATGCGTTCGAGGGCGTCGTAGAAGGGCGTGCCGTTGCTCGAACCGATGCTCTCGATGGCCTGTTGGAGCGCGGCGCGGTCGTCCGTCAGGTGTGTCATCAGTTCGACGGTGGCGAGTTTCGTTCCAGCGTCCTCCCGCGAGTTGAAGGCGACGATGGCGATGCGGTCGCCGGGGCGCAGGGCATCTATGAAAGCGTTGGCGGCGCGGCGAATGAGGCCGACTTCGGCGCGCGTCGAACCGGAAGTGTCGAGCAGGAGCGCGACTTCGAAGGGCGCGTCCGTTGCGATGAAATTGGCGACGCGCTGCGGGCGGCCGTCTTCGTAGAGGGCGAAGTTTTCGGCGCGCAGGTTCGTGAGCGTGCGCCCCGTGCGATCCGTCACCGTCACGGGCACGGTGACGAGTTGCGTCTCCACGCGCACCACGTCGTCCTCGTCAACCTCTTCCCGCGCGGTGGGCGAGGGCGTCGCGCGGGGCGTCTGTTGCGCGGGCGGCGCGGGCGTCGAACCGACGCGCCGGGGACGCTGTTGCGGTGCGCCCTGCTGCTGCTGCTGCGGCCGCGTCTGCGAAAGAGAGACTTGTAACCCGGCGATGCCCGCCGCGAGCACGAGCAGCGAGGCGATTGCCGCCAGCCGCGCGCGTTTTTGCTTTGAGGGATGATTCGACATAGACTTACACTTCATATGGAAAACCGGCGGAGTTAAATATAGCCGCAAACCCTTGATGACTGAAAGGAGCGACGCGATGCCCGTCATCGGAAGACTCGACGATCAAGTCGAAGCCGTGCTCATCAACCCGCACGGGCGGCGACGCAGGGAACCGGACGAGGATGAACGCGAGCGACCACCGCGTCCGCCCGTCGCAACCGAAGAACGCGACGGCGCGGAGTCAACTACGGAGAAACGCGAAGCCGGGTCAACGCTGCCCGTGTGGCTGCTGTGAACGGCGGCGACCGCGACGCGAAATGCACGGGTCATCACACTCCCGCTTATGCCCACGGTTCCCGAACATCGTTCTCCGCGCCACGCCGCGCGCCCGGAACTCTGACGCTGCTTGACACCGTGCAGGGCTTCTTTTAGGATGAGTCTCGCTTCGGAACAACAAACATCCGGTCTGTTATTCCAAACGAAGCGTCGGTCTTTGAAGCGGGCGTGAGTAGAGGTCGAAGAGGTTAGCGTGGCCGGTCTTTTGCCGGCGGATTAGCGCGATCCGTTTTCATGGTGAGATTCGCAGCCTTAAGTAGCGCGTCTTCAACTAGAGGCACGTACTGTCAATGGTAGACGACCGCCCTTACAAGGCGGGGGTTGTGGGTTCGAGTCCCACCGTGCCTACCATTAGCGACACTGGTGCCCTCCCCGGCATCATCGCCCGCCGCAGCGGTTTAAGTTTTGAAGTTTTTGCGGAGTCGTAGTTCAGTTGGTTAGAACGCCGGCCTGTCACGTCGGAGGTCGCGGGTTCGAGTCCCGTCGGCTCCGCCACTTCAAACCCGAGAGCGGTTGTCTTTTGATGAACTCAAAAGGCAACCGCTTTTGCTTTTCGCGCGCCCTTGCTTTTCCAACCGCTTTTGCTTTTCGCGCGCCTTCGCTTTTCTCGCTCGCAAATTTTTGTTAGCGTCTGCCGACATGATCCCGGTCGCGGAAGCCATCCGCATCATCGAAGAACAGACGCCGCGCTTGCCCGCAGAGGCCGTCGCGCTCGCGGAGGCGCGCGGGCGCGTGCTGGCCGAAGACGTTGTGGCCGACACGGATTTGCCGCCGTTCGACCGCGCCATGATGGACGGTTACGCGGTGCGCGCGGCCGACACGGAAGGAGCGAGCGCGGCTGCGCCCGCGCGACTGTCGATTGCGGGCGAAGCGGCGGCGGGCGCGGGTTGGCGCGGAGAGTTGCGGCCGGGCGAGGCCGTGCGGATCATGACGGGCGCACCCGTGCCCGCGGGCGCGGACAGCGTGCAGCAGGTCGAAGTGACGCGCGAACTCGAAGACGGCGCGTTCGTCGAAATCGAGCGGGCGACCACGCCCGCGCAGTTCATTACGAAACGCGCGACGGAGATCACGCGCGGCGAGACGGTGCTGCGCGCCGGGGAATTGATCAACGCGGCGTCGATGGCCGCGCTGGCCTCTTTCGGTTATGCGCGTGTGCGCGTTGGCGCTCGCCCGCGCGTCTCGGTGCTGGCGACGGGGACGGAGTTGGTTGAAGTCTGCGCGCAGCCCGGTGCGGATCAAATTCGCGACTCGAACACTTATTCGCTGCTCGCCTATGCGGAGGCGGCGGGCGCGACGGTCGAGCACGCGCCCGTAGCCGCCGACGACGCCGAACTCCTCGCGCGCGTGATCGCCGAGCGTGCGGAGCGCGCGGATGTGCTCGTCCTGTCGGGCGGCGTCTCGATGGGCGTCTACGATTTCACGAAGACGGCGCTCGGCGCGCTCGGCGCGGAGATATTTTTCGAGCGGGTTAGTTTGCGTCCCGGTAAGCCGACGGTCTTCGCGCGCCTCGGCCGGACGCTCGTCTTCGGGTTGCCCGGCAATCCCGTCTCGGTCTCCGTCACCTTCAACCTGTTCGCGCGCACGGCGATTCGCGCGATGCAGGGCGCGCGCGATGCCGCGCTCGTCGCGGAACAGGCCGTGCTCGGCCGCAGCGTGCGCGGCGCAAACGAGCGCGCGAGCTATCTTCCGGCCGAACTCCGCACGGACGACGCGGGGCGACTCATCGCGGAACCTCTGCGCTGGGGCGGCTCGTCCGACTTCGTGGCCTTCACGCGCGCCGGGGCGCTCGTCATCGTCGAAGCGGGCGTCCCTGTGGTCGAGGCGGGGACGGTTGTGCGCGTGGTTCGCCTGCCCGCTTAGTCGAAGTCCGAATCATTCGCGGACGACAAAAGGCGTCTTCGCCGTTAGAGCGAAGACGCCTTTGCCGTTTTGCTAAGGAAACCCGGCGAGCGAGTTAGTTAGGCATCACGACGGTGTCGATGACGTGGATGACGCCGTTCGACTGGTACACGTCGGCGGTCGTCACCATCGCCGTGCCGCCCTTCTCGTCGGTCAGCATAACGCCGCCGTTTTGCATCGACGCGGTCAGCGTGCCGCCGCTGACGGTCTTGAAGGTGGCGCGACCACGACCCTTCTTGATGGCCTTGGCGATGGCTTTAGAATCCATCTTCCCGGCAACCACGTGGTACGTCAAAATCTTGGTGAGCGTCGCTTTGTTCTCGGGCTGCATCACGGTGTTCAGCGTGGCTGCGTCCACTTTGCCGAAGGCGTCGTCGGTCGGCGCGAACACGGTGAAGGGGCCTTTGCCTTTGAGCGTATCGACCAACCCGGCGGCCACCACGGCCTTGACGAGCGTCGTGTGAATCGGCGACTCCATGGCGTTCTCGACGATGTTCTTCGTCTTGTACATCGCCGCGCCGCCGACGGTCGGGTTGCCGTTCATCTTCTTGTTATTCATCATCTGCGCCGAGGCGGTCGCGCCCGTCACGGTCAAAGCGAACATACAGAGCATCAAGTTCAGGAAAGTCTTCTTCATTTTTTGTCCCTTTCGATCTTCAAACTGTTTGGAATTGCTCTCGACGACACGCCGCATCGCAGGTCACTCGCGGGGATTCGCCCCGCACGCCGCGTTCAGCGTCTCGTCGAACGGAAAAATTTCGTCGCGCAAAATTGTCAATGACCTCAATCCGTTCTTTGCGCGTCTGTTGGGATTTACGGAGGCGGGGGGCGCGGCGGTTTTAGTTTTCGCGCCCAAAAGGTCGCCGGACTCTTGCTTAACAGTCACGTTTTGATGTTTAGTTTGTCCGCATGAAAATTTTCGATGAGACTCCGACGGCCACGTTGACGCAAGCCGCGCCGCCGCCGGAGCGCGGGACGGATGCGGAGACGGCGCGCGAGGCCGTGCCGCTCGCGCACGAAGCGATCCACGAGACCGTGGCGCGGGTGCTCGGCGCTCAGGAGGCGCGCGGCCTGCTGCTCGACGTTCCGGCGGGCGAAGGCGCGCTCGCCGCACGGCTTCAGCGCGCGGGCTTCACGGTTCGCTGCTGCGATCTCTACCCGCAGATTTTTCGCCTGCGCGGCGTCGAGATCAAAGGCGGCGATCTCTCCGCGACGCTTCCCTACCCGGATGACTCGTTCGACTTCATCACCTGCGTCGAAGGATTGGAACACATAGAGAATCCGCAGCAGGCGGTGCGCGAGTTCTCTCGCCTGCTGCGCGCGGGCGGCCAACTCGTCGTCACAGTCCCCAACATCCTCAACATCGAGGAGCGCATCAAGTGGTTGCTCCACGGCTACACCTCGCACTTCAAACCCATCTCGCGCGAAGCCCTGGCGCGCGTGCGCGCCCAACACGGCGCGCTGGAAGAGATGGCGCTGCACATCAACCCAGTCTCTTACGCCGAGCTTCGCTACACGCTCGAAAAGTACGGGTTTGAGATCACGCGGGTATATCGCGACAAACCCAAGTCGCACCTCTGGCTCTATTGGCCGCTCGTCGCCCTCGTCCGTCTCGTCGCGCGCTTCGCCCCGGCGGAAAAGCGGCGCGAGCGTTGGACGGACGAGTTGCAGTCGGACGAAATCCTGCTCGGCGGGAACACGTTGATCGTCCACGCCGTCAAAGGATCAAACACATGAGCAAACTTTCTCACATGGACGCGGAGGGGCGCGTGGCGATGGTGGACACGAGCGCGAAGGAGCCGACCGCGAGGCGCGCCGTCGCTTCGGCGCGCGTGTTGATGTCGGCCGAGACCGTTGAGGCCGTGCGCGCCCATCGCACGCCGAAGGGCGACCCGCTGGAGACGGCGCGCCTCGCGGGGATCATGGCCGCCAAGCGCACCGCCGAACTCATCCCGCTCTGCCACCCGCTCCCGCTCACGCACATCGAGGTGCGTGCTCGAATCGAGGATGCGGGCGTCCTGATCGAAGCCGAAGCGGCGACGCGCGCCGAAACCGGCGTCGAGATGGAAGCATTGACCGCCGCCGCGGTCGCGGCCTTGACGATCTACGACATGTGCAAGGCGCTCGATAAAGGGATGACGATCACGGAAGTCAGGCTGGAAAGTAAGACGGGCGGCAAGTCGGGCGATTACGAAAGGCGGGAGAGGACGAGCGAGCGGTGACAAAGCGCGGGTGAAAACGGGAGGAACATAGAGAGGCCACGGGGCGTTTATAGTTGTGCCTTTAGGGAGACGCGCGGCGAGCGCCTGTTCTTTCACCTTTTGACTTTTACGTTTTTCCGCCCGTCGTCGTAGAATGAATCGCAACCTTAAGCGGAAAAGTTTGGCAGTCGGTCGAGCGGAGAGTTTGAAATGAAAATGACGAGAATGAAGATCGCACACGACGCGCGCCCGCAGGCGCGGACGTTGCTCATCGCCACGCTGATTACGCTGGCGCTCTGGTTTCTTCCCTACACGGGCTTTTTGACTTACCCGTTCCGCCTCTTCGTGACCTTCATACATGAAGGCGGGCACGCGCTGGCCGCCGTCCTGACGGGCAGTTCGGTGCGCAGCATGAGCGTCGCCATCGACGCGAGCGGGTTGACCGAGACGCTCACGCCGCAGGGCGGATTCTTCTCGCGCTTCCTGATCTCAAGCGCCGGTTATCTCGGCACGATAGCCTTCGGCGCGTTCCTGCTGTGGCTCGTGCGCCGCAAGGTCAAAGCGCGCGTCGTGCTCGTCGGCTCGGCACTCGTCATTCTCGGCCTGACGGTCGTCTTCGGTTTCATCGCGCCGCTCGCGAACTTGTCGCTGCAACCGTTCACGGTGCTGGCGGGCGTGCTTATCTCGGCCGCCCTTCTGGCCTCGGCGAAATACGCGGGCTTGCGCGCCGCCAACTTCCTCGTGGGCTTCCTCGCCGTACAGTGCGTCCTGAACGCCGTGTTCGATTTGAAGAACGTGTTGTGGATGTCGGTTGCGACGAACCAGCAGACCGATGCGATGAACATGGCGGACGCGACGGGCATTCCCGCCATCTTCTGGTCGCTCATCTGGATCGGCATCGCCATCCTGATTCTCTCGACGGCGATGCGCGCCTACGCCGTCAGCCGCAATAGCCCGAGCCAACCCGACCTCCCTTTTGAAGACCCGCTCGAAGTCTAGAGACGATCTTAAGCGTGAGCATCACATTCGAGAGGCCGCCGGACGAGACAGACGCCGCAGTTGCGCTGCTTGCTCCCGGCGGCCTCTCACCGTCTGCCGCAATTGAAGGCGCTATCGAAGAAGCCCCTGCGGCGATGATGCTCGGTGTCGAAGAAGCCCCGGCAGCGGCAGCGGCGACGATGCTCGGCGCGCTCGCACTCGGCGCGCGTCTCGTTCTGCGCTGTCGCAAAGACTGGCGCACGGCCACAATCGTCCGCATCGAACCCGAAAAAATCACGCTCTCCGTCAACTCGCCCACGGGGCGCACTTACCGCATGAGCCGCCCGCCCGATGCCCCTCTAATTTTCGACGGCTCCGTGCCGCTGCTCGGCGCGACCGATTCATCCGGCTGGCGCGCCGCCTTGGCGCGTTACGACGTGCGCTGGTGAGAAGGGCGCGGAAAACTTTTCACTCCCGAGTCGCAAGTACGCAAAGTTAAGGCATGCAGGGTTGAATCGCTCAACCGCCTTGCGCCTTATCTTTGCGCCTTTCTTTGCGTCCTGGCGACTCGGGCATGAGGTCTTGTTTCGTCAGCCGTCGCCGTTTCGTTCGCGCGGCGAAACGGGTTATCATGTGTGTTTCGCCGGGAGACGAAATTGCTCTCTGTAGGGTTCCGGCGTGATAAATGAAACATGAGTGAAGAAGCGATTACGGTGCGCGGCGCGCGCGTCAACAATTTAAAGAACGTAGATTTCACCATTCCCATCGAACGCCTGACCGTGGTGACGGGCGTCTCGGGTTCGGGTAAATCCTCGCTCGCCTTCGACACGATTTACGCCGAAGGGCAGCGTCGTTACGTCGAATCGCTGTCGTCCTACGCGAGGCAGTTTCTCGAACGCATGGACAAGCCCGACGTGGACGAGGTGCGCGGCATCCCACCCGCCATCGCCATCCGACAGAAGAACTCCACGCGCAACCCGCGCTCGACGGTCGGCACGCAAACCGAAGTTTACGACTACCTGCGCCTCCTGTATGCCCGCGTCGGGACGACCATCTGCCGCGTCTGCGGGCGCGAGGTACACAAAGATTCGCCGGATTCAGCCGCCGCCGAAACCCTCTCCGCGCTCGCCGAAGGCACGCGCTTTTACGTTCTCTTCCCCGCCGAGGCAGGTCTCAGAGTGGAATCGCCCGACGGCGGCGGCGCGGGCAGGAAGGGCGGCGCGAAGGCGCGCGCGAAGAAAAGCAAAGCGGGCGAGGGCGCAGGCGGCGCGCTCAGTCGTCAGGCCGTGACGGCGCACGTTATGAGCCTCATGCAGCGCGGCTTCACGCGCCTCTACGCGGGAGGCGAAACCGTCGAACTGCGCTCGCCCGACGACTACACGCGCCCCGACTTTACGGAAGTTTACGTGCTCGTGGATCGTCTGGTCGCGCGCGAAGACGTGCGCAGTCGCCTGACGGATTCTCTCCAGACGTGCTTCACCGAAGGGCACGGCGCGGCGTTCGTCCGGACGGCGGAAGATGCGCCGCGCACGCTGAAATTCTCCGAGCGTTTCGAGTGCCGCTACGACGGCACGCTCTACGCACAGCCCGAACCGCGCCTCTTCAGTTTCAACAACCCCTTCGGCGCGTGCCCCACCTGCCAGGGCTTCGGCAACACCATCGGCCTCGACATCGATCTCGTTATTCCGAACCCTCTGCTCTCAATCGACGAGGGCGCGATTGAACCGTGGACGAAGCCGCAGCACGAGTGGGCGCGCACGGAACTCAAACGCTTCGCGCGCTCCGAAGGCATCCCGACCGACGTGCCTTACGCCGAACTCACGCGCGCGCAGCAGCGCGCCATCGTCGAAGGCAAAGGACACTGGGGCGGCGTCAACGGTTTTTTCGCGTGGTTGGAGACGAAGAAATATAAACTGCACGTGCGCGTCTTCCTCGCACGGTATCGCGGCTACACGCGCTGCCCCGAGTGCAACGGCGGCAGGCTGCGACAGGAGGCGCGCGACGTGCTCGTCGGCGGGCAGACGCTACCGCAAGTCTGCACGCTGCCGATCAAAGAGACGGCCGTCTTCTTCGATACGCTCCAACTCTCGGAGGAGGGGGCGGCCATCGCCGACAAAGTGCTCTTTGAGGTGCGCCGCCGTTTGCGCTTCCTCGTCGATGTCGGTCTGGATTACCTGACGCTCGACCGCCTCGCCTCGACGCTCTCCGGCGGCGAAGCGCAGCGCATCCAACTCGCCACCAATCTCGGCTCGGCTCTCGTCGGCGCGCTCTACGTGCTGGACGAACCTTCAATCGGGCTTCACCCGCGCGACAGCGAGCGGCTCATACGTCTGCTGCACAATCTGCGCGACATCGGCAACACCGTGCTCGTCGTCGAACACGACCCGGACATGATGCGCGCCGCCGATCACATTCTCGACGTTGGCCCGGCGGCGGGCGAACTCGGCGGGCGCATCGTCTTCGAGGGCGACTTCGCAGGGCTGTTGAAAGATTCGGCGACGCTGACGGGCAAATACCTGCGCGGCGAAGTGGAGATCAAAGAGCCGAAGCAGCGGCGCACGGCGGCGAAGAAAAAGAAAATTTCGGTGCGCGGCGCGAGCGAACATAACCTGCGCGGCGTTGACGTGGACATCCCGCTCGAAATGTTCGCCTGCATCACGGGCGTGTCGGGTTCGGGCAAATCGACGCTCGTCCACGACGTTCTCTTCGCCGGTTTGAAAAAACAGCGCGGCGAATGGCAGGGACACGTCGGCGCGTTTCAGAAACTCGAAGGTGGCGCAGGCATAGACGACGTGGTGCTCGTCGATCAGTCGCCCATCGGCCGCACGCCGCGCTCGAACCCCGTCACCTACATCAAAGTTTACGACGGCATACGCGAAATCTTCGCCGCGACGCGCGACGCGCAGGCCAAAGGCTTCGACGCCTCTTACTTCTCCTTCAACGTCCCCGGCGGGCGTTGCGACGTGTGCGAGGGCGACGGCACGGTGACGGTCGAGATGCAGTTTCTCGCCGACGTGGAGTTGGTCTGCGAAGAGTGCAAGGGTTCGCGCTTCAAGTCCAACGTCGTCGAAGTGCGCTATCGCGGCAAGAACATCAACGACGTGCTCAACATGACCGTGCGCGAGGCGCTCACCTTCTTCCGCGACGTGAACAAGATCGCGAACAAGTTGCGCGTGCTCGACGAGGTGGGGCTCGGCTACCTGCGCCTCGGCCAGTCGGCGACGACGCTTTCGGGCGGCGAGGCGCAGCGCATCAAACTCGCGGCCTTCCTCTCGAAACGCACGGGCGCGCGCACGCTCTACATTTTCGACGAACCGACGACCGGCCTCCACTTCGACGACATCAACAAACTGCTCGCCGCCTTCCGCACGCTCGTCGAAGCGGGCGGCTCGCTCCTCGTCATCGAACACAATCTCGACGTGATCAAGACCGCCGATTATCTCATCGACCTCGGCCCCGAGGGCGGCGATGCGGGCGGGCGCGTCGTCGCCACGGGGACGCCCGAAGAGATCATGGCAATTGAAGAATCGCACACGGGTCGTTT
>DASQMC010000031.1:0-37784 GCA_035645695.1 Pyrinomonadaceae bacterium
CCCTGCGGTGTACTCTGTGTCTGCGGTGGTGAATGAAGTTGATCAAGCATTCACCACCGCAGACACAGAGTACACCGCAGGGGGCACAGCGGGTTTCATCCAAGTGCAAACCGGTATAATTCGGCCTGCCGTTTTCATTTAACGCGCCCGCCGTCGCTTGCGCGTTTGAGACTTTCGGCCTGAGCGGCTACACTTTGAGGTTTGACTTACACGCAAATTATCCAGAGGTAGCCATGAGTAGAAATAGCGACACTGTTTTTGAGACTTTTTTGCACCGCCATGACGAGACGGCTTGGGCGCGCGCTCTCGAAAGTTTGCTCCCCTCCATCCATGAAGTTGACCGCAACGCGACTTCCATCTGGTTCGCCTTCTTCCCCCTCGCGCTCGCGCGCGCTTTCGCGCAATCGGACGAACCGGAGAAATTGGCCGGGCGATTGCTGATGCAGGGCAGCTATCGTCTCGAAGATCAAATTGATTCGTCGCACGCGTTCCTCTACGGTCATCGTCACTGGCCGGAAGTTAAACGCGCCGTCGTCGCGCTCGCCGGTCAATTCAAGGAAGGGACGCCGGAAGCGGAGGCCACGATGCTCGCCGGGCAAATACGCGAAGCGGCGCGCGGGGTGGCGGCGCAAAAGAAGATCGAAGAGTCTCTGCTCTTGGGCATCACGGCGATTGCGTTTATGACCTTGCAGCAGGTCGGGCTTACGGCGTTCGCGGCCACGGCGGGCGAAGTCAAACTCGACGGGCGGAGCGCGCGGCAATCGCCCGAAAAGATTTTGCGCGAGCGAGCGCGCGACGACAGCCAGGGATTGCTCGGCGGGTTCCTGCGCACGACGGACAAGCGTTGGACGGTGGTGTGGAACGAGGCCGACCCGACGGCGCGTTTTCAGATGATTCAACATCAGGAAGTCGCCTCCGCCGCGGCGACCGACAAGCGCGATTGGTCGCAGGTTGATCCGCGCTGCACCGTCGACGAAGGGCCGATCCCCGTCCAGTGTCGCTCGGCTTCGTGCGGCACGTGCTGGGTGGGGGTGCTCGGCGGCGCGGAGAAACTGACCCCGGTCAGCCCGCGCGAGCGAAAGGCCATGCAGCTCTTCGGCTACATCGACACGGACGACCCGCAGCCCATCATCCGCCTCGCCTGTCAGGCGCAGGGCGAGGGCGCGGTCTCAATCGTCATCCCCGCCTGGAACGGCGTGTTCGGGAAATACCTGCGCAGGCTTAAAGCAGAGGAAGCGGCGGACGCGGAGGCGGCGGGGTCGCAGGAGGCGGCGGTCGCGCAGTAATTTTATGAGCACTTCAAAAACGAACGGGGCGCAAGCGGGCGGCGGCGAAGCGGCCGGGACGGGGCAACCGCCGCCGCTCGCGCGCGACGAACTGGGTCGTATCGAACCGGCCTCGCTCGCAGACCTCATCGAGTGGTTTCTCAACAACGACCCGCGCGTGAACATGATTCGCCACCCGAGGGTCGAGGAAGTCTTTCAATGGAAGCAGGCTGAGAGTCGCCGCGTGGGCGAAGAAGTTTACGATTTCACGAACGCCGAAGAGCGGCTCGCCGTCGGCATCATGCAGGCCATCGTCGAGAACGAAGGCGAGGCGGCGCTGCACGGCTGGATCAGCCAACTCCTGAATGCGCTCGACGACGCCACGAAGACGAACGAAGAAGTCTCGCACGCTTACCATCTTGACACGGGCGGCGAGACATCGACCGTGGGCGAGGCGGCGAAGATTCCCACGGAGCGTGGGCGCGCCATTTATCTCACCTGCTGCTGGCTGGAAGTTCTCTGCACGGCCGAGGTGCGCGTGCTCGGTTGGGTCTACCAGCAACTTTACGGCAGACCTTTTCAACCGGGCAATTATTGATTTAGACTCTCACGCCAAAAGCGCGTGGCGAATATCGCAGAGTAATTTTTAGAGGAATTTTCCGCTTATGTCCGAACCCGCGAATTATACGAACAACTCGCAGACGCTCGTCGTTGACAGCAACGAATTCACCTTCGAGACCCTCGAACAAACGAACGGCCACGCCACGGTAGTGCGCTTTGAGTTGAAGAACCCGGACGTGAAGGCCGGCGACGTGCTGCTCGTGCTCTCCGGCACCGACATCCACTTCCACGGCATGATCGGCATCATCAGCGAAGACGGCTCGGCCGTCGCCACCGACCGGCGCGGCTCCCTGCTTCCCGGCAACACGGTGCAATAAGATCAAGGTGAAGGGGTAAAGGGGAAGGGGTAAAGGTAAAGCAGGGCGCGAGCGCGCCGCGCGGTTCTTTGCTGTTTGCTTTCCCCTTTACCCTTTCTCCTTTTCCCTTTCCCCGTCTTCACTTCATCCACACGTCGCGGTTCTCGAAATAGGTCGGCGCTCCCTCCGTGTGCGTTTGGCGAAAGGCGTCAAAGCGCGCGAGCAGTTGCCGGTATCTGCGCTCGGAGGATTTGAGTTCGCGGTGCGGCAGTTCTTGCAGGTAGCGTTCGACCTTCCAGACGTTCCTCGCGGAAAAACGCCAGTCGTACGCGCCCAACTCGCGTAGGTCGCCGAGGCCGTAGCCGGTGATGCGCGCCGTGTAGTCAACATAAGGGTCGAAATAACTCCACGCCAGTTGCCGCAAATTGCGGAAGACCGGACGGCGACCGTGCAGCCCCGTGTCGCGCGAGCGCCCGATTGCGCCCCACAGCTTGTTGCGGCGAAACGGAAAGACGACGTGATCGAGTTTGTCCTGCGATTCGAGGCTGAGCAGGAGCGGCGGGTAGCCGTGATGCTCAAGGATGGCGGCGGCGACGAGCGCGGCTTCGAGGCAGTGAACCTCCGCGCGCCGCAGCGAGGTGCGGAACGAGCGGAGCGTCCCACCCTCCCGCTCGCGGTTATACGAAAGCGCGGAGAGATACCGCTGCACCTGCGCGGGCGTCCGGTAGGTTTCGATGATCTTCCGCTCGCGCGGCGTAAAGGCTTCTCTCGCGGGTTTCGTCCACATAAGATTTTCTGCTTGTAGCAAACGCGGCGCGCGCGGCGCAAGTCGCGGCGCGAGAATCATTAAGCGCGGGGGGCGGGCTGCGGCGCGAAAAAGCGCGGGCGCGTCCGACTTGATTCAAACGCGATGATGTTGTATGAAATTAGCTTAATCGAAATAAAACTCCCCGATTGACAACGCGCGACGATAACGAAATTTTGCGCGCAAACTCTAACCCGTTGGCCGCGTCTCTCCGCAAAGCAATACCGGAGCCGGTCGCGCAACCGATAAACAAGCAGGACTTTTTTTGTGAGCACCAGACCCGAACGCACGCCCCCGCAATTATCTAACGCCGAGCAGGAAACCGAAGCGGCCGCCGAACGACTGAACACGCAGATCGAGGCCGCGCTCGCCAGCGTCGCCACGCGCAACCCGGACGACGCGGGCGAACTCGAAGCCTATGCCGACCGCATCGAACGATCAGCGCGCGACCTCTCCGTGGCGTTGCGCGAGTTGGCGCGACGCAGACGTAATACCAGTGATGAATAATGAACGCGGAAGCAGGAACGCGGTACGATGAACCGAAAGCGGCCTCGTGTTTTCAGTTCATCGTTCAAGCGTTTGGCGTTCAATTGATAAGGAGAAATCGAAGATGGCAGCATCCGTTCTGACGAAAGAATCCGGCTCGCAGGAACGTGGCCGCAGGCGCAGCGACGTGGGGCTGGACACGCTCGGCATCACGCAGGCCTCGAACGTCTACTGGAATCTCTCCACGCCGGAACTCTACGAAGAGATCGCGCGGCGCGGCGAAGGTATCTTCTCCGATCACGGCGCGCTCATCGTTGACACAGGCGAGCACACCGGGCGCGCGGCCAAAGACAAAGCCATCGTGCGCGACGCGAACAGCGACGACAAGGTCTTCTGGGGCGAGGTCAACAAGGAATTCTCGACCGAGAAATTCAACGCCCTGCGTGACCGCATGATGGCGCACACCGCCGGCCGAGACCTCTTCGTGCAGGACACTTTCGCCGGAGCCGACCCGCGCTTCAACCTCCCGATCCGCGTCGTCACCGAACTCGCGTGGCATTCTCTGTTCGCGCGCACCATGTTCATCGAGGGCGGCCGCGAAATCGGCAATCACGTGCCGGAATTCACCGTCGTCAACATCCCGAGTTTCAAAGCCGACCCCGAACGCGACGGCACGCGCTCCGCAACGTTCATCCTGATGGACTTCACGCAGCGGCTCGTCCTCATCGGCGGCACGTCTTACGCGGGCGAGACCAAGAAGGCGGTCTTCACGATTCTCAACTACCTGCTCCCGCAACGCGGCGTCATGAGTATGCACTGCTCCGCGAACGTCGGCGACGCGGAAGATGTGGCGATCTTCTTCGGACTCTCCGGCACGGGCAAGACCACGCTCTCCGCAGACCCCGAACGCCAACTCATCGGCGACGACGAGCACGGCTGGTCTGACGACGGCGTGTTCAATTTCGAGGGCGGCTGCTACGCCAAGGTCATCAGGCTCTCGCCCGAAGCCGAACCGGACATCTATCGCACCACGCGCATGTTCGGCACGGTGCTGGAAAACGTCGTCTACGACGAGGAGACGCGCGCGCTCGATCTCGACGACGCGACGAAGACCGAGAACACGCGCGCCGCCTACCCGCTCAAAAGCATCCCGAACATCGTGCCGGAAGGCCACGCCGGGCACCCGCAAAACATCATCATGCTCACGGCCGACGCCTTCGGCGTGCTGCCGCCCGTCGCGCGTCTCACGCCCGAGCAGGCGATGTACCATTTCCTCTCCGGCTACACCGCGAAGATCGCGGGCACCGAACGCGGCGTCACCGAACCCGAAGCGACTTTCTCCACCTGCTTCGGCGCGCCCTTCATGGTCTTGCACCCCGGCGCTTACGCAGACCTCCTGGGCCAAAAGTTGACCCGCCACAAGGCCAACTGCTGGCTCGTAAACACGGGCTGGTCGGGCGGCCCCTACGGCGAAGGCCAGCGCATGAAGATCAAGTACACGCGCGCCATGATTCGCGCCATCCTGTCGGGCGCGCTCTCGGAAGTGGAGACCACGCCCGATCCGATCTTCGGCGTCGGCGTGCCCGTCTCCTGCCCCGATGTCCCGGCGGAAGTTCTGACGCCGCGCAACACCTGGAAAGACCCCGAAGCCTACGACCTCAAGGCGCGCGAACTCGCCGAGCGTTTCAACCGCAACTTCAAGAAATACGAAGACGGAGTTTCGGCGGATGTGCGCGCCGTCGCGCCGAAGGCGGAATAAGAGGAGATCGAGGCGTTAAGGAAGTTGAAGGCGACTGCGCGGCGCGCGGTCGCCTTCTTTTTTGTCCCCCGCCCGCGAGCCGAAAGTTTGACCGCCTGAAACTGATCTTTTCTCTGTGCCCCCTCTGTGCTCTCTGTGTCTCTGTGGTGAATGCTTATTGATCAAGCATTCACCACAGAGACACAGAGAGCACAGAGGGGGCACAGAGAGTTTCATTCAGGTGCAACCCGGTATAGCGAAGCATCCCGGCCGCTGTGCCTCACACGGCGGCGCGCGTCGGCTTTGATAGCGGCGGGCGCGTGTGAGTGGATCACGAGCGTGCCTGCGCGCTTCCCGTTATCTAAAAGAAAACCCCGGCCGACGCCGCCCGCCAATCCGCCTCAGGCCATTTTCCTCTTGACGTACAGGCAGCGCGCGTGGAAGATGACAGGTATTCGAGCCGCGAGACAGCTATCCACGTTCGCTGAACTGAGACCGCCCCCGACTTGCTCAGCCTGATAATCGCATGATCGATCCGTCGAATAACCGGACAGAGGCGACGAATGCGCAAGCGGAGACGACCGCCGCCCGGCCGTCTTCCGAAGCGCCGCGCGCCGCCGCCCCCGCGCACGGCGAGAGCACGGCGACGTTGCGCGGCGTCGTCGAGATGGTACGTCGCGTCATGCGTTCGGACACGGCGAGCGTCGCCACGATCTCCCCCGCCGAAGGCACGATCACTTGGAAGGCGACGAGCGGGTTCAACTCGCTCAACGGTGTGGACGCCGAGATCGTCAACCCGCTGCGCGGCATGTTCGCGGAACAGGTCGCCTCCGCCGAGGACATGACGATCATCGAAGTGCATAACGTCGGCGGCGAGCTTCCGGTGAGCGAGTTTCCGCTGCACAGCGCGGAGGGCTTGCGCGATCTGGCGCTCGTGCGCCTGCGCGCGCGCGGCGAAATTCTGGGGCTGCTCGGCATCGGTTATCGCACCGCCCACCGCTTCACATCCGACGAAAAAGAGTTGTTTGAAAGCCTCGCGGAGATGGCCGCGCTCGCGCTCGACAATGCGCGCCTGCTGGATACCATCAGCGCGGGAAAGAAAATCTGGGAACAGACCTTCGACGCGATGCCCGACGGCATCATCGTCCACGATGCCTCGATGCTCCTGACGCGCTGCAACGCCATGGCCGCCGAGATGATGGGTTTTGAGCAGCAGGCGGAGGCCATCGGGATCACCTGCAACGATGCCTTCGCGCGCCTGTTCGGAAGTCGCGCCGCCGCCTTTCACATGAACTCGCGTACGCAGGGCGCGGCCTCGTCTTTCGAGATTCAGGCCGAGGACGGCAGGCGTTATCTCGTCGCGGTCGCGCCGCTCCTGGAGACGGAAAGCGAGCGCGGTTCGAGCGTCATCACGTGGAGCGACGTGACACAGATTTCTGAGATGCAGGAACAACTCTCGCGCTCGCGCCGCCTCGCCACCGTCGGCCAACTCGCCGCCGGGGTCGCGCACGAGATCAACAACCCGCTTGCCGCCATCACGACCTGCGCCGAGGCGACGCTGCGCGACATTCGCTCGACGCCAGAACTCGCCGCCGCCGCCGAAGAACGCTCATGGAATTTTTACCTCGAAGAGATCGTGCGACAGGCTCTGCGCTGCAAGGCGATCACGCGCGGCCTGCTCGATCTATCGCGCCAGCGGCGGGCGCGCCGCGAGCCGTGCGACATCAATGCCCTCGTCGAGCGCGGAGTGTTGCTTCTCTCGCAGCGCGAAGAGGCGCGCGGCGCGGCCCTGCTGCTCGAACTCGATCCGCAGATCGGCGAGGTGGCGACGGATGAAGTGCTGGTGCTGCAAATTCTCGACAACCTGTTGACGAACGCGCTCGACGCAGTGGAAGGCGGCGGCTCGATCAACATCTCGACCACGCTCGACGGCGAGCGCGTCTGCATCGAAGTGGCGGATACGGGCGCGGGTATCCCGGCGGAGATGCTCGTGCGTATATTCGATCCGTTCTACACCTCGAAAGAGGCGGGCAAGGGTTCGGGACTCGGCCTCGCCATTTCGACCACGCTCGCCGAAGCCCTCGGCGGCGCGATCACCGTCGAATCCAAACCCGGCGCGGGCAGCCGCTTCCGCCTCTGGTTGCCGCGCCACGCGCCGGAGACGAGAGATGAAGTATGAAGAAGAAACGATGAAGGCGGAACGCGGAACGATGAAGTGAAGCAAAGATTGATTCATTTCTTCATTTCTTCATTGAATCAATGAACCGATGAATCAATGAATCAATCCTTTTCGTTCATCGTTCATCCTTCCTACTTCATCGTTTCCTATAATCATGACTAGAAAGATCAGCGTCCTCTTAGTCGATGACGACCCTCTGTTGCGCAGGCTGGTGACGGAGCAGTTGTCGCGTTCGGGATTCGAGGCGGCGTCGGCCATGTCGGGCGAAGAGGCCATCGAGGCTTTGCGCGTGACGGACTACGACGTTGTGCTGCTCGACATGCGTATGAACGGCATGACCGGCCTCGACGCCCTGCGCGAGATCAGGCGGCTCGAAGACCCGCCCGAAGTGATCATGCTCACGGCCGACACGTCGCTCGGCACCGGGATCGAGGCGATGCGGCTCGGCGCATACGATTATCTCACGAAGCCCGCCACGCTCGACGAGATGGAAGCCGTCATTCGCAAGGCCGACGAGAAGCGGCGGCTCGTCCGCCAGAACGCGGGTTTGCGCGCAGCCGCAACGCGCGGCACGCCTCCGGCCGAAGAGGGCGCGCACACGCTCGTTCATGCCAGCGAGGCGATGCGCGGTCTGGTCTCCATCGCCGAGTCGGCGGCTCGTCTCGATTCGACCGTCATTCTCACGGGCGAGTCGGGCACGGGCAAGGATGTGCTCGCGCGCTTCATTCATTCGTGCAGCGCGCGCGGCGATTCACCGCTGATCGCGATCAACTGCGGCGCGTTGCCCGAAGCCCTCTTCGAGTCGGAGTTCTTCGGCCACGAGCGCGGCGCGTTCACCGGCGCGACCGCGATGAAGCGCGGCCTCATCGAAGCGGCCGACGGTTCGACCCTGTTTCTGGACGAAATCGGCGACCTGCCCGCGCCCATGCAGGTCAAACTTTTGCACTTCCTCGAACAGGGACGCTTCCGCCGCGTCGGCTCGACGCGCGACCGCGCCTCCGACGTGCGCATCATCGCCGCCACCAATCGCCGCCTCGCCGAAGACGTGCAGCAGGGACGCTTCCGCATAGACCTCTTCTATCGTCTCAACGTCATCTCGCTCCACATCCCGCCCCTGCGCGACCGGCGCGAAGACATCCCGGCCTTGCTCGATCATTTCCTCGCGCTCTACCGCGAACGTTTTCAGAGACCCGCGCTCTCGCTCTCCGAAGAAGCGCGCCGCCTGCTCGAATCGTCCGACTGGCCGGGCAACGTGCGCGAACTGCGCAACACCATCGAGCGCGCCGCAGCCCTCTCCGACACGGACGTGATGGAGGCCGCACATTTCTCACAACTCGGCGGCAAGACGACGCTCGCCCCCACCGCAGCCGCCTCGCCCGCCGCGCCCCCCGCACGCGACGCGGATGCGGATGCGCCCACGCGCACGCTCGAAGAACTCGAACGCCAACACATCATCCGCGTCCTCGAAGAGACCGGCGGCAACCGCGAACGCGCCGCCATCATCCTCGGCATATCCGCGCGCACCCTCTATCGCAAACTGCGCGAATACGAAGGCAAGGAAGTGACGGGCGACGAGTAACGTGCGTCCCGTTAAAGCCGCTCGCTTCCGCGAATTCCTCACCCGTCCTCTCCACGTTCCTCACCTATAGCAGATTGCAATCCCATGAACTGATCTTTTCTCTGTGCCCCCTGCGGTGCTCTCTGTGTCTGCGGTGGTGAGTGCTTGATTATCCGGCACTCACCACCGCAGACACAGAGGACACAGAGGAGGCACAGAGAGATTGATTGACTTGCAACTCGCTCTCGTCACGCTCTGACATTTTGTCCACCCGCTGACAAAACGTCAGTCCGGTTTGTCAGCCCCGCCCCGCCCGCCCGCCGCTCCCGCTTTCCGGTTTCAGTCCAACTCCACGTATTTCACCATTTAACCGTCTCGCGGATGCCCGCGCCGCGCGCGGCATGTGAATTGACTTAGTGTGATGCGACCGAATGCGTTTTTGTGTTTGGTCGAGGTCATGTCAGGCATCAGGAAGCGAGAGCGGAAATGGCGAAGGTAATGATTTGCGACGACGACCGCGTGCTGGCCGAGGGGCTGGTAGCAGCGTTGCGCGCCGCCGGCCACGAGGCCGAAACGTGTCGCCACACGATGGACGTGCTCAGGGACGCGGCGGCCGGCCGTTTCGATATCATCGCCTTCGGACTCGACATGGCCGGGTTCAGTCGCGCGGGAGCGGTCGAAGCCCTGCGCGAGATCGCTCCGCGCGTTCCGCTCATCGTCCTGCACGAACGCCCCTCCGATCTCCTGCGCGCATCGTCATCATCGCGCGCTCAATTTGCAGCCGTGCTGCCGCGCTCGCTCGCCGTCGAAGATTTCATGTACGCCGTCGAGTGTGCGCTCAGTCAATCTACGAACCGCCGGAGACGGTCTGCCTCGAAGCAGGCCGCGCTCCCTCAAGAAGAACCGGCGCGGAACAACCAACACAATCAGGGAAATTTTTAGACCATCTGAAGGAGATAGTTTATGAAGACATTGAAGAAAAAAATGACAGCGCCTGTCCTCGCCGCGCTCTGCCTGTTGCTCGTCGGGACGGCGGGCGCGTTCGCGCAAAGGCAGATCGCCTCGGCGCGGAAGTCGGCCGGGCAGCCGGAAGTGAAAGTCAAACTCGCCGGTTCGCTCAAGCGCAACGACGAGAGCCTCGCGCTCGATAAGGTGAGCGCGGTTCACCCCGGCGAGATTCTCGACTGGACGATCACGAGCGCGAACGAAGGCGACGCGGCCGCACGCCAGTACAAGACCATCGGGCAGATTCCGCAGGGCACGTCTTTCGTCGCCGGCAGCGCGACGGCCGAGTACAGCGCGAGCGTGAGCTACAGCATCGACGGCGGTAAGAACTTCGCCGCGCAGCCCACGATTGAAGAGAAGCAGGCCGACGGCACGACGAAGCGCATTCCCGCGCCCGCCTCGATGTACACGCAGGTGCGCTACGAGTGGAGCGACCCGCTCGCGGCCGGTTCGACGCTCTCCGCCTCTTACAAGGTGCGCGTCAAGTAAGCGCGGCTTTGCTTTTCGGCGAGAGGCATTCGCTAGCTGTCTCTTTCCTTCCCCTTCAGACTTCTCAGCCGGCTTTTGCTACCGGCGGGTCTCCCACAAAAACATTTGAGGATTGATATGAAGATAAGTTACACCCACCACCCTGTCACGCGCCGTTCGCTGCCGCGCGCGCTCTTCGCCCTTCTGGCGATCCTTTGCGCATTTCTCACCCCTGCGCTCGCGCAAACCAGCGGCAACACCGTCATCTCCAACCAGGCGAGCGCCGTCTATACGGACAGCTCCAACAACAACTACAGCACGGTCTCGAACACCGTCACCGTTACGGTTGCGAATGTCTCCGGCCTTCGCATCCTGCCCGACAACGCGGTCAACTCCTCGGTCGTTCCCGGCGACACAAACGCCATCTTCCTGTTCACCGTGACGAACACGGGCAACTTCGCCGATCAGGTGCGTTTCCTCGCGGGCGGCCAGAGTGTGAACCTGACCGGCCCCGGCACGGTCACCAACGCCGTCATCGACATGGACGGCAGCAACACGATCACGGTCGGCGACATCAACATCTTCTCGAACGGCGCGGACGTGCTTCACGCGCTCGCGCAGAACGCCACGGCCACGGTCATCGTGCGCGTGACGATCAGCGCGGCGGCCTCCTCAGGCGACACCGTTCAGGTCTTCCTCGGCGACGCGGCCACGGGCGCGGCGCAAGGCTACGACAACCAGACCCCCGACAACCCGGCCACGCCGTCGGCGCACGAAGTCCGCACAGTCTCGGCCACGTCCACGAACGGCGTGCGTGAGGCGCGAGGCGACATCCGCGTCACCGTGCAGAACGATGCGCAACTGCGCGCCGTCCTGACCGTGCCCGCAGGCCCGGTCGCGCTCGGCGGCAATATCAACTACAGCATGCAGGTTTGCAACGACGGCAACCGCCCGGCCACCTCGATGACGCTCGGCACATTTTCGGGCATCTACATCGTCATGCCCGTGCCCGTCGATACGGTGGTCTCGGCCACCAACGCCTTCCCCACCGGGACGCTCTACACCACGAGCGCACTCTCGACCGCCCCCGAAGCGGCCGTCTGGACTAACACCGCGCCCGGCTCGCTCTCGACCGTGACGCGCGTCGCCTTCAACGCGGGCGCATCGCTCGCGCCCGCCACGTGCAGCCCGAGCTTCACGCTCATCGTCGGCATCACCACCTCCGACGCCACCACGCCCATCTACGCCGTCGTGGACTCGTTCGCCTCCAACACCATCGGCACGGTCTTGACCGATCAATCGGATTCGCCGGGCGCGGAATTTACCAACCGCGGCGACCGCAACGCCGATTTCGACGAGCCTCGCCTCGGCCTCGATCCCGTCAACTCCGGGAAAGGTATCCGCCAACCGACGCTGCTTCAGCAAGTGGGCAACGTCCTCATCGGGCCGAGCGGCCAACCTGCCGCCACCGGCCCCGGCGGCAGCAACAACACCGACTTCACGAACCGCAGCGTGACGACGGGCATCGCCGGAGTTCCGCCCTGCGCGGGGCCGGTTAACCTCGCCTGCTCGACGACCGCCTCCGGCTTCATCATTTTCACCAACACCGTCCGCAACACCGGCAACTCCACGGACACGTTCACGCTCACCGCGCCGACCGTGCCCTTGAACTTCACCGTCGGCGTCAGCACGAACGCGGCCGGGCCTTTCACCACCATCTCCGGCGGCGGGTCTTTCGCCCTCGCGCCGCTCGCCAGAAACGCAGACGCCACCGTGTACGTGCGCGTCGATGCTCTCGCCGGGCAACAAATCCTGACCGGCTTCGACAGCATCATTCAGGCCACGTCCGGCAACACACCCGCCAGCACGAACCAGACGATCAACCGTCTCTACACGGGATTCGTCCGGCTCGACAAGACGGCCACAGTGGTTGACGCCTCCGGCAACCCCTCGGCCACCGTCCCCGGCGCGACCATCGTGTACCAGATCACTTACACGAACATCATGAGCGTGCCGGCCGCCGGCTCGAACAGTTCCGCTCTGACGGCGACGAACCTCGTCATCACGGAAGACGGCAGCGCGGGCGGTAACAACTGGGCGACCTACACGACGCAGGTCACGGCGCCTGCGCCCTCGGTCAGCAGCGCGGGCGGGACGGTCACGGATGGCGCGGGCAACCCCGTCACCTCGACGACCAACGTCCTCAGGGGCAACGTGCCGAGCCTCGCGCCCGGCGACACGGGCACGTTCTCCTTCCGTCGCCTGATCAACTAGGGTTCGCACTCTCCAGCGCGCCCCCTGTTTGGAAGCGGCGCGGCGGAACGCGGGCGAATGCCCCGTCCACGTCCCGGCAAGCCGCGCCGCTTCCATTTTTCAACGCTCACGCGTTTCACATGTCCGCCACAGACTCTCAATCCACAATGTTGACTAAATCCGCCGTCAAAGTTGCCGCCGCCGCCGCCCTGCTCGTACTCGCGCTCATCTGCGCGCCGCGCGCCGGGGTGGCGCAGCCGCAACAGACCACGGCGGATTCGGTTATTTCCAACCGCGCCGAAGCGATCTATGCCGACGAAGACGGCAACGAGTTTTCCACCGTCTCGCCCACCATCACCGTCACCGTCCGCCCGGTCTCGGCGGTCGTCGTCACCCCGGACGAAACCGCCCCTTCCGCCGCAGTCGCCCCCGGCGAGCGCATCACGCGCCTCTTCCGCGTCTGCAACTTCGGCAACACCCCCGACCTCTACACCATCACGCGCGCAGAAGTCACAGCCCCCGCCACGCTCTCCGCGCTCTATTTCGACATCGACGCGAGCGGCACGTTGACGGACGCCGACGCGCCCGTCACGGTCAACTCAACCATGTCGCCGCGCCTCGCCCCGCGCGCCTGCGCCGGCATCATCAGTGTCGTTGACGTGAACGCGAGCGCGCCGCAGACACAAGTGGTCATTCGCATCATCGCCCGCTCGAACGTCTCCAACACGGTGAACGGCACGGTCGAAGACGCGGGCGCGATCATCAACACAATCGGCGAACGCGCGCGCCTGACCGACCCCAACAACGCCGCGCTGCCGCCTTCCAAACTCGTCAACACCCAGGAGCGCGTCATAGCCGCGCCCGGCCAGACGCTCGACTACGCCATCAGTTTCCGCAACAGCGGCACGGTCATCGCGCGCCGCGTCCTCGTCGCGGACGAACTTCCCGCCGGTCTCCAATACGTCGCCCGCTCCCTGCGCCTCGGTTCGCGCGCTCTGACCGACGCGGCCGACGCCGACGAAGGCCAACTCGTGAACGAACGACGCTTTGAAGTGCGCATCGCGGAGATGCAGCCCGACGAAGTGTTGACGATCAATTTTCGCGCACAGGTGACGGGCGACCTCGCGCCGGGCGCGGGCGCGGTCAACACGGCCAACTTCAGCGGCGAAAATATCGACAACGCCAATAGCTCGCCCGCCACGGTCGTCATCAATCCTTTCGGCACAATCTATGCCGGTCGCAGCGGCGGCGCGGTGACCGTCGCCGGGGCGCGCGTCGCGCTCGTCACCGACCCGGCCGCGCGCACGCCGCTCGACACCACCGCAGGGATCGGCTTCACGCCGAACGTCCCGAACGACAACCCCTTCACGACGGCGCAGGGCGGCCTCTTCAGTTTCGCGCTCGCCCCGGCGCAACTCGCCGCGCCCGCCACCTACTACGTCAACGTCACCGCGCCCGGCTATCGCTCGCGCATGCTGGAATTCGCCGTGCGCCCCGCAAGCGTCCCCGGTCTCTACGACGCCACCGTGCGCGCCCTCGACGAACAGCCCATCGCCGAATCGGGCAGTTTCGCGCTCACGGAGTCGGCCGTGCGCCTCGCAAATCTCGCGAGCGTCGCGCTCAACATCCCGCTCTTCGAGTTGCAGACGCTTGAGATCAACAAGGTCGCCGACCAGCAGCGCGCCGAGATCGGCGACATCGTTTCCTATCGCGTCGAGGTGCGCAACACGACGCAAGCCGCTTTGCGCGACGTGACGGTGCGCGATCTCCTGCCGCAATCGTTCCACTACGCTAAGGGTACGGCGCAACTCACCGTCCAACCCGCTCCGCCCCGCGCCGTCGAACCGCAGGTCAACGGCAACGAGCTCACGTTCAACCTCGGCACGCTCGCGCCGGGCGCGCGCGCTTCGCTCGTCTATCGCACGCGCATCGGCGTCAACGCGCGCGAAGGCGACCAAACGAACTCGGCCACGGCCTCCGGCGTCTATGCTTCCGGCGAACGCGTCTCGACCAGCCCGTCGCGCGCCACCGTCCGCGTCGGGCGCGGCGTTTTCTCCACGCGACAGATCATCATCGGGCGCGTCTTCGAGGACAGGAACGGCAACGACGAATTCGACGCGGGCGAGCGCGCCGTCGAAGGGGCGCGGCTCTACATGGACAACGGCCAATCCGTTGTCACCGATTCGGAAGGCATGTACAGCCTGCCGTCGGTCGAAGACGGCGCGGTCGTCATCGCGCTCGATCCGGTAACGCTTCCGCGCGGCTACGCGCTCACGGACGAAGGCCGCCGTTCGGGTCGCAGTTGGGCGCGTCTCCTTCGTACCCCGCTCGGCGGCGGCACGCTCCTGCGCCAGAACTTCGCGCTCCGCTCGACGGGCGGCGCGGGCGGCGACAACAGCGAAACGGCGAAGAACACCGTGCGGAAGGACGGCAAGCCCGCGCCCCTGCGCGCCCCGCAACTCGATGCGCTGAATCCCGCGACCGCTCCGGACGCCGATGTCCTGAGCGAAGCGAGCGCACCGGCATTGAACTCTCTCGCCCCGGCGACGAACACGAATTCACACGCCCCGGCCGCGACGGATGCGCGCCAGCCGCGCATCGAAAAAATCTCCGACACCAAAGAGACGGCCAAACTTTCGGGCGGCCTCTCGGCCGGGACGTATGAAGTGGAAGCGAGCGAGATGGTGGCGGCCGTTGCGCCGGGCGACGTGCTCGTCGTCAGCCCTTCGGAGGGCGAGGTCGTCATGTCGGCCGCGATGCAGGTCGAAGTGCGCGTGGCGGAAGATTGGACAGCGACGCTCGAAGTCAACGGCCAGCACGTCGGCGAGAAGAACATCGGCATCAGCCGCGTCGATCACAAGAACAAGGTCGCCACGTTCACCTTCGTCGGCCTGAACGTGCGCCCCGGACAGAACCGCGTCCGCGCTTTCGCCGTCAGCCCCGCGGGCAAGGCGGAGCGCGCCGTCGAACTGAACGTGATGGGACGCGGCCCGGCGCGCCGTCTGGAAATCGTCTCCGAGCGCGCCGAACTGCAAGCGGGCGGGCGCGATTCGACCGAACTACGCCTGCGCGCCTTCGACCAGTGGAACAACCCCGCGGCCGACGGGCAGGTAGTCGTCAACACTTCGGGCGGCCACTTCCTGCGCCCCGCCGGTGCGGGCGAAGCGACGACGGCAAAGGACGTGCGAGACGGCGCGCGCGACAAGTCCGCGGAACTGGCGGAAGAGATCGCGGGCGCGAATCCGAACGCGGCGTTGAAGGAAGTGGTCTTGAGCCTGCGCGGCGGCGAGGCCACGGTGCGCCTCGTTTCCGACAACGCGGCGGGCGTCGCCCAACTCCAGGCGCAGACGGGCGACATCACCGCCGAGCATCGCCTGCGCTTCACGGCCGACCTGCGCCCAGCCATCCTCGTCGGCCTCGCCGAAGCGTCAATCGGCCGCGCCGCCCCCGAGAACACGCTGCGCGGCGACGACGCGCGCGTGCGCAGCCACATCGAGTTCTTTTATCGCGGCTCGGTCTTCGGCAAAAATCTATTGACGCTCGCCTACGACAGCCAGCGCTCGCTCAATCGCACGCAGGGACGCGACCGCCTCTTCCAATCCGACCCGCTTGAGCGCGCCTACCCCATCTTCGGCGACTCTTCGACGCGCTTCAGCGATGTCGAGTCGAATTCGAAACTCTACGCGCGCCTTGATCGCAATCGCTCCTACGCCATGTTCGGCGACTTCGAGGCCGGACTCGCCGACACGCAACTCGCGGGCTACTCGCGCAAGCTGACGGGCGTCAAAGTTCACGTCGAAAACTCGAACGGTGATTTCGTCGCCGTCACGGGCGCGCGCCCAGACACCTCTTTCGCGCGCGACGTGTTCCCGGCCGGTCGCATCGGCCTCATCAGCCTCTCTTACCCGGACGTGCTTCCCGGTTCGGAAACCGTCGCCCTCGAAGTGCGCGACCGCCGCAACCCGGAGCGCATCATCTCGCGCGAGCCGCTCGTGCGCTCGCTCGACTACAATCTCGATCCGCTCACCGGGCAACTGTTCTTCATGCGCCCCATCTCCGCCTTCGATTACGATCTCAACCTCGTCCAACTCGTCGTCACTTACGAGCACCGCGCGGCGGGGATGTCTTCCGGCGTCTACACGGGGCGCGCCTCGAAGCGTTTCAACCGCCTCGGCCTGCGCATGGGTCTGTCGTTCGTCGAACAGAAGCAGAACGAGTTCGGTTCATACGTGCTCGGCGGGATAGACGGCGAGCAGGCGTTGCCGAATCGCGGCACGCTCAAATTCGAGTGGGCGATGAGCCGGGGCGACATGGCGACGGGCGGCAACATCTTCAACGCGGCCGAACGGCACGCGGGCGGCAACGCCTATCGCGTCGAACTCGTGCAGCCGCTCAAAGTCTACGAGGGCGTGCTGCGCGCCGAATACGCGCGCGCCGACGAAGGCTTCTTCAATCCCTTCGGCGCGACCGTCGCCCCCGGCTCGCAGCGCACGGGCGCGACGCTCGATCTCAAACCCACGGCTTCGCGCGTCGTCCGCCTCGGCTTCCTCAACGAGCGCAACCGCACGGCGAACGTCGATAACTCGCGCAACACCTTCTCGCTGCTCTGGACGGAAACCTTCAGCGACCGCCTGCACGCCTTCTTCGGCTACGACTATCGTCGCCTCTCCGATTCGCTGAACGATCAGCAGCTCAGTTCCAACCTCGTCACCGTCGGCGCGCAGTATCGCCCGACCGACAAGCTCGAACTCTCCGTCAAGCGCGAACAGAATCTCGGCGAGGCCGACCCGACGTTCCCCAGCCAGACGACCATCGCCGTGCGCTACAAGTGGAGCGAGCGCGCGAACATCTTCTTCACGCAGCGGCTCGCCTCCGCGCCCATCATCCCCATCAGCGACACCTCCGCGACCGGCTTCGCCTCTACGGGGTCGCGCCGCGAAACTTCAATCGGCATCGAGACGAAACTCGGCCGCTACACGAACGTCTCCAGCCGCTACCAGCTTGAGAACGGCATCAACGGCACGGACAGCTTCGCCGTCCTCGGCTTGCAGAACCGCCTGCCCGTCTCGAAGCGTTTCTCGCTCGACCTCGGATTCGAGCATGGCTTCCACCTCGCGGGCGCGGGGCAGAGCTTCACGGGCGGCTCGTTCGGCTTCTCCTACCTGCCCTCGAAAGATTTGCGCACGGCGGCGCGCTACGAGTTGCGCAACCAGACGGGCGGCCTCGCCCAGTTGATCACGGTCGGCGCGGCCGGTCGCCTCGGCGACGGCATCACCACGCTCGCGCGCTTCCAGTCAACGCGCTCGAAATTCGAGGGGCGCGAGAATTCTTCGCTGCAAGGCACGGCCGCTCTCGCCTTGCGCCCGCTCAAATCCGACCGCGCCGCGCTGCTCTTCAGCTACACGCACCGCTCGCTCACGCAGGGCGGCATCGGCGGGCTGTCCGCCATCACCGACCGCTCCGACACGCTCTCGGCCGACGGGCTCTGGCAGCCATTCAAGGACACGGAACTCTACGGCCGCGTCGCCCTCAAGTTCGGCGCGAACAGCCGCGAAGGTTTGATGGACGCGTCGGCGCTGACCTATCTCTCGCAACTGCGCGTGCAGAGACGCCTGCGCCGCGCCTTCGACGTGGCCGGCGAAGTGCGCATGATGGCGCAGCCCGTGACGCGCACGACGCGCACGTCCGCCGGCGCGGAAATCGGCTACTGGATTTTCGCCGACATGCGCATCGGCATCGGCTACAACTTCACTTCGGCCACCGAACCCGGCAACCTCGTCGTCGCGCAGCCGCGCGGCTTCTACTTCACCATCTCGACCAAACTTTCCAACCTCTTCGATCTCTTCGGCACTTCCGCTGACGGGCTGCTCGCACCCAGCACGACCGACACCGGGCGGCAACCGGCGCGAGGGGCTGCCGACCAGTCGGCGGGGGACGGAGTGAAGAATCAATGAGTCCCGACATTAACATCAACGCACGCACGCCTCTCTCGCCGCGCCGCCGTGGAAGAACGACGGTCGTGCGCCTCGCGTTGCTGCCGCTGCTGCTGTTCGTCGTGCTTGGCTGGCAGAGCGCGCAGGCGCAGATCAGTGTCACGCCGACCACCTGGAACATCATCGGTCTCGACAGCAACGATGTCAGCATCGGCCCGAACACCTTTCAGGTGGGCGCGCGCGCCTGCAACACGGGCGGCGCTACGCTCAACAACGTGCGTGCGGAATTCTTCTGGGACAGCGCGAACGTCTACATCAACCTGAGTGGCTCGAACGTCGTCATGTGGCGCACGCTCGCGCCCGGCGCGTGTGTGGATTTCTACTTTCCGGTCATCGTCACGCGCAACACGGCAGCCTTCTTTACCGCGCGCCGTTACCACATCACCATCAGCGCGGACGGCGTGGCCGGAGTGAGCACGCCCATGCCGCGCGAACTCTACGTCGAGAAGTTGCTCTCGCAGGGGCGCAATACGGTCTATTCCATCGTCGGGCCGAGTTCGGTCTACGTCGGCCAGACCTACAACTACACGATCAACGCCGACACGGCCACCCAAGGGTATCCTCAGATCGAAACCTTCCTGAACCTCTCGAACGTCACCTATCAGGTGCTCGCCGTCTCGGCCACCTACAGCGCGCCCGCCGGCGCGACGGACAATAAGTTCTACGCCGACGCCTGCGGTTGGCAGAACAACCCGACGCTGCCCAATTACCGCTCATGCGTCGGCCCCGTGCAATTCCCCGGCGGCAAGGCGGGCGGCACCGTCAGCATCACCTACACCGTGAAAATCCTCGGCGTGACCGGCACGGCCATCGCCAGTTCGCTCATTCTCGACTTCTCCGGCAGCAGCTATCACTACGCCATCGGCCCCTCGCTCGCCATCACGACGCTGCCGCCTCAGGTCGCGTTCCTGGCTAAAATCGCTAATCCGACGACCGCGCTCGTCGGCTCGGACATCACCTACACGCTGCGCTTGTCCAACACCGGGTCGTCTACCTACACGCTCACCGATTTCGTGGACACTCCACCCACGTCGCCCGGCACGCCCACCTATGTCGCGGGTTCTTCAACCTTTGGCGGCGCAGCAATCGCCAATCCCGCGCAGGCGAACGGCAAGCTCACGTGGACGGGTACCTTCAACATCCCCGGCGGGCAGACGCGCGACCTGACTTACATCATGAAGATGCCGAACGTGGCCGGCTCATACGTCAACAGCGCGGTCGCCTTCATTGACTACACGCAGATCGACACGACGCCGTCGCCCTCCGACAACGCGCCCGCGACCGCCACCGTCACACTCCACACGCCGCCGAACGTCGCGCTCGCCAAGTCGTGTCCCGCGCCCGCCAACTGCGCGGCCGAGGCGCAGCCCCCCGGCACAGACCTCACCTACCGGATCGACTTCACCAACGCCGGAGGCTCAAGCGCGCAGGGACTCGCCATCACGGATCAAATTCCCGCCAATACCGATTTCAAGATCGGCACGGCCGCCGCCACGCTCGGCACAACCGGCCTCACCGTCTCGATCACCTATTCCAACGACGGCGGCACGACCTACACCTACACGCCCGCGACGGGAGGCGGCGGCGCGCCCGCCGGTTACGACCGCAGCGTCACGCACGTCCGCTGGGCATTCACCGGCACGCTCAGCCACACCTCCCCCGCCAACACGGGCAGCGTCAGTTTCATCACCCGCATCAGGTAAGAACACGAGCCGTAAATCGTGAATCGTAAATCGTGAATAGAAAGAACTGTCTTTCTCTATTCACGATTTACGATTCACGATTTACGGCTCATGTTCTATTCACGATTTACGATTCACGATTTACGGCTTTTGATCTATTCACGATTTACGATTCCCGGTCGCCCCTGTGTTAGATTAACGTCGCGCATGGCGAACGACGACTCAAGGCAGTTGAAAGATTTGACCATCGGCGAGGCAAAGCGCGTCGTCGTATACGGGGTCGCGCTCGTGCTGGCGGTGGGACTGTTTCTCCTGCTCGTCGGGCAGGTGCTCATGGCGCTCTTGCTCGGCCTCGTGGCGGGGGCGTTCCTGCTGCCGGTGCAGGAATGGCTGGAGCGTCGCCTCCGCGCGCGTTCCGGCAGCGCGCTGATCACTATCGCGCTCATCGTCGTTCCGCTCGTCCTGCTCGCCGGTTACACCTGGCACGAGCTTTCCGGCTACTCGGCGAACATCAGCCAACAGGAGCGCACCAAGATCAGCGACGCCATCAGCGGCGCGCTCGAACGCTACATCCCGGTCAGCCGCGCGGGCACGCGCGCAACGCTCGAAGCCGCCTTCACCGAAGGACTCACGCGCTCGGCGGCGGCGATTCAGGACTTGCGCCAACGCGCCGCGCTCATCCTCGCCTCGCTCGCCGTCTTCCTCTTCACGGTCTTCTACGTGCTCACGCACCGCAAGCAGATCGGCAACTACATCAAGGTGCGCGTGCCCGGCGACTACATAGAGCTTTACGAGCGGCTCGCCGAGAACGTCGGCGGCGCGTTGCGCGGCGCGCTGCAAGCCGTCTTCATCGATCAATTCCTGAAGGCCGTCATCATCTTCGTGCTCAATCTCGTCTTCGGCATCCCGCTCGCGCTCGTTTTGTCAATCATCACTTTCCTGACGGGTTTCTTCCCGCTGCTCGGCGAGTGGGCGATCTACGTGCCCGTCAGCGTCTACCTGCTCGTCTTCCGCAACGACCCCGTCGGCGCATCCGTCTATCTCGTCATCGGCCTTATGATGACCGTCGGCTCGTCGCTCCTGCTGCGCCCGCGCGTGGCGGCGAGCGGCGCGGGGCGCTTCAACTTCTACTGGATGTTCCTCGCGCTCATCGCGGGCGTCTACACCTTCGGCATCCCCGGCATCGTCCTCGGCCCGGCCATCATCGGCTTCGTCAAGGCCATCTCCGACACGCTCGTCGGCCGGGTGCGCTACGAAACATCCCTGCTCAAAGAAGAGAAAGTGCAGCAGGCGGAGCAACGGCAGGACGAACGCCTCAAAGAGCGCGCGGCGGGATAGAGAAGAAAAGGATGAAGCGGGAACGCGGAACGATGAAGAAGAATTGATCCAATGAATCATTGAATCATTGAATCAATCTCTTACAGTTCATCGTTCCGCGTTCCTACTTCATCCTTTATTTGCGTTCCTGCTTCATCCTTTATTTGCGTTCAACTCAGCCCGGCGGCCAACGGAGCGGCCGCCCCCCGACGACGTGGAGGTGCAGGTGGAAAACCGACTGCCCCGCGCCCGCGCCCGTGTTGATGATGGTGCGATAGCCCGTCTCCGATAAGCCTTCACCGTTGGCGACGCGCGCGGCGACGCGCAGCAGGTGGCCGAGCACGCCCTCGTCGCGCCCCGCCGCATCGTCGAGCGAGTCCATGTGTTCGCGCGGGATGACGAGCGCATGCACGGGCGCTTGCGGATTGATGTCGCGAAACGCCACGGCGCGCTCGTCCGTGTAGATGATGTCGGCGGGAACTTTGCCCGCGACAACCTGACAAAAGATGCAATCTTGTTCAGCCATAAGTTAAATGAGATGGAATCATCCGCAACAGTCAGACCTTAAACATCGCCGCCGATATTTGTTATGGGCGGTTTATTTTCTTTCGTGATCCTGATTAAGAATCGCAACGCCTCGTTCACAGCCTCGGAATCGGGGAACACCTCTGCGACATCCGGCTCCAGACGAATCATCGCGCCGCCGAAACTCTTGCGCCCTGCCCCGACCCTCCGCACTCGCAAGCTCCGCAGATCATATTCAGGTCTCAACTCATCCTCCGCCTCTGTCTCAACCTTCTTCATAAATTTTACGCTCCGTTCGCGTTACTTCCCTCGCACTAATCAAACGAATCACGTCGTCTCTCTCAGCATACGAGACTAACAATAAACGACCTTGCCGGGACATGCCGACAATAATATAACGATGCTCCCCCAAAGGAATGATCCGGATCGTAGAAATCTACATACAAGGGATCATGGAAAACGGTCTGTGCCTCGTTGAATGAGATTCCGTGCTTCGACAGATTGATGGCTGCTTTAGTTTCGTCCCATTCGCATTCCATGACGCCCAGATCACTTTCGTCGCTTCGTGCTACAGCATGCCCACTTCCGCGATAGGCGGCAGGCTCGACGTGACCGAATCGCGTAGACGCTCGATCTGCGCGCCGACGTTGCGCAGTTTGTCCTCGATCTTTTCGTAGCCGCGATCAATGTGATAGACGCGCTCGATGATCGTCTCGCCTTCGGCCACCAGTCCCGCGAGGACGAGCGAGGCGGAGGCGCGCAAATCCGACGCCTGCACGCGCGCGCCCGCCAGCCGCGACGGGCCTTCGACAACGGCGGTGCGCCCGTCAATCGCGATGTTCGCGCCCATGCGCTGCATCTCGGAGGCGTGCATGAAGCGGTTCTCGAAGATCGTTTCGGTAATGCGGCTGCGCCCGACGGCCTGCGTCATCAGCGTCATATACTGCGCCTGCATGTCCGTGGGGAAAAGGGGATACGGCTCGGTCGTGATGTCGGACGCACGCAGCCCCCCGGCGGAACGACGCACATGCAGCGTGCTCTGGTTGATCTCTTCGATCTCGACGCCCGCCTCGCGCAGTTTGGCGATGACGGTCGTGGAATGCTCCGGCATGCAATCTTTCAATTCGAGTTCGCCGTTCGTGATCGCCGCGGCGACGATGAACGTCCCCGTCTCGATGCGGTCGGGGATGATGGTATGTTCCGCCGCGCCGAGAGTTTCGACGCCTTCAATCGTGATCGTCGAAGTGCCCGCGCCGCGCACGCGCGCGCCCATGCGATTGAGGAGTTCGGCGAGGTCGGCCACTTCGGGTTCGCACGCGGCGTTGTTCAGCGTCGTCGTGCCGGAGGCGAGCGTGGCGGCCATCAAAAGATTCTCCGTTCCCGTGACGGTCACTTTGTCGAAGTTGACGGTCGCGCCCAGAAGACGACCGCCGCGCGGCGCGCGCGCCACCACGTAGCCCGCTTCGAGCGACACCTCCGCGCCGAGTTGTTTCAAACTCTCAAGATGCAGGTCGATAGGACGCGAGCCGATGGCGCAGCCGCCCGGCAAAGAAACTTTCGCCTTGCCGAAACGGGCGAGCAGAGGGCCGAGCACGAGCACGGATGCGCGCATCGTCTTGACGAGATCGTAGGGAGCCTCGAACAGCTCGATGTTGGCGGCGGTGATCTTGTGCGTGCGCAGTTCGGGCGTCAGAACGTGCGCGCCGAGGTCTTCGAGCAGGCGTCGCTGCGTGATGATGTCGCGGACGTAAGGAAGGTTGTGCAGCGTCACGCTCTCGCCCGTCAGGATCGCGGCGGCCATGCACGGCAGGGCGGAATTCTTCGCCCCGCTCACGTTGATGCGACCGCGCAATGCGCGCCCGCCGATGATGCGAAATTTATCCATAAAGAAGTTGTCAGCCGTCAGCCGTCAGCTATCAGCGAAACTTTGCCCCGTGATGTTGCCCGTTGAATGTTGTCTGTCGGCTGCGATTTAAAGTTGACGAAGTTTAACACGGCGATCAAACGGCGACTAGATGGCGGTCTGAAGTTTTATTCGCCCGCCGGGGCGACCTCCGCGCCGCCGCTGTAGGATGACGACGCGGGGGATGCCTTGCAGGTCGCGCCGGATGTCGGGCACAGTCCAGACGTTTTCATCGACGAGGCTCGCGACCGCTTCGTGCTGGTCGTAACCGATCTCGAATATGAGATGGCCGCCCTCTTCGAGAAAGCGGGGCGCTTCCGCGACGAGGCGGCGAATGACGGAGAGCCCGTCGCCGCCGGGCGTCAGGGCGAGGCGCGGTTCGTGGTCGCGCACTTCGCGTTGCAGGTGCGCGATGTCGCGTTCGGCGATGTAAGGCGGGTTCGACGTAATGAGGTTGAAGTTCGTCGTGCGTGCCACGGCGTCGAGCGCGTCGAAGCAATCGGAGACGAGTAGCGTGAGGCGCGACGCCGCGCCGTGTCGTGCCGCGTTGCGCGCGGCCACGGCGAGCGCGTCCGGTGAGATGTCGAGGCCGTAAGCGTGCGCGTCCCTGCGTTCGTGGAGCAGCGCGACGGGGATGCAGCCCGACCCCGTGCCGACATCGCAGACGAGAGGGGGCGCGCCCCCGCCGCGCAGAAGTTCGAGCGCCGTCTCCACGAGCAACTCGGTTTCGGGGCGCGGGATGAGCACCGCCGGGCTGACTTCAAAATCGAGGCCGTAAAACTCCTGTCGCCCGGTGATGTACTGCACGGGTTCGCCCGCCGCTCGGCGGCGCACGCGTTCGCGAAAGAGGGCGCAGGCGTGCGGCTCAAGTTCGTCTTCGGAATGCGCGATGAGGAAGGCGTGGTCGCGCGCGAGCGTGTGTGAGAGAAGCGCGCGGGCGTCCGCGCGGGCGTCGTCGATACCGGCCGCGCGCAGGGCGGCGGAGGCTTCCGTTAAAGCCTCTCTGATCTTCAAGCTGCCGTGCGGTTGCTCGCTCATCTCGGTTGTGCTGTATAATACGCCGCACATCAAGAAAGATGACAATCTAACGTAGAGGGGACGCGCCGTCGGCGGCGGCAGTCGCAGTTTGTTCGCCGTGCCGGCGGTTAAGGGACGCGCTTTCGCGCTCGGACGCTTGGGGAGGTGAAGGATGAGAGAGTCGGAATTGCACATCAAGGGTATGCACTGTGAATCGTGCGCGGTGGACATCAAGGAGACGCTGGAGTTGACCGCCGGTGTCTTTCGCGCCGACGTGACCTACGGCGGCAAGACCGCCAACGTCGCTTATGACGATGCGGTCGTGCAGGAAAAAACGCTCATCAAGAAGATTCAGGATTTGGGTTACGACGCGACCATCGGCGACGGGTCGCACACGTCGGAAGCTACAGCATAAAAAGCGAAAAGGGGAACCTACATGGAAGAGAAAAACGAGCAGGCGGTTGATGACCGTGGGACGAGCGAAACGGGAGGCCGCGAGATTTTGAAGCGGCTGCGCGACGCGGGGTTCGAATCGGACGATGAGAAACTGGCCGTCGCGCTCGGCCGTCCCGTCGAAGAAGTGCAGGGCTGGATGGCCGACGACGCCGAAGAACCCGTCGACGACGACATCGTGATGAAAGCGCGCGGCATCGCCAAAGAGCGCGGCATCGAGTTGGGATAAGTTAAAAAGCCGTAAATCGTGAATCGTAAATCGTGAATAGAGAAAACCCGGATTTCTTCTATTCACGATTTACGATTCACGATTTACGGCTTTTGATCTATTCACGATTTACGATTCACGATTCGCGAGTTTTAGGAACCGGATAAGCATTCGTTATTTCTGAATCAGTACAACGAAGCGAATTCGTTTCTCCCGTAGCCTGAGCGAACCCCCAGCCCTATAAGCTGGGGGTTCAATCGTTAAGGGGCAAGGGTTAAACAAGGTTAGTCCAACTTCCTAAGGAGACCCGCGAGCGATGAGCGCACTGACGAAATGCCTGCTGCTGTTTGTGTTGAACTGGCTCGACGCGCAGTTGACCATTCTGTGGGTTCGCAACGAACTGGCGACGGAAGGCAACACGTTGATGGCTTACCTGCTCGACGCGGGCAACGTCCCTTTTCTCTCCGCCAAGTTGATCGTCGGCGCATCGGTCGCGTTCGTCCTCTATCGCTGGTCGCACCTCGCGCTCGCGCGGCGCGGCCTGCATCTCGTGCTCGGCCTCTATCTCGCGCTGATGCTCGTCCACGCCGCCACCGGCATCTCCGCCCTCGGCTGGCCGCAGACCGACGCCGCCATCGCTTATCTCGCCACCCTGCCCGACGCCCTGTTCGCCATGATCTTCTGAATTTCCATAAATTCGGACGCTAACCCTCCGCTTTTCTCCCGGTCGCACGCCGAACGCGGCCGTCCAGGCGCCCGCGCCGGAGTTACGGCAAACCTTCGCGCATATTTTCGCGTATCAGCTTTTACCGCCGCACGCGGCGCGCCTTTTCGCGTGCGCGCCGTGGGCGCACAACGGCGACTCCGTCGCGCGCATCCTACAGACGCTTCGCATCCGTCATGTTTTTTGTCATTCCAGAGGAAACAGATTATGTATCGAATTTCCGCACGTCAAATCCTGCTGATCGCGTTTACGTCGGCCTTCATCGCCGCCGGGGTCGTCTTCTTTTTAGGACGCTACGGCGGCCGCCTGCTCGAACCGAGCGGCATCGCGTCGCTCGCCGAAAACGCGCCCGCCGGGATCACCAACCCGTCCATCGCCACCGACGAACAGAACAACATAGAGGTTTACAAGGCCATCTCGCCCGGCGTGGTCTTCATCACCTCGACATCCTTCGGCAACGACTTCTGGGACGCGGGCGAACGCTCCGGCTCCGGCTCCGGCTTCGTCATCGACGCGCGGGGACACATCCTGACCAACTACCACGTCATCGAAGGCGCGCAGCGTTTGAGCGTCAGTTTCGGCGGCGATAAGTCTTACCCGGCGACGAAAGTCGGCGAAGACCCCGACACCGATCTGGCCGTGATCAAAGTCGAAGCGCCGCGCGACGTGCTGACGGTCGTGCCCTTCGGCGATTCCGACACGCTCGTCGTGGGGCAGAAGGTGCTAGCCATCGGCAACCCGTTCGGGTTCACGCGCACGCTTACGACGGGCGTCATCAGCGGCCTGCAACGTCCCATCCGCGCGCGCAACAACCGGCAGATCGAAGGCGCGATCCAGACCGACGCCTCCATCAACCCCGGCAATTCCGGCGGGCCGCTGCTCGATTCGAGCGGCCGCGTGATCGGCATCAACTCGCAAATCCTATCGCCCGCGGGCGGCTCGGTCGGCGTCGGCTTCGCCGTTCCGGCGAGCATCGCGAAGCGCGTCGTGCCGCAACTGATCAAGAACGGCGCGGTCGTCCGCCCGAAACTCGGCATCGTTCCCTTCAACGTGCGCAACCTGCAAATCCGCCTGCCCATCTCCGAGGGCGTCGGCATCTATCAGGTTTACCCGAATAGTTCGGCGGCGGCGGCCGGCTTGCGCGGCCTCGAACAGACGCCCGACGGCGACGTGGCTCTCGGCGACATCATCGTCGGCATCGACGGCGAGAAAGTGAACAACGGCGACGACCTCTTCCGCATACTCGACAAGCACCAGTTCAACGACGTGGTGCAGGTGGAAGTGTTCCGCGACAACGGCCGTGTCAAAGTGCCCGTGCGCCTGCTGCCTGAGCGCCGCGGCGTGTTGAGAAGGTAAGTCGGACGCCACACGAACGATGCCGGATGCAGGTCTGAATACTACGGGCTGGCATCCGGCGTCCTGTCATTCAATCTCCGCCCATGCAGCACTTCGTCAATCAAGGCTACGGCTGGACATGCCGCCATTGCCTGACGCAAGAAACGCCGCGCGTTCCCGAGACGGGAGCGCGCGGCCGTTTTTTCAGCGAGGGCGAAGCGGAGGAACGCGAGCCGAAACTCTCCACGGCGGCGCGCGCACGCTGGCGCGACGACTCGCGCCAAACTCTTATCTGCCCCCGCTGCGGCGTCGAAGAGGGGATAGGCGATCAAGTCTAAGGGAGGTTTTGAAGCCCCCGCCGCGCCTCTTCACAACAGCCTCGCCCGCTTACAAGTCGGCAACTTCATTTCGTCGCACTCGCCCGCCCGTGTCAGCTTGTTGCGGCGCGCGCGAGAATGAGCGTGTGCCCGCCCTCTCCTTCGGGTATGAACTCGGTGCGAAGGATTTCAAATCCGCACGCGGCGAGCCATGCGTGATAAGTCTCAGCGTCGGCGTGGCTCCAAGCCATCCGTGCATCCGTTACGCCGAGCCAGTTCTCCTCCGTTCCCGTCCAAGCCCTGCTCCCGACAGTTCCGAGAAAATAGCCGCCGGGTCGCAGCCACCCGCGCACCCTCTCGAACAGCGCGGGCTGCTCGTCGAGTGGCAGGTGAATGATCGCGTAGAAAGAGACGACGGCCGAGAAACTTGCAGGGGCGAAATCCACTTCCGCCATGTCCGCGCGGATGAATCGCGCGCCCGGCACGAGACGACGCGCGCGCTCGATCTGCACCGGCGAAATGTCAACGCCGGTGACGGCGAATTTCGCGGCCAACCTTTGCGCGACGGGCAGGCCGCAGCCGCAGCCGAGGTCGAGCACGGGAGAATTTTCCGGCACGAGCGCGGCCAGTTCCGCCACCCAGGCGTCATACTCCGTGAAATCATCCGCGCACGCCTCGCCGCGATAAGCGTAAGAGACTTTATCGTAACCGCGCCTGACGATCTCTTTTTGCTTCAACACGATTCTCCCACGGCGCGCAGAGGCCGCCCGTTTTCGTTTACGCGCTCAACAACCGGCGCAACTCCGCGAGGCGCGTTTCGGGCGAGCCGAAACTCTCGCGATAATCGGCGATGCTGCGGCGGATCACCTCCGACGCGTCTTCGCGGTTATAGACTTCCGCGATCTCGACGCGGCGCGGCGCTTCCTGCGGGAGTTGCTTGTAGCTCAGGAAATAATGTTGCAGGCGATCTATGAGTCCGGCGGGAGCGTCGGCGATGTCGAGCAGGTGGCCGTAGGTCACGTCGTCGTTGAGGACGGCGATGATCTTGTCGTCGGCCTCGTTGCCGTCGATCATGCGCAGGCCGCCGATGGCGCGGGCGCGGACGAAGAAGTCGCCGTGGGCGGCGGGTCGTTCGGTGAGCACGCAGATGTCGAGCGGGTCGCCGTCGCCGCGGATGCCGGTGCGGCCGACGCGCGATTCGCAGAGCGCGGCGACGGTTGCGCCGCAGTAAGTTTGCGGGATGAAACCGTAGGGCGTGGGGCACATCGACGAGAAGCGTTGCGGGCGGTCAACGCGCAGGTGTCCCGAAGGCTTATCGAGTTCGTACTTGACGGCGTCGGTCGGCACGATCTCGATATAGGCGTTGACGACAGCGGGTGCTTCCGCGCCGCCGGGCGCGACGCCGTGCCACGGGTGCGCCTGAAAAAGTTTAGCGAGCAGATCGTGCAATGCTTCGTCGTCGGTCGGCATGAAATTTCACCCTCAATTTGCGCGGCGGCGCGGCTCGTTCGTTATGCTAAAATTCGCCTCCGCGCGTCATGGAATCTTTCGGCAGATTATGAGGCGCGGGCGCGGTGCGTGTCCAATAGCTATAGAGCGCGGGCAGCGGACAACTTGAACGCGGGAACTTTTCATGTCGGCCACAACGACGACAAACACGACTACGCTCGACGCACCTTCCGGCGCACGCGTGCGCGCCTTCTCCGCGCGCTGGATTATCGGGGCGCGCGATGATCTGGTGTGGTTCATAGGGTCGGTCGCGTCGAGCTACGCGCTGTTTGCGCTCTACGTCGGGGGCATCCTGCCGCTCGTACCGATGGTGGCGGCGTGGGCGATTTTGATCGACGCGCCGCACGTCTTCGGCACTTTCTCGCGCACCTACTTCGACCGCGAGGAACGGCGCGCACGCGCTCGCCTGCTCTGGGGGTCGCTCGCCTTCTTCGCCGTCGGCCCCTTGATGGTCGTCGCGGGGCTTGGCCTAGTCTTCTTCTTTCTGGCGGCGCTCTGGGCTTACTACCATCTCGTCAAACAGCACTACGGGTTCATGGTGCTCTATAAAAAGAAGAACGCCGACCTCGCGCCCACGGACAACGCGCTCGACCGTCTTTTTATCCTGCTCGCGCTCACCTATCCCTTCGTCGCCTTCGTCGCGCGCGACCGTGAAGCTCTGGCACGCGTCCCCGCGCAATTGACGCAGGGCATCGGTTATCTCGAAACGACGCTGCTCGCGGCGACCGCAACAATCACACTCGTCTGGGTGCTCCGGCAGGCGCAGCGCGCCCTCGGCGGGCAGCCGCTCGACCTGCCGAAGTATCTGCTGCTCGCCGCCTGCGTGCCGATGCACTGGATCGTGCTTCTCACGCCGATGCCGCACAAGCCCATCGCCATCGTCGCCATCCTGACGATCTATCACAACCTGCAATATCACCGCCTCATCTGGTTTCACAACCGTAAGTACGCGCGGGGCGGAGAGGCGCGCACGCGTCACGGCGCGGCGGAACTGATCAGCCGGAGGCTCGTTTATTACGTCCTCTTCGGCGTCCTCTTCGGCCTCTGGTATCAAGTGCCGCGCCAGTATGTCTCATACACGAGCGGGCGCGGCGCGCAGTTCACGCAACTCGTCGCCGCCTTCTTCTGGGGCTACGCCTTCATCCACTACTACCTCGACTCGAAAATCTGGCGCGTCCGCCGCGACCCTTCGGTAGGCAAGGCGTTGCGTATGGAGTGAACGACCGTGAATCGTGAATCGTAAATCGTGAATCGAAGAAGACGGATTTTATCTATTCACGATTTACGATTCACGATTCACGACTTTTTCTCGCACCACTCGCGCGTCGCCGCGTGGCGATAGTCGAAAAGTTTTTCGAGGCGGGGGATGATGAGGAAGGGCGCGGCGAGTCGGCCGAGTAGGCCGAGCGGCGGTTCGTATTCGATCTCGTCTCTGAGAAGCGCGCCCTCCGCGTGCGGCTCGACGAAGTGGCGGTGACGCCAGTAGCGGAAAGGGCCTGTGACCTGCACGTCTTCAAACATGCGCGGCGGATCGTAGGCCGTGTGGCGCGCGACCCAGCGCACCGGGAGCAGGCCGAGGATGCGCGTCTCGATGATCGCCTCGGAGCCGGGCGCGGAAATCTCCGCCATCCGTATCACGCGCGAGGATTCCCACGGCGGCGTGAGGCGCGCGAGCGCGTCCGGCAATTCGTGAAACGCGAAGACGCGCTCGGGCGAAGCATTGATGCGGCTCTCCCTGACAAATGTGCGACGGCTCATCCGGCGCTCTCCTGCGGTTCCGGGACTACGCACGAAAAAGTTAGACGCGCTTCATCTCCGTGTAAACTGTTCGCGCGATGATCGGGGCGTTTAAGCATGAACACACAAACTTATCTGCCGCAGGGCGCGGCGCAATGGACGGGTTTGGCGTTGGCCGTCGGCGTCTGTTTCGCGGCGGCGGCCGTCGCCTCATCGTACACCGCGCCGGCGATCCCCGGCTGGTACGCCTCGCTCCGGAAGCCCGCGTGGAACCCGCCCAACTGGCTGTTCGGCCCCGTCTGGACGCTGCTCTACTTGATGATGGCCGTCGCCGCATGGCTCGTGTGGCGCGAGCGCGGCTTCGCGGGCGCGGGCACAGCGCTCGCGCTGTTCTCGCTCCAACTCATACTCAACGCGCTCTGGTCTGTAATCTTCTTCGGGCGGCGCAACCCCGCCCTCGCGCTCGTCGAAATCTTCTTCCTCTGGGCGGCCATCTTCGCGACGATGCTCGCGTTCTGGCGCGTCTCACACGCCGCCGGGTGGCTCATGTGGCCTTACCTGCTGTGGGTCACGTTCGCGGGCTTCCTCAATCTCAACATCTGGAAATTGAACAGGTAGGAAGACTATCAGTTGTCCGTGGTCAGTTGTCAGTTGTTCAAAACCCATCTTTAGCAACTTGCATGAGAGCCACATGCAACTGACAACTGACCACGGACAACTGACAGTTCTTTAGTCTTCGTCGTGTTCTTCCCCGTTGTAATGCATGACGATCTGCTCGCCGTCGGCGTTTGTTTCGAGGTGGACGGTGCGTCCCCAGAGGCGGAAGACGTATTCGAGCACCCGGCGCGCGTAGTTTGAATCGAGTTCCGCGCCTTCGTATTGATGACGCAGGTAGAGTTCGCGGTTGTCGTTATAGTCGCCGTCGGCGACGACGATGTAGGGGAAGCCGAAGTTCGTCATGTTCGAGACGAGTTGATCGCGCACGCGCTCCCAACGCTTTTCCGTCACCGTCCACGCCTCTTCCTCCACGAGTTCGTAGACGAACAAGTCCAACTCTTCGCACAACTCCTCGGTCAGATAGTTGCGCAGGAACGACACGTCGTTGTCGAGTTCGCGCACCTCGAAAATCTTTTCGCGTCCCTCGCCGCCCCTGCGCCCGAGTTGCTCGCGCTCCTCGGCGGTCGGGTTGTCCCAGCGCCGCTCGATGTCTTCAAAAATCTTGTAGCCGAGATAATAAGGATTCAACTGCCCCTTCTGCGGCGAGACGACGCCCGCGTGCAGTTCGGCGAATTCGAGCAACTCTTTGTCCGGCAAATCCAACTCGCGCATGATGCGCGCGTGATGAAATGACGCCCAGCCTTCGTTCATCACTTTCGTCTGCATCTGCGGAACGAAGTATTCCATCTCTTCATGGATCATCGCCATCGCGTCGCGCTGCCAATCGGAGAGGGTGGGCGAGTTGCGCATGATGTAATAGACGAGGTCTTTTTCGGGGAGGCGTTCGCCGCGCGGGAGTTCACGCACGGGAGGCGCGGGAGGCGCGGCCGGTTCGCCGATCTTCCAGAGGTCGTCATAACGGCCTTCCTTGCGCTCTCCGGCGCGCTCCTGTTCTCTGGTCTGCTGCGGGCGATCCTGTTTGATGAAAAAGTTCGGGTCGATGTGTTCTTCGATGGAGAGGACGGCGTCGAGGAACTCCTCGACCGTTTTGCGCCCGTGCCTGAATTCGTACTCGCCCATGCGCCCGGCGTGCGTGGAAACCGATTCGACCATGCGCCGGTTGGTCTTCGAGAAGTAGGCGTTGTTTTTGAAGAAGTCCACGTGGCCGAGGACGTGCGCCATCACGAGTTTGTTCTGGATGGGGCTGTTGGTTTCAAGCAGAAAACCGTATGACGGGTTGGTGTTGATGACCACTTCGTAAATCTTCGAGAGGCCGAAGTCGTACATGGTCTTCATGCGATGGTAGGCTTTGCCGAACGTCCAGTGCGAGTAGCGGCCGGGCAGCGCGTAGGAACCGATCTCGTACATCACGGTCGCGGGCACGATCTCGAACCGGGTGGGAAACGGGTCGAGACCGAGGCGCGCGGCGATCTCCCAGATTTGTTCGAGGGCGCGTTCGAGGTCTTTGATTTCGCGGTCGTCTGTCATAACTCTTTTACACCTTAACTGAAGGAAGGGCGTCGTGGTGCCGGTCGGCCGCGCTTTCAGGCTTCCACCCCGCGCCGCCCGAAGAACTGCTTGAGCGCCGGGTAAACGTCCTCGCGCTCGTCTATGCGCACGCCGACGAAGCGCTCCTTGCGATGCAGGCGATCCTTGAAGATGGACAGCAGCGCGCCCGACGAGCGGCGATAACCGCTCGTGCCTTCATCGCCGATCTCGCCGTAGCCGAACAGATTGCACGTGCGGATCAGTTCGTCGGCGAGGCGCACGGCCTCTTCGTTGTCCGAGTAATAGTTGTCGCCGTCGGAGAAGTGAAACGGGTAGACGTTCCAGTCGCGCGGGTTGTAACGCGCGGCGATGATTTCCAGCGCCAGTTGATACGCCGCCGAGACGACCGTGCCGCCCGATTCGCCCTGCGTGAAGAACTGCTCCTCCGTCACCTCTCTGGCCTCGGTGTGGTGCGAGATGAAGACGATCTCCACGTTGTCGTATTTCGTGCGCAGGAAGCGCACCATCCAAAAGAAGAAGGAGCGCGCGATGTACTTTTTAAACTCGCCCATCGAACCCGACACGTCCATCAACGCCAGCACGACGGCGTTCGACTCGTAGCGGTGCTCGTCCTCCCAGCTCTTGAAACGCAAGTCCTCTTTCCTCACGTTGCCGAAGCGCGCGCCCGCAGGCGTGCGCGCGTTGCGCTTGATGTTCTCAAGGATGAGACGCCGCTTGTCGAGATTCGCCATCACGCCCGTACGGCGAATCTCGTTGAAGCGCGTCGTCTTGGCGGGCACGGCCTTCTTCGCCTTCTCTTCGAGGAAAGGCAGTTGGAGGTCTTCAAAGATGAGCGCGGCGAGTTCGTCTATGTTGACCTCGGCCTCGTAAAATTCCGCGCCCGCGTCCTGACCGGCCGTGCCGCTTCCCTTGCCCTGTCCCTGCCCGTCCTCGCGCCCGAGCACGTCGCCGACGCGCGTCTTGCCGTCGCCCTGCCCGACGTGCTTGCGCTTGCGATGGTCGAAGCGAAACTTGTACTCGTCGAGCGAGCGGATGGGAACCTTCACGCTCCGGCGCTTGCCGTCGGACAGGATGATCGACTCGTTCGAGACGATGGAGCCGAGGTTCTTCCTGATCGCCTCTTTGACGCGATCCTTGTGCCGTTCCTGATCGATGATACCTTTGCGCTGCAAAGACCAATCGTTGCGCTGGACGGACATGGCTTTAACGCTCCTCTCAAAACTCCGTTATCAAACGGCGGCCGTCTCTTCTCCATCGTTGCCGCCGCCGCCGCAAAACCGCGCGACGAGCGAGACGAATTCCGGCGGGCGTTCCTCCTGCGGCAGGTGGCCGCAATCGGGAAAGATGTATAGCCGCGAGTGCGCGATCAACTCGTGCAGGCGTCGGCCGTAGCCGAGCGGCACGTCGCGGTCGTGCGCCCCCCAGACGAGCAGGGTCGGCTGTGTGATGCGCGCGGCTTCCAGTTCGATGCGCGCCGCGCGCCAGTTGCGCAGCGTGCGCAGGATGGCGCGATGCGTGGCCGCCGCCCGCAGCGGACGCTGGTGCGCCGCGACCCGCGCGTTGTCGATCATGTAACCGTTCCCGGCCGCGTAGGTCGTCCGCAGGCGATTTTTCACGAACCGGCGCGCGTCGAGCAGAACGGGCGCGAGCAGTTCGCCCATGACGGGCGTCGCGGCGAGGCGCAGCAGGGGTCGCCGGGTAATTTCATCGTTCGACACCGCGCCGACGAGCACCAGACGCTCGACGCGCGCCGCGTAATCCAGCGCGCACACGGCCGCCACAGCCCCGCCGTAGGAACTGCCGACGAGCGTCGCGCGCCCGATGCCGAGCGCGTCCAACACGCCGACAAGTATGCGCGCCTGCGCTTCAATCGTGTACTCGCCGCCCTCCGGCTTCCCCGAAAATCCGAAGCCTACGAGGTCGGGCGCGACGACGCGAAACCCCGCTTCCGCCAGAGGCACGAGCGCGTCGTTCCACACGAAGTTCGACGCGCAGAAACCGTGAATCAACAGCAACGCGGGCGCACGCGCGTCGCCCGCCTCCTGATAATGCACCCGCACGCCCTCTACCTCGACGAAGCGCGAACGCTCCGCGTGGTGCAGCCGCTCGCGGTGCTCGCCCCACTCCACATCCTGCGGGCGCGTCAACAACTTCAACGCCAGCGCGCCGCCCGCCACCGCCGTCGCCGCGCCGCCGATCCAGTAGCGTTTCTTCATCGTCATTGACTCGTCTCGCCCGCGCCACCACCGTTGCGCCTCTCGCTGATGAGCCGCTCCACGACATTGACCAGAGCGTTGAGCCGCTCATCGGTCTCGGCCATCTGTTTGTCAGTCCGCGCCTGCGCCTCGGCCTGCGCTTCTGCCTGCGCCGCCTGCGTTTCGGCCAGCAACTTAATCTCTCCTTCGTGGATTTCGGCTATCGAGAGCAGCGCACGGATACCCTCTTCCGTGCGCCCCCATCTACGCTCCCACTTCTCATCGGCCTCGGCCTGCGCCTCGCGCATTTGCTGCATGTCAATGGTGAACCGCGCCTGTTGCTCCAGAATGAACTTCATGGTGCGCTGGTTCTCTTCATCGTCTTGAGCCATCGCAAATTGTCCTTTCGGTGAGGAATATAAAGTTCTCGCAAGACGCCCGCGCCTATCGGAATCGAAAAGCGCGGGCGTGAACATTTCCCTGTTGGTTCTCGAGCCCCCGTCGTTCAGCGCGAGAGCAGGGTGCCGACGTAGGTCAGGAGTTCGTTGGCGCAGACGGGGCAGTAGCCGCCGTCTTTGATGAGACGATCAACCACCTCGTTGATGCGGCGCAACTGGTCGGGGTCGGGCGTGCGCGAAGAGGTCGTGATCTTCACCACGTCTTTGAGGTCTGCGAAAATCTTCTTCTCGATGGCCTCTTTCAGACGCTCGTGCGAGGTGTATTCAAACTGCTTGCCCTTGCGGCTGAAAGACGAGATGCGTATGAGTATCTCCTGCCGGAAAGTGTTCTTCGCGTTGTCCGAGACGCCGATCTGTTCCTCTATGGAGCGCATCAAGCCTTCGTCCGGCTCCATCTCCTCTTCGGTGATCGGGTCTTTGATGCGTTCCTTGTTGCAGTAGGCTTCGACGTTGTCTAGGTAGTTGTTACAGATGGTGCGCGCCATCTCCTCGAACGAGTAGACGAAGGCGCGCTGCACTTCGATCTTCGCCAGTTCGTCGTATTCCTTGCGCGAGGCGGAGATCAGGTTGAGATAGCGTTCGCGCTGTTCGGGGTTGATGCCGGTGTGCTGCTCGAAGCCGTCCTTGATGGCGCGCAGGGCGTCAATCGGGTTGATGCAGGTGACGCCGTCGCGCACGAGCGCGCCCGACAGGCGGTTGATGATGTAGCGCGGAGAGATGCCGTCCATGCCTTCACGCACGGTCTCCTCTTTCAGTTCGCGCACGTCCTTCGACTTGTAGCCTTCCACGTCCTCGCCGTCATACAGTTTCATCTTCTTGACGACATCGACGCCCGCGCGCTTCGGGTCTTCGAGGCGTGTCATGACGGCGAACATGGCCGCGACCCTGAGCGTGTTCGGCGCGATGTGGACGCTGCGCAAAACTTCCGACTGGTTGAGCAGTTTGCCGTAGATGCGTTCCTCCTGCGAGACGCGCAGATTGTACGGCACGCGCACGAGGATGATGCGATCCTGCAACGCCTCCGATTTGCGGTTGCCCGCGAAACTCACATACTCGTTTTCGTTCGAGTGCGAGAGGATCACCTCGTCGGCGTAGATCATGGCGAAGCGCCCGGTCTTGATGTTCTGCTCCTGCGAGAGCGTGAGAAGCGAATAGAGAAACTTCTCGTCGCACTTGAGCATCTCGATGAATTCCATCACGCCGCGGTTGGCGATGTTGAGTTCGCCGTCGAAGCGATAGGCGCGCGGGTCTGATTCGACGCCGACCTCGCCGATGGTCGAGAGATCGATTGAGCCGGTGAGTTCCGTGATGTCCTGAGATTTCGGATCGCTCGGCGAGAACGTGCCGATGCCGACGCGCTCTTTTTCCGAGAAGAGCACGCGCTGGACGCGCACGTCTTCGTGGCGGCCGCCGTAAGTGTGTTCGAGCGCGTAGCGGCACTGCGGGCAGAGGTCGCCTTCGATGTAGATGCCGTAATGTTTTTCTATTTCGGCACGAAGTTCGTGCGGGATCAAGTGCAGCGGCTCTTCGTGCATCGGGCAGTCTTTGATCGCGTAGACCGCTCCCGCGTC
>DASQMC010000032.1:0-16855 GCA_035645695.1 Pyrinomonadaceae bacterium
TAGACCTCTTGCAAAAGTAATTAACCGAGGTTGAGTTCATAGTTGTGCAGCCCGGCGATTAAATTGAAGCGTGCAGCGAATCGCTGTCTCCGATTGCGGTATCGCTCGGCAAGGATGCGGAAGATTTTCAGGCTGCGAATCACATGTTCCACCATCACGCGGCGACGCGACAACTCACGATTGCTCTGCTTCTGCTCCGCACTCAGTTCAGCGCGGGGCGGCTTCTTGTGCGGCGTCCGGCTGCGTTCGTGCAACTTCTGCAAGCCCTGATAGCCGCTGTCGGCCAGCACTTCCAGACTCTCGTGCGGCTCGACCCGACTCCGTTGGTAGAGCGCAAAGTCGTGCACCTGTCCGCGCCCCTGTGTCGTGCAGATGACTTGTCGAGTCGTGCCATTCACCGCTACTTGGCTCTTTAGCGTGTGTCGTCGCCGCTTGCCGCTGTAGTACGATTGTTGCTTTTTTTCGGGCGTTCTATCGGACTTTCGGTGACATCGACGACGATAAATTCGATCTCGTGGTCTGCCGGCTGCAATACTTTTTTGCCCGGCAGCTTGAAAGCCCGGCTCTTTGTCAAAATATCTTCTACCCGCCGGACGGTGCGGCACACGCTCGACTCATGGATGTCCCATGAGCGGGCGAGGTGGAAGAAGGTGCGATACTCGCGCCAATATTCCAGTGTCAGCAGCACTTGGTCTTCGACCGAGAGTTTAGTCGGTCGCCCTGAGACGCGCCGCCGTCGCTGCAAGCAGCGAGAGACGACTTCGACCATGCGGTGAAAGGTCTCCGGCCGCACCCCGCAGTAGCGCTTGAAGGCTGCGGGAGGTAAATCTTTAATTTGTTCGTAGCTCATTAGTGTGTCTCCTGCCGAGCTACGTTGTCGCATTAGTCAACCGACTTTTGCAAGAGGTCTAATGAAGAAATGAAGAAATGAATCAATCTCTTCGGGGAGTTTTATGTTGATTAGCCTTTGCGCAGTTCGGTGAGCACTTGCTTGGCGACGGATTTGAGCGTGTCGAAGACGCCGACGCCTTTATAGGCGACCGCTTCGTGGACGGCCTCGTCTTTGCGGCGCAGTTCGCTGACGAGTTCGTCGGGGGGGATGACGTTCGGCAGATCGCGTTTGTTGAGTTGGAGCACGTAGGGCAGTTTCAACAGGTCATAGCCGTTGGCTTTGAGATTCTCTTCAAGGTTATAGAGCGCTTCGATGTTGGCGTCCATGCGCTCTTCCTGAGAGTCCGCGACGAAGACCACGCCGTCAACGCCCTTGAGGATGAGTTTGCGCGAGGCGTCGTAGAAGACCTGGCCGGGAACCGTGTAGAGGTGAAAGCGGGTCTTGAAGCCGCGCACGGTGCCGAGTTCGAGCGGCATGAAGTCGAAGAAGAGAGTGCGGTCGGTTTCGGTCGCGAGGCTGATCAGTTTGCCCTTCGAGGCGGGCGCGGTCGAATCGTAGATGTATTGCAGGTTGGTCGTCTTGCCGCACAGCCCGGGGCCGTAATAGACGATCTTGCAATTGATTTCGCGTGATGCGTAGTTAATAAACGTCATGGCTTTTAAGTGACAGGTGACGGGTGACGGGTGACAGGAAAGAACAAGGTTTTCATCTTGTCACCTGTCACCCGTCACCTGTCACTAATTGAATAAGCTGTCAATATCATCGTCCGTGATGCCCGCGAAAAGTGAGTCGTCCTGCTCGCGCTTTGCCAGCGAATCGCGTTCGATATCCTCAAAAATGGCGGCCAGTTCACGCGACGCCTGCTTCACGCGCAGTTTGACCAGACCGAGACTGGAACGGTCGTCGAATACGACGACGAGCAGCGAGCGACCGATGATGCAGATATGGATGCTTTCGCGCTCGCCTTCGTGCGAGAGCGTGGGAAACTCTTTCTCGCCAATGAGTTGCGCCATGCCGCCGGTCGCCGCAACGTTTCCGGCGGCCAGCGATGCGAGGCTCGTCGTGTCGATATTGCTCACGTCCCCCTGCACGGCTATCGGCTGGCCGTTTTTGTCCACAAGAAAAACCACACGGGAAAGCGATTCAGCACGCAGTTTGTGTAGAACAGACACAATCCGCTCGTACTGCGGCTCACGCATGATCATAGGAGTGTCTGTCATTAGTACAGCGCTTTCTCTACCGGGGAGTTACTGAGGTGGGATGGGCAGGAGCCGCTATCGAGAGCCGCGATTAAAACTTAAGCCAAACATTTTAAAGGTAGTTCGAGTGTCGGCCGGATAATTTTGCCCCATCCCTCAAGGGTCGCACGAGGGGCGCAACTCCTTTTGGACTCTAACATAACGTCTTTGCTAACATCAACTGTTTTTCTTTGTTGGCCGCCCGCCTCGCTCTCCCCCGAAAGCCCCCTGATTCCCGCAACTTACACTACCACGTTGATTTATGAGGCAGGCTGTGTTAATCTGCGGGCGTTTTCTGGCTCCGGAACGGGAGTCATTTTGATAATGGAGCTTCGCATGAGCGAATCTGTCAGCAAGAGCGCAAAAAGACCGGCGTCGCGTCCGGTTTCAGGTAGCGGCTCTGGTGCTTCACCGGCAAAAAATCCCAAGTTGGGTGCGAAGACCGCGCCACAACCGAAGCCGCTCGCCAAACGCTCCGGTGCGGAAAAAGCCCCTGTCCTCAAAGCCACCAAAACCAAGTTGGCGGCCGCCTCGTCTACCGCAAAATCCGCGAAAAAGAGTTCCCGCGCCGCCGCTTCGACGGCGAAGAGCAAAACAGCCACAACGCGTTCCACAGCCGCGAACGCGAAGCCGCGCCCGGCTGCGGCTGCCAAAAGTAAAACTGCAACCAAGATTTCGACAAAGACTCCCGTTAAAACTCCGTCCCCTCCGGCCGCCAAGGCCGCGAAGAAGCAACCGGCACGCTCGACGACGACGGGTAAGCCCGCAACGCGTCCGCCCGCTCCGCCGCCGCGCCAGCCTACGCTGGACGAGGCGGCCGCCTTGCGTGCCTTCGAGCGCGCGCACAAGGAGTTTGTACGCGGCCGGTTTTCCGAGGCGCGAGCGCTGTTTCGCTCGCTCATCGAGCAACATTCGGGCGTGGCCGAAGTGACGGCGCGCTCGCGCACTTATCTTGCCATCGCCGAGGCCCGGATGCGTTCGGAGAGCGCCATGCCGCGAAACGCCGAGGAACTATATGACCGCGGCGTCATCGAACTCAACCGGGGCGATTTCGTCGCGGCTCAGGAGATGTTTGAGCGCGCCCTCAAACGCGATGCCACGGCCGCACACATTCACTATGGCCTGGCCGCGACCCGCGCGCGTCTCGGTGCGCTCGAATCCGCCCTGCAATCTCTGGGACGCGCCCTCGAACTACAACCTAAGTTGCGCGTCCGCGCGCAACACGACCCTGACCTCGTGCCCCTGCGCAACGAGCCGGAATATGAGCAGTTGCTCTTTGCGTCTCGTCTCTAGTCGCCGCTTCCGGCGTCAACCTCTCCTCTTGTTGTCATATCCATTTCCGACGCGCCGCTTTGAAAGCCTCCGGCTTTTGAGTATGATTTCAAAGCGGGCGGTCAATTTGCCGTCGCACGAAGCGAGGAGGGTGAGAGTTTGCACGTGTCCGGGACAGAGCGCGGTCTGAAACTGGTTGCCATCGGCGGCGGCACGGGTCTCTCGACCGTGCTGTCCGGTCTGAAGCGACTCGTAGACAGACATGAAGGCGGCGGGCAATGGCTCGACGCGCTCGCAGCCATCGTTACCGTCTCGGACGACGGCGGCAGCAGCGGGCGCCTGCGCGACGAACTGCAAATCCTCCCGCCCGGCGACATACGCAACTGCATGGTCGCGCTCTCTGAGGACTCGACTCTCATGGGTCGTCTCTTCCGTTATCGTTTTCGCGGCGACGGCCATCTCGGCGGCCACAGTTTCGGCAATCTCTTTTTGGCCGCGCTCACAGACGTGACCGGCGACTTCACGGAGGCCGTCCGCCTTTCCTCGGAAGTGCTCGCCAGCAAGGGGCGCATCTACCCGGCCACGCTGAACGACGTGCGCCTCGTCGCCGAACTAGAAGACGGCAGGGAAGTCTTCGGCGAAACAAACATCACGGCCTCGCACGGCGCTATCCGCCGCCTGCGCCTCGAACCGGAGCAATGCCTCCCGCTGCCCGAAGCGCTCTCGGCCTTGCGCGCCGCCGACATCATCACGGTCGGGCCGGGGTCGCTCTACACCAGCCTGCTTCCGAACCTGCTCGTCTCGCGCGTCGCCGAAACCATCGGCGATTCCGGGGCCGTCAAAATTTTCATCTGCAACCTGATGACGCAGCCGGGCGAGACCGACGGCTACACCGCGCGCCAGCACTTGCAGACCGTTAAGCGTTACGCGCCCGCCTTCAACTTCGATTACGTCATCGTCAACAACCGCCACATCAGCGACGAGCAGGCCACGCGTTACCGTGCAGAGGGGGCGCACCAGATCGGTTTGACCGATCACCTTTTTGAAGAAGAGTTCAGCCACGAGGCGAAGATCGTCCGCGCCGACCTGCTCGACGAGGGCGAGAAGGTGCGCCACAGCCCCGAAAAGCTGGCGCGCGTTATCGTCGCCTGCTATGAACAGGCGTCGGTCGCCGCTGCCGGCGCGCCGCGTCCCTTTCACAGTCTCGCCTGAATGCTTGAGAACATAATGGACAAACAGCCCCTCCCGCCCAACCCACAGGGAACACAAGATGCGCCCGCGACGCCGACGGGCACGAGCGCGACGCCCGTTGCCCCCGTAACGAGCGCGCCGCCCGTCGCTCCGGGAACGAGCGCGCCGCTCGACGTGCTCATCCTCGCCGCCGGGCTAGGCACGCGGATGCACTCGCGCACGGCCAAAGTCCTGCACCAACTCGGAGGCCGCCCGCTCATCGCGCACGTCTGCCACACGGCCGCCGCGCTCGTCAAAGAAGGCCGCCCCGTCCACATCGTCGTCGGGCATCAGGCGGAAGAGGTGAAAGCGGCCGTCATCGAAGAACTCGGCGAAGGCGGCGCGATCTTCATCACGCAGACCGAGCAGCGCGGCACGGGCGACGCCGTGATGGCCGCGCAGGCCGCGCTCGCCGACGCCGGCTCGACGCTCCTCGTACTCTCCGGCGACGTTCCGCTCATGCACCACGAGACGCTCGGCGCGCTCGTACACCAGCACCGCACGCACCGCGGGCGCGGCGCGGCCTGCTCCGTGCTCACCGTCAAACTCGAAGACCCCACGGGTTACGGCCGTATCGTGCGCGACGCGGACGGCCGCTTCGAGCGCATCGTCGAGCAACGCGACGCCGCGCCCGAGGAGCGGCAGATCAAAGAGATCAACGCCGGAATTTATTGCTTCGAGACGCGCCTGCTCTTCGGCGCGCTCGCGCGCGTGCAGCCCGCCAACGCGCAGGGCGAATACTATTTAACGGACGTGCCCGGCATACTTCGCGCCGAAGGCGAAGACGTGAGCGTCTTCACGCACACGGACGCGCGCGAGGTCTCCGGCATTAACACGCGCGTCGAACTCGCGGAGTTCGAGCGGCTCCTGCGCTTGCGCACGCTGCGCCGCCTGATGCTCGACAGCGGCGTGACCATCATCGACCCGGCGCACACCTACGTCTCTGCGGAGGCGCAGATCGGCCACGACACGATCATCTATCCGGGCGTCCACATCGAAGGACGCACGCAGATCGGCGAGGGCTGCGAGATACGCGGCGGCACGCGCATCTCGAACTCGCGCGTCGGCAGCGGCGTGCGAATCAAAGACCACTCGGTTATCGTCGATTCCGAGATCGCGGACAACTGCTCGGTCGGTCCCTTCGCGCACCTGCGCATGAACGCGCGGCTCGAAGAACAATCGGCGGTCGGCAACTTCGTCGAGATGAAAAAGTCGCGGCTCGGCCGCAAGTCGAAAGCGATGCACCTGACCTATCTCGGCGACGCCGACATCGGCGCGCGCACAAACATCGGCGCGGGCACGGTGACGTGCAACTACGACGGCGTGAACAAAAATCCGACCGTCGTCGAACAGGATGTCAAGATCGGTTCGGACACGATGCTCGTGGCCCCGGTCACGGTCGGCGCGCGCAGCATCACCGCCGCGGGCGCGGTCGTCACGCGCGACGTGCCGCCCGACACGCTCGTCGCGGGCGTCCCGGCCGCGTTCAAAAAAGACCTCCGCCCCGTCGCGCCTCCCGCCCAAAGCGCGCACGAACAGGCAGCAGAAGAAACAACAAAGGCAGTGACGGGTGACAAGTGACAGGTGACAAGTTAAAACGGAAATTGTTTTTAACTTGTCACCTGTCACTTGTCACCCGTCACTGTTTTCCAGAAAGGGAAAGCAATACATGTGTGGCATCGTCGGATACGTCGGTAACAAACAGGTCGTGCCGGTCATCATTGACGGCTTGCGCAAGCTCGAATATCGCGGTTACGACTCGGCCGGGATCGCCGTCGTGGACGAATCGCACACGCTCGACATACGCCGCGCCGAAGGGAAGCTGCGCAACCTCGAAGAAGCGATTCGATTGAAGCCGCTCGACGGCACTTACGGCATCGGTCACACGCGCTGGGCGACGCACGGACGCCCGACCGAAGAGAACGCCCACCCGCACCGCGATTGCACGGGGCGCGTCGTCGTCGTTCACAACGGCATCATCGAAAATTACCTCCAACTCAAAGAACGCCTGCGCAAGACCGATCACAACTTCGTCACCGAGACCGACACGGAAGTCATCGCCCACCTGATCGAGGAATACCTGCGCGAGGAAGAAAAATTAGAACGCGCCGTGCAGCGCGCCGTGCGCGACCTGCGCGGCATCTTCGCGCTCTCGATCATCTCGGTCGATGAGCCCGACCTGATCATCGCGGTCAGGCAGGGGCCGCCCGTCGTCATCGGACTCGGCGACGGCGAATACTTCGTCGCCTCCGACATCCCGCCCATCCTGCAACACACGCGCGACGTGTTCTATCTGGGCGAGCGCGAGATCGCCGTCCTGACGCGCGACGCCGTGCGCGTCACGGACTTCGAGGGCGATTTGCGCGAACCGCAGCGGCAGCGCATCACTTGGGACCCGATCATGGCGGAGAAGGGCGGCTTCAAGCATTTCATGCTCAAGGAGATTTACGAGCAGCCGCGCGCCGTGCGCGACACCGTGCAGGGGCGCATCTCTCTGGACACCGGGCGCGTCTATCTCGACGAGATGAACATCACCGAGGCCGAGTTCAAGAGTTTCGACCGCGTGATGATCGCCGCCTGCGGCACTTCCTGGCACGCCGGACTCGCGGGCAAGTACATGCTCGAACAGTTCGCGCGCGTGCCCGTCGAAGTTGACTACGCCTCGGAGTTTCGCTATCGCGATCCGGTCATCGACGAACGCACGCTCTTAGTCGTCATCTCGCAGTCGGGCGAGACGGCCGATACCATCGCCGCCCTGCGCGAGGCGAAAGAGCGCGGCGCGAAGATTCTCTCGATCTGCAACGTGCAGGGTTCGATGATCACGCGCGAATCCGACGGCACGATCCTGACGCACGCCGGGCCAGAGATCGGCGTCGCCTCCACCAAAGCCTTCACGGCGCAGATGATCGCGCTTTACCTCTTCGGCCTCCACCTCGGACAACTGCGCGGCACGCTTTCTTCCGACGAGGCCAAACACCACGCGCAGGAACTGGCCGAACTCCCCATTAAGATCGAGCACCTGCTGAGCGAGTCCGATTCGCTCGAAGACCTCGCGCGCGAGTTTCACCGTTCCACGGATTTTCTCTATCTCGGCCGGGGCATCAATTTCCCCGTCGCGCTCGAAGGCGCGCTCAAGCTCAAAGAGATCTCATACATCCACGCCGAAGGCTACCCGGCGGGCGAGATGAAGCACGGGCCGAACGCGCTCATAGACGAACGCCTCCCCGTCGTCGTCATCAACACGCGCGAGGAGGGCAACCGCGCCTCCGAACTGCGTTATGAGAAGACCCACTCGAACATCGTCGAAGTCAAAGCGCGCGAGGGACTCGTGCTGTCTGTCCTGACCGAAGGCGACGAGATGTCGGCGGACGTGTCCGACCACGTCATCGAGATTCCCGCGTCGAGCGATCTGCTCTCGCCGATCCTCGCCGTCATCCCCCTCCAGCTCCTTGCCTACCACATCGCCGTCCGTCGCGGCTGCGACGTGGATCAGCCGCGCAATCTGGCGAAGTCCGTCACGGTCGAGTAAGATGCACCGATAGGAGGACTCACATCTATGACCGGCGATGAGTTAGAGCGGGCTATCGAGTTTTTGTTGAAGAACCAGGCGGCCTTTGACGCCAGACAAGCCGCCCTTGACGCCAGACAAGCCGCCTTTGACGCCAGACAAGCCGCCCTTGACGAAAAATTCGAGGCGGAACGGGAAAAAACGAATCAACAGATCAGCGCGCTGGCTGAGGCGCAACAGGCGACTCAACTTCAACTCAATCACTTAACTAATGTCGTGGCGAGCATCGCCGAAACCACACAGCGCAACTCGGAAGACATTGACGCTCTGGTGAAACTCGTCGGCGGGCTGGTCGAAGGCCGCAACGGGAAGCACGGGAGTTGAGACCGAGTTTCCTCGCTCCGCTCTAAATCGTGTTCACGCGCTCGTAGCGCCCCCTTCCTTAATCTTCGTTCGCCGCAAGACTTCCTGCACGCGAAAAACCTCTCACATCAAAATCAAACGGGACGGATGACGGCCGCGTAAATTGTTCCGCCGTGCGACATGGAGAGCCGTCAGTCTCCTGCCCGGCGGTCTTGGCCTTTGAGTTGCATTGTGAGGTGCGGCACGGGTTTATTTTCCATCCGGCAACGAGGTGATTTCCAGACAAATCGTGCATCCCCTTGCCGGAGGCGTTGCGCGGCGTAGTGAAAACCTACACTGGCGCGCGATTGTTTTGGATAAGAGCAAGACAGTGTTTCGGAGAAGTCGTGGAGGGACAGGCCGGTGAATAAAATCAGATTTACAGTCGCATGGGGCTTGGTATTTGCGCTTCTGAGCGTCAACCTGTCGGCGTCGGCGCAAGGCGGGCGTTCCGCGTCGCCGCCGCCGCCACGGCGTGCGCCCGTCTCGCGTCAAACTGCACAGGCTCGCACGGCGACCACGACCGACGCCCGCCTGACCGGACTCTACCGCCTCGACCTTACGCGCAGCGACGACCCGCGCGCCGCCGCCGAACGCGTAACGACCTTTCTCCTGCCCGAGGAACAAGAGCGCGTCACGGAGAGTTTGATGACACGCCTCACCTCGCCCGACCAGATCGCCATCGAACGGCGTGGGCGAAACATCAGCATCGGCTCGACCCGCGCGCCGCGCGTCACTTTCGAGGCCGACGGGCGCACGCGCATCGAGCAGGCCGGCGACGGCCGCACCATCACCACCCGCGCCGCGCTCTATGGCGACCATCTGATGGTCAGTTCCAGCGGCGGCCGCGACGACGAGTTTTCCGTCAACTTCGATTCCATCGACAACGGCACGCGCCTGCGCGTCACGCGCCGCATCCGCGACGCCCGCGTCTCGCAACCTGTCGTCGTGCAAAGCACTTACAACAAGATTTCCCCGGTCGCGCGTTTCAACATCTACGGCGAGCCGGAGGCTGCGCGCACGACGGCCAGCGCGCGCAGGCGAGATGTGCCGCGCGAGCGTGCGGGCGAACGCAGAACCGGGCCGACCGAGCAGGCGAGACAGCAGCAACAGCAGCAGCCGCCCGTTATCAGGAGGGAACCGCGCATCCCTGCGCCCGTGGACGAAGGTTTCGTGATCGGGCGTGACACGCAATTCATCGCCACGCTCGACAATGGTTTGAGCACGTCGAACGCGCGCGAGGGCGACCGCTTTACGCTGACCGTGCGCGAGCCGTCGGTCTTCGCCGGCGCGATCATCGAAGGCACGATCTCGCGCGTTGACCGTGGCGGGCGCATCTCCGGCCGCTCCGAATTGATGTTCAATTTTGAGCGCATACGCCTGCGCGACGGGCGTATGGCGGAGTTCGCGGCGGAAATCGAGAGCGTGCGCCCGGTGGGAGGCGAAGACGTGCGCGTGGACAACGAGGGTCAGGGTTCCGTGCAAGCGGATAACAGTCAGGGCAACCGCACCACGGAGCGCGCGGCCATCGGCGCGGCCGTCGGCGCAATCATCGGCGCGATCTCGGGCGGAGGTAAGGGGGCGGCCATCGGCGCGGTCATCGGCGCGGGCGCAGGCGCGGGCTCCGTCTACGCGCAGGGACGCGACCATCTCGAACTGGGCGCGGGCACGGAACTCGTCCTGCGTGCCGCCGGTTCACGATAGACGCGACATCGCTCGCACGACAACAACATCGCGCCCCGGAGAGTTGCGTCTTTATATGCCGCTTTCCGGGGCGCGGTTTTTGTGTACAATGACGGCGCGAAGGAGGTGGAGCAATATGACCGGCGAAGAGATGGAACGCGCTATCGAGTTCTTGTTGAAAAATCAGGCGGAGTTCTACGCAAGACAGGCCGCCTTCGAGGAGAGATTCGAGGCGGAACGGGAACAAACCAACCAACAAATCCGCCAGTTGGCCGAGGGGCACCAGCAGACGAGAGAGTTCCTTGATGATCTGAGTCAGATCGTCGCGCAAAACTCGCGGCAAATCAGCCATGTCAGCGTCGTGCTGACAAACGTCGTCGAGGTGCAGAACCGCAACAATGAGGAGATCGACGCCCTGATCAAACTCGTCGGCGGGTTAATTGAAGGCAGGGGAAACGGGAAGTCCGGCGGTTGAAAGTTTGCCCGTCGTCCATACAACTATTAAGCTTGCCGGGGCATCTATTGATGCGCGCGTTTATCCATGTCGTTTGCGAGAGTTCGCTTCATCCAGTCTCGCGTAAACAAGCAATCTCAAACATTCACAAAGAGACGATGATTTAAGCATCGCCTTCTCTTCAAATCGTACCCACGCCCCCGGTCTTACGGATAAACCGTGCCTTCGCTCACACCGGCGTCGCCGCGCTCTCTATCCGCAACGCTACTGGCACCTTTACCCAAGAAGGAGAAAATTTATGCGCCTTGTCAATAACGCCCGTCGGCGGCGCGGATGGAAAAGCATCCTGCTGACGACGAGTTTCCTGTTCCTCTACAGCGCGTGTGCCTCACTTTCATTTGCACAGGACGCGCCCGCCTCCACCCCCGACTCCGACCCCGCAGCCAATCAGGAAGTGACCGTGACCGACATTTTGAAACTGCAAGGCCGCGTGATCGGCGAAGGCGCGAACACCAGAACGGTAGGCCAGCATAAAGTGGCAAGCTATCGCGTCGAAGAAGTGACGCTGCCGCGCGCGCAGGACGTTACGATCAAGGGCGAAACCCGCTCGGTCGGCAAGGCTTTCCGCCTGACGATCAAAGGCGGTCCGTTTCCCGTCCGCGCCATGCCGCCCGTCATCTGGTTAGACGAGACGGCCATCGGCTACGGCATCGAAAACGAAGAACTCACGGAGATCACCGTCATCACCTACGACGAATCCGCGCTCAGGGAAGGCGCGACGATCTATCTCTCTTACGGAGACAAGAATAATAAGGAAGACCGCACGGCCTTGCCCGAGAAGTTGAAATTGGGCGGCGCGAAGGGGGGTAATCAATAATAATGAAAACCTTACGAATCAAACACCTCATCACTTTGGCTTTCCTCATGTTCCTGACCGGCGCGGGCGTGCGAGTCGCTTCCGCGCAGACCCCTGACCCCGGCACGACCGGCCCCAACGCCGTGACGCGTGAAGAGTACAACTACGGCGATTCGGTTTTCCAACCCACCGGCTTTCCCATCGCGGTCGAAGTGCGCGCCTCCATCCACTACCCGACCGCTCTCGGCAACGGCCCCTATCCGGTCATCGTCTTCATGCACGGACGCCACGCCACCTGCTATCGCAGCACGACCGCCGCGCTGCGTTGGCCGTGTCGCTCGACCGAGCAACCCATCCCCAGTTTTCAGGGCTACGACTACATCGGCGAGAAACTCGCCAGCAACGGCTACATCGTCGTCTCCGTCAGCGCGAACGGCATCAACGCCTACGACAACAACGTGAACGATCTCGGCATGCAGGCGCGCGCCGAACTCATCCAGCATCACCTCGGCCGCCTGAACACCTTCAACACGACGGGAGCCGCGCCCTTCGGCACGAAGTTCGTCGGCAAACTCAATCTCTCGAAAGTCGGCACGATGGGACACTCGCGCGGCGGCGAAGGCGTCGTCAAGCACTACGTCTATAACGCCTCGCTCGGCTCGCCCTACACGATCAAGGCCGTGCTGCCGCTCGCGCCCGTCGACTTCAACCGCCCCGTCGTCAACAACGCCGCCCTCGAAGTCATCCTTCCCTATTGCGACGGCGACGTGAGCGATAATCAGGGCGTACACTTCTACGACGACGCGCGCTACAACGTCGCGGGCGACACCGGCGCGAAACACACCATTCAGGTGATGGGCGCGAATCACAACTTCTACAACACCGTCTGGACGCCGGGCATGTTCCCCGCCGGCACGGCCGACGACTGGGGATACGTCACGGGCGGTTCGCTCGACGGCCACTGCGGCACGGGCACGGGCAACAAGCGTCTCACGAGCGCGCAGCAACGCGGCACTGGCCTGGCTTACACGTCGGCCTTCATGCGCGCCTACGTCGGCGGCGAGACGCAGTTCCTGCCGATCCTGACGGGCGAAGCGCCGCCCCCTGCCTCGGCTCAGACGACGAACCTGCACGTCTCCTATCACGCGCCCGACGCGGCCGCGAAACGACGCGACGTGAACCGCCTGCTCACCGCAACCAACCTGACGACGAACACGCTCGGCGGCGCGACCGCGCAAAGCGGCCTGACCCCGCACGACCTGTGCGGCGGCGACTCGCCGCAGCCGCAACACTGCCTGCCCTCGACGCAATCCACCTCGCGGCAGCCGCACACTGTCGCGAGCGCGCGTTCATCCCTGCGCGGCCTGAGCCAACTCCGCACCGGCTGGGGCGCGTTCGGCTCTACCTACACGAACGACCTGCCGCTCGGCGCGCGCGACGTGAGCGGCTTCCAGTCGCTCCAGTTCCGCGTCAGCGTCAATTTCAGCGATACGCGCAACGCCGCGAACACATCGCAGAATTTCAGCATCATCCTGACCGACGGCACGGGCGCGACCTCAAGCGTGCGCGTCGGCGACGTGTCGGGCGCGCTTTTCTACCCGCCGGGATCGGTCGGCCCCGTGCCGAAGGTTCTGCTCAACAGCGTGCGCATCCCGCTCACGTCGTTCACGGGAGTTAACTTGTCGGACATACGTTCCGTCAAATTCAACTTCGACCAGAAGGGCACGGGCGCGCTCCTCGTCAGCGACCTGGCCTTCGCCGCCGCCCCCTAAACGGCGCGAGCATTTAACACAACAAGAGGCGACGGAGAATTTACACTCCGTCGCCTCTTGCTTTATGCGCCAACTTCAAAGCGATTTTTATTCGATTGATTTGACCATCAGCAGGCCGTCGCCGCCGTTGGAGTAGTAGCGCGGGAGGCGTTGGGTGACGGTGTAGCCGAGGTTGCGGTAGAGGTTCTGCGCGCCGCTGTTGACGGAGCGGACTTCGAGGCGGACGGTGCGCACGCGGCGACGTTGGAAACTCTCTTCGACGCGGATGAGCATGCGTTCGGCGATGCGTCGGCGGCGATGTTCGGGGGCGACGCCGAGCGTGGTGATGTGGCCTGTGTTGAGCGGTTCGACCAGCCCGACGATGAAGCCGACCATGAGGCCGTCGGGCGTGACGGCGCGAAAGGCGACCGATTCTTGCGAGGTCAGCAGATACTCGAAGGTGTCGCGGCTATAGGCTTCGCCGTCCACAAAGCAGCGTTGGTCGAGTCGCCAGCACTCGTCGAGTTGAGAGATGGTGAGCGGGCGAATGTCGTAACGCTCCACGGGGAGGGCGAGAGTTTCTTCCCGCGCGTCGGCGGGAGCGGCCACGGCGCGGCTCCCCTCGTCGCCGTTTGAGGCCACTTCTTCCGGCGTCGAAAACAGACGCGAGCGAATTTTTTTCAGCACAGCCATAAGAATAGTGACAGGTGACGAGTGACAGGTGACGGGTTAGCACCGCTCGCCCGTCAAGGGTGATTTTATCTTGTCACTTGTCACTTGTCACTTGTCACTTAAAAAATGAGCATGCAATCGCCGTAGCTGTAGAAACGATAGCGGGCGGCGACGGCGTGGCGGTAGGCCGCGAGCGTGAGTTCGCGCCCGGCGAACGAAGCGATGAGGACGAGCAGGGACGAGCGCGGGAGGTGAAAGTTGGTGACGAGCGCATTCACGACTTTGAACTTGTAGCCGGGCGTGATGGTGAGCGCGGTCGAGCGCGCGCCGGGCGTGACGCGCAGGGTGCGTTCGTCGGCGGCCGATTCCAGAGCGCGCACGGTGGTCGTGCCGACGGCGACGATGCGCTGCCCGCGCGCCCGCGCTTCGTCGAGCGAGGCGGCGGCCTGCGGCGTGATCTCGTAGCGCTCGGCGGCGACGGCGTGCGCGCTCAAGTCGCTCGCGCGCACGGGCGCAAACGTGCCGTAGCCGACGTGCAGAGTGATCTCCGTGACGGAAACGCCGCGCGCGCTCAGGCTTTCCATCGTGCGCGGCGTGAAGTGGAGCCCGGCGGTCGGAGCGGCGATTGCTCCGCGATGTTCGGCATAGATCGTCTGGTAGCGCTCGCGGTCTTCCCCAGCCAGCCGGGCATCCGGCGCTTCGGGCTTGTCTGCGCGCTTGATGTAAGGCGGCAGAGGCACGCGGCCGAATTCTTCGAGCAGCGCATCGAAGTCGCCCGCGCAGTCGAACCTGACGGTGCGGCGTCCCTCGTCGCCCGCATCTAGGATCTCGGCGCGCAGCCGCCCGTTGCCGAAAGATATTTGTTGACCGCGCGGGAGTCGGCGCGCGGGGCGTGCGAGCGCCTCCCACAGGCGCTCGCCGCGCGGCTCGATGAGAAATAGTTCGACCTGACCGCCGGAGGGTTCGCGCCGCCCGACAAGACGCGCCGGGAAAACGCGCGTGTTGTTGACGACCAGATGATCGCCCTCGCGCAACTCCGCGGGCAACCCGGCGAAAGAACCGTCGCGCCACGCCCCCCGCGCGCGATCCAGCACGAGCATCCGCGAGGCATCGCGCTCGGCGAGCGGCTCTTGCGCGATCAACTCTTCGGGGAGTTCGTAGTCAAAATCCGAGATCAACATGACAAAAATCAGGGGGAAAGGGGAAGAGGTAAAGGGGAAAGGAGGGGCAGCAAAGAAACCGATGCCGCCCCCGCGCTTTTTCTTTTTCCCTTACCCTTTACCCCTTTCCCTTTCACCTTAACTTAAGACATCGGCAGGGCGGGCGCTTCCATCTTATCGCCGGAATTTGTCTCCTCCGGCGCATCGTGCGCCGCCGAATGCTCCTGATGAAAGACGACAGAAAGTTGCGCGCCGAACAGCAGGATCAAACTCGACACGTAGCTCCAGGTGAGCACGGCGACGACGGCCCCGACCGAGCCGTAAATCTGATCGTAGTGAAAGTAGTGCAAACTCGACGCGAAGATGAACTTCGCCACCTCCCACAGCAGCCCCGCGACGACCGCGCCGGGGACGGAATCGCGCAACTCGACGCGCCCGCTCGGCATGAAGCGATAGACGAGCGTGAAGAGCGCCACCGTCACGGCGATGCTGACGAGCGCGAAGACGACTTGCCAGAAAGCGTTGCCGACCAGAGCGAGGATCGTCACGCGTTGCAGCACGCGCAGGGGAAGACGTTCGGCCAGTTCTTTGAGCGCGACGAGCAGGTAGGTGATGATAATAGAGACGATGAGCAACACGCCGACGCCGCCCATCATGCCGAGCGTCAGGCCGCGCCCGTGCAGAAACGCGCGCGGCCTCGTGCCCCACAGGCGGTTGATAGCGCGTTCCATCACGCTGAAGACCCAGGAGCCCGCCCAGAGCGTGACGATGATGCAGGTGATGATGACGCTCGTGCCGACGTTCTCCAGAGAGCGAACGGTCGTGCGCAGGAAATCGCGCGAGCCGGGGTAGGCTTCGACGGCGCGCGTCAGCATCTCGCTGCCCACGTCGAAGTAGTTGCTCAGCGCGAGCAGCACGAGGAGCATCGGGAATAGCGTGAGCAGCCCGAAGTAGCTCATGGCGGCGGCGGGCGTGAACAGATCGTTTTCGTGGAATTGATGAAACGAGTGGCCGAAGATGTTGAGCCACGGCGCGGCGTTACGCACGCCGAAATGCTGGCGGGTGAATGAGCGAATCCACTTCAACATAACTCGAACGCGAGGCTTATACCCCGAACAACCCAGGGTTATCCGGCATCCGGCTCAACCCGAAATGCTCGTAGGCGAGGCGCGTCGCCATGCGCCCGCGCGGGGTGCGGTTGAGAAAGCCGATCTGAATCAGATACGGCTCGATGATCTCCTCTATGGAATCTTTCTCCTCGTGGAGCGAAGCGGAAATCGTGCCGAGACCGACGGGGCCGCCGCTGAACTTTTCGATGATCGTGAGCAGCAGCTTGCGGTCAACTTCGTCCAGCCCGTAAGTGTCCACCTCCATGCGATTGAGCGCGTCGTGTGCGACCTCCTGCGTGATGTTTCCTTCGTAGTCCACCTCGGCGAAGTCGCGCACGCGGCGCAGCAGGCGGTTGGCGATGCGCGGTGTGCCGCGCGCCCGGCGCGCGATCTCTTTCGCGCCGCCCTCGTCGATCCGCGTGCCGAGTATGTCGGCCGAGCGGCGCACGATGTGCTCTAACTCGTCGTGCTTGTAGAAGTCCAGATTGAAGACGATGCCGAAGCGACCGCGCAAGGGAGCGGTGATGAGACCGGCGCGCGTCGTCGCCCCGACTAAAGTGAACTTCGGCAAGTCCAGTTTGATCGAGCGCGCGGCCGTGCCCTGCCCGATCATGATGTCGAGTTGGTA
>DASQMC010000033.1:0-24569 GCA_035645695.1 Pyrinomonadaceae bacterium
ACCAACAGCACACAGGGGGCGGCGACGCCCGACAAATCCTACACGCCCGCGCCGGAGCAGCAGGAGGCGAAGAAGTTCGTCGAAATACGCATCAAGCGGCGCGACCACCCCGACGCCCCGCAGCGTTGGGAAGAGTTTCGCGTCCCTTATCGACCCAACCTCAACATCATCTCGTGCCTGATGGACATCCAGAAGAATCCCGTGACGAAGGACGGTACGAAAACCACGCCCGTCGTCTGGGACATGAATTGTCTGGAACAGGTCTGCGGCATCTGCACGATGATCATCAACGGCAAAGTGCGCCAGTCGTGCTCCGCGCTCGTGGATCAGTTGGAGCAACCGATCACGCTTGAGCCGATGACGAAATTTCCGAACGTCCGCGACCTCGCCGTCGACCGTTCGCGCATGTTCGAGCACTTGAAGCAGGTCAAGGCGTGGATCGAGATCGACGGCACGCACGACCTCGGCCCCGGCCCGAAGATGACGCAGGACGAAGTGGCCGAGCGTTACGCCTACTCGCGCTGCATGACGTGTGGCTGCTGCCTCGAAGCCTGCCCGCAATATGACGAAGACCAGTACATCGGGCCGCAGGCCATCGCGCAGGTGCGTTACCAGAACATGCACCCTTCTGGCAAGATGACGCGCGACGAGCGGCTCGAAGGCATCATGGGCGACGACGGCATCACCAACTGCGGCAACGCGCAGAACTGCGTGCGCGTCTGTCCCATGTCGATCCCGCTCACCAAAGCCATCTACGAGGAGAACCGCGAGACGATCCTGCACGGGCTGTTCGGCTGGCTGAAGAGATAGCGCGAAGCCTTTTGATAGCGCGCCCTTTGATGCGCCAGGGAGTTTCAGGCGTGTTCTATTACGTTCTACTGGTTTTGCTGCTCACGGCCGTCTCGCTCGTCGGGCTGCTGCTCATGGTGAAGAAATTCTACTGGGGGCCGACGGGCAGCCCCCCGCGATACCGGCCGCACGACGGCAAGCTCAGACCGGACGCAGACGATAACCGGACGGTTAAAAAGGCGGCGGGAGAATGACACTCCCGCCGCCTTTCACTTTTAGCACGCTGCAAGAACCGTGGATTCGATCTAAGGAACTCGTGCGCCAGACGTAAGAATTAAATGCCTGTCAGCCCCGTCAGGGGCTTTCGAGCGTTTCACCTCTCCGCCGCCAGAAGCGGAATGCTTATCTCGCGCCTCACATATTTTTGCCCCGTCGCGTTGAACCCAACGATCAACTGTGCGTCGCCGCGCCCGCCGCCGCCTTCTTTAATCACAACGCCGGGCGCGCTTCCGAGTTTGTGCGGCGTGCGAACGACGAGTGTGTAAGCGCGTCCGCCGCGACCTTCCAGCAGGAGGCGCAGCGTACCCGCGTCGGCGCGTGCGCGCAGGATGCGCAAGCCCTCGCTCGTCTCACCTCTCGACGGCGCGCGCGGTTCGACATAAACGTCCGTCCCTTCGTCATAATCGAACACGATCTCCGCGTCCTGCATGTCGGCGACGAAAGAGACTTCGGGGCGCTGCACGTCGCCCGCGCGCGTGTTGGCGTAGGCGGCGGGTCGCCCTCTGAGCGTCACGCCGCGCACGCGCGCGTCCGTCGGCAGCGCGGGCGCGACGCTGATTGTATACGCGCCGGAAGCATCGCTCGCGGATTTCGCGTTCGCGGCACCAATCGCCGTCTGTCGCTTGACCGCGACCCGGATGCGCCCCGTCGCTCGCTCGTATGTGAGCGAGTAACGCGCATTGCCGAGCCGGACGTTTCGCACGGCGATTTTGTTCCAGTCGGCGGGAAGCTGGGGTGCGAAGCGCAACACGCGTCCGGCGTTCGTCGTTTCAAGCCCGAGCAGGCCGCGCACGGCCGGTGTAATCACCATCGCCTCCGACCACACCTGATGATGCGACGAACGACCGAAGGGCGCGTTAAACTCGCCGGACAGTAACTCGGTGACGTACCCTTCCGCGCCCTGACGCGTCAGGAGCGCGTTCGCCATCAACGCCTGAAAGCCGACGTGCGGGCGGCCGTAGAGGTACGCGCCCATGCTCGCCCAACCCGTGAAGAGCGGCCACACGGAACCGTTGTGATATGAGAGCGGGTCGTAGAGTTGGCTCTCGTCGGAAAGGAGGCGTGCACCCCAGTCGGTCGCTATCGCGCCCGCGCCGAGGTGATCGATCTGAGTCTGCGCGCGTTCGTCCGACAGGGTTTTGAACCAGAGCGGCACGGCGGGCAGCACTGTGTCTTCCGCATAGATGGTCGCATCTTTGAGCGCGTTGAGACGCGCCTGCCGCGCGGCGCGATTGGGGCCGGGGTCGGCTTCGGGCGCTTCGGCGGCGGGGCGCTTCGTGGCGAAGGCGTAGAAGCCGCGCGCCGGCAGCCAGTAAATTTGCTCCGTGGCCGCGCGCGTGCGTTCGGCATTGGCGCGGGCGCGGGCGGCCACTTCCCGCGCCTTCAACGCCGCGGCCATCTCGGCCAGATCGCGCGAGGCGGCAATCCATAACCCCTGCATGTAAATCTCCTCGTGCGCCGGGTAGAGCGCGCCGCCTTCCACCCAACCGTGGCCGAATTTCGTGTTTTCGACGAGGCCGTTCGCGTCCGTGTCGGTCGCTTCGGCGAAGCGATAGGCACTGAGTATCGAGTCCCAGTTGGCTTGCAGGAATTTGAGATCGCCAGTGGCGCGATAGAGATCGGCGTGGGCGATGACGTAGAGCGGCGTCGCGTCCGCGCTCGCCCACGGATAATCGTAATCGGTGAACCAGCGAATGAGCGACGCGCTCTGTGAAATCTCGTGCGGGATTTTGCCGTCGGCGCGCTGAAACTTTTTGAGGAATTCCAGCGCGCCGCGAGTGGTCTGGTAGTCGCCGTAGGCGTCGAGGGCGAGCGCCGTCCAGAGCGCGTCGCGGCCGAAGAACCAGGCGAAGCCCGGACGCTCCGACTCGCCCGACGTGCGATAGCCCGCGACGAGTCCAGTGCCGAGCAGCGGATTAGTCACGACGCCTTTATCCACGCCGACCTTCGCCCATGCGAACGCTTCGTCCAGTTCCCTGTTCGGCGTCGAGATGGCGAGCGTCTCTTCGTTGAGTCTTTCGTAATGCGCGACGTTCCGCTCGTAGAGCGCGGGGACGGAAGCGAGCAGGCGGTCGTAGACGGCTTTCGCGCTCTCGCGCCCCTCGACGCTGCCCGCGATGATGACGGGGATGAACTTCCCGCGCATCTCGCCCGCCGGAAGTTCGACGCGGAAACGCGCGGGCACGTCGCGCGGTTCCTCCTGATAGGGCATGACGGACACGTCGCGCGCGGCGGGCGAACCGACGACGCCCGCGAATCGCCGCGTTTCCTCCGTGATGTAATAGACGCGCGTCTTCTCGTCCCAACTGAGGCTGCCGGTCATCAACCCGGCCGGCCATGACAGGCGCAGTCGGGGTCGGAACCGGACGTTGACGGTCAGGGGCAGCGCGCTCTCCACGCCGATCAGCATGACGATGCCCGGCTCGTCAACGGGAGCGAAGATGATCTGTCGCACGGTGAACGCGGCGTGCGAGTAGGTGAAGGTCGTGGCCTCAGGGCGGACGTTGACGTGTGCGAGCGTGTCCGCGCCCGTAAACTCCAAAGGATACCCTTCTATCTGAAACGATAAGGCGAAGTCGTCGAGAATCTTCAACGGGTAGACCCACGCTTCGAGCGCGCGGTGCTCATATCCGAAGGCCGCGCCGCGCCGTCCCGTCACTGCATAGAATGCGCCCGTCTGCGCCGCTCGTTCGAGTTCGAGGCCGCTTTTGCGCAAGGGGAACGCGGGCACGTAGGCGTCTTTGACCTGCGCGGGCGCGCGCAGTGCGCAAAAGAGTTGGGAGAAGAACAATAAGCAGCACGCCAGACGGAGGCAGGTGTGAATTGGGCGCAAAGCGGTTCTCCTTTTGAGCCGGAGTTCTGTAAAAGCGCTTGCCAAGCGAGCCGGAGTTCGCAAAAGTGATAGCCCGTTCTCGGGTTCCGCGAGGGACGGTTGATAATAGTCCAGCAATTTATTGCTGGGAACGACGGGGGAGAATAATAAGAGTCCCGTAGGGACGATTGAATCCAACACTCAATCTGTCCCTACGGGACTCATTCTTTAACCACGCGCGCGACCCGGCGCTTGAAGTGCCGGACTATATTCAATCGTCCCTTGCGGAACCCGAAAACCGGTCTTCTAATGCGTGGTCTTAAAGGCCGAGCACATCGACGAGTTCCTGTACCGACGCCGCGCTCTTTTGCAGGGCGATGCGTTCTTCGGCCGTCAGGTTGATCTCGACGATCTGTTCGATGCCGCGCGCGCCGAGTTTACAGGGCACGCCGACGTAGAGGCCGTTGATGCCATACTCGCCTTCGAGATAAGCCGCGCAGGGAAGAATCTTCTTCTTGTCCTTCAAGATCGCTTCCGTCATCTCGACGCTCGCCGCCGACGGCGCGTAATAGGCCGAGCCGGTTTTAAGCAGGCCGACGATCTCCGCGCCGCCGCCCGCCGTGCGTTTGACGATTGACTCAACCTGTTCCGGCGACAACAACTCGGTGATGGGGATTCCGGCGCAGGTCGAATAGCGCGGCAGCGGAACCATCGTGTCGCCGTGGCCGCCAAGCACGAAGGCCGTCACGTTCTCGACCGACACGTCCAACGCCTCCGCGAGGAAGCAACGCATGCGCGCCGAATCGAGCACGCCCGCCATGCCGATCACGCGGTGCTTCGGGAACCCCGAACGGCGCAACGCCACCTGACACATCGCGTCGAGCGGGTTGGAGACGATAATCAGGATCGAGTCGGGGGAATATTTGACCACCTCGTCCACGACCGATGAAACGATCCCCGCGTTCGTTTTCAACAGGTCGTCGCGGCTCATGCCCGGCTTGCGCGCCAGGCCCGAGGTGATGATCACCACGTCCGAGTCCTTCGTCAGCGCGTAGTCGTTCGTCGAGCCGACCATGCGCGCGTCGAAACCCTCTATCGGGGCGGCCTGCGCCAAATCGAGCGACTTGCCCTGCGGCATGCCCTCGATGATGTCCACGAGCACCACGTCGCCCAGTTCCTTGCTCGCCAGCCAGTGCGCGGCGGTCGCGCCGACGTTGCCCGCGCCAACCACCGTGATCTTGTTTCGCTTACCCATCGCTTTTCATCCTTTCAACCTTGAGGCATATTTTTGCCGCGAGAGATTTAAACCCCCGCGCCGGTCGGCGCGCAAAACGTCCACACGAAATTTTAATGGCTCGCCGAAACTTTTATGACTTGGAAGTGCGCGAGTTTAAGGCGCACGCACGCACGTGTCAAGGCAGGCGACCGAAGGCGCTTTCGCCGCCCTGACCGTGGCGTTCAAGTTGTCGCGCGGCGCGATTTACTAGGCGGAAAACAGGCAGGCTGCTTTCACGCCCGCGTTTCATCGTGGTAAGTTCGGCGAGCTATTCAACTTCTTGAAGGGCGGCATTATTGCCGCGAGCGACGCTTGCGGCAAGCATTTAATGATCTCTAACGAATGCGTCTCTCTTTTTTCCGATGGCTCGGTCGCAGGTGGTTTGCTACGCGCTCCGCCCCGCGCGCATCCGAGATTGATCAATACGAGACTTCGCCCGCGCACGCCCCGCCTGTCGTAGACATAGATGATGGCGACGACGGCGACGGCGAAGATGGCGACGACTTCGACTTTTTTCCCGAACCCGTTCGCCTTGAGATAACAGACGTTTTCGACCTCCACACGATTGCGCCGCGCGACGTTGAGCGCGTCGTGGTGGAATATCTGGAGGAAGCGCGCCGCGCCGGATTTCGCAGCGTGCGCATCATTCACGGCAAGGGGCGAGGCGTGCAGCGTCGTCTCGTCCAAAACATCCTCGCGCGCACGCCCTACATACGCGACTGGGCGGACGCGCCGCCGCAATCCGGCGGCTGGGGCGCGACCATCGCCCACTTCAAACACGAAAAACACTGACGGCAAGTTTCGCCACCCCTTCAGTCTTGCCCAGACATCTCATGGCGGGCGAGGTGCCGTATCCTCATTGCGCCTTAGATAACGCGCGCTATGGATTGAGTCCTTCGCCGCGCGCCCACCTGTGCCGGTAGGCTTCTATGAACCTTTGAAAGAAGCGACGCGAGCGTTCGTCGAAGCGGTCGAGCAGACCGGGTTGGAGGAAACAGGTGGGTGGCGGCGTGTACCAGTCACAGGGATTCTCGCTCGCGTAAATGATATCGAAGGTGCGGCGCGGCGTGCGCGCGTCGTAGCGGCCGCGATGAATTCCCCATGCGCTGAAGAAAGCAGCGTCGCCCGGTCGGAGCGCGAGCCGCCGCGCGCCGGGCATCGCGTCGGAATTTTTACTGCGCCCGTCAAAGCCCCTGCGAATCTCAAGCTCAACCGGCGTGTCCCAGCGCGCGTGCGTTCCCGGCACGAATTCCAGATTGTCATCCGGCAAGAAGGCGATGTGGACGTGGACGCCCGTATGGGTCAACATACGCGCCCGCTCGGTTTCCTCGTCGGGCGCATCAAACTGCTGATCGCGATGCCAGTCTCCGGCGCGCGTCGCCGTGGCCGGATTGAAGAAGTATTGCGTGTTATGAAAGAGCGGTTCGCCGTCTATAATTTCCGCGAGCGCTTTGAAAATCTTCTCATCCGTGATGGTTTCGAGCATGAGGCGCAGCCGTTCGGGATGTTTTATGAAGTAACGCGGCTCGGTTAAGAAAGCCATGTTGGTGCTATTAGCAGCGTCGTGCGAGGCGGGGGATTCTTCGATCCACTGCGCCAGAACATCATCGCAAATCACCTGCAACTCCCGGATGCGCGGCGCGTCGAACAAACGCGGAATCACCACGAAGCCGTTCTCTTCCCACGCCGCTTTGATTGCTGCCTCTCGCATCTTTAGCCCGCCGCTCCTGCCCATTCAGGCGTCCCGCCCCTTGTGGCACCGAAGAAAATTATTGACATCGACGGTTGATAGGCTACCATTCGGTCGGATTCACCGGCCTCACGTTTCTTTTATTCCCGTTTCAGACAGACACGAAATCGAGCCGTAAGGAGTACGCTGATGCCCGAAGAGAATTCGCCGCAACCCGAACCCGTTAACGCGATCACGGAAGCCAAAGTGCCGGAGATGACACTCAGCACGCGCAGCAAGTTGTGGTGGGCGATCCTCGCCGTTTATCTCGCGCTGTTCGTCGGCACGGGCTACATCGCCTTCTTCAACCGCGACGTTAACCCTGCGCTGAATCGTTCCACGGACGCCTACGCCGTCTCCATCACGGACGAAGCCTCAAAAGCCTTCATCTTAGATGTGCTCAAAGATGAGGCCGCCGAGCACAAGAAGAAGGAGGCGCTCGGCCAACAGTCCTTCAACATCGTGCTCGGCTCGCTGCTCGGCTTCCTCTCCGCCTCCGCCGTCTCGCACATCGGCGCGGGCGGCGTCAACAAAGAATGAAACCCTTGTTGAAACGTTATAGTTTGCGGATAAGGCGAGAAGAAGGCCGGTGCTCCCGTCGCAATGGACTACCCCTCAAGTTAGCGGGTTGCCAGTGGTTAACTTGTTAGCAGCCGATGATGCCGCTCTTAAAGAATCAATGTGCTTATCCCAGCAATAATCTCTCGCCCATCTGACTTTCTTTTCCTGAAAATTTTGAGTTTCCAGGAGGCGCAACCTACCTTCAATAGTTAGCGAATGTTCGACGGGCACGACATAGAGCTGCTGATTGCCCGGACACCATACGGCGAAGGCGTCAAGCTCATCCGCTCGATAACGCCTGAAAGTGTTGTATTTGCTGCCACGGTGCCTGCGTGCGTTATAGACAATGCATCCCGATTCGAGTTTTCCGGTTTTAACCTGAACTCTGATCAACCCGGTTCCTGTATCCACGACGAGGTCGTATGCTGCGCCGCCGCCGAAGGGCAAGCTCACCAGAAACCCGGCCTGAATGTATGCGGCGAGGACGACTGCTTCGGCGGAATTACCTTTGAAGAGAGTGAGCCCCGTCATGTAGTGCTCCCGACTCATCACAATCCTCCACGAACTCGCTAACTTGCCATAGTTCTTCGGTGTTTGCCATAATCATCCGCATTCGGGCCTGTAGCTCAAGGGATAGAGCGACGCCCTCCTAAGGCGTAGGCTGTAGGTTCAAGTCCTACCAGGCTCATTCATTTCTACCCATAGGTCAAAAACCCCTGCAAGTTCAGGATTGATACTTGATGAGCGAGCGCACGTCGTAGCCCGCCAGTTTTTCCCGTCCCGGTAGGAATTCGAGTTCGACCACGAAGACGAGACCTGCCACCACGCCTCCCAGACTCTCGACCAGATCGACGGCCGCCCGCGCCGTGCCGCCCGTGGCGAGCAGATCATCGGCGATGATGACGCGGTCTCCCGCGCCGACAGCGTCGCGGTGAATCTCCAGCGTGTCCTCGCCGTATTCGAGCGCGTAAGAAATCTTCGCCGTCTCGGCGGGCAGCTTCGACGGCTTGCGCACGGGCACGAAGCCCGCGTTCAGGTGATAGGCCAGCGCGGGCGCGAAGATGAAGCCGCGCGCCTCGATGCCGAGCACGACATCAACTTTCTCGCCCGCGAACTCCGACGAGAGCGCGTCAACGGTCAGGCGCAAGCCTTCCGCTTGCTTGAGGAGCGTCGTGATGTCATAGAAATTGATGCCGGGTTTCGGAAAATCCGGCACTTCACGAATCAGTTGTTTGAGATTGTCCATGATTAAGCCTTTAGCTGCCCGCTATCAGCCACCAGCGGGTTGATTTTTGCTGACCGTCTGTACGGCTGAATGCTTTGTTACCTTTCGATGCGGAAGGCGACGTATAAGCCCGTCGGTTCGAGACTGAGTTCTTCGACCTGTTCGACGCGACCGGATTGAGGGCCTGCGGCGAGATCGTCTTTGAAGCCCTCGACGCTCTCCGGCAGCCCTTCGGCCAAAACTTCCACGCGCCCGTCCGCGAGGTTGCGCACGTAGCCGACCACCTGATGCCGCGCCGCCACGCGCTGCGCGAAGAAACGATAGCCGACCCCCTGCACTTCACCGCTGATGAAATATTTGCGTGCGACCCTCATGCTCGATCTGTCGAAACGTTGCGGATTCGTAAGACGCGCTATCCTAAAAGAACTGTCCGAAGAAATGCAATCGCCCCTCGCGCCGGTGTTGTTCTAAATTGATTTGCACTCTGTGCCCCCTGCGGTGTCCTCTGTGACCGCGGTGGTGAATGCTTGATTATCCGGCATTCATGACAGGGACACAGAGGACACCGCAGGGGGCACAGAGAAAAGCTGAAATGCAATCGCACTGCGCGCGACGCGTTCCATCCGGCGCGTCGAATCTAAGGCTGTGCGATGAGTTCCACGATCTTTACGTCGCCGGGGGGGACGCTGATCTTTACGGTGCTCTCTTTGGCTGCACGCCCGATCTCAAGCGGCGCATCGAGCGTCCGCTCGCGCGCCTGCCTGATCGTTTGGCCGCGCGGAAGGGAGAGCGTAACTTCGACGACGGCGTTGCGGTCAACCTGCGCCATACCTTGCTGTGGCTTATAGACGCCGCGATTGTTGATGAGCGTGACGAGCCAGCCGCGCTCCGTGCGATTGAAGAGTCGTTGCACGTCACCCGTGACGCTCACGGGGGTCGCTTCGGCAAAGAGATGCGCGAAGAGGTGGGCGGCCGTGGGCGTCAGTCGCTCGTCGAGGCCGAGCAGGTCGGGCACGGCGCAATAGATGACCCGGCCGCGCCCGAAATCGAACGAGGTGACGAGGGGATCGCCCGCCGGAGTCCGCATCAACACCGACGCGCCGCGCCGTTCGATGCGTTCGTAAGCGTAGACGCCGCCGCGCAAATTCGCGCCCGCCCTTTCGCCCGGCAAAAGACAGTGCGCGTCGTCCGCCTCGGCGGTGGCGGCCAGCGGGCGCACGCCGAGAAAGTCTTCGGGCAGCCCTTTGGCCTGCGCGGAGTTGAGCACTAGGATGCCGCCGCGGCGCACGTAACTTTTGAGTTGCTCAACCCATGCGGGCGTCCAGTCAAGTCGGCCGCCCGCGACGACGATCCGGTAAGAATCAACGCTCGCGCGCCCCTCGTCGGATGCGACGAGCACGTCGAAGATGTCGCCGAAGATGCCGTTGACGAAAAACTGGCGGTCGGCCGTCGCCGGTTCGCCCTCCGTCACGGGCGCGGGATAATAGGCCGCGCCGAAGAGCTCGCGCAAAGCCCTGTCGTGGCGGCCGGGCGGCGAAACACCGAAAGCCCTCTGCGAGTAGTCGGTCATGTCCCAACCGTGCGCCGGGTCGAGCAGGAAGGCGACGGGCGTGTAGGGCGTGCCGCGCTCTTTGTGTCGCCCGGCGAAGTTTACGAATTCATTCGTGATGCGGCCGAGCGGGTTGAGTTGAAAGGGATGCTCGCCGGGCGCGGGTTTGAAAAACTGGTCGAAGCCCTGTTCGAGATGGATGGCCGACGCGCCCGCCATGTAATAGAGGTAATAAGTTTTGCGATACCAGGAGAGCGACGGCCCCATCGTCGCGCCGTAGCGTGTGTGAAAGAAGTGGCGCGGCCCCGCGAAGTTTTGTCGTTCGGTGAAGGCTGTGGCGGTGTCGCCGAAGTTCGCCGCGTGGTAATAGAGGAACGCCGCGCCGTACTGTCTGGCCGCGCCGCGCGTGAAGGCGATGCGCATCGCGGCCGACGGCTGCACGGCCGCGATCTCAATGCCGAGCGCGCGCACGCCCCAGCGCGCGAGCGCGTGAGCGTAGGCGGTGCTGGAAGCCGATTGCGCGGGGATGAGTTTGTCCCACATCGCGCCGGTGCGTGTGTGAAACAGGGCGCTCCATTTCCGTTCGAGCGCGCGAGTGTAAAAGACGCGGTAGGCTTCGAGCAGTTCGCGGCGCGGCATGGCGGGCGTGAGTTTCAATGCGCCGACATCGGCTGCGTTCCACACGTAGCCGATGCTCTCGCCGGAAATCCAGCCGATGAATTGATCGCGCAGTTCGCCGTCGAGAAGTTTCCACGCGGCCTGCCCCTGCTCCGCGGTCATCGTCGCCCGGCTGTAGTTGATGACGACGGCGAAAGGCGTGCGCGTCTCGCGCAGGTAACGCAGGAAGGGGCTGCCCTCCTGCACGTAGGTCGTCAGTTGGTCGAGCGTTATAACCGGCACGACGAGCGGCGACGAGAAGATCGGCACGTCGCGCGCGCCCTTGTACTTACCTACGAACTCTGCGAGCGGTTCGGCGTTGAACGGGTACAGCGGGCGTTCGGCGGGCGGTTTGTCGAGGAGTTGCCAGAACTCCGGCGCGATGTTCCACGGCATCACGAAATCACGACCGGCGATGGCCTGACGTTGCCACGCGGCGGGCGTTCGCCCCGTCGTATCCGCTTCCAGGAGAGGGTACGGCCGCGAACGGCGCGCGGAGAATTCTCTGAACACGCGCGATGCCGCGAAGTCCGGTTTGGCGCGGCCTTCGGGGACGTAGTCGAGATCGCTCGTGAGCAAAAAACAGTCCACATGGCGGCGCGCGTCGGCGGCGCGTTCGATCTCAAGCGAGACTCGCGCCGTTCCTTTCGAGATTGCGCCCGCCGCGCCCGCGTCCCACGCGAACGCCCAACCCCAGTACATCCCCGTCTCGTCGTGCGGAGCGAGTCGCTCCCTTGCGCCGAACTCGCGGCGAAAGACTTCGCGCGAGCCTTGCGTGATGCGCAGTGTGAAATGTTCCGTCCGGCCAAGCCAATCGGCGTAGCGCACCCAAATCCTGTATTGCCCGGCGCGCGGAATCTCCACGTCCTGATAAATCACTGCGCGCGTCTCGTCGGCGCTCGCCGCCGCCGAGTTCCATTCGCTTTCGCCGCCCTGCGACCATTCCGCCGACACGCCGGGGCCGTTCATTCCCCATCCCGGCGACTTCGCGCGCGGCGGCATCGCCCACGAAGGATTCGAGATCGGCATGTTCAATGCATCCAGCGAGAAGCCGCTCATGTTCTCCGCCTCGTACCAGAGATACTCCGGCGACGATGTGCGCGCGGCGGTCTTTGCGCCCTTCTGGGCAAAGACCGCCGCGCAGGAGAGGCACAAGCACGCGATTGCAAGCCGCGACAGTGTAGAGACCTTTAAGCGAAAACGCATGGACACAAAAACGCGGCGACTGCCGGACGACTCTACGGCCGTCTGCAACTTCGCCGCGCGCTCTTCATGAGGCTTCCGGTAATTTCTTCCCTTCGACAGGGGCGGTTATCTCGTTTCAGCGTCCCGTTCAACCGAGCGCTTCGAGGCATTCGGCGAGCGTGCGCTGGCGGCACGTGTACATCGGCGTGTCTCGCAGGGTGAAACTGCTGGCCTTCGTCTCGCGAAGCTCCTGCACGAGGTCCAGGAAGTCGGCCGGTACGTCGGTCTCGAAGGCGACGACGAACTCCTGATCATCCAGACCGAACGAATAGGTCGTGTGCAGTTTGACGGAGCGATACTTCGAGCCGATGCGGATGTGCTCGTCCATCATCTCCTGTCGCTCTTCGGCCGAACGCGCATACCAATCGCGCGTTTTAACGAACGGATAGACGAACAAATAATTCGACTGGCCGGGCACGATGTGCAACCTGTCTTCGACGTGTTCGGGGTTGTCCTTGTCGATGTACATCGAACGCTTCGTCATCGAGAGAAAGGATTGCGTCGCCTCGACGTAGCGTCCGAGGCCGGTGCGGTTAATGCGCGCCGTCATCTCCTGAATCGGGTCGAGCGAGTAACCGATGCGCCAGATCATCAGGTCGGCGTTCGAGCGCAAGCCCGCAATCGAGTAGGCGTGAATCAACAGGTCGCCGCGAAACTCTTCGACCGCTTCGATAAACTCACGCTTCCCGCGTTCGCGTTCGGCCTCTTCGAGCAGACGCCATTCGGGGCGCACGCGGTAAAAAGTGAAGTTGACGAACTGGCGCGGCAGATTCGGTTTGGCCTGTTCAATCCGCTCGTCGCGGTCGGCAAGGCGCAGGGAGGAGCGCGGGGGGGCCGTGGGCGGCTGCACGTTGTCGGAACTCATTGGGCTTTCATCCTTAAAATAATTGCGCCGGAACGTCGCTCGTCGGGCGTGTCGGGAAGATTATAAATTTCGGACTGTCGGAGCGGCACACGACTATTGTGCTGCGAAGCGTGGGAGATTGCAAATGGCGGCGAACGCTTTGCGCCCGCACTGTCGCTGCCCTGTTTGTTTCGCCGAACCGGGCATCGCGCGGGCATGTTCGATAAACAATTTTCGCCGCGTAATAATTTCGTGAAAGAGATCGTTCAAAGTCTTGGCGGCTTGCTCCTAAAGCTGTACGCGCCTCACAAGCCGGCACCTCATCATATGATTGAAAAACGCAGACACCCACGCGTCAAAGCGTCGATCCCGCTTAACTGGGGGCTGACGCCGGAATGCCTCAACCACGACCGCATCACGAGTTTCAGCATCGGCGGCTGCTTCATCCAGACCAGAGTAGCCGCGACGCCGCTGACACTTGTCTACATCAGTTTCTTCCTCTCCAACGAAGGCGAGCGAATTATTCGCGGCGAAGTTCGTTACCACATGGACAAGGTCGGGCTTGGAGTCGAGTTCATCAATTTGACGCCGGGCGATAAGAAGAACTTTCAGGCTCTCGTCGAATACTATCAGAACGCGACGACGGCGAAGTGACTCTTCGCAACCGTCCTGTCCCGCGCTAAGTCGCCACCTTTCGCACCCGCGCGCCGCTCGCCCCTCCCTCCGGGCGACGCGGGCGCAGCGGTGTCAATCAGCACGTCTCTCCGATCTTTCAAACGCCCGCGCCGCTCGGTTATACTCGCCGCGTTTATCCCGTCCCCCTTTTTGGAGAGACTCCCTACAATGAAGCATCTCAAACTCGCGTTGATCCTCTCGACCCTGGCGGCTCTCGCCGTCGCCTGCACCAGCACCAACTCCACACTCCAACTCGGCAACACGAACGACGCCGGCTCGACCGCGACGACGGCGACCGCCGCGCCTTCCGCGCCCGCCGACGAACTCGCCGCCGCGCGTGCCACTTATAACGCCGCCTGCGTCCGTTGCCACAAGGAAACCGGCGAAGGCGGCGCGGTTGACTTGGGCGACGGCGCAACGCTCAAAGTCCCCAGTTTCAAATCAGGCCGCGGGCTTAACAACACCGACGCCCGGTACGCCCGCCAGATCGCCGGGGGCGGTGACGGCATGCCCGCCTTTGAAAAACGGCTCACGCCCGAACAAATCGGCGGCCTCGTCCGTTTCATCCGCCGTGAATTTCAGGCCGGATTACTCAAGGACGCCGCTCCCGCTTCGTCGCATTAATCGAAACGCCCGTGCATATGTTATCCTCCCGCCCGGTCGGCGAACGACTCGCACCCGTAGCTCAGTTGGATAGAGCGTTTGACTTCGAATCAAAAGGTCGTAGGTTCGAGCCCTACCGGGTGTATCAATAACCACAAAAACTTTATGGGCACCGACAAAGTGCCCATTTTGTTTATACCCGCACTCACACCCGCACGCGTCATGTTCTTTATCCGTCCGCGCCGGGGAGATACATTTATGGTTCGCATGTTGGGAATCGTGCTGGCGGTAATTTTCGCGCTCCTGAGTTTTCTTCATTTGTACTGGGCGGCCGGTGGCAGATTCGGAAGCGGCGCGGCCATCCCGACTGCCGCCAACGGTAGACGCCTTTTGCGCCCCTCGCCTGTCGGGACGATTTTAGTAGCGGCGGCGCTTTTCGCGGCCATGCTCGTCGTGCTCGGGCGGGTCAAAATTTTGGGCGATCTTGTACCCGGCTGGATTTTCCATCTGGGAACGTGGGTAATCGCACTGTTGTTTTTGCTTCGGACAATCGGCGACTTCCGGTATGTCGGTTTCTTCAAAAGCGTTTCCGGCACCGGCTTCGCGCGTTGGGATACAATTTTATTTTCGCCGCTCTGCCTGTTCATCGCCGTCGCCGCTTTTTTGGTTAGCTATTACGAACCCCGGGAAAGCTGAAAGAATCAACGCGTCTCCGAACGAGTCCGAACATAACGAAGGGCGAGGGCGGATTGTTGAATGCCGGGTGGGCGCTTATGCTGCGCCCGGCGGCTTACACTTTCTCACGGGTGAGTTGAAACTTACGAGCGGCAGATTAATTTCGGCGTTCCTCGTCTCGCTCCTGCTCCTTACTGTGCGCGGGCTTCCGTCGCGTCGCCTGCGCACGGCGCTTACTCCGTCGAGATATTCTTTAGACGCGCGCCCGTCGGCCGCGCATTTTTAGTTTTATCCCATCCATCACGCTACTCACCCCGCCCATTCGCGCCCTGTCACATTCTTCAAACCTTTCGCGCGCCCGAGCGTTCATGCTAGCGGAACTTATACCGTTCCTCCTGTTGATGAGAGAAGAAAACATCCTTCCCCGGATGCCCAAAAAGAAAGGTTGATAAGATGAAAAAGAGTTTGCACCGCATCGCAATTTCCCTCGTACTCTGTATCCTGCTCGGCTCCGTCGCGCTCGCCGGCGGGAAGTCGCGGCACGTAACCTTCAGTAAGGACATTAAAGTCGGCGACACGCTCGTCAAGAAGGGCACTTACGTCGTGACCTTTGACGAGAAGACCAACGAGTTGACGTTCCGCGACAACAATAAGAAGATCGTCGCCAAGACCACGGGACGCATGGAAGAACGCAAGCCCACTTACCCCGTCACCTTTGTGACCGACAGGGACAAGGAAAACAACCTCATGTTGGCAGGCGTCCAGTTGGGCGGAAGGCTCGTCCTTCTCGGCGGCGAGACGGCGACCGCACCGGCCACCGCCGCTGCTCCGGCTACAGGCCAGCAGTAAATCGCACGCTAATGCGCGCATCCCGGTCAGTTGCAACTGACCGGGATGCGCGCTCGTCATTTGAAAGACAGAAACCCCAGAGACCAATTCATCAGAGCCGCTCGTCCCGACCGTGCATCGCAACTCGGATCACGCTCCCCGCACGGCGTTCATTCAAAATGAATGTCGGCGGGAGCACATGCTCGCAAGCCCCTCCGCGCGGATAGCCCGCATTTTCCTTTATCAGGCCGGGCGCGCGAAATTTTGTTATTGGCATGCGAAACGATTTCCGATGTCTCGCGTATTACCGCATCGGGTCACGGCAATTTTAGATTCGACCACGCGTAAAGGAGACTTTTACATGAAACGCAAGATAGCAGCCGGCAGCGCCGCCGTCGCGTTCGTCGCTATGAGCCTGATCGTCGCGGGCGCGGCGGCGAAGGCAGACTTCAGCGGCAAGTGGGTGATGGATAAAACGAAGAGCGACGGCGTCGCCCCCGGCGTCGAGTTCTCGCTGAACATCACGCAGGCAGGCGACAAGATCGAGGTGGAGACCACGGTTAAATCGCCGCAGGGCGAGCGCGTCGTGAAAGACGCTTTCATCGCCGACGGCAAAGAGGTTGAGTTTACCCCACCCCTCCCGCCGCAGCCCGGCGTGACCGGAAAGGGCAAGCGCACGACTAAGTGGGCGGCGGATGGGATGGGTTTGGAAGTGAGCGAAGCGGCCACGCTCGAAGGGCCGCAAGGCTCGGACGAAATATCGGCCACGCGCAAATGGACGCTCGCCGCCGACGGCAAAACGCTGACCATCGAAATGGCCTTCAGCGGCGAACAGGGTAGCCAGAAAACAAAGCGCGTCTTCGTCAAGCAGTAACCAACTTTCATAACTTCGACGCAAGAAGCCGAAAGCCCCGCGCTGCGAACAGGCGGGGCTTTCTCGTCGGCCTTACAAATCGACAACGGATCGTCACTCGCAGAGCGTTCGCACGCGCACGCGATGTCCCCTGATGTCGCCCTCCCAGAGAGTCGTCTGCCCGCACTCATGTCGCAGGTACTTCCACAGTGCGCCGCGCTCGTATTCGTCGAGTTCGGCCGGTATGAGGTCGAAGACTGCGCGCGAAGCGATGACGATCAATTTCCGCTTCGGGCGCGAGATGGCGACCGTCAGGCGGCGAGGTTCGAGCAGGAAGCCGCTCTCCGCGCGCGCGAACTCACGGTCGGAGACGGTGGCCGACAGGATGATCAACTCCCGCTCGCCGCCCTGAAAGCGTTCCACCGTGTCTATCGAGTGCGCCATGTGCGGGAGGCGCGCGCGCAGGAGAGCCTTCTGCGCGCGATGCGGCACGACGACGCCGATGCCGCCCTCGCCGCCGCATCCCAATTTCTCGCATGCCACCCCCGCCAGAGATTCAACCAGCGCGGCCTCGAACTCGTTCGACTGTTGCGAACCCCGCTCGTCGTGTTCGATGACGACGAGGGAATGTTCCGGGGCGAAGGCCGCGCCGAGCCAGCCCTTGAGCGCATCGTCGGAAGCCATGCGCTCGCGGTTGTCCGAACGAAAGTTGATGCCGTCTTCCGCGTAGATGTGTCTTTGCAGGAAGCCCGCGATCTCCGCCGGGATGCGAAACGATTGATCGAGGGCTTCGCTCGCGAAACCGTGCGCGCGCAACGTCTCGAAAATGGAGAGATGCGGTTGGGCGTGTTTGAGATCGCGGCGGCTCTCCCTGTCCCACGCGTGCGCGAGGATGGGCGGCATCTGTCGGTGGTCGCCGATGGCTATGAACTGGCCGTCGCCGCGCAGGAAGGCCGAGGCCGTCAGCGCCTCGGCGATGCCCATTTGCGAAGCCTCGTCCACGATGACGAGATCGAACAACTCCTGCGTCCAGTCAATCGCCTTACCCTTCGACGCGCCCTTCTTGACGAGATTGTAAATCCCGCCCGGCGTGCCGCCGACCACGAGCAGCGGCTCCGCGAGCAACATCGCCCACTGCTCGCCCGCGCGCGATTCCTCTCCGCCATCCGCGAACAGCGGCTCAACTCCCACGGCCAACTCCTCGCCCGCGTCGTTGCAAATCTTCGCCACGCGCAACCGCTCAAGTTGTGCGAGTCGCGCATCGCCCGCGCCCGCGCGCAACAGTTGACGCGCGCGGCTCGCGATGCTCGCGAGCGCAATCGAACTCGCCGCGTGCGTCTTGGCCGCGACCGCGACGCGAAACGGCCGCGCCGGTGTCGCAAGCGCCAGCGCGCGCGCCAGCACGGCGAAGCCGAGCGTGTGGCTCTTGCCCGTTCCCGGCGGCCCCTGCAAAACGAGGACGCGCTCCTGCATGTAACCCCCGACCACACGCCCCTGCGCCCCGGTCAACCCGTGCGGGGCTTGCGCGCGAGAAGCGAGCGCGGTGATCTCCGTCGCATCGCGCAGACGCTTCGGCCGGATGCCGCGCCCGCGCTTCCCTTCCTCTGCGTTCGTCAACCAGTGATAGAGATGATTCGACGCGGCGTGCCGGCAGGCGTCTAGAAACTTGTCCGCGTTGAGATCGTCGGCCATCGCGTCAATCGTGCAGATTGCGCCCGCCTCGGGTTTGAACGACCAGTGAGGATAGCGAAAATCCGAGTTCTTGAAATTCATCGAGAGCAGACGCAGGCGAACGCGCGCCTCGTCCAATTCTTCGACCACCGCGAGACGGCCGCGCACGAGTTTGCGCGCGGGCAGGAATTTGCCCGCCTCGTCGACCAGCGGATTCAAGACCACCCAGTCGCCTTCGCGAAAACGCAGCGCGGCCATGTCTGTTATCGTCAGCGTCTCGCCGTCCGTTTTGGAGAAATCGAACTCCGCACGATCTTCGCCGCGCTCCGTCCGCTCGTAAGACGCGCAACGGACGACGAGGGTGCGCCCGCCCGCCGCGCGTTGTTCGGGCGGGAGCGAGAGATGCAACAATAACTCCTGCATCTTCGCGTGGTGTTCGAGGTAGAGGAAATCTTCGAGCGCGCGTCGGAGCGGAACGGCGTCCACGTCGATCTCAGTCCGGTCGAGTTGTTCGAGCGAAAGCGGTTCCTTCTCCACCTGCCGGTTCTTGTATGCGAAGCTCTCCTCGATGAATTGCAGCGCGCGGCACCGTTCGACGGCGAGCGCGCGAACGTCTTCAATCGTCGTGCCTACGAAGCCTCGAATCTGCGTGCGCTCCTGCGCCTGCATCTCCGGCGACTCCTTGAGCAGCCCCCACGCGGCGTACACGTATTCGAGCGGAATCTCCGTGCCGAAGCGCGCGGCCGATTCGACCCACGCGCCCCTGTCGTCCCCCTCCGGCGGCGTCGCGGCGACAAACTCGCCCGTCCGTGCGTCGCGCCCGAATACGCGCGTGTTATCGAATATGCGCGCGCGGAAAGTTTTGAGAAACTCGCGCTCGCCGTCGCGCCACTCGTAGCCCATCTCGCGCGCCACTTCGTAAAGATTTCCGCAGATCGCGCCGAGGTTCAGACGCTCGCCGACTTCTTCGGCGAGGAAAGAGATCATGCCCTGCGTCAGGGCGGGCGTGGAGGTCAGCAAATCGTAAAAGGCCGGAATCGCGCACAGGGCGGCGAAGTGGCGCGCGAGCGCGTCGAGCAGAGAACGCTGGCCGCGCCGGTCGTAGAGATAGATGTGGACGGGGGCGCTGTTTGAATCGGCCACGCGCGCAATCGCCGGGAGCAGCCGCGCGACCCACGCGACGAGCAGCGCGCGCTCGCTCGTCTCGTCGGGCTTCGTCTGTGTGTTCTCGACAATTTCGATTGAACCGGCAGGCCCCGCCACGACGCCCGCCAGCAGGTAAACTTTGTCTTCCAGATGGTCGCGCTCGGCGTCTACGAAAACTCGAATGAGATTCGGATACTGCCCCGCGTCCGGCAGCGATCCCCAATCCGCGCCGAGCATGTAACGCTTCGCTTCGACGCTGCGGTCGAGTCTTCGCAAAGCGGCGCGCGCGCGCTGCACGAGCACCGGCAAACGGCTGCCGAGCGGCCAGCGCGCGCCGATCCGCTCAACGTCGCGCTCCCTGCCGGGCGCGGGCAACATCGCGCCCCTGCCATAATCCAACAGGCGCGCAAGCTCGCGCGTCTTCGACACGCCGACGCTGTGAAGCGCGCTTTTTTCCGTCGCCGTAAGCGTCGGAACGAGCGAGAGGTCTTCGCGCTCGGCCGTGTCGATGAAGCACAGCGCGTTGTAAGGGCAGCCGTCGCAGTGCGCGCCGAGATGATAAGCGGCGTCGGTGAAACCGCGCGCCGATGCGCGCGCGACATCGGAATCGGCGGCAGCGACAAGCTGCTCGATCTCGTCCAGATAAAGAGAGAGGTCGAACCGTTCGATCCGGTCGGGCGCAAGCTGCGACCCGCGCGCGGCAATCGCGCCGTTGAACGTGGCGGGCTTGAGTCCGGCCTGTCGCAACGCGTCGCCGAGCAGCCGCGCGTAAAAAGCGACCTGGAGGCGAAAGCCCACCGTCTCGCGTCGGCTCGCCTTGATGTCGATGACGGTTACATCGACCGTGTCGCTTCCGTCGCCGCCGTGCCGGTTGATCTCGACCAGATCGGGATAGCCTTCGCAACTGCACCCGCCGATGCGCCCTTCGAGCCGCGCCTGATAGTAGAAAGTGCGCCGCCCGGCGTCCTGCGATTTCAAAGCGGAGACGAACGCCTCGCCCGAAGTGTTCTGCAAATTACGAACCTCGACGCGCGTCCCCAATTCCAACACCTGTTCGCGTTCAAATTGCTGTCCCGACTCGGAGAGCAGCGGCGAGAGATTTTCAAAACCGACGCGGTAACGCGCCGCCAAAGTCTTTGCCTCCGACGGAAAGAGCGCGAGCCGCAGGTATCGTTCACAACGGTTGCGCGAGACGTACTGCGCGAGCCTGTGCGCGCCGAGAGTGCGCTCGGTGAAAATGTTTTCGGCGTCGTCGTGTGTGTCGGACATGCGAGGGAGCAGTAAGCGGACTTATCTTTCGGCGATAATTGCTTTTGAGGAAAACTGTGCAGGGCGTGTACCTGCCCGTCGTCGTGGCCGGAGACGAGCCTATTTCTTAGGGCGAACCACCGTGAGCGTCGGCGTCTCCGTCCGCTCGACGGCGGCGATAATCTGTTCGCGCAAGTTTGCGTCCGTCCCTTCGTCGCCTGACAGAAACTTTTCGAGTTGACCTTTGACCGGGCTGTAACTCACTTTACGTTCAAAGAGGGTGGAGAACGCATCAGGGTCGAGTTGCGCTTCGAGCGCGCTCACTTTCTCAGGGATGCATTTCAAACTCGTCTTGAAACTGCATTTCACCGCTCCTTCTTCCCCGCTTAAAGTTACAGCCCCGGCCACGCGCTCGCGCGCAGCGGCCGCGGCCTTGAGCCGTTCCTTGATCTCGTCCAGCCGATCCTTGATGCGCTTCTCCTCCGCGTGCAGCCCGATGTATTCCGAAATGAGCGCATCGATCTCCGTGTCGGCAGGCGCGTCGGCCGCCGAAGCCTGCGATGCTCCACGCGCGTCACAGTCGGCGCAGTAAACGGCATCGCGGCGCGTGAGCGCTTCATCCTGCGGGATCAGGCCGTGGCAGACCGCGCAGGCGACATAGTAATTCTTCGCGCACACGAGGCACAGCATCTCGCCGCGACGACCCGTAACGCCATCCCCCGCCGTCTCCAAACATTCCACGCACAGTTGCGGCGCGGCCGCCGCGAAATGTTCGGACGGCTCCGAATTGATCTTATCTTTAGCTTCCAAGATGATTTACTCCGGGATCACTACGAGCAGGTAATCAAAGCTGGACGAGTAGCGCATGTCCGGGGAAGCGTGCGCGCTCTCAAGGCTCGCGCGACTGTAACAAAAGCCTTTTGTCTTGTCGAGAAGACCGCACGCAGACACTTTCCCGCTCGATGACGCTATGGCGCGTCGCATACCGGCTCGCCACGTATTAGGCGTTCGAGAGATTCCGACAAAAAAGGTGTTGACAATATCTCCTGTCGGGTTTATATATGTCCGGCGCGCCACACAAGCGAAATCGGGCGCGCGTGGAAGAATGAGAATTTCAATGTCGATGAACCTGACACAAACGAACAGCATAACCGCCAGAGCCAGTGGGGCTTCCGGGCGTAAGTGCGCCGACATGTTTAGCAAAGCCTCGGGCTTCGCGACGGTCTTGTGTCCGGGTTCGTTAACGGCCTATCTGCCCGGCGTCAAACTCGTGCAAAGGGGCGCGAATTCCGGCATTAATCTCTGGAATTCCGATCGTCGGGTCACACTAAGTTAAAAAGCGGGAGCGGCCTCCCGCTCCCAAAATCTCGAAAACAGCTTTAAGAGAATTGAAGGAGCGGGCCGGTTTCCCTGTCGAAACCAAAGGCTCGCTCTTTTTGTTGTTTGATAACCGAATTGATTTTTGCACGGACGAGGGCGGCGAGCGTCGCCTTCATTCGGATGGCATGGGCTGATGGCCGCTCGTCAGAGTGTGGCCGCAGGTCGTGCCGTTCAGGGGAGAAGTGTGCGCCGCAGTGTGTTTAGCGGAACACACGCCACACTCTCCGCCCTCGTTTTTTTTCATTATCACAATTTTTTCGAGCGTGCGTGGCCGAGCAGCAAAAGCACCTGACTGTAAATCAGGCGTCTTCGGACTACGTAGGTGCGAGTCCTACCGCACGCATCGCGATTTAAAACAAGGGAGCATGGTGTTAATGGCAACATGACAGTCTCCAAAACTGTCGTTTTCGGTTCAAGTCCGAATGCTCCTGCCAACATTTCTGGAGAGTACGCCAAAACGGTCTGACATCGGTCTTGAAAACCGGCGAGTTGAATGCTCATAGAGGTTCGAGTCCTCTACTCTCCGTCAACTTTCCTTAACTCATGGAGGCGTGCCGAAACTGGTAGCCGGAACTGTTTGCTAAACAGTCGGGCAGAAGCGTCCCTTGCAGGTTCAACTCCTGCCGCCTCCGCCAGAGATGTAACGATGAAGTAGGAACGTTGAACGCGGAATGAAAGATAACTGCTCTTGTTTTCAGTTCATCGTTCATCGTTCCTATTTCATCGTTACTTCCGAACCCGTAGCTCAGCGGAATGAGAGCGCAAGTTTGCGGAACTTGAGGTCGCGCGTTCAAATCGCGCCGGGTTCTTTCGATATATTCCGGGGTCGTCTAACTGGCAGCGACGCCTGACTTTGGATCAGGAGATGAGGGTTCGACCCCTTCCCCCGGAGCTTTCTTTAAGCCGACGTAGCCCAACGGAAGAGGCGCTAGTCTTAGGAACTAGTCAGTAAGAGTTCGAATCTCTTCGTCGGCATTACAACGTTCGAGCGGGAGTGGCGTAATGGGCAGACGCGTCAGTCTTAAAAACTGATCCTACGGGGTGTGGGTTCGATTCCCACCTTCCGCATTCGACTCATTGCGCGTGTAGCCCAACCGGCAGAGGCGGCAGTTTCAAAAACTGCACGGGTGAAAGTTCGACTCTTTCCACGCGCACCAAGATTTCCTACGGGGATGTATGCAAATGGATTAAGCAACTTGATTTTCAATCAAGCCTGTGCGGGTTCGAGTCCCGCCATCCCTATCAGTTTACGTGTCGGCTGTAGCTCAAAGGCAGAGCGTCGCGCTGTGAACGCGAAGACGACGAGTTCGATTCTCGCCGGCCGACCCAGAACCTTCCGCGAGGCACGTGCGGCGAGTCAAGCTTCAAGCCGCCCGAATTTCAATCAGGAGAGCGCTGGCTCAAACGTTCGCGCGCCGCAAGATCTTCATGGAACCGTGGCCGAGAGGTGAGGCGCTTGCTTGTCAAGCAAGCCGATGAGGGTTCGAGTCCCTCCGGTTCCGCTCTATTCACGCGCGCCGCGAGCTATACGGGTGCAGCAGTCGCCTCTTAAGCGACGGAGACGGGGTTCGAGACCCCGGCGGCGCATCGACTTTCGCAAACGGAGCGTGGCAATCCATTTGTACGCGCTTCGACGGGGTGTGGTGTAACGATTGCATCCGAGTCCTGGGAACTTGTGGTGACAGTTCAATTCTGTCCGCCCCGACCATTTATCGCATCGTTAGTCCAGACGGCCGAGGACGCGGCGTTGCCAACGCCGAGACGCGGGTTCGATTCCCGCACGATGCTCCAATATTCATCACGCACCCATAGCCAAGTGGGAAGGCGGCAGTCTGCAAAACTGTCCACACGCGGGTTCGATTCCCGCCGGGTGCTTGAACCTTTAAACAGCCGCGCCCCGCCACATTGCCGGCGCGGCCATTTCGGAGAGAAAGGAGGTGATGATTCGGATGACGATCAACGGCAGAGTTCTTTTACTCAACCAGACCTACGAACCGCTCGGCACGGTCGGCGTGGCGCGCGCGATGGTGATGCTTTTCAACAACAGCGTGACGGTCGAGGAGTGGGACGGCGACCGCGTGCTGCGCACGCCGCGCGACGAATATCCCGTGCCTTCGGTTGTGCGCCGCAAGACTTACATCAACGTGCGTCGCCGCCGCGAAGCATCGGGCATGAAGCGCCTGCGCATTTACATCCGCGACAAGTATCGCTGCCAGTATTGCGGCGAGCGCAAACTGCCCGCGACCCTGACGCTCGACCACATCTACCCGCGTTCGCGCGGCGGCGACAACTCGCCTCTCAACATCGTGACGGCCTGCCTCGCCTGCAACAACCGCAAAGGCAACCGCACGCCCGAAGAGGCGCGCATGCCGCTCCTGACGACGCAGAGCGCGCTACGCGTGCGGTTGGAGCGCGTGGTCTTGTGCCACTACGCGGAGGCGCGGCCCGAATGGCGCAAGTATCTCTTTCTCGACGAGGCGGGCGACGGCGCGCACGCCCCGCGCGAGAAGCGAAACAACGCCTA